>JBCBEX010000001.1:0-191954 GCA_038528235.1 Bacteroidota bacterium
CCCGAGCCTCCAGGTACTGTTAATCCTGAGAATGGGGCTGTAAAGGACGCCTACCATACTGGGGTTGATGTAAATGCACAGACTGCGTTTCACTCGCTCCCACGAACCCAATAGTTGCACCAGGTTGGACTATGTCTGACTCTCTAGCGTTAGCAGACTGTAGGTGCCCATACAAGCTGTACACCCCATCAAACGGACCATAAGGAGGACTGTGGTCGATAATCACGGTGTTCCCGATCGCAGACGCTGCCTCCCCAAGAACCCTCACTACACGGCCCCCTGCGATAGGAAAGACTGGAGCACCCAAAGCGTTCTGAGACCTGTTTACATCAACCCCAGTATGGTAGGCGTCCTTTACAGCCCCATTCTCAGGATTAACAGTACCTGGAGGCTCGGGTGCGTCACCAGACACTGTGGCGAAGTATTGGGTATAACGATCTTCGTCGATAGGAAAGTAAAATGGCTGTGCACTTGCCTCGGAATAGACGCTGGTGGCAAGCACAAGGGTAACTAGGCAGGCTAGAGACCATGAGTGTACTCTGGCGGCAGCACGGGAGCGCAGCACCCTGTGGGGAAGCGTCACGATGCCATGCGCCAGTTGCCAGCGCAACTCGCCCTTCAGCTGGAGTTCAGGCGTGCCTTCTTTGGAGCCGAGAACGTGGGTACGGACGTATTTCATTCGACTGGCGGTGGTACTGCAGGTACGTTCGTCTGGGGTGTCTCCCAAACATGGGGCACTCGCCCGCTCCATGTGTCCCTGATTCCCCCCCGTTTTGTCTCACGTCGCCTCGGACATGAGCGCGTGGGGACGCCTTGGTGCTCCTTGCGAGCGATGTCTATCTCTCTGGGCCGTCACGGCTCTCCGTTTGGTTCCTGGTCGCGATACACGGAAGGGGGTACCCCAAAGTGCTTCTTGAAGTGGGACCGAAAGCGGTCGGCGCTATCGTACCCCACCTGCCTAGCCACTGTGTTCACGGTTCGCATCCCGTTTCTGAGGAGCAGCCCAGCTTTCTCCATGCGCATCTCGATAATCAACTGACTGGCGGTGTTCCCCTCGACGGTCTTCATCCATCGAAAGAACGTGGATCGCCCCATAGCCATCGCTTCAGCAAGCGCGTTGACATTGAACGTAGGATCACTCAATCGCTTGGCAATCGTCTGTCTCAACGCCTGCTTGAAGCGGACGTCCAGGCCAAGTTCTAGCACTCCTGGCCCTTCATCGTCTGGTATACGGCTCTGAAGCAAGCGGCGTATGTCGATCGCACTCTGAATCTGAGCGATCAGGGTCGCCCGATTCCAAGGCTTCTGGATGTGGGCGTCGGTCTGCGCCTCGTAGGCGGCCACGCCCATATCGGACCGAGCCGTCAAGGTGATGACCGGAATGTGACCGATCCCAGGGGCCGCCCGTAGCTGTGTCAGCACGTCAATGCCTCCCTGCCCCGGCAGCATGATGTCGAGCAGCACGAGGTCCGGTCGAAGACGCCTGATCTCGCTCAGCGCCTTCGCGCCGTCGGCCACTTCTGCCGTACGAAACGTGTCACGGAGGTGCAGCACCAATAGGGTTCGAAGGTCCTCCTCGTCTTCCACGATCAAGACGAGCGGGGCGTCTTCACCAGCAGCGGCATGGGTGCTCTGCGGCGGAGGCAGGGACACGGCCTCTTGCGACTGGGCTGCCTCGACCGTATGCCGGTCCGTGAGTACGTCGGGGATGCGTACCACGAAGCGTGACGGATGGGCCTGATCGATCTCTACCGTACCTCCGTGCAGGGTGACCAACTCCAGCACCAGCGCGAGACCGACGCCGCTGCGCCCAACGACCGAATCTGGGGACCCACCTTGGGTAAACCGCTCAAAGACGAGGTCGCGCTTCTCTGGGGGCACTCCAGGTCCATCGTCCTCCACGAAGATCCTCAGGCCGTCTTCGTTCTCTGTTCCGTAGTTGAACCGGACCCCGCCGCCACGCCCCGTGTGCCGAATGGCATTGCTGATGAGATTTCTGGCGATCGTTCGGACCGCCCTCTCGTCGAGGTTGGCCCACCGGGCCTGCTCATCCCCAGCCAATCGAATCTCTACGTCGTCGGATGCAGCCAGGGGAGCCGCTGCCTGGACGACCGTACGCAGCAACACCTCGACATCAACCGGCGTCGCCTGAATCTGACGCGCCCCCAGGTCGAGTTCAGCCAACTCAGCGAGTTCGTCCAAGGTGCCTCGCAGCCGATCCGCATTGGAGCGGACGAGTTGGACTGCCTGCTCAGACACCGGCAAGGCCTCGCCCTTCCCATCGTTGCGCTCGGCCACCGCGCCGTGAATGATGGCTAGCGGCGTGCGCAACTCGTGCATCGCTCCCGCGAGGAACCACTGGCGCTGCCGGTCAAGCGCTTCCAGTCGCTTGGCCTGGTCTCGATTACGCGTAGCCTCGGCCTCGTAGTCGAGGGTGCGTTGCCGAACGGCGCGCTCTAGTGAGCGCGTTCGCTGCGCCGATGCGAGAACGCGGACTCCCAGTCCTATCACGATTGTAGCAAATGCCAGCAAGCTCAAATATTCCCACCGCCGCCAGAATGGCGTCCAGGAAACCGGCGCCGTGACCGTTTCTGACACGCCGCCTCCTGGCCCCGGCGTGACGATCTTGACTAGATCCGGCTCGAGGAAATCAAAGAGTCCTTCGTTACGGTCCCGAACCTCTGCAGCCAGCCCTAGGGTGACGGCATACCTGCTATCGCTTGTTAGCAGCGGTTTCGTAGCAACAGAATCGCCGCGCCACACGATGTACGAGTATTGGGTAGCCTCGCGACTATAGACGCTCAGGCGTCGCACTCCGTCGCGATCCGGTGCTGTGATCTTCAGCGAGGAGATATGGGGACGGGGCGGAATGACATGGACCTCAAAAGGCTGTGACATCATGCCCCGAGGGCCGTTTTGCACCCGTAGCGTCCATGGCCACGAATGCGCACTGGCCTCGGCGCCTAACACCATCGCTACCCGGAAGGACGTATCTGTAATCGAACGATAGCGTCTGCGGTCTGTGAGCGGGCGCTCCAGGTCTTCCACATAGACCTGCACGCTATCCGTGAAACCCTCTCCACGAATAGACACCCATACCGGAAGCGACGAGGACCCTACCACGAGATCCGGCTCAGCGTAGGCCCTCGGCTGAGCTTGGCAGAGCGCACCGGTCGCGAGCATACTCGTGAGGAGTACGCAAGGCGCAAGGACATGAGTGCGAAGCGTCTCCATCACCACCCGGGCCACGCGATAGCCTCCGGTACGACTTGCTGCATCGCCGCGGTACGCACCCGTGCACTGTCCATGGAGAGTGGTCCGTCCACCAGTACAATCCACCCGGGACGAAAGCTAGGGAGCACGTCCGACCAGGCTAGCCTGGGGCTGTACCCGTTGTTCACCAGCAACGTCCAGTCCTCGCAAAGTTCCGATTCAAAGATGTGCACATAGGAACCAGCCAGAACAAACCATTCGTTAGGGCGCACACTCACCACCTCGGCGCTCTGCACGTCGTCGAGCTGGCACAGCCCTGCGAGGGAGGCGGTTTGTTCAGATCGTGGTGATTGCGCTTCAGAATCCCCACATGCTGGTAACCCAATCAGACTGGCTAGCAGAATAACTGGGTGGCTGAACCACTGGAGACGAACCAAGACGAATATGGACGGGAGAAGTGGTAGATCGAGGAGGCGTTGCTCACCATATACGCCCAAGCCTACCTAACTTCCAAGAGGTGCGGCAACCATATCGACACTGCACGTAATGGGCACAGTACATTGCCCGTGAGGGTAGCCGTGGCACACTGTCTGGAAGCACAGGAAGCTGGACAACGCCCCTAGGCGGCCTTCTGGGTGACTGCGGTTGGTACTGTGCGTGCTAGAAGTAAGCACACCAGCGCCTCGTGCAACCGTGCCTCTTCCGTGCCTTGCTCCGACGAAGGTGCCACGCCGCACAGCGCTGAGAGCCGCTCCACGATGCTCCAGAGCGCTGCCTCCTGTGGCACCACATGCACGCAGGTGCCATCAAAGCCTGCGCCTATAAGCGTGAGAAGGAAGCCGCCCCCTGGCAGGCACTCAATCTCCACATGCTCCAGCGGCTCCGAGGCCACTGGGCGACCATAGGAAGCCGATGCCTCCCGGACAAGACCTGGCCCCGGCGGAAGCGGCGCAGGCCAAGACGACGCCGGAAGCTCAGAGAGTGCACGCGCATAGCGGCGGGCCAACTCCACGGCGCTGTTGCGAGCCTGAGCGCGCGTGCGACCCGAGACAGACACCCGAGCCACAGGACGACAGACGCCACCGACCTCCCCGACGGCCAGCGTGGCGGCCCATCCGTGACGCTGAGCGGGATGAAGACGAACGACGGCGACAACCAGGGAGCGAGACTGCACCGCTGGGATAGCGCGCGACTTGAGCGTAGAGACGTTGGCCGGAAAAGAAGTGAGCGACATGGTGAGGCACGTGCTAGGTGAAGAGGAACGCAGCCACGGCGGAGCGCCGCGACGCGAATGCACGTGCGCCTTCGAGAAGCGGCGGAGGCGGAGGCCGGGAGCGCGCAGAGCCACGCGCAGCGGAGGCCACGCCGGAGCGAGCATGGCGAGCACGCCCTTGCCGCAGCCCGGAGCCGCGACCGACCTTGCCGTGTGAGCGCCGAGGGGCCCACTCAGCACCCGATACCTAGCCACTTGGTGAGGTACGCCGTTGGTGCATGGGCTTGGCGCAGACTGTGCAGCATTATTACACAGGCTTCCTATGCGCCGAACGCGAAGTGACCACGTTCCTTTCCTAGATCAGGCTGCTTTACGGATTGAGAGGACCTGACGGAATTCCTGTATGGCCTTTGCGACGTCGACCGTACCCCGTTCTAGATTGGCGCATCGCTTCAGGTCGATTTCCCGGATGTGGAGACGAACGCCGTTCGCGGTGTAAGTACGGCGAATGCCGCCAGTCGCAGGGTAAAGCAGGACCACGTCGTCGTAGGGCCTCGTTCCGGCTCGGGCGTAGGCGTGCATCTGGTAGAAATCCGCTTGCACCAAGCCTGCGTGATGCGCTTCTGGGTCGGTGGCCTTGTATTTCGCATCCACGAGAAGTCGGCGCCCCGCCACATCCTCAAGCAGGAGGTCCACGCGCATCGGAAACGCGTCGAAGAGCTTCCCAAGGGCGTACTGCGGCCGCACGTCGCGGAGCGGGACTGTGCCATGGAAGCCAAGGCGGTGGGCGTTGCGCACGAGGAAGGCGGTGACGAAATCCTCAAAGAGGCGGTTCATGTCGAACACGAAGGCGAGCTGCCGGATGCGCCCGCTCCGGAGGTCGGGCGTCGCGTTCTTCAGGAGGAGGCGGCACAGATCCAGCAGCGGCTCATAGTCGCGGTTGAGCCGGTTCAGATGGATCTGGTCGATTTCCTCAGCGCCGACGTGGCGGAATTGCACGTCGCCGAGCAGTGACTCGTTGGCCCGCAGGAGGGTACCTGTTGACGCGACCGTCGTCTGCGCCAGGAGGAGACGGTTGCAGAACGCCAGCACCTGATTGAGCCGGTGGTCCATCGTGGAGACCTGGTAGCGGCAAGGGTACTGTCCTGTCAGCGGTGCCCGGCCGGTGCGCATCCGCTCGACTAGAAGGCGGCCGCGGAGGAAACCACTTCGCTCCTCCACGTCGATGTAGGCGCGGCGGGGGTTGCGCTGGAGCACGTGGTTGAGTGCCCGCGCGAAGTGCGCAATCCACACCTCCAGAAACGAACTCCGGGCCTCCGCAAGGTCCGCCAGGCCGGTCGGCCGGATCCGCAACCGTCCCGTGTAGCGCAGCAGGAGCAGCAGCAGGGCCAGGTTCTCCTCGTCCCGGTTGTAGACCTTCGGCAGAAGCAGAAGCGTCGTGCGGCCCGTCTGCACGACGCCCACGAACTGCTGTGCTTGCAGGCGGTTGCGGTAGAACCGGAAGAGCCGAAGCTCCCGTTGCGCGACGAGCCGTTCCAGCGCGTCGAGCGCCTCCCCGCCGAGGCGCTCGTAGGGAAGGTATTCATACTCCCGCAGGCAAATCACCTCATGCGCCATGGCGGTCCCCGGTGCCGAAGGTGCGATGGAGCGCCTCCTCTAGTTCCCCCACCGCGTACGGGTGCAGCCGCCACGGTGCCTCGTCTGGGGCGTGCGAGGCGTCGCGGAAGGCGTCGCGGAACTGCGTACGCATCGTCTCCACAAAGCCCTGGGTGCGGGTCGGGTCGTAGGCGCCGAGCAGCTGCACGAGGCGGTCCCGGTCGTTGTAGAAGTACTCCTGCAGGGTCGGGAAGACCTGGCGGTAGAGCACGCGGTGCAGGTCCGCCATCGACGTGAGATGCATAAAGAAGCTGTGCCCGATCTGGTGGTCGCGGTCGAGCAGCACCGTGATGCGCTGGTTGAGGCGCACGAACACGTTGCAGATGAGGTCGACCAGGTCGGGGGTGAGCTCCACGTCCTCATCCTCCGCCTCCAGGAGGCTGAAGAGCGTCTGCTGAACTACGTCCACGCTCGGCATCATCTCCTCGAACTCAAAGCGGCGGCGCAGTGCCACATCGATGAGCGCGATGCTACGGTCGGCCGAGTTCATCGTCCCGATCACGAACAGGTTGTCCGGGACGGCGAAGGACTGCTGGGAGTACGGCAGCCGCACCGCCAGCCCGTTGGGGGCGCCGCGACGCTTGTCGGGCTCCAGGAGGGTGATCAGCTCGCCAAAGATGCGGGAGATGTTGCCCCGGTTGATCTCGTCGATGATGAGTACGTAGGGCTTGGGGGTGCCCGTTCGCGCGGGCAGCAGGCCGATGAAGTCCTGGAAGGCGATGCGATTCAGCCGATAGATGGTCGGCATCGTGATAATCCGATTGCCGTTCATCTCGTAGATGTCGTGGTCGCGCCGGTCCAGCCAGGTCACGGGGCGGGTGTGGCGGTACTTGCCGTAGTCCTCGCGGTAGGCATAGACATTGTCCACGACCCCGATGGCGCGAATCGTCTTCTGGTCTTTGAGGATGGCCACGTAGTCGCCGCGCTTGATCTCGTTGACGAACTGGTTCACCGACCGGATGTTGTTCGTTTCGCCGCCTCGGCCGTCGGCCTCAAAGAGGCCTTGGATCTCCTCCTCGCTCTTGCCAGTCAGGTCGGTGTCGTCGAACCACCCGATGGCGATCTCGCCCTGGTCCATACAGCGGTCGAACACGTCCGGGTCGCCCGCGCCCCCGAGCGAGACTTTCCAGATCTGCGCCTCCTCCGGGCTGCCAGCGGCGTCTTGCGGGTTCAGCGCGCGCTCCACGATCCGCTTCAGCAGGCCATCCTTCAGGACCGGAATCTGGAGGTCGGGGTCGTAGCGGAAGCCTTCAACGAACTCCTCGTAGGAGTACGACGGGTGGAAGGTGACAAACTCGATGCGGCGCTCGGCGGCGTACTGCCAGTACTTCTCTCGGACGTCGGTGGGAGACAAATCCGCCGTGGTGCCCTCGATGATCTGTACAGCGCGGCGTTGGACAGAGTACGTCTTCCCCGTCCCCGGGGGGCCGTGGAGGATCAGGTTCAACGGGACGCGAGCTGATATCGTCGTACCCGGGGAGGTAGGGGCCACATGGCGTTTGCGGTTGGCCTCGATATAGCGGGGTTTGAGCGCGCGGAAGGTGGCCACTATCTCGTCGACATCGGGGCTAGGACGCCGGGTGAGTGCCCTGTGCACCTCGCGGTCCTCCACGCGGCTTCCTGCCAAGAGCCCGTACTCGAACCGATCGGCATAGACCCCGAGGAAGATCTGGATAGCGTCCTTGTGGTTGCCAGCGCTTTGGGGATAGAACGCAAGCCAGCACCTGTCCGTGCCGAAGCCGTTGTTGTGATCGAAACCAGCCACGTGCAAGTCGGCATCGTCAAGAGCCAACACCTCCTTGAGGAACCGAGCCATGGTCTTCAGGCGGTCCTTCACGTCCGTTGAGCGGGCGGCGTAGTCGATATAGAACAGCTCCGTGAAGGCATTCCAACTCCCGAATGCGCTGCGTTTCCGCTCCTTTTGCTGCGCGATGGCCTCCAACAGGTTCGGGGCTAGGTCCGCGAAGTACGCGAGGTCGCGGTCGTCGATTCGCCGTTCCAACTCCGCGAGATCGTCGAGCGTGACACGCTGCCCTTCCAAGATGCGCGTAACCACGACTCGGCGTAGAAACACAACGGGGCTGATTTGTAGCTCGCCGTCGACCTTCTTTGTGACCAAGCTCTCATTATCGTCGAGATATCGGCGGAGCTCCGCCTCGTCCTTCTGGTGTATCGCGTTAAGGAAGGACGCATGGTCTTTCTGGAAGCTGTGGTAGCGGTCGGCAAGCTCCTGGAGGGCATGGGCGCAGCGCTCGAAGTCTTCGGCAGTTGGCATGGGTGTGGAGTCGAGGACAGGGCGACGCGGACCCGGGAAAGTACCGCCGCGGGTCCATACCGCAGGGGCAAGGCGCATCTTATGCACATAGGTTTGCGCTTTGAACTTGAGGCGTCTAGCTTCGTCGTTCTCCCATTGTCCGAAGTGCCCTGCTCATGTCGCCCTCACCGCAGCGCTACCGTCTCACGGCCTCCAACCTCGCCCGGTACTTCAAGCACGGTTGCGACCGGCTCTTTCGGTGGGACGCTGTTGCCGCGCCGCACCGCGAGGTGCCCGGGATTGGGGCGGACGTGCCCAAGCGGATCCGTAACCAGTCGCGCCCTGGCATCGAGCTGCTCATGGCCGAGGGGGACCGGTTCGAGCAGGCGCGCGTCGAGGGGCTGGCGACGGCCTACGGTGAGGCGGCCATCCACTACAACGCGCCCGAGGAGCAGTCGACCGGGGAGTTCGCACCGGCGCCCGTGCGCGCGCGTCAGCTCCGCTCGCTGCTGAGCCGCGACACCCCGCCGCGGTTCATCGCGCAGGTCGAACTCAACCTCGAGCGGGAGGCCCCGGACGCTGCCGCGGCCTTCCTCCGTCGGTTTGGGCTCGACCCCGAGCGGGTGGAGGTACGGCCCGCGCTGCCGGACCTCCTCGAGGTGCACGGGCACGACGACCGAGGGGAGCTTGACCGGGAAGGTCCGGCGTGGGCCGACGGCAAGGCGCGGCTGCGGGTGTGGGACTTCAAAGCCAGCCCCCAGGCCAAGCACGAACACTTCGCGCAGGTCGCCTACTACTCCTTCCTGCTTGAGGCCATCCTACCGGCGCTCGGCTTGGCCGACCGGTACGCGGTCGACACGGCGTGGGGGGTGATCCGCACCAAAGAAGACGAGCCCGTCGTGTTCGAGCTGGAGCCGTACCGCCGGGCCGTTGAGGACGTGCTGCGCAAGCGGGTACCCGGCCTGCTGGCCACGCCCGCCGCCGAGGCACACTACCACGTCTGCGCCAAATGCCTCGTGTGCGAGTACGTCGAGACGTGCGAGGCCGAGGCCGACGCCACCGACGACCTCTCGCGCATCCCCTACATCTCGTCGGACTCCAAGCGGCGGCTGGGCGAGGCCGGGATCGGGACCTGTGCAGCCCTCGCCGGGGTCGACCCCGAGGGTGCCGCCGCCGAAGCGCTCCGCGAGCGGGGCCACGACCTCGCCGTCAACCTCACCCGGTACGTCGCCTGCGCGCGGGCGCTTGCGGAGGACGAGCCGCGGCCGCTCGACGCCACGACACTCGAGGTGCCCGCCTTCGAGGACATCCGCGCGGTCGTGTCGGCCGAGCAGGACGGCGTGACCGGGACTGTCTTCGCGCTCGGACTCAAGACCTACGAAGGGTGGGACGCCGAGGCCGGGCGCGTGATCGGGACCGAGGAGGTGTACGTTGCCGACGAGCCGGACAGCGAGGCCCGAATCCTCTCCGCATTCCTGCGCGACGTTAACGGGCTCTTCGAGCGCGTGCACGCGCACAACCAGGCCATCGACGAGGCCCTCACGCCCGAGGAGGAAGCCTACCAGACCGCCTGTGAGGCCTACGACGCCGCCCGTGCCAGCGAGCGGGACTACAAGGCGCAGAAGCCCCCACGGCTGAGCCGCAAAAACCCGGAACATGCGCGCTTCTACGCCTGGCGCGACCAGGTGGCGACCGAGAAGCGGGAGGCCCGGGAGCGCCGCGACGCCCTTAAAGACGCCGCCAACCTCGGCTGGTGGGCGCGTCGCCAGCGGCAGCGGTCGCTCCACATCTACGCCAGCGAGCGGGACTACAAGGCGCAGAAGCCCCCACGGCTGAGCCGCAAAAACCCGGAACATGCGCGCTTCTACGCCTGGCGCGACCAGGTGGCGACCGAGAAGCGGGAGGCCCGGGAGCGCCGCGACGCCCTTAAAGACGCCGCCAACCTCGGCTGGTGGGCGCGTCGCCAGCGGCAGCGGTCGCTCCACATCTACGCCTACGACGGGCTCGACCTGGCCGCGCTCAAGGGCGCGCTCGAGCGGCACCTCGGCCAGCGTGACACCGACGATGAGCGGGCGCTGCAGCGCGAGATCGTCAAGCTCGTGCGGCTCTTCCCACCCGACTCTGTGCTGCCCGACGCCGACACCTTCCGCTCCGTGCCCGGGACCGTCGCCGCCGATGCGATGCGGCGGCTCGTCGCGCTGCCCGCGCCCTACCTCTACGACCTCAAGACCGTCTCCGCGCTCTACCGCCCCCACAACGCCGACGGGGAAGAGAGCGGGACGCGGTACCTGCCCCGCTACGGGTTCGGCTGGGCACACTCCAACCAGGTCGCCTTCGAGCGCATCCACGACGTCTGGAAGGGACGCGGCTTCGAGGCCGGCGAGCGGACCTACACCGCGGCCGAAGTGCTCGACCAGATCCGGGCTACGGTGCGGGGCAAGCTGGGCGCCACCGACTCTGTGGTACGGCGGCTCAAGCAGGATCACAAAGCGACGCGGGCGACCGAGATCGCGGCCCTCCAGGCCGCTGGAGTCCCCCCCGGCGAGGCCAAGCGAGAGGCGCGCGGCGTCCTGCTCCTGCGGAAGCAGCCGTTCCGGCTCTACACCGGCTTCGACCCCACCGACTTCGACGACCTCGAGGCGCTCCAGACCTTTGCCCTCCTCGAGGCCGCCCTTGGCGAGCTTCAGAAGCGGCACCTCCACGCGCTCAAGCCCACGGAGCGCGCGGCCAAGTTCGAGTGCATCCGGGGGCTGCGCTACCTGCCTGGCGCCGACGAAGACGACGGCCGCGTGCTGTGGTTCACCTTCGCCGAGGACTCGCGTGACGCCAAGTTTCGCGAGGGGCAAGGGTTCCTCGCCGTCACCCCCGAGGACGAGCCCGACGCGCTCCTCCGGACCGTCGACGGCCCGCTCTTCGCCGAGTGGGCTGGGTGGCGCGGTCAGCACTACAAGGTGACCCTCGAGCGGATCGACCTCGACGCAGCCCCGCCCCGGATCGCGCTTCGGCCCGACAAGGCCGAGAAGTTTCGGGACGTCTTGGACCTGCCCGGCGGCGACCGTGAGGGGGGGCGAACGGACCGCACCTTCGTCCTTGACGAGCCCCACACCGACCCCCTGACCGCGCGGCTCATGGATACCCTCGCGTGGCTCCGCACCGGCCCGGAGTCGGGGGCGCACGTCGCGGACCTCCTGCGCACCGGGACCATCCAGGGGCACCGGCCCTTCCTCCGTAACGTGCACCGGGCGCAGCACGCCCTGCGACGCCGGATGGCCGCCGCCGGGAAGAGCGACGACCTCGATGACCGCTCGTGGGATATCCTCCGCGCCATCACGCAGGAGGCCCTCTCCCTGGTCTGGGGCCCACCCGGCACCGGCAAGACCTACCTCGCCGCGCGGCTGCTCGCGCTCTACGCCGAGGCCGCCGCGGGTGGGCACGCGGGCCAGCCGCTGCGGGTGTTCGTCACGGCCTCCACGCACCACGCCGTCGTCAACGTGCTGCGGGAGCTGCGCAGCGTCGCCGACGCCTACGGCCTCGGCCCCGACGCGCTCGGGCTCTGCAAGCTCGGCCGTGAGAACGAAGCTGACGCCGAAGTGCCCGACCTCGAGCGCGTGCAGCCCCGCGACCTCGGTGGCCTAGTCGGCGGCGACCCTCGGCCGTGCGTCGTCGTCGGCGGGACCGTGTGGTCGCTCTACAAGGCCCTCAAGGTCGGCGAGGACTTCGCCGGGGCGCCGCTCTTCGACGTCGTGCTCGTCGACGAAGCCTCGCAGATGACCGTGCCGCAGGCGTTGCTCGCCTTCTGCGCGGCCAAGCCCGACGCCAACCTCGTGCTCACCGGCGACGACAAGCAGTTGCCGCCCATCGTGCACGGGAGCTACCCCGAGGAGCACAAGCGGCTGCTCTCCTCCGTCTTCGCCTTCGCGCGGCACCACGCCGAGGATCAGGGGCGCGAGTCGCGCGTGCTGCACCAGCTCACGCGCAACTACCGCATGAACGAGCCGCTCACCGCCTACCCGCGAGCGGTGATCTACGGCACCTACGAGGCCCACTTCCCTGACCAGCGCGCGGCACTGGAGCCGCCCGCCACCGGCGAGGCGCTCCTGACCCACCTGCTCCGCCCCGACCGCGCGGCCGTGCTCGCCCGCTACCGCCCGCCGCGGAGCTACACCGCCCGCAACGACCTCGAAGCCGCCCTCGCGGCCGAGATGGTCGCCTGGCTCGCCGCACGGCTCATCGACCCCGAGACGGGGGCCCCGTACACCCCTGCCGCGTTCGCGGCGCGCGGCGTGGCCGTCCTCGCGCCGCACCGGGCGCAGAACGCCGCCATCCGCCACACGCTGCGCGGCTACGGGTTCGACGACACCGGACGAGGTAGCGGGCCACCCATGGTGCTGGTCGACACCGTCGAGAAGCTCCAAGGGAAGCAGCGGCAAGTGATCGTCGTCAGCTACGGCGTGGCCGACGCCGAGTACGCCGACGCCGAGGCCGACTTTCTGCTCTCGCAGGCGCGCTTCAACGTCGCCGCGACGCGGGCCGAGCGCAAGCTCGTCGTGCTCTGCTCCGACCCTGTGCTTGACGCCGTCCCGTCGGACAGGGCCGTGCTCATGGAGGCCGTCATGCTCAAGGAGTTTCGGGACTACTGCGACGACGGGTCGCTCACCCTGCCGTGGTCGTTTGGCGGCGATGGGGATGCGGGGCAGGCCGTCGACCTCCACCTCCACTGGAAGGGGTTCGCCGCTTAGCTTGCGACCATGACCCACCCACTTATCCGCACGACTGCCTCGATCCTCTCGCCGCTTCGCTACCCCGGTGGCAAGCGGCGGCTAGTGGGGTACGTCGCCGAGGCGCTACGGCTGAACGGGCAGCGTCCGGCGGTCTACGTCGAGCCTTTCGCCGGGGGCGCGTCCGTGGCGCTCCAGCTCCTCAACGACGGGCTCGTCGAGCGCGCGGTGCTCGGCGAGCGGGACCCTCTCGTGGCTGCCTTTTGGCGGGTCGTTTTCAGCGACCCCGAGCGGCTCATCCGCGACATGGAGCGGGCCGACGTCAGCGTGGCCGCGTGGGAGCGGATGCGGGCCTACCACCCCCGCTCCGACCGGGGCAAGGCGCTCAAGTGTTTCTATCTCAACCGCACGAGCTTTTCCGGCATCCTCGCCGACACCGCCGGGCCGATTGGTGGCAAGGCGCAGGCCTCGGCGTACGGGATCGGGTGTCGCTTCCCCAAGGCACGCCTTGCCCAACGAATCCGGCAGGCCGCCGCGCTGGCCGACCGCGTTGCGTTGGTCCACGAGGGCGACTGGGCCGCCACGCTCGCCGTAGCCCAGGCGCTCGCCACCACGCCTGAGGAGCTCTTCGTCTACCTCGACCCCCCGTTTTACCGCAAGGCCGACCGACTCTACCGGCACCACTTCGACGCGGCCGCGCACGAGCGGTTGGCCGACGGCGTGGCCAGGTTGCGGGACCAGGGGGTGCCGCTGCTGCTCTCCTATGACGACGCCGACGCCATCGCCGCGCTCTACGAGGCGCGCGGGTTTGCGCCTGGGCGGGTCGAGCTCATGTACTCCGCGATAGGAAAGGCCGGACCAGCGCGGGCGCCTGAGTTGGTCGTGAGCACGATCCCGCGGCTACCCGGCGCAACACGGCTTTGGAGAACATCGGGAGAATGGCGGGCATCAGGGGACGGGGCTGCAGATGGAGCACCTGCTCTTGCAACCCGTCAAGATCGGCATGCTTAACACCGAAGAAAGTCTGGTGCCTAGAGAAAGCGGCTTGGTGCGGCGTTGGACGATACGGTGACAGAACGGCGCGCCCGGGTGGCGGCGACGTGCAGCAGAGCCCGTTCCCGCGCTTCGGCGCTTGCGCGACCGGCGTCGTCCGCTGGACCGGTAAGGGCAATAGGATTCGGGACGACATCATCGTTGACAGCGACGATGAGAACCCGATCAAACTCCAGGCCCTTGACTCGGTGCATAGTGGCAAGGCGTAGGCCCGGCGCAGAGCGGTCCTCCGCCTGATCGGTCTCGACGAGGTGCGTATCCACGCCACGCGCGCGAAGAGCCCCCTCGTACTGGCTGACCAGGCGCCCTGTGCGGGCGACAAGGCAGGTTGACGCCAGCTTGGCGGGGTTGAGTGCCCTGGTGAAGTCAACGATGGCCTCAACCTCAGCAGCGAACGAGTCGTAAGGCGTTACCGTGGGAGTCGTGCCCTGGACGAGCGACCGGTAACCGCGCTGGGAATCCTGGCCTCCATCGAGGTCGTCAACCGGGACACCGTCGAGCAGCGCTACAGCCCATCGCCGCGTCTGCTCTGTCGTGCGGTAGTTGACCCGAAGCTTCCGGCCCCGGCCGACGATGTCGATGCCGCAGTGGCCGAGGACCACCGGCGACGCATAGATGCGCTGGTGGGCATCCCCAACAATGAACAGGTCGTGCGGCGCGGGGGGGACCATAGCACGGAGGAGGCGAAACGCACTGGCGCCGAAGTCCTGGGCTTCGTCAACAACGATGCAGCGATACGGGAGCACGTCGTCGTACTGGAGAAGGGCGCGGGCGTCCTGCATAGCGAGGGCAGGCTCGCGCAGGTGGTGCTCGTCGAGGAGCGTACGGTACTCTTCGAAGACGGGCCAGAGCGCCTTCCGGTCGCGCCGGGACAAGGGGGTCCCCCGTCCACGGCGAGCCGCACGTAGATAGTCGGTGAGGCTCTCGACCTCCTGGGGCACGATGGTGTCCTCCCACTCGTCCCGGAGAAACGACGCCGAGACGCCCTCGGGAGCCTTGGCAGTTGCCTCCTCCCACAGTGGCCTGGTCCGGGTACCGGTGTAGTCGATGTCGTAGACGTACGACTGGGTTCGGAGGTACCCGCTGAGCCACCCGTCGAGGTGAGTCACCTCGATGCGGGCTAAGACTTCGGTTGGGCACAGCAGCGCGAGGTTGGCGCTGATGTCGGCGGCGAGGTTGCGGGTGAAGGTGGTGAAGAGGACCTGCTCCCGAACGCCTGCTAGAACGTTCTCGACGAGCCATCGCGCGCGGTGCATCGCAACGACGGTCTTCCCGGTCCCAGCGCCGCCGAGGACACGCACGGGGCCGTTGGCGTTGATGGTGACGAGCGAGCGCTGCGAGGGGTGGAGGAAGACGCGCCAGTGTTTGAGGGGTGCGTTGAGCATCTCCGCTAGCTCTTCCTCCCCGTCGACAGTGGCGAACCGCCTCTGCGAATCGGGCCGGCGCAGCGCGGCGGCGAAGTCGTCTGTGTCCACGGGCTCCTGGCTCGCGCGCCAGGCGAACTCGCGATCGACCTCCTCAAGCGAGTATCCCGCCGCGATCATGTAGAGCGCCTCGCCCGCCTCCTCTGGAAGGTGAGGGGCTAGCCGGTCGAGGTCCTCGTCGGTCCCGACGTTGCGGACGACCGGAATCAGGACATCGGGGAGCCCGAAGCGGAGGAGGTCGCGGTCACGAAGGTCACGGAAGAGGCCCTCGCGGGCGGGGGCCTTCGGCTCTGGACTGTCCTCCTGGGCAAGCGTCGGTGCATCGTTCTCAGAGGCCGGTACGATCTGGAGGACGCCGGTGTCCGGGTGCACGGCGACGCGCTTGTTGGCGGCCCACTGATAGGCATCGTCGTGGTGGTCGACCCAGAGGAGCACGTAGACGTCCCCGCTGTCCGGCTTGAGGACGATCCCTCGGTAGGTCTGGTCGATGCGGACGGAGCGGAGGTTGGGATCGCTCGCACCGTTGATGGTCTCGTAGTTGATGCCGGGCGAGGTGGGGTTCTCGCGGAACTTCTCGATGAAGGCGCGGGCCTTCTTCTGCTGCGCGCGCGGGAGGTTGGAAAACGCCTCCAGGAAGTCTTGGGAGATAGAGATCGTCACGAGAAGGGCGGGCGCTGAGCGAGGAGGGCGGCGAGGGCGGGAGCCGTGGCTTCGGAGGCACCGAGGAGGGTCCACGAGGGAGCGAGAGCCGGGCGCGGCGAGAGATCCGCGTCCGAGAGAACCGCGATGCATGCCTCCTTCCACACGAGTTCGGCGGTCACCTGGACACGACCTGAGTCATCGGGTAGGTCGAGGCCGGGCTCAGGGATGGGGAGCTCGGCTGCCGCGAGCTCGGCGACCAGGTCACGGAGAGCCGGAGCGACGAGGTCGGCCACCTCGTCCCACGGGCTCTCTTCGTGCCGCGGCTCCGGTGGGGTGCCGACGAGGTCGTAGAGCGCCTGGTCTCGGCCGGACGCCGTGAAAAGCGCGACGCCGGGCACAAACTGGAGGAGCGTATACGCTGCGAGGGTGCCCCCCCACAGAGCCCGATGGGTTCGGTCGAGGTCGGTGTCGTCGAGCCAGACCGCGAGACGTACTCCGTCTGGGTTGAGGGAGGCGAGGGCATCTGGGCGGACGGCCGTCCAGACTTTGACCCGTCCGCCGTCCCATGCATTTTCGCCGAGGAGCCAGCCCTGCCGTTCCGCCTCAATGGCCACGGCGTGCCACGGCTCCGGCAGTGTGGCGGATGCGGAGTCCACCCAGGCCGCGCGCGCCTCGGGCGTGCTGTAGGCCGTGGGGTCGGCGTGGACGACGGCCTGAAGCACCCCAAAGCGGGCCCAGAGGGCAGGCGCAGGTGCCGCGAGGTAGCGGACGAGGGCGTCGAACGGACCCGCCGTGGCGAGGCGGGCCAGCGGCTTGAGGTCCGGATAGCTTGCGAGGAGCTGGGACCAGAGCGCGGACTTTGGCAGGGCAGCCTGAGGCGCCAAGAGCGGGTGGTGCGCGGGAGGCGGGGTACCCTGGAGCACGTGCTGCACGTCGTCGTAGGTGAGCGACCAGACGTGGTAGCGGCCGCTCCGCAAGAGAGCCATGCGCTGTGCGGAGTCCAGCCCAACCCGATGCTTGTGGAAGGCGAGGCCGTCGGTAAAGACTGCGATGGGCAGGACGCCCGGCTCGGCACGCCGGGGGTAGAGGACGAAGTCTGCCTTGGAGGGGATCAGGACGCCCTGGTCCGGCCCGAGCGAGACCTGAGGCTGAACCAGCCAGGTGCGTTCGCCGACTGTGTGTTCGCCGAGGGTGAGGGCGTGGCCCGGAGAGCGGTGCACCAGGCTCGGGATCAACGTGCGCGGCGGCGAGGCGCTGGGCGCCTCCAGAGCGCGGATGAACTTCGCCTCGAGGGTGCTATCGAACACGCGCTCGCCGCCGACGCGCCGGAGGCCGTCTACGGCGTTGAGGTCGTCCTTGCGGTTCAGCACGCCGCGGAGCAGGCGCGCGGCGAGCGCCCGCGAGATCTTGGTCTGGTCGAACCGGTTGCGGTACTGGAGCAGGCACCGGTAGCACGCCTCGCGCTCAGGGTCGCCCGCACACACGCACGTGTCGAGCGCATCGAGGGCGCGCTGGAGTACGTCGAGGACCTGGTCGCGGTCGCGCGTGAGCTCCTTGAGATAGCCCGTCCCTCCTGGGACGGTGTCGTAGAGGACGAGGTAGCGTTTGCGGACGGAGGTGCCGGGCACGGGCTCGTCCTGCACGGTCGTCCGGAGGTGATCGATCCGGCCGCCGAAGCGACGGCGGAGACCGAGTTCGATGGCCGCGACGACGGAGGCGAGCGTCCGCTCCGAGTCCGCGTCGTCGGCGACGGGGAGGAGGAAGCGGACCGCTTCGGACTCGAACGCGTGGTAGAAGAACACCGGACGGACATGCGTGGCCGCCTGGGTCTCGTCCTGGGCAACCGGGCAGAGTACGGAATGCGTGAGTTGAGAGCCCGGCGGCGCGGAGCGCCCGCAGCGGGTGCAGAGGGCGAAGCCGGGCCGCGCCGCCTCGACGCCCGCGATCGTTGTCTCGTGGGCGTTGCGTCCGCGAGGGCCTCCGTTGAGCTCTTGGAAACGCGCTCGCCGGACGTATTCGAGCCCGAAGGGAAGCGCATCCTCCAGGTGATAGGCGAAGTCCACGTCGGCGGGGTCCACGTCGACGAGGAGGTCGCGGTGAGCGGGGGTCGACCGCCGCTCGTCTTGTTTGTCGAGTGTGCGGCTCCGGCGGTCCGAGGTGGCCGCCTGGAGCGTCCGCATGCGGACGAGGGCATGGACCTGGCCCGCGTCGGCCCAGCCGTCGCTTCCGCACCGGGGGCACGTGGGCGCCGTGCCCGTCGATCGGGCGGGCTCCGAGAAGGAGCAGCGGTCGCAGAACCGCCACGCCTCGACGTGGGAGGCGGCGAGGTCGACCTCGGACACCTCGACGGCGCGGCCGTTAGCGTAGAACGCGTTGCCGGGGGCCAGCTCCGAGAGTGCCGCGGCAGCGGGCCGCTCGTACTCGTAGACGAGGGGCTCCTGGCCCTGACCCCGGAGCAGGACCGAGCGGAGACGGACGCCCGCCTGCGGGAAGGCGTAGTTGGGCAGCAGGCCCTCCGCGGTCAGGACTTCGAGCGTGTCTCGGCCTTCGAGCGCCTGGATGGTCTTCTGGACCGTCCAGCGCTCGCGCCGGACCTCCTTTAGGTCGTCTTCGGGCCGAACGCCCTGCTCGACCTCCTCAGCGAGTGCCCGCTCCGCAGCCCGGAGCGACGTGAGGCGGCGGCGGAGATCGCGGCGCTCCTTCTCCGCAGCACCCAAGCCCTCCGTGAGCCGGTAGCTCAGCGACTGGCGGTCGTGGGCCGACGCGCCCGCGAGGAAGCCCTGCAGGTGCGCCACGGTTTCAGTGTCGAGGCTGTCGGCGGCGAAGAGCGCGACGAACCGCTCGGTGAGGCTCTCGTGGTGCTCGTTGACGAAGCCGAGGAACGAAAACGGGAAGGCGGTGGCTTTATCCTCGTCGAGGTTCTTGAGCACGTCCGCGAGGCGGGCCGGGAGCGCGGCGGGCGAGATGCCCGAGGCCACCCAGTTGTCGAAGGCGAAGGCGGCGAGCTGGCGCTCCAGGACGGCTGCTGCGCGGAGGTAGATGCCTGGCGGCGCCACGGCGCCCGCAAGCATCTCCAGGGGGTCCTCGAAGAAGTAGAGATCGTGCGGCTGCCCCTGCGCGATGGTGACCGTGAGGGCGTTGCCGTCGCGGCGGCCTGCGCGGCCGACGCGCTGGAGGTAGTTGGCCTGGGCGGGTGGGACCGAGGCCAGGAGCACCGTCGAGAGGTCCCCAATGTCGATGCCCATCTCCAGCGTCGGCGTGCACGAGAGGAGGTTCGGGGCCCAGGGGCGGTCGTCGCGGACGAAGGCCTGCTCCAGCGCCTCGCGGTCGTCGCGCTCCAGCAGGCCGGTGTGCTCGCGGGCGACGACGCGGCGGAGGTCGCCGTGGGTGTAGAGGCGGGCGTAGTAGTCGCCACCGGACGGGTCGACGGCGTAGTGCCCCGCGCAGGACGCGCGACTGCACGGGAGACCAACCCAGTCGACGCGGTCGGCGGCAGGCGCCGAGGCGCGGTGTCCACACGCGTCGCAGCGCAGGCGATCGACGGCGAGGGTGAGGTGCAGCGCGTCGGGGCGCAGGCCCCACACAGGGGGCTCGGCGGCGCCTCTGATGAGCGCCCCCCCGTGGCGCACGTCGAGGAGGTCGGCGCGCACGAGTGCCGCCAGGGCGATGCCGTAGAGGTCGAGGGTCTGCGCCTCAACGAGCGGGCTGAGGTCGCCGAAGCACTTGACCGCCCACGCCTGGGTCCACGTAGGCCGCGCCGCCGAGGCGAGCGCGTCGAAGCGCCGCTCCTTGCCCGGGTGCGTCGAGAGGAACGCGGGCGCGCGGGTGTTCGGCCCGAGGCTGGGGAGCGCGATGTCCTTGTTGAGGAAGTACGTGTTGCCGCCGTCCTGGACGTAGCGATCGAGGAGTGGGTGCAGAAGGGCGCCCTGCGTGCGGAGGCGCGCGAGCAGGCCGAGGAGGAAGCGTCGGAGGCGGGGCGCGTCCAGGTCGCGGAGCGCGCCAAGCTCGTTCTGGAGACGCGGGAGCAGCGCGCCGACGGCCGCCGTGAGCCGGTCGCGGTCCGGGTGGACGAGCGCGACGCCCGCGCGCTCCAGCGTCCGCCCGATGCGGGCGTGGTAACCGACCTCCTTCATTACCTCCCACGCGAGGCGGCGGTCGACGAGCGCGGGGAGGTCGGACCCGGCGGGCAGCGTGCCCGTAGCGAGGAGGGCCTCGTAGTCACGCAGCCACGCCATGTCAGGCGCAAGGAACGTGGCGACGTAGGCTTCGGACGAGAGCGTCGCCCGCCAGTGGGACACGAACGCAGCTTCGAGCTCGGGCAGCGGCGTCCCCTCCCCCACCCGCTCCGCGACAGCGTACAGGGCGCGGCGTAGATTGAAGGCGTACGTCCGCGCACCGAAGAAGCCCGCCCGGTGGGAGGCGTCCTGGACCGAGTCCGAGAAGGCGAGTAGCTTCTTGTCGTCGTTGAATGGCGAAGCGAAGGCCTGTCCGATGGCGACGCTCCCCAGGCTGGCCGCGCGGGATCCGAGGATGGTGAGCCCGTTGCGCGCGCCGCAGTGCGGGCAGTCGTGCGTGGTGCGGTTGGCCGTTGCGCCCGACGGCAGGGTGACCTTGCGGACGGTGTTTTGGACGAGGACGCGGAACGGCGGTGGGCCTTCGCAGCCCCCGGGGCACGCGCCCTCCCGTGACAGCAGTTGGAGGCACGACGGGCATAGGTCGACTACCTCGTCGCGGTCGGGGGTGTGGCCGAGATCCGCCTCGGGGACGGGGAAGACGAACCGGGTCGTGGGGCCGTAGGCGAAGAACGCCTGGTAGAAGGCCTGCAGGTCGGGGTCGAGGACGCGGCTACCGGGGGGCAGGACAGCGCCCCAGCCGGAGAGCCCGCAGTCGCGGCAGTGGACGACCGGGAGGTGCGGGTCGTCGACGCCGGTGAGGTCGTCGTGGAAGGCGAGCTGCGGTGCCGCGGCGACCGAGGCGACCATGCGGCGCCACTCGCGGAGCCAGAGGTCCTGCCGGACCTGCACGAACGGCTCCGTCCGCCCGGCGAGCCGCGTCTCGGAGGGCGCATCGCGCCAGGTGCGAGCCGCGGCGACGAGCGCGACGAGGCTATCCAGGAGGCGGCGCTGGTCGGCGGGCGCGGCGTCGGCGAGGCCGGGCGTGACGGGGCCGAGCGCCGCGAGGAGCGCGTCGTACGAGCGCGGCCGCCCGCCGAGGACCTTGAGCAGGTTCTGAAAGAGCGCGTGGCTCTTGAGCGCCGCGCCGAGCGCGACGGCCCACGCGTTGCTACCCGCCGGGTCGTCAGAGGCGGGCGGGTCGAGGCCGAGCCACAGACGGGCTTGGTCGTGGACGAACGCCGTCGGTGTGTCGAACCGGCCGGGGTCGAGGCGGCCCCACTCCGCTGCGGGCGGGAGCCCGGCGTGGCGGACGAGCGCTGCGCCGATGAAGTCAGCGACGGACTCGCGTTCCTCGACCACGAGCGCGTCGGGCCGGTCGAACGCCTCGCCGAAGACGCGGTCGGCGTAGTCGAACAGCTCCGTCCCAGGGGCGTCGCCGACCGCTGGGTCGCCGCCGAGGGTGGCGGAGGTGCCGACGCAGGTGAGGCCGCCCTCGGGCGTCTTCAGGCGGTCCTTCAGGCGACGGATGAGGCAGGCGAGGTCGGTGGCCTGTGCCCCGTCGAAGGTGTGGAGCTCGTCGACGACGAGGAAGCGGAGCGTGTCGGGGGTGTTGTGGCGCCAGAGCGTGGCGTCGCGCGGCCGGACCAGCAGGTAGTCCAGCATCTTGTAGTTGGTGAGCAGGAGGTCCGGCGGGTCGAGCCGTAGGGTCTCGCGGTCCGTGATGACGCCGTCGGGGGCCATCTGCTGGCGGGGCTGCGCCTCACGCTGGCCGACGTAGAGCCCGGCGCGGACGCGGCCCCGGAGCGCGTCGTTGCCGTGGATGAGCGCGGCCACGCGCTGCGCCTGGTCGGTGGCGAGCGCGTTCATCGGGTAGAGCAAAATCGCCTTGACGCCCTCGCCCCGGTGGCGCGCGCACCAGTCCAGGATGGGCAGCAGGAAGCTCTCCGTCTTACCCGAGCCCGTGCCCGTAGCGACGAGCGTGGACTGCGGCGCATCGCCGCCGAGGCGGTCGAAGGCGCGGCGTTGGTGGCGATACGGCCGGAAGCCAAGGTGGACGTGCTCGAACGGCTCGGCGTCGCTCTCCACGCGGAGGAACGGGAGGCTCAGGCCGAGGTAGGGCCCCTTGAAGACGGCACCGGGCGTCTCGGCGAGGTCGGTCACGAGGCCGTCGAAGGACGGCGTGGTGATGGCGTAGGAGGCGTCGAGATAGCCGGTGAGGCTCCGCTCGATCTGGCGCGCGAGGACGGACGGGGTCATAGACTAGAGATACACCCCCGACAGTTGCACATAGCAACGCTCAGGGAACTCGCCGTTATTATCCCACCACCTTGCCAGCGATACTCGGCACAACGTGCCAGCTTCGATGTGATCCGGAGGCTCTATGTCACCCTTGAACGTGAATTTGGCGGCATTCGAGCCCTGCTGGTACGTAAACCGAACCCTTGTGCCTTCGTCTTCACGATGTAGGTCTACGTCGGGAACCCAAAATCCAGTGCTCACGCTCGGCAGGTCTGGCGGAGGGTGCTGGATGTAGCCAGAGTGGTTCCCCGTGAATCGAATTGAGCCCTGAAAAAGGGCTTGGGGTTCGCCCTCCCACCATCGCCCGTCCGCGATGAAATCATCTCGGCGCTCTAGGAGCTCACCCTGGAGCTCATTCGGAGCAAGATCTCGACGGTGCTCAACTCCTGTTACCATTACGTCTTCGACGTGAGGTAGCGTAGGGTCCTCATGAGGGGTGTATGTCAGCGACCAGACCTGACCGGGCTGGAACGGAGCGTTCCAGCCCCAGTCCCGACTCCCTTTACGGATCAGCCGGACGCTGCGGGTTGTGTCCCATTCGATTCCCCCGACGCAGGGACCATCGGACATACGGGTGCGGGAAACGATCAAGACATCGGTAGCCATGGCGAAGAGACGCTAGATCTAATGGGTTGCTAGGCCATTAGGATACGCCAGCGGAGCCGAATACATGTGCACGTATGTCAGCTATTCAGTCGCCGTGTCCACGTGATCAACCTCGAGGTCATATTTCTCTCTTAAGGCCTCAGCCAGCAGAGAGCGATGACAGGCGGCGGGCGCGCGCTCGACACAGAAAAGCGCAGCGACCCGTGTGTCGTCCGGAAGTACCTCGAAAAACGCGGCGAGGTCGTAGGGCTCCAGCACCTCGGAGCGATAGGCCTCGACGAACGCATCACCGAGGCGGTCACGATCCCGCTTGGCGACACCCGTTCGCTTGTCCGCTTCCTTCTGACGGTCGCGGACGCTGGGCGTAGGTGCAAGATCCTTTAGGTGCACGTAGCGGATGCCGAGCTCAGCGAGGCGCTCCTGAAGGCGTGTGCTATTGGCATACGCATACTTACTCCCCCGAAGCCCGCGACGCTGGCGGACGTCGACGAACGTGTCGACGCCGTTGTTCTGGAGGGCACCGAAGAACGAGTCCTCGGTCGAGCCATAGACGCCGAGGGTGACGAGACACAGACGGGCAGGAGTCATGAGCGCGAGGGACGGTACTGGCCGCGTGACGCAAGGCCTGTGGTCGGGCTGTCTTTGAACATGTCGGATTGACCCCCAGTGACTATCTCGATGATCTCGTTCTGGGTGCGGAGCCGGCCGGCCGTGTCGATGTGACGGACCGGGATACCGGCTTTGTCGAGAGCAACCCCGATCATCTTGCTCCGGTGGCAATCCTCCGGGCGACCTTCGCTGCACATCAGCACGACAGGGTGGCCGCCCTCGTAAGCCTTGCGGAGGCGGGACATCCCGTGGAGAAACGGGGCACTCCTGCGGCACGCATCATAGTCGACCTGTCCGTTGGGGTAGTAACATGATGGATCGTCAGGACGACCGCCCATGAGGTCACCAAAGAAGCCGTACTTGATGCCACTATAGTACAGATGGTGCTGGAGATCCCCTTTGTTGTAATCCTTGTTGAAACGGGATGACGGTGAAGACCGGACGTCGAGTAGATAGCGGATGCTATACCGCTCCAGCACGTTTAGAAACGCCTCGATTGGACGCGATCCGTAGCCGATTGTGTAGATAGGGGGGCGTTCTGAAGGCATGGGTAGCATGTGTGGCCTTACAGAGAATATCGAGCACAGGAGTGACGACTACGTGACAGCCTCCTCCCCCGCGGGGATGCGCGCGGTGAAGTGCGCCCACGCAGTGGCGTAGTCGGCCTCGCGGTCGGCGCCGGTGAAGGGGGCATGGTAGGTGACCGTCCGGCGGCGGGGGCCGCCCGGCAGCGTGTCGTCCCAGAACGTCTTCGTGACAGTGCCCGCGCGGAGGTCCTGCACGTCCTCCCAGCCGAGCAGCGTCTCGGCCTCGTCCCGATCAGGGGCGTGGACGCCGTAGGTGATCTCGTCCTGGCGGTCCTTGCTCCGCTTCTTGGTGGGCAGCCCGACGCCCGTGAGCCCCTTGCTCTTGGTGTAGACAATCCGGCCGCGCGTGTCGTAGAACGTGTTGCGGTCGTAGTGGCGGAGGACGGGGAACTGGACGCGGTAGATGGTCTGCAGCTCCTCCAGCGTGAGCCCGAGCGCACGGGCGGCGAGCACGTCGAGCTCGACGAGGGCCTGGCGGCGGGCGTAGTCGCTGCGGAGCGCGCAGTGGCGGTGCCAGGCGGGCGTGAGCTGGCGGAAGTGGTCGGCGGGGAGGCGGGGGTCGTCGCTCGCCCAGGCGTCGTCGCGGAAGGCGTCCTGCCAGCGGTCCGCCCAGAGGTCGGCGTAGTGCGTCGTGAGGCAGTTGAGCATTAGCGTCCGCACAGCTACCTCAGACTTCACGTTTGGGTCGGGCATTGGGAAGGCCTCCAGCAAGTCCTCCCTGAGATTGGAGCGGCCGGTAACCTTGACGAAGAAGTCAGCCGGTACGGAAGCCGCAAAGCCAGCCAGCCACACGAGTACGTATGTGTCTCGGAAGGCAGCGCTGAGGCAGGCATCGAGGTGGCCTACCTCAGGGGGGAGAATGCCCGAAGTAAGCGTCCGCTCACCCGACGGAGGGAGCATCTTGCGCCCGACCCACCGAAACTGTTGAGCAGCGGACTCCCTGGTCCAGGGGGCTTCGGCTGTTCGGGCAAAGTAGTCCTCGTATGGAGCCGCCGGAGCCTGGATGGTCCGAGGTAAGTAGTCGTCCGGGATGTCTGTCAAGTCTATCGGATCGTAGTCGGCTTTGCCACCGGACGACCGCGGCGTTTTGTAGAGCGAACCGCCGACGTAGGTGTGGGGACCTGAGAGGATTAGTTCCCAGGGTTCCTCAGCGAACCTACGGTCTGGGGCGATAAGACCATCGCGTTCCGTATTGGCCTCGTGCCACATCCCCGTCCCAACAAACCGAGTTCGGATAGCTGAGAGCGTCTGGGGTACTTCTGCAAACTTCCGAAGCACGCTGACGATTTGCTCCGAGTGAACAGCAGGAAGGCGGGCGTGGAGGGTTGGTGTGCTCTCATCATCATAGAGCCCCGCAAACAGGCGCAGTTCCTCGGGATTGACGTGGACGATCCGCTTTGCGTGGCCCGAGAGGTTCCACGTGTTCTCGTCATTCTTAATGCCAGGAACTGGCCCGGCACCATCGCTCTCGAAGCTGGCATCGATGGTTGGCGGGCTGAAGAGGTTAGCGATATGGTTGAACTGGACCTCCTCCTGCGCATCATTCGCGTAGACGTTGATGCTGAACCGTCGCTGATCCTGTATTGGAAACAGCAAGAGTGCATTCCAGAACTGAAAATGTCCCCGGAGCCGAGGGTACACCTCTTCACGGAGTGGTCCCCCATTCGCGTCGTCGTATATGCCTTCGGGATGGAGATACGAGGAAACGCCGCTTTCTCTTGCTACATACCAAGCCAGCGGCAGAAAGCACTTGTACAAGTTCGTCTGCTGTCCCTTCAAGAGGGCGTAGTTCTGGAGTGCGTTGAGGAAGTTCTGCGTCCCCTCAGCCTGCTCGAACGCCGTGAAATACTCTTCCCGGATGCCGTGCGCTCGTACGGTCTCCTCGCGGAGTGTGGTGAGCTTCGCTGCACGGTAGGTTCGGATGGCAAAGAGCGGCTCGTAGTCGCTCATGAACGCGCCGTCATCCCATGCCAACTTGACCCACGGCGGGTTGCCGAGCACGAGGTCGAACCCGCCGCGGTCGGCGAAGAGGTCGGCGTATTCCAGTTCCCAATGGAGGAACCGGTAGCGCGCGGCGAGGTCGCGCACGAGGCCGAGGCGGGGCCGCTTCTCGCAGAGGGCATCCACGTCCACGAACCCGAAGCGGTCGCGGAGCTCGAGCGCGAGCTGCTCGGGCATGGTGTCTGGGAAGAGGCTCTTCTGCTCGCCGGGCGTAGGGGCCGGGGCGAAGCCGCCGTCGAGGACGAGCTCCAGTTCGAGGAGCGCCTCGTCGCGGGTGGGCAGGAGCGCGTGCTGCTCGATGGGCCAGAACCACAGGGCGCACCAGTAGTCCTGGGCCAGCTTGAGGCGGCGGTAGGCGCTGGCGTTGCGGACGCGCTCGGAGTGGAGCTCCTGCTGGAGGACACTGTCCTTGAAGCGGGTGGTGGTGGGTGGGCGATCGTCGGCGGGGGCGGGCTGGCCGTAGACGCGGAGCGGATCGGTGGTGCGGGCGCGGATGCGGCGGAGGTCGTCGGCGTGCTGGTCCCAGAGCTTGTCTATCTGGCGCGAGAGGCGCTGGAGGGTGCGCAGGTCGTCCGCGTCGAACGGCTTCGTGAACGCCTTGCGCCAGGTCTTGATGGCCTGGAGCTCGTCCGGGGCCATCTGCTTGACCGCCTTGTCGGTGTAGGCTGCCATGCCGTCGTCAGGGACGAGGAAGTGGTAGACAGCGCCCTCGGGCCGCGCCTCGCCAAGGGGCACGCGGGCGGGCACGGCGCTCTTCCACGTCGGCTCGCCGCGCTTCCGCTTGCCGAGGAGTTCGGCGTCGAAGACCTGGCGGCGCGCCCCCACGAGCGAGTTGCCCGTGGTGAGTTGGAGGCCGAACCAGGGGACGAACGGCGCGGTGGTGCGGGCGTCCGCGTCGTCGCCGTAGATGGAGCCGAGCCAGAGCGAGACCTCGGCCAGCTCCACCGCCACGGGGTTGAGGTCCACACCAAACACGTTGTTGTCGGCGAGGAGCATCTTGACGCGCTGGCGCTCGCGGGCGTAGTCGTCCGGGGCGAGGGCCTCTCCGATCTCGCGCTGCTTGCGGCGGAGGTAGGCGTCGGCGAGCTGCGCGATGGCCTCATTGAGGAAGGCCGCCGAGCCCATCGCGGGCTCGCAGACGGTGAGGCGGAGGATCTCGTCGGCCGGGGTGCCCGCCTCGTCGTCGCCGATGAGTTCCTGGAGGGCGTACTTGACGAGGCACTGCGTGAGGACCTCCGGCGTGTAATAGGACGCCGACTGCTCGCGGTCGCGGCCAGCGAGGCGGTAGATGAAGGTGCCCTTCTCGTGGCGCTTCCAGGCCCCGCGCTCGTCGAGGACGCGCTCGTCGGTTTTTCCCGAGGTGCTGTACTTGTGGAGGTCGCGCTCGGGGACGAAGTAGGCCTGGCCGAGCATCCGCTCGCGGCCGGTAGTCTTGTCCTTGGCGGGCTTCACCTCGAAGAGCACCTCCTCGGCGAAGAACCCGCGGTAGGAGAGCAGCGCCTCGTAGACCGCGCCGAGCTGGTTGATGCCGAGTTGGGCGTAGGAGATGCGCCCGCGCTTCCTCTTTTTGGCGGGGGCCGAGAGCGACATCAGTTCGAGGACCCGCTGGAGCACGTGGTTGCGAAACTTGACGCGGCTCAGGAGCGGCGTCCGCTGCGGGTCGAAGAGGTGGCTCTTGAGCGGGGCGATGCGGAAGGCGTGGTGGCCGGGCGCCTCCGGCACGCCGAGGTCGAGTTGGTGGCCGTCGCCGGTCTCGCCGGGGAAGCCGCCGTAGACGAGCGCGAAGAGCCGCTGGAGCGAGAGGTGGAGGAAGAAGCCCTCGCGGGCCTCGTCGGTCGTGAGGGGGACGATCTCCAGTTCGCGGAGGGCTTCGAGGCTGTAGCCCGCGCGGTAGGCCCCCGCGTCCATGGGCGCGTAGCCGAGTTCGGGCCGCGCCTCGATGTAGAACAGAAAGAGGAGGCGGTACATGTACCGCAGGCACTCCTCGGTGAGCTGGCCCGCGTCGAGCTTTTCCTCGCCGGAGAACACGCCCTTCTTGCGACGCTCGCGGAGGTACCACACGGCCTCGTTGCCGAGCAGCTCGATGGACTCGCGGAGGGCGTACTTGAGGTCTTCGGAGACGGCGAAGGCGTGCTTGTGGGCGTTCTCGTCAAGCGTGTCGAGGAGCGCCAGCCCGTCGTCCGGGGCGAGGCTCTCGCGGTGGGCTAGCGCCGCCAGCGCGCGGCGGGCGTCGCGGTCGCGGCGGCCGAGGATCTCGGCGAGGTCGAAGCGGAGGGCGCGCTTCTCGTTCCACTTGCCCCGGTCGAGGAGCACCACCTGCGCATCGGAGACGAGGAGCACCCACCGCGGCGGCTCGCTCCGCGCCACGACATACTTGGAGAGGATCTGCGTCCACGTCTCGCCGACCGGCGCGGTGGCCCGCGCCTCGTCGTCAGGGAGCTGCGCCGCGTGGAGCGTCAGTTCGAGCGGGTCGGTGCCCTCGCCGTGCGGGTCGAGAGCGTCGAACACCCAGACGTGCGGAGCCCCGCCACGCGTGACCTCGGCCGCCAGCGGCAGTTGCCCGCCCCCGTCGAGGTCGCGGAGCGCAGGCGCGGGCGTGTAGCCGAGGGCGCGGAGGAGGGCGTCGGTGAAGGCGCGCTGGCGGTCGAGGCGGTCGGCGGGCTTCAGCCGGGCAAGGTCCTCGCGGAGCGCGAAGTAGTCCTTGCGGAGGGCCGCGATCTGCCTGGGCGGCGCGGCAGCGTCGGCGCGGTCAGCCTCCTCCTTCCAGCGCTGGAGCACGTCCTTGAGGTCCTTGTCCAGGACCTCGTGGAGGTAGTGCGCGCTGTAGAACTCGTTCTCGTTGGTGATGCCCGTGAGGACCATGGGGGAGCGGGGACTAGCGGTGGGTGAGAACAGCGAGGACCTGGAGGTACGCCTCCGGCTCCGTAGTCATGCTGTCTTCGATCCAGGTGAGGTAGTCGTCGAAGATCTGATCGACGCGGCGCTGGCGGGCGTCGCGTCGGCGCTCGGCCCCTGGGCGGGCGTCGCGCTCGAAGTCGAGCTCGAGTTGGCCGACCTGCTTCTCCCGGAGCGTCTCCAGCTTGGCGAGGTGGGCGCTCAGCTTCTCGTTGATCTGGGCCTCGAACCGGTCGCGCTCCTGGCGCATGTGGGCGTGCGCCGCCTCCACAGCGGGTAGCAGCAGCGTCTCTAGCGCGTCGGTGTCCACAGCGGCCCCGGGGTTGGGCGGCGCGTCGGTGTCGAGGCGCGTCCGCGCAAGCAGCGCCGCATAGGGCTCGACGCCGGGCTGCCGTTCGCCGCGCACGAAGCGGACGCCGAACCAGGGGTTGACGAGCGGATGGCTCCGCCGGTTGGGGACCAGCCCGCTGAAGAGCACGACCGTCTCGCCGGGCGCCAGCCGATCCGTCTGGATGATGGGGGCCTGCTGACGGCCGAAGGCGGCGACAACCTTGTCGGCGGCCCACTCCATGACGGGGTGGAGGTCCCAGAGGTAGTGCACCGAGGGCCAGGCGGACTCGTCTTGGCGGCAGCGCTCGATCTCGCGCTGGACGGCGTCGCGGTCGGTGGAGAGGACGAAGTGGTCGTTGGCAGGGCGCACCTCGCGCGGGAGGCGCCGGAGCCGGTGGCGCAGCTCGTCGGGGGCCGTGAGTTCGACGAGCTGCCGGTCGGGGTGCGCGGCGTGCTGGAGCGGGTGGCGCTCGCCGATGGCGGCCAGCGCGGCGTCTAGGTAGGCCACGTCGTCGGCGAAGAGCGAGGGGGCCTCTCGGGTCGCGTGCTCGACGTCGAGGGGGGCGTTGGCCTCGGGCTCGGCGGTCCCGAGTAGGAGCGCCATCACGTCGGCCTGCCGCTGCGCCGGGTCAAGCGTCGCCTCGAACGCCTCCGGTGAGGTGTTGGCAGCAATCGCCTCGGCAACGATGGCCTCCTCTTTCTGCTCGTCGTAGACACCCATGAGTTCGAGCGGGTCGCCGATGTTGTGGTGAGCCTGCTCGTCCTTGCGGACCAGGACCTCTAGGATGCGCGCGTCGCCGCTTACCTCGGGGTTTGTGCTCTGAGTGAGGAGGTAGCGGATGAGCGGGGCGCGCTTCTGGCCGTACCGGTCCACGCGGCCGTTGCGCTGCTGGAACACCATCAGCGACCACGGCACGTCGAAGTGGACGAGCCGGTGCGAGAGGTAGTGGAGGTTGATCCCCTCCGAGGCTACGTCGCTCGCGATGAGGACGCAGACCGGGGCCTCCTCCCTGCCAAAGTCCTCGACGATCTCCTGGATGTCCACGTCGCTCATGGACCCATGGAGGGTCTGTACCTGGTTCTTCTTGAGCCCGAGGTCGGCGCGGAGGTGCTCGTCGAGGAAGCGGAGAGTCCGGACGCGCTCGGTAAAGATGACAAGCCGGTTGGTGGGATCGGTCGGATTCCAGCCGTACTCGGCATCCCGAAGGAGCGCTAAGAGGCGCTGGTACTTGGAGACCTCGTCGGGCTCCATCCGCTCTAGGTCTGCCTGGAGGGCCTCTAGCTGTCGGATGTCGTCGTCGTAATCGGGGTCATCGAACTTGCGGAGCTTCCGGACCCGGTTCTCGACCGTCTCCAGACAGGCGGCGGGGCTGGAGAAGAGGGCCTTCGTGAGTGTCGTCTTGAAGAGGTGCGCCCCGCCACGCGAGCCGTCGAGGCGGTCGAGGTGCAGGCCCGCGAGCGTGGCGAAGGCGGCCTCCTCCGCGGCCGAGGCGTCGGACCAGAGGACAGCCACGTCGCGCTCCTGGAACGCATCCCGGACCTCGTCTTGCACGTCGTGCTTGAAGCGGCGGATGAAGAGGCCGTCGATGTCGTCACGGGTGTAGTCCGACGGGTCCGCGATGGCCGTCGGGTCGAGCATGTTCATCAGGCTCGCGAACGACTCTGGGCGGCCGTCGTGGGGCGTGGCCGAGAGGAGCACAAGGCTGTCGGAGCGGCGCGCGAGGAGGCTCGCAACCTGGTGGCGGAGTGAAGTCGATCCGCCGCTGCCGCCGCGGTCGGCCACGTTGTGAGCCTCGTCGACGATAATGACGTCCCAGTAGGCGTTCTCGATGTAGGTCCGGTACTCGGCGGCCTGTTTGAGCGTGTCGATCGAGATGATTGCCTTGTCGTAGTAGTAGAACGGGTTCTGGTCGGCGGGGATCTGGGCGCGGACGCGCTGGAGGCCGGCCGAGTCGAGGCGCGTGAGCGGGATTGTGAACCGACTCCAGAGCTCCTTCTGGAACTGGGTCAGCATGCTCTTGAGCGTGACGACGAGGATCCGCTTGCCGCGACCGCGGCGGATCAGCTCGGCGAGCAGGATGCCCGCCTCCAGCGTCTTGCCGAGGCCGACGCCGTCCGCGATGAGGACTCGCTGCCGGGGCTGGTCGAGGGCCTGCAGGGCCGGCTTGAGCTGATACGGGACGTGGTCCATAGCCGCGCGGTGGCCGAGCGCTAGCGCGGAGCCCGTCGGCGGGGTCTGGCGCCGGAGCGCCTCGAGGTAGAGGCGGGCGTCGCGGTAACGCGGGGAGCCATCGGGCACGAGTTCGGTCTCCGCCGGATCGAGGACGCGGAGGCCAGGCTCGAGCGCAGTGAGGAAGGCGGCCTCGTGGTCGCGGACGAGCTCGGAGACGCCGACGACGCGGAGGAGTTGGCCGCCGTGGGAGGCGCGGTCCACACGGCGGACGATCCACTCGGCGTCGCGGATCTCAACGCGTGCCCCTGGGGCGAGAACGGTAGGTGGCACGGTGGAGCGTATCGGCAAGTGGGCCAGCGATGGGGGTCGGATTCGCGACGCCAGCCGGACAAATCAGGAGGCACTAAAGATAAGGAGCAGATGTGAACAAGGCGTGGGCGTGTAGGCGTTAGCACTGCTTTCCCTCCACCTGCCCGTACAGTGTAGCCCACCGAGGCTGTACTAGCCTCGCCAATGCTGGCTTCCAGGCACAGGTTGACCGCCAGTTCCCTGAACAACGTGGCCTGAACGGTTCTGAGAGAGCCTTGTAGGCGATCCTTGTCCTGAAACGAGCGGTGCCAATCACACCGCGGAGGCTACGCCGCCTTCGGGTAATAAACCACCTTGCCCACGAAACGAATCACCGACGTGCCGCCCGTGGTCGTACTTCGGTAGGTGTGGTCGGTGTCGGCCTCACGCACCGGCGTGAGCGTCTCCGGCTCGTACGCCGGGTTGAACGGGATCAGGCGGAGCGTGCCATCGGCGAACTGCTGCACCCGCTTGACGAGGTGCGCGTCGTCGATGCGGAGGATGTAGAGGCCATCGCCCTCGTACCCAGCAATCGGGAAGTAGACCACCCGGCTATTGGGCGGGATCTCCGGGACGAGCGAATCGCCGATGATGCTGCACGAGCGGAAGAGGTCGGGGTTCATCCCCGTCATCCGCGCCATCTCAGCTCGGGGGTACGGGTCGAACAAGTCCTCATCGTCATAGGCCGTCGGGAGCGAGCCGTTCACGTAGCCCTCCTCCAGCGACCGAGCGCCCGACGCATAGCCATCGCGCGGGACCAGCACCACATCGGCCGTGCTTGACGGCTCCGAGATACGCGGCGGTGCCGACGCGTAGGCTACGTCGTCCCAGTCGAGGCCGAGCTCGTCGAGGATGCGCTGGGCCACATCACGCGAGGGCGTCAGCGTGCCCGCGAGGTAGCGCGACACCGACGACGGGGCCACCTCCGCCGCTCGAGCGAGGTCCGCCTGGGAGCGATCGTGGCGGGCAAGAGCGGTCCCCACCGCCGTCGCGAACCGGCGCGGGTCGAGCGGGGGGCGTTCAGTAGGCATCGACATCAAGGGAGGAGAACGAGGAGGGGTACAGGCAGGTGAATGTGTGTGCGCTATTCCGAGGATACGAAACCGTTGCGCAATGACGCAATAGTGCGTAGCTTTGCGCACAGACGCAACGACTAGTTCACCTCGCTCCCATGCCCTCCACCGTCTTCTCCTGCTGGCCTCCGCGGCATCGTGCCGGGGTGTGCCCATGAGCGTTGTCCGCGTCAAGCGCCAGCGGGAGCGGTTCACCGTCCTCTCCACCGCCACACTCCGCACCCGCGCGCTCAGCCTCAAGGCGCGGGGGTTGTGGGCGCTCTGCCTCAGCTACCCCGACGACTGGGAGTTCCGCATCGGGCACCTCCAGAGCCAGAGCGAGCGCGACGGTCGCCGTGCTGTCCAGACCGCCTTGCGCGAGCTCGAACAAGCCGGATTAGCCGCTTTGGAGACGCTCCGAGGCGAAGACGGCTGCCTGCGCGGCAAGCGCTGGACGATCTACGAGGAGGCTTCGCTCAACCCTGAAGCTCGCGTGTCCGCGTCCACTCCAGACGCCGACGAGGTCGCCATGGACCTGTCGGGCGACCGACCTGCCGAAAACGTGACGGTCGGCGAGCGTGACCGTCGGGACACCCGACCGACGGCCGCGGTGCCCCAACGAAGTACTGAGCACCACGAAGCATCCAGATCACGCACGAACGAACAGCACGCATCCGGCGGCGCAACCGAAGCCCAGCCGTTGCGTCTCATCGTCGGCGATGCGGCTGCTGCGTTGCGCAACGAGGATGGGGATGCTAGTCGAGTTCCCGACGCAGCTCCTGCATCGGCCTCCGGCACGCTCCAGGCGCACGAGTGCAATGCGCGACACGAAGGCGAAGCGCAAGACGCCGCCATCCTCCTTCAACGTCGGGGGGTCGAGCCGCGCGTCGCCGCCGACCTCGCCCGGGGCTACGGGAGAACGGCCGTCCTGCGCGCCGTGCAGCTCTACGATGAGCGTCGTCGAGGCCCCTCTCCGCCCTCGGGGCCGGGGTGGCTCGTCGCTGCGCTCCGGCGCGGCTACGCCGACGAGGTTCACCCCGAGGCCCCGCTGCTCACCTACGCCGAGATGCTGCGCTGGTGCGACTCCAACGGCGGACTGCACCGCACGTCCGAGTTCGAGCCCCACCGCCAGCCCGACGGCACCACCCTCTTCCGGCTCAGCGCCTACGGGCGTCGCTCCGCCCCCTCCTCCTGATTATTCCCTCCTGACCGCTCACGCCATGTCGATGCGTTCGCGCCTCATCGTCCTCGAAGACCACGAAATCCGGCGGCTCGTCCAGGAGGCCGTCGCCGAAGCCGTCGCAGCCGTCACCGAGTTACACGCCGCCGAGGCCAAAGAGCTGCGGCGGTCGCTCTACGTGCAGAAGGGGCTGCTCACCGCCGCCGAGGCCGGGCGCGTGCTCGGGGGCGTCGGGGCCGACACCGTCATGGAGTACGTGCGGCGAAAGGGGCTGCCGTGCTACCGCCCTGGCAAGGCCCCGCTGTTCCGGCTAGAGGAGTTGCAAGCGTGGGCCGCGCGCTACCCCGACGGGAGTGAGGCTGGATGAGGATACATGGCTAACAGCAAGGATTATCTTTCGCACAACCAAAGATGTTCTTTGCCTCGTGCCTGCGGATTCGTCTTCCTCCTCTGCCGAAATCGGTCGCCAAGCACAAGATGCCGCCCTCAATGCTGTGTGGCGCCAGTGGAACGCGCTCGGAGCCACGGGCGGGGCCTCCGATGCGCCACGCACCACCCTCGACCCCGAAGCGCTCGTCCTAGCATCCACGTTGCTCCTGGACCGCGAGCGACGGCTCGGCGACTTCCTCCTATGGTGGGCGAACACAGGGGCGTGCCTGCTGAGCGTGCAGCGGACGCGTTCGCTCCTGAAGGTCCTGCCAGGGACCGCAGCCGAATCGCGGGCCCCGTTCGCCGCCTCCGCCGTTCAGGCCGGCGACCGCCGGTGGAAGTCCCTTGCCGGTCCTCGTGGGCTCGACGCCCGGCCGGGTAAAGGAACGGCCGCGCCCATGCTCACCACGCCCGCCGCCCTTGTGCTCCGCCTGCGGGCAGCATTCGGCGTCAGCGCCAAGGCCGACGTGATCGCCCTACTGCTGGGGCTGGAGCGTGCAGCCACGGTCCGGGATATAGCCGAAGCGGCAGGGTACACAACCGTCGCCGTCCGGAGTGCGCTCAGCGAGGTAGCGCTAGCCGGGTTCGCCACCGAGACCGGCGCGACCCCGACGGCATATCGGGCAACGCGACGGGAGGCCTGGACGGAGTTGCTCAACGCACCGCCGCTCGCCTGGGGCTTTTGGGCCGAGCGCTACGCCGTGCTCCTCGACATCGCCGCGTGGGGAGCACAGGCCGAAGCGAGAGGATGGTCCGCGTATGTGGCTTCATCGAAGGCCCGCGACCTCACGGAGCGCCACGCTCGTGCGTTCCGACGGTGGGTGCCCAACGTCCAGATAGGCCGACCAGGAAGTGACGCGACAGCGTCAGCGATCAGAGCGATTTTAAGCGTCCTCGGAGCATCGAGTACCTCCGAGTGGTGATATCCAACCTGCCAGGTCGCTCATATGCGGAATCGTCACTCTCTGAAAATGGGTGCGCACAGATCGGGATTTAGACTCAAGGCCTCTTCCTGATCAAAGTTCGCAGTAAATGCAGTTCGAGCTGTTTCGTTGGGGAGCACGACGTAGTCTCCCACATTCATGCCCCCACAGCTGTATCTACTCTCATCGATATCATGCTGAGTGCACTGTTTGCCCTGAGTTGCCAGTAGCAACGTCCCACGTGCCAAGATGTACGCTGCGTGTTCAAACGCGCCTGCCTGGAAGAAGCCACCTAAGCCGTCCGCGAAATTATACCGCCTCGACGTAGCATCTGGTAAGGCTAGCGGCGCAACCCAGCCGACAAGCGTATAGAGGATCTCACCTGTTTCGTGGATGATGTACGTCTCGTTGTCATGTGATCTCTTCCACGCGTGAGCTCTGGGAGAAGAGTTGAACACGTACGCTGGCACTCCTTCTTCGTGCCTTGATACTGTGAGCGCTAATCCACCACCGAGAGAGTGCCCAGTGACAGAGAACTCGGTATAGGGATACTTCTCTCGAACCAAGCCAAACACTCGCTGAGCCTCAATGTAGGCTGGTGGATAGGGAGACAGAGAGAAATTGGAAAAGAGCCAGTCATACAAGCTATTCGTTCCTTCGTAAGCAACGACACCCTTAGACGAATCCGCATTGAGGTAAAGGTCTGCGGCCAGTCCATTCCACGTCGTATATCGCTGCTCTAAAGACCAGCCAGGAATGGTAAAGGTGGGATCGTCATCATCGTAGGTGTTACTGGCCATCATTGCATACTCGAACACCTTGCCTGCAATCAGATGCGACTCAGGGAGCCAGTTCCTCCAAGAGTAACATGAGAGATAGTCGATATTGGTGTTTTCGGTGTCATTTTTCCACGCGCTTTCGCTCTCATACGCTTTATCAAGCCGATGGGCACCCGTGAGGAGTTCCCGTCCATTGCCTTCACGAATTGGCCCAGGGATACATCCAGACAGGACGACCGAACAGAGTGCGAGCAGTCGGAGTGTGTGCATAGGACAAAATGGCTTGAGGCTATTCGCCTAGATACAAAATAAAGGTCATACCATCAAGCTTTAGGGAGCATTCAGTCACCCCAGAGTATCCACAATCCTAACTACTGCGTATCCATCAGAGCCGAACTGAGCGCATGGCATCGTCGGCCGTCGAGCGTTCGAAGCCGCGGAGGTACTGCTCCGTGACGCGAACCGACGAGTGCCCCAGGATGCGCTGGATCGTGTGCACGTCCGTGCCCTGGTCCAGGAGATAGCCTGCCAGCGAGTGGCGCGACAGGTGGAAGCCCACCTTGCGCGGTGTCCCTTCGGCGTCGACCAGCCCCGCATGCAGCGCGATCTTGCGGAGGTACTTGTTCGCCAGCGCATTGCGCGCCGCGATCGCGTTGTGGCGGCCCTGCGGCGTCGAGAGATCGTAGCCGTCGAGGATCTCGAAGACCCGCTCATCCGGCGTCATCGAGCGCCAGCCGCGCTGGTCGAGCAGCGCCACCGCGTCCGGGACCAGCAGCACCCCGTGCAGCTCCTTCGTCTTCCCCATGCGGTAGAACACCCGCACCTCCTCCCCGTCGGGCGTCTCCGTGATCCGGAGGTGCTCGCGGCGGAGGCCCGCCACGTCCGAGAAACGCATCCCGCCCGCGTAGAACGCAAAGAGCCACCAGTCACGCACGTCGCGGATGCGGCCCGGGGGGAGGGTGCAGCGGGCCAGCGCGCGGACCTCGTCGAGCGACAGCTTGCGCTTGCGTGCGCGCTCCTTCTTCAGCTTCACCGCCTTGAACGGGTCCGGGCCGTACGGGATGGCCCCCTCCTCCACCGCCTGGCGGTAGAGCTTCGCCACCGACGTGACCGCCTTGTGGACCGTGTTGGGTCGGTTGCCGCAGCCGCCCTCCGCCTTCGGCGCCGCGAGGTGCGCGTGGAAACGGCGCACCAGCCGCGGCGTCACCGCCTGGAAGGGTAGTTCGGTGCGACCCGTCTCCCGGTGGTGCCACGCCGCCAGCTTCAGCAGGCCCGAGCGGTAGGCCTGGAAGGTGTTGATCTGGCCGCGGGTGCGGTAGCCCTCCAGCACGTCGCGGGCGTAGGCCAAGAAGTCGGCCTCGGGGCCCGTGCCCGGCGCAAAGGCCGGCGGCTCCGGCTCTGGCATGATCGCCGCGCGGACGCGGTCGCGGAGCGTGGCCGCCGAGACCCGCCTGGCCGGGTCGAGCGTCAGCCTCGTGAGCTCGGCCTGAGCGCGGGCGAGCACATGCTGGAGGTGCTCATTGAGGCGCTCCGCCTCCGGGTGGCGTTTGCGGACCGAGGCCGAGCGGTCGTTCCAGTCCTTCGGCTTCAGCGTGAGGCCCAGCGAGAGGACCGCGCGGGCGTTGCCGTGGCGGCAGGTGAGGTAGAGCGGCGCGGTGCCATCGGCGCGGCGCTCGGCGGTGCGAAGAGCGATCTTAACAGAGGCCACAGCGGAGGGGCGAGCGGGAGCGAGGAGGGGGCCGGCAGTGCCCGCGAGACACTGCCGGAAACACTGCCGGTTTTTGCCCAGGACACTGCCGGCTTATCTGGGACAACAGATGTTTCACCGGCTAATTTAGCCCATATGGGGCGATTTTCCCAGGAAACCGGTAGAAAGCCAGGCCCTAGTTTGACTCCCGGCATCTCCACACAAAAGTGCCCTATTTCAGCCATTTTAGGCGAAATGGGGCACTTTTCGTTTGGGCACTGCCAGCCTGGTACACCCTTGCCGGAGTGGCCCTCAGTCGACGCCGAGCAGCTTGTGGGTCTGGACCGAGACGCGCCAGAACGGGCGCTCCTGAGCCAGGGCAACGGCGAGGCGCGTGGCTTCGTCGCGGCGCGGGCCGTCCTCGGGTTGGAGCCAGGCGTAGCGCCGCGGGCGGCCTGCGACCGTGTGCGGGCGCAGCCGCTCGGCAAACGCCGCGTAGGCATCGGGGTGGTAGTCTGGCACCACCAGCTTCAACTCGTCCATCCACTCCAGCGCGAGTTGGGCTGCGGGTAGCTTGGGGCTGCATACGATCCAGTCCGGCGGTACGAAGCTACCCTCTGGTGTTGCAAAGGATCGGGCCAGCGGGACGGTCCCGTTCGTCTCCGTTGCCACCTCAAAGCCAGCGTTGTGCAGCGCATGCACCAGCGCCGCGTCTGCCTGCAGAAGCGGCTCGCCGCCGGTCAGCACCACGAAGCGCACGGGGTCCTCGCCGTTCGCGTCCGCCGCCTGGCAGACCTCCGCTACGAGGTCGTCGGTGGAGAGCTTCACGCTGCCGCGCTTGCGGAAGTCGGTATCACACCAGAGCGGGCATGCCGCACCCGTGCGTGCCGCGTCGCGGTCGCGGTCCGTCTCCTCGCCCGACCACATGTTGCAGCCAGCGAATCGCACGAACACGGCAGCGCGGCCAGCCCACACACCCTCGCCTTGGAGGGTGCGCCAGACGGCCTTCGTCGCATAGCGCTTGACGCCGCCCAGGCGGGGCGAGTCGGTTCGGCGCTGCGCCAAGCCTTGCTCGTTCGTGAAGCCACGCTCGTTGGAAAGGAGCTGGGTCGCTGTGCTCATACCCATCCGTTGGCTTTCGCCTCGGCATAGCCCGCGGCCCGTAGTTCCGACGCGGGGTTGTCGAGGCGTCCGTAGCCCCACTCATGTAGCGTCGAGCGGTCGCCGTTGTAGTCCGTGTGGCTCAGCGTCCGGACAGCCTCCAGCACATCGACGCCGTCGACGCGGCCGAGGTCGCGGGCGAGCTTCCACGTCTCGGCTTTGGTGAGGTACATCAGCGGCGTGTGGACGCGCAGGTCGCGGTCGAGCGCGAGTGTCATCGTCGTCTGGAGGCTGTCCACGAAGACGCGGCGGCAGTCCGGATACCCTGAGAAATCGGTCTGGCACATGCCGCCGACGAGGTCGGTGATGCCGCGCGTGTAGGCGAACGACGCTGCCATCGTGAGGAACACAGCGTTGCGCCCCGGCACGAACGAGGCCGGAAGGCCGGGCGCGAGGTCGTGAGCCGCGCTGACGTCTTTGTCGTGCTCGGTGAGGGCGCTGCCGGAGAGAAGCCCCGTGATGTCGAGCACTGTCAGCGGCACGCCCGCAAGGTCGGCGATGGCCTGCGCCTGCCCGAGTTCGACGGCGTGCTTCTGGCCGTAGCGAAACGCGACCGCCTGAACCTCGTCGAAGCCGCCAAAATCGGGGTGAAGGGCCCAGAAGAGGCAGGTCGTCGAGTCCTGGCCGCCCGAAAAAAGGACGAGCGCGCGGCGCGGTTGGTGAGGTGTGCTTGGAAGAGGCGCTTCCATGAGAGCGCGGCGTGGCGAAATCAGAAAAAGATGACGAGGTGGTACACGCACGTCGCCGCTTGGTTGTGACGAGAGCCGGGTGAAAGCGCGAGCGTTCGTCGAAGAGTGCGTTTGTCGGGACCTCGGCAAGCAAGCGCCCGACGGGCTCCGGTATGTTGAACGCGCCCCTCCAGACTCGCAGCGTCTCTTCCTTTGCCTCGTGGCTCTCCATGATCTCTCTCGGCATCACTGGCGGTATCGGCAGCGGCAAGTCGTCGGCGGTGGCACGGCTGGCAGCGAAGTCAGGCGTGCGTGTGCTCCTGGCCGACGGCCTCGCCAAGCGGCTCATGCGGGAGGACGCTGCGCTGCGAGCCGACCTCGTCGCGGCGTTTGGGCCGCAGACCTACGACGCGGACGATCGCCTCAACCGGGCCTGGCTCGCCCAGCAGGTCTTCGGCGACGACGCCCGGCTAGCGCAACTCAACGCGTTGGTGCACCCGCGCGTCCGCACAGCCTTTCTCGACGCCCAGGCCGAGGCCGAAGCGGACGGCGTGCGGCTGTTCGTCTACGAGGCGGCGCTCCTCTTCGAAACCGAAGCCGAACAGCATCTCGATGCGGTTGCGGTCGTGGACGCCCCGGTGGAAACCCGGATAGCGCGGGTGCTCGCGCGCGACGGCGTGACGCGGGCGCAGGTCGAGGCGCGGATGCAGCACCAGCTTGCTCCCGAGACCCTGCGGGCGCGCGCCGACTACGTGCTCGACAACGGCGGTACGCTCGACGCCCTCCACGCCCAGGTAGACGCGCTCTACGCCCGCCTCCTCGACACAGCCGCCACTGGGGAGGGGCATGAGGATGCGGCCGCGTGAACGAGAACAGCCGCGTTCACACGGCCCTACCAGGTCAGGCGCGGCCCACCGTGGTGCCACCGAGCGCGCCGAGCCGCAACTCCGCGGCGAGTTGCTCGAAGGAGAAGGGCTTCGTGATGAAGCCGTCCATCCCTGCGTCCATGCAGCGGCGACGCTCCTCGGCGAGGGCGTGCGCCGTGAGCGCAATGATGCGAGGCTGATGGTCGAGCGCGATCTGCGTGCGGATCCGGCGCGTCGCCTCGACGCCGTCCAGCCGAGGCATCTGGACATCCATGAGGACGACATCGAACACGTGCTGCTCGACCTGCTCCACGGCCTCGATGCCGTCGTTGGCCACGACCACGTCCACGCCGAGCATCTGCAGCATGTTGAGCACCACGAACTGGTTGTCGGGTTGGTCCTCCGCCACTAGGACGCGTAGGCGAGGTGGGCTGGCGTCCGGAGCTGGCGCGTTCGTGACGGCTTGGAAAGACGGAGCATTGGTGCGCATGCGCTGGCGTTCGAGGGCCTGTACGAGGCGCTCGTAGAGCACGCGCCAGTCGAGTGGCTTGAGCAGCACGGCGTCCACGAGCCCTGGCGCATGCACGCGCTCAGCAGCCGAACTCACCACCACGAGAGGGAGCGCCCCGCCGGTGGGCGTCGTGCGGATGACGCGCGCCAGGTCGAGGCCCGTTGTCCCCGGCAGCATCATGTCCAGGACGCCGATGTCGAAGGCGTAGCCCTCCAGGAGGAGGCGCAGCGCCTCGTCGGAGTTGGTGACCGCAAAGACCTTCATGCCCCACTGTTCGAGGTGCTCGGTGAGAATGGCACGGCTCTCGTCCTCGTCGTCCACGAGCAGCACCGTGTGGCCCGCGAGTGGCGTCTGGGACGCGCCGACCACCACGCGGCGGGTCGTGTAGGCAGGGCGTAGCGGGATGTTGAGCGTGAACGTGGAGCCGACGTCTAGCGTGCTCGCCACCTGGATGGTGCCGTGCATGAGCGTAGCGAGGCGGCCCGAGATGGCCAGCCCAAGCCCCGTCCCACCAAAGCGGCGCGTTGTCGAGAGGTCCGCCTGGGTGAAGGCTTTGAAGATGCGCGCCTGCACGTCGGCGTCCATGCCGATGCCGGTGTCGCGGACGTGGACCAGCAGGCGGGTGTCGGGGCCGTCGTCCTCCGTGGTGACTTCCACCTCGACGCGGCCTTCCTCGGTGAACTTGATCGCGTTGCCGACGAGGTTGATGAGCACCTGCTGGAAGCGCCGCTCGTCGCCGACGAGGCGCGAGGGGACGGTGTCGTCCAGGTCGTAGGCGAGGTCGAGCTGCTTGCCCGCGGCCTGCGGCGCGAGGGCTTCGAGCACGCCGCGGACGACGGGTTCGAGCGCAAAGGGCTCCTTGGCCAGCTGCATCTCGCCGGCCTCGATTTTCGAGAAGTCGAGCAGGTCCTCGATGAGCCCGAGCAGGTGCTCGCCGGAGCGCATGATGCGGTCCACGTAGCCGTGCTGCTGCGCCGTGAGCTCCGTCATGCCCAGCAACTCGGCGAAGCCGATCACGCTGTTCATCGGCGTACGGATCTCGTGACTCATGGCCGCGAGGAAGGCGCTCTTGGCGCGGTTGGCCGCCTGGGCGCGGTCGCGGGCGTCGAGCAGGGTGCGCTCCGCCTCGCGCTGCTCCACGAGCACCCCAATCCACTGCGCCAGCATCTGCACGAGGTCCCGGTCGGCCTCGGAGAAGCCGCCGGGGCGCGGTGTGGCTGAGGAGAAGCTGAGGGTACCGTAGGGCCGATTCTCGACGCAGAACGTGATGCCGATGAAGGCTTCGAGGCCGAACTTGGCATAGCACGTCGCTTCTCGGTGCTCCGATTCGCCCATATGGGTGATCGTGGTGACGGTGTCGTCGTTGTCCCAGACGAAGCGGCCGTAGGTGTCCTGGAGCAAAAGCTGGGTGCCTGGTGGGTGGACGTCGCCCTTGCGCGCGAAACTCATCTCGACGGTGTAGAGCGCATCGGAGTTGCTCGGCGCCCCCTCGACGCGATTGACGAGGCCATAGTCGAGGCCGAGCATGCGAGTCGTCTCGGCGAGCGCGTAGCGGATGTGGTCGTCGTAGGGTAGGCCGTCGCGGGCGGCGATGTCGTAGAGCAGCATCGAGCGGTCGGCGCGCTCCTGGAGGTTGCGCTCCGCCGCGGCGCGGTCGGTGATGTCGAGGCCCACGCCGAGCATGCCGTTCACGGTACCCTCGTCGTCGAAGGTGGGCACCCCGTAGGTCTCGTAGACGAGCGGACCGACCTCGGAGGTGTATTGCGTGGGTATGCCCTCCAGCACCCGGCGCAGGCCGCTTGTGACCGTTTCGCTCTCGGCGTAGAGGTCGAACACGTTCTGCCCCTCGATCTCGCCGGGGCCGATGCCAAGCCTGGCGAGGCCGCTGCCGTCGGAGAGCGTGACGATCCCATCGGCGTCCGTGGCGAAGAGCACCATCGGGATGTTGTCGAGGACGGTGCGGAGGCGGCGCTGGCTGGTTTCGAGCGCCGTGCGCGTCTGCACCTGCTCGGTCACGTCGCGGCCCTCTGAGATGAGCATGACGACGTCGCCGTGCTCGTCCAGGACGGGCTTGATCGAGAAGTCGATGACGGCCGTGCGGCCCTCGGTGCCGAGTACCTCGGCGTTGTAGCGGATGAACTCGCCCTGTGCGGCCCGGGCGATCTGGTCCCGCAGATAAGACTGTGTCTCCTCCGATACGGTCCACCAGTGGCACTCCCAGAACGGTTTCCCGACCACGTCCTCGGGGCTCAGGTCTGCGAAGGCCATCGCGGTCGTGTTCGCCTCCAGCAGCGTCCCGTCAGGTTTCATCAGCCCGATGAACTGGAACATCGAATGGAAGATCGCCTCGAAGCGCTGTTCGCTCTCGCGGCGGGCCTGCGCAAGCTCGACCTCATCGGTGATGACCTCGGTGTACATGACGAGGCCGCCGATCTCGCCTTCGACATTGGTCCAGGGCCGGACCTCCCATCGGACCCAGTCGGTCCGCCCGTCAGCGCGTTCGAAGGCCTCGCCGTCGTTGCTCTCCACGGCCCCTGCGAGGCAGCGCCGGTGGACGGCCTTCCACGCGTCAGGGGTCTCGGGAAACACCTCGTAGTGGCTGCGCCCAAGTACGTCGGGCTTGTCGAGTCGGTAGTCGCGGATCCAGCGGTGGCTCACGGCGAGGTAGCGCATCTCGCGGTCCACCATGGCCACCGGGTTGGGCATGTGCTCCACGAAAGCGCGCAGGCGCTCCTGTGTGGCCTCCATGTCGCGCAGAGCAAGCGTCTCGCTCGTCTGGTCGTCGATCACGTAGGTGAAGCGCGGGATGCCTGCCTCGCTCTCGCCCACGTAGCTCACGGTCGCCACGAGGTAGCGTGTGCCCACGGGGCTCGCCTGCTCGTAGCTGAAGCGGATGGGCTTGTTCGTGTCTCGGGCCTCCTCATAGTGCCGGGAGAACAACTCCACGACGCCCGTGGGGTCGTCGTCCTCCGGGAAGAACCGGCCAGCCAGGTCGGGGCCGTCCGTTTCGCTGATGCGGTCGGTGGCTTCGTTGCCGATCAGGTGCAGGACGCCGTCGGGATGGAGTTCGACGAGCCCCATACTCACCGGGGCGTGGTCGAAGAGCTGGCGCAGGGCAGCGGCGCCGAGAGGCGTTGGGGTAGCCATGAGGAGGGGCGGCTGTGCGTGACAACGTACGTCGTGCTCCTCTGAATCTCTCTCTGCGTCGCGCGATATGTGATAGGCCTTGGAGCAGTCGAGACGGTGTCTAAATCAACGGCTGGGCTGCAAATTTACAGGGTTGGCGAGCCTATTGCAAAGAACAGGGGTTGGATGCAGACCCTAGATAAACCTAGGAGAAACCCTCATATTCAAGGCTCTGTACAGGATTTGGCTGATCTATTTTGGGATTCGTTCGCCTGGGCAAGATCGCAAGGCTCTCCTTCAGGGAGAGACCATAACGACGTCTTCTCGATCCACTCTGACGAGTCCTGGTCCCCCCCCTTTGACGGGCCGCACATACTTTTTCTCAGTCACGATCACCGGCACGAGGCTGCCCCCTCGGGCGTCGCTGTACCGCGCTGCGAGCGCGGCCGCTGCCTCAATGACGGGCGTCCCTGGCCGGTCGTCGCGCCCGCGCACCCGCACGACCACGTGAGAGCCGGGAACGCCCCGCGCGTGCAGCCACAGGTCGAAGGGCCGCGCATGCCGGGTTGTGAGCTCGGCGTTGGACCTGGCGTTTTTGCCGACCCATGCCTCGTAGCCACCGGGCAGCGGAAAGCGGCGGTAGGGCAGCCGCTCCTCGCCGACGGCCTCGCGGCCGGTGAACGGTTCGAGGTCGGTCTTGCGGTCCTTGAGAAAGCGTTCGAGGTCGGCGACGCGCTCCTGGCTGCGCAGGTCGGCGAGGAGCGATGCAGCCTCCTCGGCTTCGTCTTGGATGTGCTGCCAGCGGTCCTCGGCGTGGGCGCGTGCCTGCCGGGTGCGGCGGGCCCGGTCGTAGTAGCGCTGCGCGTTCTCGATGCCGGTACGCGCTGGGTCGAGCGGGATCGTGACGGGCGCGCCGTCGGTGAGGAGGTCGGGGAGCACGATCTCCTCGTGACCGGGGGCGAGGTGCGTGGCCTGCGCCATGAGCAGGTGGCCGAAGGCTTCGTGGCGGTCGGCGCGGCTCGGCGTGGCGAGCTCGTCGAGCATGGCCTCAGCGCTTCGGGCACGGCGCTCATAGGCGGCCACGAGCGCTTTCTCGACGGGGTCGAAGAGCGTACGGAAGCGCCGCTGCCCGAGCCGCCGCCGGACGTAGACGCGCAGCGCTCGGTCGAGCGTGTCGAACGCCTCGGCGCGAGGGGTGTCAGCGCGATGGGCGAGATGCTGCATCGGGACGAGCGAGAACGCCGTGGCCTCGTCGCGAGCGTCGGTCGTCATCCAGTAGACGTGCGGCGCGAGGGCGTCGCCATGCAGTTCTTCGTCGAGGGCACGGGCGGCCTCGAAGAGCGCCCGGCGGTCAGTCTCGTCGAGCGTGTCGGGCGCAGCGTCCGCGTCGAGCCCGGCTCGGTGCGTGGCCTCGGCGGCGGGCAGCGCGCCAAAGAGCGGCATCGTGCGCGCAAGCGCCGACGAGACCGTCTTGCGCTGCGTCGTCCAGCGTGCCTCGAAGGCGTCGAACGTGGCGACCGCCGGGGCGGGGCGCGGCGAGGGGGCCTCTGTGCCGCGCAGCGCATCGTCGCGCAGAAAGGCGGTGCGGACGATCGGGGCGCTCTCGGTCGCCTGGTCCCCGTCGATCCAGAGCACATTAGGGCGCGGGCCGAAGAGCAGCACCGCCAGGCGCGTCCCGTCGTCGAGGTCGAGGTAGAGAAATCGGTCGCGCTCGGCGACGCGCACGCCGGTCACGATGCGGCCGAGTGCGTCTTCGAAGAGCGTGACGCTGTTGCGGCGAGCACGGTGGGTGCCCCGCGAGCGAAACGCCCCGCGCTCCGCGCCGAGCAGCAGGTGCAGTGTCCAGGCGTCGGCATCCTCCGCCTCGTCGGGTGCGATCACCAGCGTGAGTTCGGCGCGGTTCTGCGAGTAGGCGTCGAGGAGCCGGGCGCCTGCGAGGTCGCTGTTCCAGAGGCGCGCCAGCGCTCGAAGCGTGTAGTAGCTAGTCGTCACGTGTCGTCCGGTCGTAGTCCGTGAGGGAGCTGTCTCCAACCACCGACCCGTGAATTAGATCAGCCGCACCGCGACACCGACTCACGGCACCTCGCGCTCGACGCAGCGGTAGACCCGGTCGGCGAGGCGTTCCGCGAGGGCGACGCGGAGACGTACTTCGAGGTCGCGCTCCTCGTCCTCCAGGTACTCTTCGTCGAAGAGTCGTCGCTCGCTGCGGTCGAGGTCGAGGTCGCTCACGCGGCCTGCGTAGACGCCCGTTCGCAGTCGCGTATCCACACGCCGCTCCACCTCGCCCTCGCAAACGACGCGGCGCGAGCGGGCATCGACGACCTCGTAGACGAGCGTCGCGCTGAGGTCGAGGTCGGTCGTGACGCGGGTATAGGTGGCGGTGCCGCCGCCGCGTCGGTCGGCGGTGCGGGTCTCGCGCTCGCGCTCCTCCTCAGCACGGGTGAAGTCGTCGAGGCGGGTTGCCACGGCGAGGTCGGCGTCGAGGACGCGGGCGAGTTCGGCGGAGGTGCCGCGGCGGCCGTAGCGCTCGTCGCCGCCCGAGAGTGAGCGGATGGCGCGGCGCACGTCCGGCGGATAGGCGGCCACGACGAAGAGCGGCGGACGGCTCCACACCTCGTCTTCGAGGCGGTCGTTGAGCGCTTCGCGGAAGTCGTTCGGCATAGCGCGGGTGGCGCGGCCCCCGCGTGTCTCCGTCGGGAAGGCCGCGATGCGGATGCTGCCCGCGTCGAGGATGGCGGCTTGCAGGTCGAGCAGGGCGCGCTGGTCGGGGGCGTAGCTGAGAGCGCGCTCGGCGCGGTCGTAGGCGGTGCGGAAGCGCCCGGCGACGAGGGCGACCTCGGCCCAGCCGCCGTAGGCGTCGGCGCGGCGTGCGTCGAGGGCGGCCTGTACCGAGGGGGGCGGTGCGTAGCGTGTGGCGCGGTCGTAGGCCTCGACGGCGCGCTCGAAGTCGTCAGCCGCGTAGGCATCGTCGCCTACCTCTTGCAGCGTCGCGATAGCGGCGTCGAAGGTGGCGCGGCGGTCCTCGTCGTAGGTGTCGAACACGGGCAGGCGCACGCCCACGCCTCCGGCCGCCCCCAACAGTTCGTCGGCGTCGCGGTAGACCTCGGCGGCCCCGACCGGGTCGTCGCCCTCGATCGCGGCACCGATGGCGGCGGTGTAGCCCTCCATCGCACGCGTGCCCGCCGCCACGAGCCGCTCGCGCACAGCAGCGCTGTCCTCCTTCTCCAGCGAGTCCACGTAGCGGAACGCGGCCTCGGCATACTGGCCCTGCGCTTCGAGCGCCTGCCCCTCGTCATACAACTCCTCGGCGCTCTTGCACCCCAGGGCGAGCACGATCAGGAGCAACGAGACGACGTATCGACGTGTGAAGGTGTGCACGTGTGAACGAGTGCGAGAGCGACGCATGGCGAATCGGGGTTGAGACGTGGCGCATCAGACAATGCGCTGAAGCTAGCCGCGGGAGCGCACCGCAACACCGCCGTACCGCGACGCCGCCGCACTCACCGATCCGCGGCCAGGACGGCGGCGTGGTGCGGTACGGAGCGGAGGTAGTAGCTCGCGGTGAGCGCGGTCTGCTGGGCGGGCGTGAGGTCGCCGTGGCGGCCCTGGCGGGCGAGGCGATCCTGGCGGGCGTGGTAGAGCGCGAGCGCGGCCGCAACGGAGATGTTGTAGCTCTGGATGAAGCCGTCGATGGGGAGGACGACGTTGAGGTCGGCGAGGGCGAGGAGGTCGTCGGAGACGCCGCGCTGCTCGTTGCCGAGCACCAGGGCTGTCGGCACGGTGAAGTCGACGGTGTCGATGGGCACGGCGTCGGCGCTGAGGTGCGTCGCGGCGATGCGGTAGCCGAGCGAGTGGGCGTGCGCGGCGAAGGCGGCGGGCGTCGTCCAGCGGTAGAAGTCGAGCCAGCGGTGGGCGCCCTGGCTGACGCGCGAGGCGACCTTCGAGGGGTCGTCCAGGTCGAGGTCGGCGGCAAGGTCGGTGACGGGCGCGGCGAGCGGCGCAGCGGTGCGGGCGGCGAGGCGCTGCCCGAGCTTGTCGGCGTCGCCTTCGAGCGCGACGAGGTGCGCGGCCCCGTAGCCCAGGCCCTCGGTGCTGCGGAGGACGGCGTTGAGGTTGCCCGCGTCGTGGACGCCTTCGAGCACCGGCACGACGGTGTAGGTGCGCTGCGCCACCGCCTCGGCGATGCGCGCCTTGCGCGGGTCCGAGAGCAGCGGGGCGAGCCGCGCGACGACCTCGTCGGGGGCATACGTCACGCCGTCGAAGACGAAGCCGTCGGCGTAGGGCAGGGGGGCGAGGGCGGACACAGGGCGAGGGAGTGCAGAGGTGGAGAGCAAGGTAGGGACCGAAGCGCGTGGGCGTCGAGAGGCGGGGGCATCGAAGAGCCAGCGAAAGCGCGCCGATGCGTCGTCCCTGGTGCCGTCTGTGGAGCCGAGGCGGTTGACTGCCGTAGCAGAAGGCAGGATTTTCCCCTGGCTCCCCCAACTCTCAGGCCCTCTCGTCACCCGTCTGCCCATGCGTCTCGTCCTCATCGCTGTCCTGCTTACTCTGGTCGGCTGCCTCCCCGACCAGGCTCCGCTGGAGCCCGACCCGGCAGACGCGCCCATCCTGGAGGACCCGGACGCCGTGCTTGACTCGTTGGTGGCGCGCTGGGAAGCGGCCTCGGCAGACCTCAGCGGCTTCACGCTGGCGACGGAGAAGGCCGTCGTGCAGTACGCGCAGCGCCCCGACGGCTCGTTCAGGATTGCCAACGCAGGCGTCCGTGCGGGCGTGGACGCGACCCAGTCCGACCCGCCGCCCATCCAGTTCCTGCTGCCCGACCACCGTCAGGTGGCGTCGCTGTTGCGCGGGCGCTCCGACCTCGCCATCGACCGGAGCACGACGCCCGCCCGCTACCGCCTCATCGCGCGCCCAGACTACCTCGCCGAGGTCAGCCCCGACTCCCTGAGTGGGCCCTTCGCGGCCCCCGTCGCGGCCGACGCGGTCGTCGAGGCAGGAACCTACCATCTGCGCGAGATCCGCACCCGCAGCCCGCTGCCCGGCAGCACCGTCGACTCGGCGCTGGTGGACCTTCGCATCGCCTACAGCAACTACGAGGTCACAGACGGACTGCTCGCCCCGCGCGCCGTCACGGTCATCGCCAGCGGGCTGAGCGCGACGTTCGACGCAGGCGAACTGATGTTCCTGCGTGCGCAGTACCAGCAGCGGCGCAGCCAGATGCAGGGGCTTACAGGCGAGGCGCGCGCCGCCGAGGAGGCCGCCGTCGAAGACCTGCGCGCGCTCATCGAAGACGGGGTCTCGACGCAGACGATGCGCGTCGATTCCGTGGCTGTGACGCAGGCAGAGGGCTAGGAGAACCGAACGAGGGCGGATAGCCGGAGCGTGTGGGTTGAACGCCGCCGTTGAACCGCATCCGTCCTGTTCCGTACCTCCAGCCTACTGAATGCTTTCCCTTTACCCCTTTGCCTGTCCTATGACCCTGACTGATCGTGTAGCCGTTGTGACTGGAGCCAGCCGAGGGATCGGCCTCGCCTGCGCCGAGGCGTTCCTCGACGCTGGGATGCAGGTCTACGCCCTCGCGCGCTCCACCGACGACCTCGAAGCCCACCGCGAGCGTCTCGGCGAGCGCCTGCACCCGGTCCGCTGCGACGTCACCGACGTGGCGAGCGTGGACGCCGCCTTCGCACAGATCGACGTCGAGTCTAGCCGCTGCGACGTGCTCGTCAACAACGCCGGGCTCGGCAAATTCGGCCCCGTCGACGACCTCCCGCTCGACGCGTGGAACGTGCAGATCGAGACGAACCTCAACGGGGTGTTCTACTGCACCCGCCGCGCCGTGCCGCTGATGAAGCGCCAGTTCGAGGCAACCTCGACGGACGACGGGCCCGGCTACGGAGGCCACATCGTCCACATCGCCTCGGTGGCAGGGCTGGTCGGGAACCCGCAACTTGCGGCCTACAACGCGACCAAGTTCGGCCTACGTGGCTTCGCGGAGGCGACGATGAAGGAACTCCGCCCCCACGGCATCCGCACGACGTGCATCTACCCCGGCTCGGTGGACACGCACTTCGGCGACGTGGCCGGCATCGCGATGAGCCCGAACGCGATGAAACCGGAGGACATCGCCGCGAGCGTGCTCCACGCCGTGCAGATGCCGGTGCGTACGCTCGTCTCCGAGATCGTGCTGCGCCCGCTCCGCGTCGGGAAGTAGCCAGAGCGCACCTGACCACAAAGGGCACCGGGGCTGCTCCATCATCGGAGCAGCCCCGGTGCTGTGTCTATCAGCGCTGTGTTTACCCGTGCTGTGCCTGAAGACGGGTCGATCAGCGCACGACGGTCATCTTGCGGACCTGCACGGTGCCGTTGGTTTCGAGGCGCGTCACGTAGAGGCCGCTCGGCAGCGCGCTCGCGTCGAAGGGGATGGCTTGCAGGCCCGGCGTCAGCACGGCCTCGCTGAGCGGCGTGGCGACGGCGCGGCCGAGCGCGTCGTAGATCGTGAGCGTGGCCGTGGTGGCCTCAGTCACCTGGAGGCGCAGCGCCGTCTCCTGCGAGAACGGGTTCGGGGCGTTCTGGAGCAGCTCGACCTGCCGCGGCGTCACAGCGTCGCCTTCGTTAGAGACGACCGGGTTGGGGTCCACGAACGCGTCGATCCACAGGTAGACCTCGAAGTCGTTGGCCAACGGGCCAATCCAGTCGTCGAGCTGGGCCCAGGAGTTGTTGAAGCGTGCCCAGGTGTTGATGATCGGCGTGCCGAGGCCCTGCGTCGCGCCGAGCGAGACCGCGTACTTGCTGTCGTCGTCAAACGCCGTCGTGCCGTAGTTGAGCACGACGAAGAAGCCCTCCTCGACCTCGACCGGAAGGTCGAAGCGGACTTCGGTCGGGACGACGGTTTCGCCGGTCTCGTCCACGGCGATATCCAGCACGCTGAGCGTCTGGGAGGCGAGCTCGTCTTCCGGACCGGAGCCGAAGACGGGGTCGCCCTCGCCGCTGAAGATGCTGACCTCGATCTCCTGGATGTCGGCCTCGGTGCTGACGTTCGTGAACCAGAGTTGCACGCCCGTGACGAACGTGGCGCTCAGGTCGGGCGTCTCGAAGAACGATGCGTGCTCGTGGAAGCCGAGCGCGTTGGTGCCTAGGATCCAGCCGTCGCCCGTGTTGTTGTCGGGGTCGTCGCCCTCGCCGCCGAAGAAGTAGCTAATGAGGCCGAACGTGTCATCGTCCTTGTCGAAGTTCTCCAGGAGGACCTCTTCGACGGAGGCACTGAGGTCAGGGGCCGGGGCCGGGACGGCTTGGGGAAGAGCCGCGGAGACGGCCTGCTGGGCGAGAGCGACGGGCGCGGTGACGAGCGTGAGTAGGCCAACGGCCCCGAAGAGTAACAGTCGATGCATAACGAGACGAGGTGGTAGGATAGAAGAGACGGGTGAACCATAGTACCCGGATGGAATGCACAGTACGCATTCCCCCTACCCATGTAAAGTCAGTTTGCCGCGGTGAAGCCAGCTTGCTGCGTGCGGCTTTAGCCGTGGGGTGGCCGACCGTTGAGGAGCGTCTACGCGTCGGGCTCCAGGCCACCGACGCGCTCCGCGGCGTCGCGCGTGGCGTCGTCTAGGTTGTCGAGGTCCACGTCGTCGAGGAGGCCGAGGCGCCGCGCGCGCTGCGCCCATTGGCGGCGGGCGAGGTGCTGCATGTCCTGCTCCGTGTCGGCCTCGTCCACGATCTCCGTGCCGAGGAGTGTCTCCACGACGTCCTCCATCGTGACGATGCCCGAGGTGCCGCCGTACTCGCCCACGACGAGCGCGATGTGGTCGCGGCCTTCGAGGAGCTTCTGGAAGAGCGTCATCAGCGGCAGCGAGTCCGGAACCGTGAGCAGGTCGCGGCGCAGCGCGGCGAGCGGGGTGTCGCCCTCATCGTCGGCGGCGCGCTGGAGGAGGTCGTCCTTGAGCACGTAGCCCGTGATGCTGTCGAGGTTACTGTCGTAGATCGGGAGGCGCGAGAACTGGAGAGGCTGCTCGGCGGCCTCGGCGGCCGTCGTGTCCTCGGTGAAGGCGACGAGCACGGTGCGCGGCGTCATCACGTCCTTGGTGCGCAGCGAGCCGAGCCGCAGCAGGTTGGTGAGGATCTGCGACTCCTGCGCCGCGAACACGCCCTCCTCCACGCCGATGTTGGCCATCGCTACGAGCTCCTCGCGTGAGATCGACTGCTCCTTCTCGCCCCGCGCGATCAGCCGCGTGAGGCCCTTCGAGAGGATCACGAAGAGGCCCATCGACCAGCGGAACGGAGCCGACCGCAAAAACGCGCCCACCACCGGGGCTAGCGGCTTCCAGTAGACCGCGCCGATGGTCTTCGGGATGATCTCAGAGAGAAAGAGGATCGCGAGGGTGAGCACGAACGCGAACAGGCCCTCGGCGGTGAGGGGGCCGTAGATCACCGTCTCGCCGAACACCGTGTTGGCCTGCGCCCCCGCTCCGGCCGCGCCGATCGTGTGGGCAAATGTGTTGAGCGTGAGGATGCCCGAGAGGGGCTCGTCGATGTCCTCCTTCAGCTTCTTCAGGCGGGCGCTCGCGCTCGGGTTGTCCTCCTCCAGGGCACCGATGTAGGCCGGGGTGACGCTCAGCAGGACGGCCTCCATGATGGAGCATATGAAGGAGACGCCGATGGCGATGGCGACGTAGACGAGTAGGAGCGTCATAGATCGGGGTGGTGAGCGGGGCGCACGCGGGCAAGCTACGCGCTGCGCAGGGGTTTGCACCAACGGAGGGGCTGCGCAGGGGTTCGGCCTCCGTCGCCGATCTTGCGGTCTCGTTCGTTCTGCGCCCTACCCGATGCTCCCGCCCCTCCAACGCCGCTACGATGCCCTTGAGCGCCGCCGTCGGTCCGCGCTCGCCACGCTGCGTCCGCTCGCCCCCGCCGCACGGCAGCGCAGGCCCGCGCCCGAGACATGGTCGCTCAACGAGGTGGTGCACCACCTCGTGCTCGTGGATGAGGGCATGGCGCGCTCGATCCGCTGCTACCTCGACCAGCCGCCGCGCCAGCCCGCCGCGTCCGCGCCGTTCAAGGTGCTCGCGATGCGTGCCTTCTTCGCGCTGCCCACACGCGTGCGTATCCCCGCCCAAGTGGCCGCCATCACGCCCCGTGACACGCCCGATTTCGAGACGCTGGCGGCTGACTGGAGCGCGGCGCGTGCAGGCCTGGGGAGCATGCTGGAGGCAGTGCCAGCCGAGCGGCTGAAGGCCGTGGCGTTCAAGCACCCGCTCGGCGGCCGGATGTCGCTGGTCGACGCGGTGGCGTTCATCGGGTGGCACCAGGATCACCACCGGAAGCAGCTCCGGCGGACGCTTGCCGCCGTGACGAAGAGAGCGGTGTCGGTGGAGTAGCGTCTGTGCACACGGCGAGAAAAGCGCTTCGGGTAAACCCTAGGGAATGCTTCACATTCTCTTTATGAGAATGGTGCAACCGAGTGAATGATGTGACGTAGTGGTCGAAATGTGACTAGTCAGTCACCTTTGGTACGCACTGTTCACTTGTCGGCTATGTGCTGCTGTGTGAACAGCCCCCGCCTGTCCCATGACGCCTGTCTCGCCTACTGCTCCCGCCCGCCCGGACCAGGGCCTGTCCCGCCGCGAACGCGAGCGCCTCGCCCGTCGTGCGGCCATGCTCGACGCCGCCACCGCGCTCTTCGCCGAGAAGGGCTATGCCAGCGCGACCCTCGACGAGGTTGCCGAGCGCGCCGAGTTCGGCAAGGGCACGCTCTATAACTACTTCCCCGGCGGCAAGGAAGAACTCCTCTTCGCTGTCTTCGACGACCTCTACGACGGGCTCACCGCGCTCCTCAGCGAGCACCTCGCCGATACCAACGGGCAGCCCGTGCGCGAGGTCTACCGGAGCCTGATCGCCCGGCTGATGCAGCACTTCACGCTCAACCAGGCGGCCTTCTTCCTGCTCATCAAGGAAGTGCAGCGCATGATGATCGAAGGCGAGGAAGCGAAAGCGGTGCGGCTCATGCGCCGCCGCGACGAGATCCTCGGCATCATGGCAGGCCCGCTCGAAGCCGCGATGGAAGCCGGGACGCTCCGACGCCTCCCCGTCGAGCCCGTCGTCCACACGATCATGGGCAACGTCAAGGGCATCCTCATGTATCTCAACCCGCCGCCCGGCTGCGAGGCTCCTGCCGAAGCACCTTGGCAGTCGATCGATGAGGTGGCCGACTTCCTGACGACGGTGCTGTTCGACGGCATGTGCGTCCACCCCGCCACCTGAGAACGCGCCGCTCGTCACACCTCTCGCACACACGACACAGGGCTGACACCGCCAACTCCGATGTTGTCTCCGCCGCTCTCGCTGCTCCGCCTTTCTCCTCGGACCCGTTTCACGCTGATGTCCCGCCTTCCTTTGGCCGCTGTGATCACGTTCACGGCCGCCTTCCTGTTCGCGCCGCCGAGTCAGGCCCAGGACAGCCCCGCCGTCGTCTCGATCTCGCTCGACGAGGCGATGCAGATCGCCACCCAGCGCAACTACGCGCTCCTCACCGCTGCCCTCGACGTGGAGAACGCCGACGCGCAGGTGAGCGAGGCCTGGGGCCAGCTCTTCCCGCAGGTCGACGCCTCGGCGGGCTACACCCGTAACCTGAAGCAGGCCGATCCCTTCGCGGGCTCCTCGGCCGGCAACCTCTTCGGCGGCCTCGGTGCCATCGATTGGCTGGTCTTCAACGAGGACGCCCGGACAGACGACAACCCCGGCACCGACCCGATTGCCTTCAGCGAATTCCTCTCGCGCCAGCAGGACGGCCTCGACGCGGCCGGGATTGTCGTGGAGGAGGGCGGGAACCCGTTCGCCGTCGACAACCAGTTCCAGGGCGCGATCACGATCACGCAGACGCTCTACAGCGGCAGCGCCTTCGCGGCGGTCCGGGGTGCGCAGAGCCTGAAGGACTTCAACCAGGCCGCGCTGGAGACCCAACTGCAAGACGTGCTGCACCAGACCCGGCAGGCCTTCTATGGAGCGCTACTCGCTCAGAATCAGGTGCGTGTGCTCGCGGCAAGCGTCGAGCGCTCGGCGCAGAACGTGGACGAGACGACGCGGCGGGTGGCGCAGGGCGTGATGCCCAAGTTCGAGCGCCTCACCGCCGAGGTCGAGCTCGCCAACCTGGAGACGCAACTCATCGACGCGGAGGCGCAGGCGGCGCTGGCGTCGGACAACCTGCTGCTCACGCTTGGCCTGCCTGTGGCGGACAACGTCCGGCTGCGCGGCGACCTCGACCTGCCTTCAGACGCGCTCTTCCAATCGGTCATGCTCGCCGACGCCGTCGAGACGGCGATGGAGCGGCGTCCAGACCTCACCCAGGCGCGTCTCGGGGTCGAGCTCCGCCAAGTCGACCGCGGCATTACGCGCTCGCAGTACTTCCCCACCATCGAGGCCAGCGCCACGCTTGCCTACTCAGGCAACGTGCCCGACGACCGCACCGTGACGCTCCAGCCCGACCAGAACGATCCGTTCCTGTTCGAGAGCGACACCGAAGGCTTCTTCTCGGACGCCTACTGGCAGCCCAACGTGAGCGTCGGCGTGAGCCTGCGGTGGAACCTCTTCAACGGCTTCCAGACGACGCGGCGGATGCAGCAGCGGCAGATCGCCATCGACCAGGCTGAGATCGCGCTCGCGCAGGCTACGGAGTCCGCGCGGCTTGACGTGTCGCGCGCGCTGCGCGACCTCCGCTCGGCGCAGCAGCGCATCGCGGCGCAGGACCAGAACGTGCAGCGCGCCGAGACGGCCTACAGCTTTGCCGAGGCACGTCTCGAAAACGGCGTCGCCACGCCGCTCCAGGTCCGTGACGCCTCCAACGCGCTCGACCAGTCGCGCCTGGCCTACCTCCAAGCCGTCCACGACCTCCTGATCGCGCGCTCCAACCTCGAACGCGCCACCGGCACCCTCCGCCTCGACGCCGACGCCGACCCCTCTTCTGAATTCACGATGCGCTGAAGTGGCTAGTGGCAAGAAGCAAGTGAACGGTCCCGCGGCCCACTTGCCTACTTCTTGTCACCTGCCACCTGTCACTTGCCACTCCTGACATGACCGCCCCCGCTCGCTTCTCACTCTTCTCTGGCTTCGCCCTGCTCGTGCTTGCCGTGGTCCTCGCGCTCTTCTTCTCGGGCTGTAGCCAGCCCGATGGGGCGGCGAAGGAGGCCGCGGCCGACAGCCTCGCCGTGCTCGCACCGCCCGCCACGCCTGTGGAGGTGGTGACGATCGACGCCGAGCGCTTCGAAGACACCATCGAACTGACCGGCACCGTCGAGGCCCCGGACGACGCCACGCTCTCGGCGGAGTCGTCGGGGCGGCTGACGTTCGTCGCCGAGGAAGGCACCTACGTGCGCCCGGGCGGCACGGTGGCGCGCATCGACCCAGCGCTGCCGCGCACGGCGCTGAGCCAGGCCGAGGCCAGCCGCGACGTAGCCCTCGCGCAGCTTGAGCTCGCGCAGGACCAGTTCGACCGCCAGGAGCCGCTCTTCGCCGACTCGATCATCTCGGCGCTGGAATTCCAGGGCGTCCGCACGCAGCTCGCGCAGGCCAAGGCGCAGGTCGCCCAGAGCGAGGCCGCCGTCGAGCAGGCGCAGGAGGCGCTCAGCAACACCGTCGTCACGGCACCCTTCGGCGGGACCGTCGAGCAGCACTTCGCCGACCGCGGCGAGATGGTCGCACCTGGCATGCAGGTGGCGCGCGTCGTCGCCACGCAGCGCGTCGAGATCGTCGCGGGCGTGCCCGAGCGCTATGCCAACGACATCCGCCGCGGCACGCCCGTCCGCATCGCGCCGACAGCCTACGGCCTCGAAGACCTGCGCGGCTCGGTGTCCTTCGTCGGCAGCGCCATCAACCCGCAGAACCGCACGTTCCCCGTCGAGGTCGAGCTCGACAACCGCAATGGCACGCTCAAGCCTGCGATGGTGACGAAGCTCTTCGTGACGCGCTCCGTGCTGGACAACGTGCTCGCCGTGCCGCTCGCCGCCATCGTGCGCGACGAGGTTGGCGCAAGCGTCTACGTGGCCGTTCCCGAGGCCGAAGCCAAGGGCGGTGAGCGCCTCTACACCGCCGAGCGTCGACGCGTTGCCCTCGGCCCGCAGGCGAGCGGGCGCGTCGTCGTCAACGACGGCCTCCAGCCCGGCGACCGCGTCATCGTCTCCGGCCAGACCCAGATCGCTACCGGCGACCGCGTGCGCGTGGTCGGTCAGGACGAGCAGTCCGTTGCCGCACTGCGTCGCTAGCTTCTGGCACTCGGCCTCTAGCTGACAGCCTTTTCATTTGATTCGGACCTGAGCCTCCACCCACGGCTCCCCGCTAACAGCCCGAACCCATGACCATCACCAACCTCGCCATCGGGAACCGCATCGCCGTGATCGTGCTCACGCTGGTGCTCGTGATCGGCGGCCTGCTCGCCTACGTCAACATCCCGAAGGAGGCCGAGCCGGAGATCGAGTTCGCCACCATCGTCGTGACGACGATCTACCCCGGCGCGAGCCCCGACGACATCGAGTCGATCATCACGCAGGAGATCGAGCGCGAGGTCGTCTCGGTGGACGGCATCGACGACCTGCGCAGCACCTCCTCGGAGGGCGTCTCGACGGTCGTGATCGAGTTCACGCCGGACGTGGATGTGGACGACGCCGAGATCGACGTGCGCGAGGCGGTGGACCGCGCGAAGGTCGAGTTCCCGAGCGAAGTCGAGGAGCCCATCGTCTCGGAGATCGACACGAGCGAGTTTCCGGTCATCACGATCAACCTCGCCGCCGACTACTCCCTCGCTCAGCTCCGTGACGTGGCCGAGGACCTCCAGGACGAGGTCGAGGCCGTGCCCGGCATTCTCGACGTGGACCTCATCGGCGGGCTCACGCGCGAGGTGCAGGTCAACGTCGACCTCGCCGCGCTCCAGGGCTACAACCTCACGTTCAACGACGTCATCGAGACGATCCAGGGCGAGAACACCAACATCCCCGGCGGCTCGGTGGACGTGAGCCGCCTCAACTACCTCGTCCGCGTGGACGGCGAGTTCGACACGCCCGAGGAGATCGAGAGCCTCGTGATCGACGCGCCCGGCGGACGCCCGATCTACGTCCGCGACGTAGCCGAGGCCCGCATGGGCTTCAAGGACCGCGACTCGTTCGCCCGCCTCCAGGTGCTCCGCACGGAGGTCGAGGACGGCGAGTACGTCCTCAACGACGACCCGCAGAACCTCAACGTGGTCTCGCTGAGCGTGAAGAAGCGGCCGGGCACCAACATCATCGAAGTCGTCGACCGCGTCCGCGAGACCGTCGCCGAGTTCCCGATGCCCGGCGGCACCGAGATCACCTTCACCGGCGACTCGTCCGAGAACGTCGAGACGCTCGTGAGCGACCTCGAGAACAACATCATCTCGGGGCTCATCTTCGTGGTGCTGGTGCTGCTGTTCTTCCTCGGCGTGCGCAACGCGACGCTCGTGGGCCTCGCCATCCCGTTCTCGATGTTCCTGAGCTTCGTCATCTTCGCGGTGATGGGGCAGACGCTCAACTTCATCATCCTGTTCAGCCTCATCATCGCGCTGGGCATGATGGTGGACAACGCGGTCGTGATCATCGAGAACATCTACCGCTACCGGGAGATGGGCTACGACCGCTGGGAGGCCGCACGCCTCGGCACGGGCGAGGTCGGGATGGCCGTCGCGGCGTCCACAGCGACGACGGTGGCCGCGTTCGCACCGATGCTCTTCTGGCCGGGCATCATCGGACGGTTCATGAGCTACATGCCGCTCACGTTGATCGTCGTGCTCTCAGCGAGCCTCTTCGTGGCGCTCGTCATCAACCCTGTTGTGACGGGCTACTTCATGCGCCTCGACGGCGAGGCGAAGCCCAAGCGCAGCCGCCAGTTCCGGATCGGCGTGACGGCGCTGATCGTCTTCCTCGGGGTCGTGATCGGGCTTGCCAACTGGAAGACCTTCGTCTTCCTCGCCGTGTCGATCCCGATGCTCTACTTCCTCCACAAGTACTTCCTCGGCCCGTTTTCGCTGCGCTTCCAGAACCAGACGGTGCCACGCCTGACGGAGCGCTACCGCGTGTTCCTCAGCTGGATGCTCGACCGCGACTATAGCGTTAAGCGGGCGATGCTCCGCAACACGCTCGCGCTCGGCAGCTTCACCGTCGGCGTCCTGCTGCTCATCGGCGGCGCGATGCTCGGCGGTGTGAGCCAGGCGGCGTCGCAGTTGCTCTTCGTCCCCGGCATGGCGCTGCTCGCCCTCGGCGCGCTCGGCATCGTCGTCCACGCCATCGAGACGATCATGCTCGGGCGGATGGGTTCGGTCAAAGCGGGTCTCGTCTTCGGTGCGGTCATCGGGACCTTGTGCGCCTTCCTGTGGATCGGCGGGCGCATCGAGTCGCCGCTCATTGTCATTGAATTGATGCTGCTCCCGACAGTAATCGTGGTGTTCGGGCTGCTCGGCGCGCTCGTGCTCGGCAGGCGGACGCGGCTCTTACTCACGGACAACCGCGCGCGGCTGCTCACGGCCACGCTCGCCTCGCTCATCGCCATCGTCGCGATGTTCCAGGTCGCGCCGACGGGCGTGGAGTTCTTCCCGCCGAACGACCCGAACTTCATCCAGGTCAACGTCGAGGCCCCGCTCGGGACCAACATCGACGCGTCCAACGCCATCGCGGACGAGACCTACGAGCGCATCGAGCGCGTGCTCGCCGAGAACGCGGACAGCGAGGCGAACGTCAAGACCGTGCTCACGCAGGTGGGTATTGGCGGCGATGCCCAGTTCGGAGGTGGCTCTGCGAGCCCCGAAAATAGCTCGATCACGATGACGATGAAGGACTTCGCGGACCGCGCGGAGCCCAGCACGATGACGCTGCGCAAGATCCGCGAGCAGCTCAGCGGCATCCCCGGCACCACGTTCGAGGTCGTGAAGGACCAGAACGGCCCGCCGACGGGCAAGCCGGTCAACATCGAGATCGCGGGCGAGAACTTCGACCAGATCGTGGTGGTCTCGCAGGCGATCAAGCAGCGCCTCATCCAGGGCTCGCTGGAGATCAACCCCGAGACGGGCGAGACCTACCTCGCGGGCATCGTCGACATCGGCGACAACCTCGACACGGGCCGCCCTGAGTTCCAGGTGGACATCGACCGCGAGCGCGCGGCGCAGTTCGGCCTCTCGACGCGCCAGATCGCGCAGACCGTCCGCGCGGCCGTCAACGGCATCGAGGCGAGCACCTTCCGCACGGGCGAGGACGAGTACGACATCACCGTCCGCCTCCGCGAGGAAGACCGCGAAAGCCTGGAGACGCTGCGCAGCCTGACGATCCTCTACGAGGGTCAGCAGATCCCGCTCGTCTCCGTCGCCGACATCACCGTGGGCAGCGGCCTCGGCAACATCACCCGCCTCGACCAGGAGCGTGTGGTGACCGTCTCTGGCGGAGCCGCGGAGGGCGTCAACGGCAACGCGCTGCTCGCCACCGTCCAGGGCTACCTCGCGCCGTACGTCGACAACGAGGTGCCGCCGGGCGTCACGATCCGCTACACCGGCGAGAGCGAGGACCAGGCCGAGAGCTTCGGCTTCCTCACGACGGCGCTCGCCATCGGCCTCGCACTCATCACCCTGATTCTGCTCCTGCAGTTCAACTCGGTCGGCAATACGCTCATCATCATGATCGCGACGGGCCTCTCGCTCATCGGCGTGATGCTCGGCCTGATCCTCACGCGGACGCCGTTCGGCCTGATGACGTTCATCGGCGTGATCTCGCTCGCAGGCATCGTCGTGAACAACGCAATCGTGCTGATCGACTACATCGAACAGTTACGCCACAAGCAGGGCAAGGAGAAGCAGGAGGCTGTCATCGAGGGCGGCGCGACGCGTCTCCGCCCGGTGCTGCTGACAGCGCTCACGACGGTGATCGGTCTCGTCCCGCTCACCTTCGGCCTCAACATCGACTTCGTGGGCCTCATCACGGACCTCGACCCGGCCTTCCAACTCGGCTCGGAGAACACGCAGTTCTGGGGGCCGATGGGCACGGCGATCATCTCGGGCCTGACGTTCTCGACGTTCCTGACGCTCGTGATCGTGCCGGTGATGTACTCCACGTTCGATTCCATCGCGGTGCGCTTCGGCGCGTCCTCCGACGAGGCGACGAACACGGCGCTCCACACCGACGCCGCGCTCGTCCCGGCGCCGTCGGGCCTGCTTCCCGAAGGCGACGGCGCAGGTGGCAACGGCTCCACGGTCCGCCCGACGCCAAGCGCAGGCTAGCGCGAAGTAGCGGCTCTACATCCGGCTCGGCTCCTCGTTAGCAACCGCTGCGAGGAGCCGATTCAGTTGGGACCGGTGGCGCGCAGAATGCGCCTCGACGAACGCGATGGTGCCGAGGGACAGGCGGGCCGCACGGGTACCCAAATGCGAGAAGGCCAGAGGAGGCTATGAGTCAGACCGGCTGCGGGACTTCCCGTTTGAATTGAAATGCGGGTTACGGCGAGGCGTAGTTACACGCAGGTGGCACCAGAAAAAGGGCGTTTTGTTGACTGCAATTCGTCTTGGGTCGGCTAGGAGACTCCGGAATACCCCACATATCCCGGGATCACGGGATAGGCACGGGGTGCCCGAATGATTAGTCTAGCCCTCAAAGAACGCTCATGGCTCTGGGCGTTGACCCGGTGTCTCCCCGTGGTAGGGAAAGACACCGGGTCGTTTTTTTGTGCCTGCCTGGGGCGTTATCCCTGCTCAGCCAGAAGCTCGTCGAACCGACTCATCTCCTCGCGGAGCCGGATTCGCTGCGGATCGAGACGTTTATCGCTGAAATGCGCGGTTGCGTCGAGGACAGCGCTGAAGTACCACTGCTGCTGCGCCGGTCCGGCTGAGAGGCCGCGCAGCGAGCCGTCGGCATGGCGCGCACGGGTGAAGATGTCGCGGCCGGACGCGAGCCCTTGGTTCATCGTCCAGAGGTTGTGCAGCTTGTCGGCGAGCGAGATCGCGGCGGCCTCGTCGGTGCCGTCGGCGAGTTGCTGCACATACGTTTCCTTGCGCACCTGCCACGGTAGGAAGCGCCCGCTCTCGGCCTTCTTCGGCTCGGTCACGGCGAGGACCCGGTCGGCGACGCCGGGCGTCGTCGCGGCGGCGAGTTGCTCGTAGCTGAGGCCTTGCCCGTAGCGGTTGGCGTCCTCGATGATGTCGTGGAGGAAGGCGGCGGCTATGGTCTCGTCATCCCAGCCAGCGCGCTGCACCGTGAGCGCGACCGCGGTGACGTGGGCCATCACGGGGACCCGCAGCACGGCGAACGGCTCGCCCGTCTCGACCTGCGGGACCTCGAACACGGCCGGCCGCCAGCGGCTCTTGCGGTAGGTGCCGTCGTGCCACTCCGCCGCGAGTTCGATGGCGCGCTCAATGAGAGGACTGAACATTCCGGGTGTGGACGTGTGAGGGGGCGAAGGTGTGAACGTAGGACCTGAGGGCACCGGCAGGGGCGGTTCCTGCATTCTCTTTCACACGTTCACACGTCCATGCATTCATACCTCCCAGACGACGTGGTCGGACGTGTCGAGCGGGAGCTCGGCGTACCAGCGGTGGAGGAGCGCCGGGCCGTACTTGTTGAGGAAGTAGAGCGCGGAGAGGCTGCGTTCCTGCAGCTTTCCGCCAGGCACGAGGCCGACCGCGGCCTTTTCGAGGTGGTCGAGGATGACGTCCTCGTTGCGCTTCTGGGCGCGTTCGATGCGGTCCTTCAGCTTGGCAAACTCCTTCTGGAGCGCCGCGCGGGTCGCCTCGGCGCTGGACACGAGCCCCTTGTCGATGGACTCGATGAGCGGCTTGAGCGAGTTGATCGACTGGTGGAGGCAGCGCTGCGCGTCCCCGAAGGCGGCCCCGAGGTCGGCGTCGGCGGCGGCGAGGGCGAGGCGGCGGTGCAGCACGTGGAGGTCGCCCTGGAGATCGGGGAGGGCGAGGCCGTAGCGGTCGAGCACCTTCTGGATCTTGCCCTCCACGAGCGTCGCGCTCGCACGGGGGTAGACGACCGGCATGGGCACGCCGAAGCGCTCGTAGACGCTGCGGTACTGCGCGAAGTAGGCGACCTCGCCCGGCCCGGCGACGTAGGCGGCCGTCGGGAGCAAGCTGTCCTGCGTGAGCGGTCGGAGCACGACGTTCGGGCTGAACCGCTCCGGGTGCGCCTCCAACTCGGCGATCAACTCAGCCTGCGTGAAGGTCTGGTCAGTCCCGCGCAGCCGGAAGCCGCTCGCGCCCGAGGTGTCGGGCTCGCCATCCAGGCCTTCGATGGAGTCGATGGCGGTGCGGGCGTCGTCAGTGAGATAGAACAGGTTCACCGGCATCGGCGTGACCTGCGCGTGGAAGTCGGCGCGAAGGGCATCGCTGGCCTGCGCCATCGCGTCGAGCGTCGCAGCGGGGTCCTCCAACTCGGCGCGGAAGAGCGGCGTGACAAGCTGGTGCAGCCGTGCGTCGTCGTCGGCGATGAAGACGAGCCCCGAGGGCGCCTCCAGGTCGCCGAGCAGCGCTACCATCAGCCGCCCAAAGGCGTCAAGGACCGACGTGTCGGGGGCGTAGGCGGCGCGCACCTTCGCCATGAGCGCGTCGCGGAACTCGGTTGGGAGCAGCGCCTCTTCCAGCTCGTCCAGCGCTGTCGTCACCGCGTCGGTGAGCACAAGTCGCCCGACGGCCCCGCGGTCCACGTCCGGGTCGGCGCCATCGTCGTAGACGATCCGCTGCGGCTCGTTGCGGTGGACCACCGTGAGCGCGCGGATCTCGGCGAAGTCGTGGTCCTCGCCTTCGAGCCAAAAGACCGGCACTACGCGGCGGCCGGTCTCCTCAGTCATCTGCCGCGCGAGCTGGAGCGCGGTGAGCGTCTTGTAGAGCGTGTAGAGCGGCCCGCCGAAGAGCCCGAGCTGCTGCCCCGTCACCACGGCCGCGGTCTCGCCGTCGCGCAGTGCATCAATGTTGGCGCGCGCTGCGTCCCAGGCCGCGCCCTCCTCCGTGTACCAGCGGCGGTTCTGGTCGAGGAGAATATCAGCGAGGGCGTCCCGGTCGCGTGGATGGGCCGCGGCCTCTTCGGCGGCGATGGCCCGGGCGGCGGGGTCGTAGGGTGCGCGGGCGTAGTGCGCCAGCAGGGCCTCGTCGCCGGAGGCATAGGCACAGAAGAGGTCGGTGAAGCCGTCGAGGCGGGCGTAGGTCACGGGGCAGACGAGGGGCGAGGGGGGAAGACGGGGTGGAGGTGGTAGGCCGCGAGGCTGAGAGGGGTTGCACCGCTCCGCGCATTCTTCAGACTACAGCGTCCTGCGAAAAACGGGGACGCGCCGGGAACGAGGCGGAGGGCGCGTCGTCTCGTGGGCACGCGTCCTGAGGGCCTTTCGTGTTCGCCGACGCTCCATTGCCGCGCGTGCCTTGCGCTCCCGATCTTGGGACCCCGTCTTCTCGCGCCCCCACCGCCACCGCCATGTCTGCCCTCACCGACCTCAACCCGCGTGTCGCGGCCATGCAGCCCTCGGCCACGATGGCCATCTCGGGCCGCGCCAAGGAACTCAAGCGCCAGGGCCGCCCCGTGATCGCGCTCTCGGCGGGCGAGCCCGACTTCCCCACGCCGAGCCCGGTCTGCGAGGCGGCCGTCCGCGCGATCCGCGACGGGCACCACGGCTACACCGCCAACCCCGGTATGGCCGACCTCCGCGAGGCCATCGCCGAGAAGCTGCAGCGCGACAACGGGCTCACCTACGACCCGGCGACGGAGATCGTTTGCTGCAACGGCGGCAAGCAGGCCATCGCCGAGGCTGTGCTGGCTGTGTGCCGACCGGGCGACGAGGTGCTCGTGCCTGCCCCGTTCTGGGTGAGCTACCCCGAGCAGGCCCGCCTCGCCGGCGCGACACCCGTGATCGTGGACACGTCGCCGGAGGATGGCTACCTGATGAGCCCCGAGGCGCTGGAGGCGGCGATCACCGACAAGACCCGGCTCCTGATTTTCAACTCGCCCTCGAACCCGACGGGCGCGGTCTACAGCCCCGACCAGATCGAGGCCCTCGCGATGGTGCTGCGTCGGCATCCGCACGTGCTGGTGCTCTCGGACGAGATCTACGAATACGTGGTCTATGACGCCGAATTCGCCTCCATCGCCGCGTGCGAGGGGATGCGCGACCGGACGATCGTGGTGAACGGCCACTCGAAGGGCTTCGCGATGACGGGCTGGCGGCTGGGCTACCTCGCCGCGCCCGCGTGGATCGCTAGGGCGTGCGCTAAGATCCAGGGCCAGTTCACGAGCGCGCCGTGCGTCATCACGCAGCACGCTGGGCTCGCCGCCTACCGGATGTACGCCGCCCAGCCCGACTGCCTCGACGGCATGATCGCGGCCTTCCGCCGCCGCCGCGACTACGTCCTCGACCGGCTCCGCGCGATGCCGGGTGTGACGTGCCCGACGCCCGAGGGCGCGTTCTACGTCTTCCCCGACATCTCGGCGCACCTCGGCAAGAACGCCCCGACCGACACCGTCATCAACGACTCAACGGCGCTGTGCCTCTACCTACTGGAGCACCACAACGTCGCCGCTGTGCCCGGTACCGCCTTCGGGGCGCCCTACGGCCTCCGCCTCTCCTACGCCGCCAGCGACGACGACCTCCGCGTCGCCCTCGACCGCATCGAGATGGGGCTGAACGAGCTGGGGTGAGTGTGGCCGTAGAGGTGGGGTTTCCCTTCGGAACCCTTCCGCTGGCTCCCCCCGTTCTGCGTCGCCTCCGCACTTGCGTGCTGCGCTCCTCGAACTGTCCCCCTCATAGGTGAGGGGGACAGCCCCGCGACTCCTCGCTAGAGGAGCGGGGCGGGGGGAGTTGGACGCTTCAATTGCAACACGCGCATCCCTTTGGAAACACCTCCCCGCCCCGACCAGAGATCGGCCGCCGACCACGGGCTGCTCGTCAACTACGACGCCGCGCTCCAGCAGAAGCAGCGCGACCGCTACGGGCTGCACCTCGGCCTTTTTTTGCTGACATTCGCTGCCTGCACCTTCATGGGCAGCGTGTGGGTCGGGCGGGCCGCGCTCTACCCGGCTGGCGGCTGGCTGGCGTTCGGCGAGCCCGGCTGGTGGACGCTCGCCATGGACGGGCTGGCCTACGCGGTGCCGCTGCTGCTCTTCCTGACATGCCACGAGTTCGGGCACTACCTCGCCGCGCGCTACCACCGCATCGACGTCTCGCTGCCGTACTACATCCCGTTGCCTGACTTCGGTGCGCTCGGCATCTTCTTCCACTTCGGGACGATGGGCGCGGTCATCCGCATCCGCGAGCCGCTGCGCCGCCTCAATCACTTGTTCGACGTCGGCATCGCAGGACCGCTCGCGGGGTTCGTCGTCACCATCGGCGCGCTGATCTATGCGCTCCTGACGCTGCCCGGCCCAGAGTACCTCCTCGGCGTGGGCGGCGCTGCGCACGAGGCGCTCGTGCAGGCGTGGCAGGGGACCGGCGTGGCGCCGCCGCCATCGCCCAGCGGGACAGGTTTCCCAACCATCGTCTTTGGCGAGACGTTGCTGATTAGCCTGCTCGCGGACGTGGTGCCCAACTTCCCGCCGATGCACGAGATCTACCACTACCCCGTGCTCTTCGCGGCGTGGATCGGGCTCTTTTTCACCGCACTCAACCTGCTCCCAGTCGGGCAACTCGATGGCGGGCACATCACCTTCGCGCTCTTCGGCGACCGCTGGCACCGCATCATCGCCCGAGCGACGGTTTTCTTGATGATCCTCTCCGGCGGCCTCGGCTTCGTGGACGAGATCCCGCTGATGTTCCAACTCAGGCTCGGCTGGTCGGCCCAACTGGCGAGCGTGGCGGTGTGGGCGCTGCTCTCGGGCGTGCTTTACCTCTTCCTCAACCGCATGTTTGACCGCGACCTGCGGCTCGTCGCGCCCGCGTTGATCGCGGTGACGCTCGCCATCGCGCTCGGCTCGCGCGTACCGGGGCTGACCGAGGCGTTCGGCTTCTGGTTCTGGCTCGTCTGGGTGGCGCTCATCGTCTATCTCATCCGGATTGAGCACCCGCCCGTGCTGATCCCGGAGCCGCTCTCGCCGCGTCGTCGGCTGCTCGGCTACGCCAGCCTCCTCATCTTCCCGCTGTGCTTCACCTTCACGCCGATCTATCTGCTGTGAGCCGTGGCCGCGTTTAAAGACCACTTTTCTGTCTCGGCGAGTGCCTATGCACAGCACCGCCCGACCTACCCGCCCGTGCTCTACGCGGTGCTGGCGGATCGCTGCGCAGACACAGAGCGCGCCTGGGACTGCGCGACGGGGAACGGGCAAGCTGCCGTCGAACTCGCCGAATACTTCGACACCGTCACAGCGACGGATGCAAGTGCGAAGCAGATCGCGCAGGCGCAGGCGCACGAGCGGGTGACGTACCGCGTCGCGCCCGCTGAGGCATCGGGGCTAGCCGACAACAGCGTCGACCTCGTGACGGTCGCGCAGGCGCTGCACTGGTTCGAGCGCTCCGTGTTCTTCGCCGAGGCGCGCCGCGTGCTCCGCTCGGGCGGCGTTCTGGCGGCGTGGACCTACGGCCCCACCCGCATCACGCCCGCCATCGACGCCATCGTGGAGCCGTTCTACCGCGACACCGTCGGTCCCTACTGGCCATCCGAGCGCGTGCTTCCCGAAGAGGGCTATGCCTCCATCGACTTTCCCTTCGACGATGCTGACGAGGGCGAACGCCTGCGGCTCCCGACCTTCGCCATGACCGCCGACTGGCACCGCGCGAACTTCGTGGGCTATGTCAGCACGTGGTCCGGGGTGAAGCGCTGCCGTGAGGCGACGGGGACGGACCCGATCCCTGACTTCGACCGGAGGCTCGCCGCGTTCTGGCCTGACGATGAGACACGGCTGGTGCGCTGGCCGCTCACGGTCCACGCCGGGCGACTGTTCTGAGGGAGCAGGGTCGCTGAAACCCCGAAAACGCGGCGGTCGTAGCGGCGGCAGTCACCAACACCCCGAGCCGTCATGCCCGACCGCATCTACACCGAGGACCAGGTGCGCGCCATCATCAAGCGCGCCGTCGAGTTGCAGGAGCACACGCCCAAGCCGGAGCACGGGCTCACCATTGACGAACTGGAGCGCCTAGGTGAGGAGGTCGGGCTCGACGCCTCGTTCCTTCGCATGGCCGCCTCCGAGGTGGCGAACACGGGGCAGACACTCCAGCGGCGCTCCGAGATGACCGACACCCATGTGGTCGTGGAGCGCTGGATCGAGGGGCCGCTCTCGGCCGAGGGCTGGGAGGACGTCGTGGCGATGCTCCGCGAGCGCTTCGGGATCGATGCCGCCGCCTACGGTGGCAAGAGCGGGACGGGCGGGCGCGTCGAGACGGTCGGCAATGCGCAGGAATGGGTCCACACCAGTGGTCTCGGCGTCGAGACGCGCGTGGGCGTGTCGGAGCGCGGCGACCGCGTCCGGCTGCGCCTCTCGCAGCGCGTGGGCCACGCGAAGCCGGAGACGGAAGGCAAGTGGTACGGCGCGGGCCTCGGGATTGTGCTCGGCGGCATCGCCGGGGCCATCGCGTCGAGCATGAGCGAGATGGGCGCCATCTTCCTCATCGTGTTTACCCTCGTCACCGTGCTGAGCACGTTCGTCGCCGCACCGATCGTCGAGGGCCTCGACCGCCGCTGGCGCCAGAAGAAGCTCGACGGGCTCGACGATCTCGCCAATGAGGTGATCAACACGCTGGCTTCGCCCGTCGGTGTGGCTGCGGGCGAGCGCACGCCGCTGCCGTCGGGAACGCCACAGGCGAACGCGACTCCGCGCCTGACGCTGGACGAGGAGGCTCCGGTGGAGACGATCGCTTCTGCGGCGAGTACCCGCACGCGGGCGTGACGAGGCAGCGGTGCGCAGGTCCTGCCGGGGTACCTGTCGTTTGGACATGCGTCGCTGTAGGGTGCGAGTGGATCCTCGCTTCTGCACTGATAGGGGTAGGTTTTCGCAAAACGATGCCATCCTGAGCGAGCGCAGCGAGTCGAAGGATCTATGGGCCAGCACCATAGCCCCACCTTGTCAGAGGGGTACGAACAAGATCCTTCGACTTCATCCGCTGCGCGGATTGCGCTCAGGATGACAAAAAGAGGAGGATCCTTGTGAATACTACCCTTACCAGCGCCTCCGCGAGGATGACCTGGGTGGGATGGTTGGAGAAAAGCGGGTAGATCACGTTACCAGACGAGCGAGGATTTCGCTTGACGACAGCGTTGCCCGCGAACACCTTCTTCGACCTTCGACCTTCGACCTTCGACCTTCGACCTTCGACCTTCGACGCCCGTGACCATCGGCCTCGTCTACGACCGCTTCGGCGACACGCCGCCGCCGCCCGGCGCGCCGCCCGACTGGGACGCGGAGTATGAGCCCGAGGAGACGGTCGCCGCGCTCGAAGCGGCGGTGCGGGCGCTCGGCCACACGCCGGTGCGCATTGGCTCGGCACGGGCGCTCCTCGACCGGATGCCCGCGTTGCTCGACGGGACGCTGCACTTGGACGCCGCGATCACGATTGCCGAGAGCTACGGCAGCCGCAACCGTGAGGCGCACGCGCCCGTGCTGCTCGAACTCGCGGGCGTGCCGTGCCTCGGCTCCGACGCGCTCGCGCTCTCGGTGTCGCTCGACAAGGCGCTCACCAAGACGCTTGCTCGCGCCGCCGGCGTCGCCACGCCCGATTGGCTCGTCGTTCGGCACCCGTCGGACCTGCCAGATGAGGAGGCCGCGTTCGACCTCGCGTTTCCCGTCTTCGTGAAGCCGCGCTACGAGGGCACCGCCAAAGGCATCGCGCCGTCGAGCCGTTGCGACGACCTCGACGCGCTCCGTGCCGAAGTCGAGCGGCAGCAGGCGCTCTACGGGCAGGATGTCCTCGTGGAGCAGTTCGTAGAGGGGGCCGAGTTCACCGTGGCCGTCGTTGGCAGCGATCCACCGGAAGGGACAGGCTGGGAGGCATTGCCCGTGCTGCAGCGCGCCGTCGAGCGGACGACGGGCATCGGCCTGCACGCGCTGGAGCGCTACGAGGACGCGGCGGCACCGTTCGCCTACGACCTCCCTGGTGGCCTCAACGCCGACCTCGAAGCGCTCCTCCACGCCAACACGCTCGCCGTCGTCCGTGCGCTCGATGCCCGCGACTTCGCCCGCGCCGACTTCCGCGTCGATGCCGAGGGCGGTGTCTGGTTTCTCGAAGTCAACACGTTACCCACGTTCGCTCCAGACGGCACGTTCGCCATCATCGCGGCGCTGATGGGACGGTCATATGAGGCGTTTCTTGCCGATGTGCTTGCTCGCGGGCTGCGGCGGCTGGGTCTGGAGCGACTGGCGACTGGCGACTAGCGACTGGTCTGTGGAGCGAATGCGTTTGACGCTACATCAGAGGCCAGCTCGCTTCTGCGACATTCTTCGCACGCGTTTAGGAAGCGCTTCCGAGAACGGCGGCTATTTTGCCGATCTGTCCGCTCCGCTCGCTTGTGGTGCCTGTGTTTCTCGACACGCAACACGCAACACGCAACAGTCCTCATGCCCGACGCCGCCACGCTTCCCGACCTTGGCGCTCCTGCGAAACTGAACGCGGCCTACGACCGCCGCAAGGCGCACTATGAGGCGCTGCTCGACCAACTCCGCGAGCGCGAGGCGCAGATCAAGCTCGGCGGCGGCGCCAAGCGCATCCAGCGCGAGCACGACCGCGGCAAGCTGACGGCCCGCGAGCGCATCGCGCACCTCGTGGACGGGCCGAACATCGAAGAGAATCCCAACTTCATCGAGATGGGCCTCTGGGCGGGCGACGGGATGTACGACGACGAAGGCGGTTGCCCGGCGGGCGGCGTCGTGATGGGGCTCGGGCGCGTGGCCGGGCGGCTCTGCGTGATCGTCGCCAACGACGCCACCGTCAAGGCCGGCGCGTGGTTTCCCATCGCGGCGAAGAAGAACCTTCGCGCGCAGGAGATCGCCCTCGAGAACTACCTTCCGATCCTCTACCTCGTCGACTCCGCGGGCGTCTTCTTGCCGATGCAGGCCGAGATCTTCCCGGACAAGGAGCACTTCGGGCGCATCTTCCGCAACAACGCCGTCCTCTCGGCGCGCGGCATCCCACAGATCGCGGCCATCATGGGCTCGTGCGTGGCGGGCGGGGCCTATCTCCCGATCATGTCGGACGAGGCGCTGATCGTGGACGGCACCGGCTCGGTCTTCCTCGCGGGACCGTTCCTCGTGAAGGCGGCCATCGGCGAGGAGACGGACAACGAGACGCTCGGCGGCGCGAGCACGCACTCGGAGATCTCGGGCGTCACGGACTACAAGATGCCGGACGACAAGACGTGCCTCACCACGATGCGTGACCTCGTCGGCCGCTTCGGTGCGCGCGACCGCGCAGGCTTTGACCGCATCGAGGGCCAGGCCCCGGCGTTCGACGCCGCCGAACTCTACGGCCTCATGCCCGAGGCGCGCAACCAGCCCTACGACACCCGTGACCTCCTCGCGCGCATTGTGGACGCCGACTCGTGGACGGAGTACAAGGCCGGCTACGGCCAGACGCTCCTCTGCGGCTACGCCCGCATCGACGGGTGGAGCGTGGGTATCGTGGCCAACCAGCGGCAGATCGTCAAGGCGAAGTCGGGCAAGAAGTCGCACACCGACGAGATGCAGGCGGGCGGCGTGATCTACTCCGACTCTGCCGACAAGGCGGCGCGGTTCATCATGAACTGCAACCAGAAGCGCATCCCGCTGGTGTTCTTCCAGGACGTGACCGGCTTCATGGTCGGCACGCGCTCCGAGCACGGCGGCATCATCAAGGACGGCGCGAAGATGGTCAACGCCGTCGCCAATTCGGTCGTGCCGAAGTTCACTGTCATCACGGGCAATTCGTTCGGCGCGGGCAACTACGCGATGTGCGGCAAGGCCTACGACCCGCGCCTGATCGTGGCGTGGCCGACCGCGCGCATCGCGGTGATGGGCGGCCAGCAGGCGGCGAAGACGCTCCTGCAGATTCAGAAGGCCAGCCTCAAGCGCAAGGGCCAGGCCCCTTCATCCGCTGAAGAAGAGCAGGCGCTCCTCGACGAGATCACCGCCCGCTACGAGGCGCAGATGCAGCCCGAGTATGCCGCCGCGCGCCTCTGGGTGGACGCGATCATCGACCCCGTCGCGACGCGCCAACTGCTCGCCTGGGGCCTCGAAGCCGCCGACCACGTCCCGACGATCCCAGCGTTCAACCCGGGCGTGATTCAGACGTAGGGCGGAGTGAGAAGTATAGGTGTTTGAGGGTACGCCAGTGAAGAGGACTGAGCGATGGGCCAGCTAGACCGCGGGCAGAACAGTCGGATCGTCTACATCGAACTGAAGACGGGCTACAACGGCGACGGCCCCGCGCGCATCGGGCGCGTCACCTTCTCAAAGTCGGGGCGCTCGCTCTACTACCGAGGGCAGCGCTTCGAGCGGATCAGAGGCGGCGGCGCAGCAGGCAACTACTACGAGGTTGAGAGCGGCGACGAGTACTGGATCTCGGGCATCAAGACGGACGGCCGCGACCGACATTGGGCGGGCTCAGGTCGGGTCCATGTCGATGAAGATGTGCGCGACGAGTACGAGCGGCTGCGCCAGAACAGCGAGTGACCAGGGGCAAATGACGGCAGTGACCGTGCTGCTGCCACCCTGGCGCGGTGAGGTGTCCCGCTTCTGTCACGATGGCGCGAAATCGGTGGCGTGGCTCGTTGGGCACGGTGTTGTCTGTTGCACCAGGCAACACCACCGCATCCGTCGCGCTTGCTGCCTCGGGTGCCCATCCGGACCCGACCATGATCCACCAGACGCTCTTGATCGCGCTCGAAGACGCCTACCGCACCGCGCCCGCCCATGCCCACCGCCTCGACGTCGTGAGCGTCGGCATCGGGGCCTCGCGCGTCAAATTCCGGCTGCTCGACACCGACGAGGGGCCCGACGGCCGCGTGGACCGCGCGCTCTTCGCCAAGGCCCTCGGCGACGCCGCCCGCCTCGCCGCGCAGTCCGTAGCCGACGGCCGCGCTATCGCCAGTGAAGGCTTCACCGTCGCCGTGCAGCGGCTCGACGTGACCGGCCCCATCGAGGCGCAGGCCCGCGTGGCCGGGGTCGCCGAAGACCGCGTGGTCGTCCGCGCGCTCCTCTTCGACGGCGACGGCGAGCAGGTCGGGCAGCTTCGCGGCCTGATCCAACTTGCCCCGGCGTACGACGAGTTCGCGGACCCGGTCGACGAAGGCGCGATCCGCGACGCGGAGGCGCTGCTCGACGACGAGCCCGAGGACGCCGTCGAGGACGAAGCGCCCGCGCGGGCCCGCATCCCAACGGCCTTCGTCTGGCAGACGCCGCACGGCAAGCTGTTCATGAACTGAGCAGGCCCGGCTGATCGACCAGGCTAGACCCACCCAGCGCGGCGGTGCTCCACAGCGAGCGCCGCCGCGTTCGTTTGCGGCTGCTCCGGCGACGGCGCTTCTATATTCCCGCCGTTCCGCTCTCCGCATCGCGCCCTTATGTCCGTCGCCCATTCTCTCACGGCACTGTCCACGCAGCGGCCCCGCTGGGTCTTCGCGGGCGTGCTGCTGCTCACGCTCGGCCTCGGTGCGCTCATCCCGCGCCTCCAGATCGACACGGACCCGGAGAACATGCTGCCGGAGGACCAGCCCGCGCGCGTCTTCCACCGGGCCGTCAAGGCCGACTTCGCGCTCTACGACTTCCTCGTCGTCGGCGTCGTCAACGAGGCGCATCCGAGCGGCGTCTTCAACGCCGAGACGCTCACGCGCGTCCACGCCCTCACGCGCGGCATCGAGGCCATCGACGGCGTCGTGGCGCACGAGGTGCTCTCCCTCGCGACCGTCGACGATGTGCGCTCCGACGGTGAGGGTGTCGTGCGGTTCGACTGGATGATGGATGAGCCGCCCTCGACCGACACCGAGGCGGCAGCGATCCAGGCGGCGGTGCAGCGCCAGCCCGTGTTCCTGGGCACGCTCGTGAGTGAGGATAGCCAGGCGGCGGCGATCTACGTGCCCATCGTCGACAAGAGCGAGAGCCACCGCGTCGCCGAGGAGATCCGCACCCTCGTGGCGAGCAGCGAGGGCGGCGGCTTGGACGATAGGGAGGAGGTCCACATTACCGGGCTGCCCGTCGCGGAGGAGACGTTCGGCGTCGAGATGTTCGTGCAGATGGGCGTGGCTGCGCCGATGGCGGGGCTGATGGTGTTTTTCATGCTGTGGTTCTTCTTCCGCAGCTTCGCGCTCATCACCTCGCCGATGCTCGTCGCGCTCGCGACCGTCATCGCCACGATGGGGCTGCTGATCGGGCTCGGCTTCCCGGTCCACATCATGAGTTCGATGATCCCCATCTTCCTCATGCCCATCGCGGTCGTCGACTCGGTCCACATCCTGAGCGAGTTCGCGGACCGCTACAGCAAGTCCGGCGACCGCCAGCAGGCCCTCGCGGAGGTGATGGAGGAGCTGTTCACGCCGATGCTCTACACCTCGCTGACCTCGGCCGTCGGCTTCGCCTCGCTCGCGTTCGCGCCGATCCCTCCGGTGCGTGTCTTCGGCCTGTTCGTGGCGTTCGGCATCCTGCTCGCGTTTGCGCTCACGATCCTCTTCATCCCAGCGTACATCACCGTCATGAGCGAGGCGCAGCTCGCCAAGGTGAGCCAAGCCGCCGCGCGCTCCCTCGAACGCGGCTCGTTCCTCTCCACGGGCCTGCTGCGCCTCGGCGACCGCGCTGTGCGGTCCAGCAAGGCCATCGTCGTGGCGGCCGTCGCACTCGTCGCGTTTAGTGCCTGGGGCGTTTCGCAGATCACGATCAACGACAACCCGGTGCGGTGGTTCAGGGCGAGCCACGAGATACGCGTCGCCGACCGCGTCCTCAACCAGCACTTCGGCGGGACGTACGACGCCTACCTCGTCCTGCGCCACGACGGCGAGGCCAGCCCCGCCGCGCTCATCGACGAAGCCGAAGCGGTCGTCAACGCAGCAGGCGATCCCGCGCTGACAGCGCAGTGGACCGACCTGCGAACCGACGCCGACGGCGATCTCGACGCGCTGCTCGACGGGGTTTACGACGAACTCGACTTCGCGGAAACGGACGAGGTGGTCGCGGTATGGGAGGACGTGCTCGCCGTACTCGAAGGCGGCGGCTCGGGCGGGACGTTCCGCGACCCCGCGACGCTCGCCTACGTCGAGGCGCTGCAAGCCACGCTCCTCGCCACGGACCACGTCGGCAAGTCGAATGCGCTGCCGGACCTCGTCAAGACCGTCCACCGCGCGCTGCGCGACGGCGACGAGGCCTACTTCTCGATCCCCGAGACATCCGGCGGCGTGGCGCAGACGCTGCTCAGCTACCAGTCGTCGCACCGCCCGAACGACCTCTGGCACTTCGTCACGCCGGACTATGACGCGGCCACGATCTGGGTGCAGCTCAAGAGCGGCGACAACCAGGACATGCTCGCCGTGAAGGAGCAGGTCGATGCGTTCATCGCCGCGAATCCGCCTCCGGAGGGCGTCGCGGTCGACTGGGCGGGGCTGACCTACCTCAACGTCGTCTGGCAGGAGGCGATGGTCAACGGCATGCTCAACGCGCTGCTCGGCAGCTTCGCGATCGTGTTCGTCATGATGTTCGTGCTCTTCCGCTCGCTGTGGGTCGCGCTCCTCGCGATGCTCCCGCTCTCGGTCACGATCCTGTTCATCTACGGGCTGATCGGCTGGGTGGGGAAGGACTACGACATGCCGATTGCGGTGCTCAGCTCGCTCACGCTCGGCCTCTCCATCGACTTCGCCATTCACTTCCTGCAGCGCTCGCGCGTCCTCATCGCCGAGCTAGGCGACTGGCCCGCCACCATGCAGGCGATGTTCGCCGAGCCAGCCCGCGCCATCACCCGCAACGCGCTCGTGATCGCCATCGGGTTCCTGCCGCTGCTGCTCTCGCCGCTCGTGCCATACAACACCGTCGGGGTGTTCCTCGCCACCATCATGGCCGCCTCATGCCTCGCCACGCTCATGCTGCTGCCAGCCGCGATGGGCACCGCGCGTAGCTTGCGCGGCCGTCGCAGCGGCTCCGTGGTGCCTGCTTCTCCGACCTCCCGCTGACTCATGCTTCGACGTACTGCCGCACCCGAACGACAACGGAATTACGAGTCACTACGGCTCCCCCCGTTCTCATCGTCTCCCTACGGTCGCCCTTCGAACTGTCCCCCTCGTGCACGAGGGGGACAGCTTGACCGCCGTCCAGGCGTGTCAAGCGGGGGGAGCCGCACAAAGCTCGACGCGCACGCTGCCTCAAAGAGGATGCTCACCCTCGCACAAGTTGCGGCGGTGCTACTCCTCGCGCTCGCGTGGACAGGACCCGCCTTTGCCCAGGACCTCACCGATGTCGAGACGATCATCGACCGGGCCAACCGCGCGGCCTACTACGCCGGGGAAGACGGACGCGCGCAGGCGCGGCTCACCATCGTGGACGCTCAAGGCCGCGAGCGCGTCCGGCAGTTCACGATCCTCCGGCGCGACCGCGAAGACGGCGGCGACCAGGACTACGTCGTCCTCTTCAGCCGCCCCGCCGACGTGCGTGGCACGGTCTTCCTCGTCAAGAAGCAGGTCGGGCGCGACGACGACCGCTGGCTCTACCTCCCCAGCCTCGACCTCGTCAAGCGCATCGCGGCGGGCGACAAGCGCACCAGCTTCGTCGGCTCCGACTTCCTCTACGAGGACATCTCGGGCCGCGCCATCGAGGACGACCGCCACGAACTCATCGAGACGACCGACGCGCACTATGTCGTCCGCAACACCCCCGTCGACTTGGGCTCCGTCGAGTTCGCGTCGTGGACGGTGTGGATCGACAAGACCACGTTCCTCCCGATGACGATGGAGTACGTCGACGCCGACGGCGAGGTCTACCGCCGCATCGAGACGCTCGCTGTGGAGACCGTCGAGGGTCACCCAACAGCGACGACGATGAAGGTGTCCGACCTCCGCACGGGCGGGCACACGATCTCCGAAATCCGCCGCATCGATTACGACCTCGACATCCCGCAGGCCGTCTTCACCGAGCGCACGCTCCGCAACCCCGACCGCCAGTGGTTCCGCACACGGTGAGGCCGCCTACGGCAAACGAGGGCGTGAATCCACTTCAGCGTCATCCCCGCGAATGGGCTGGCAAGGGTAAGGGCTCGCAAAAGCGATGTCATTCTGAGCGAGCGCAGCGAGTCGAAGAATCTCCGGGCCAGCACCCAAGCCTCACCTTGACCTGGAAATACGACCAAGATCCCTCGGCTCCATTCGCTGGGCGAATTCCGCTCGGGATGACAACGGTAGTGCAGAGGGGCACAGCCCTTCTCTCTCTCGGAAGCTGCTTACGTCTCGTGATGGCAACGCGGATGCTATGGCTAGCGTTGCTCGTGCTCGGCGCGCCCGCTGCGCTCGCCCAGGACGATGATTGGGACGACGACTGGGACGACGAGGCGGCGTTGCCCGTCGAACTGCACGGGATCGTTGAGGTCGGCACCGCGAGCCGTCTCGTGGACGACGCGACGCAGCCGGGCGACTTCGTGATGAACGAGGCGCGGTTTCGGCTCGACCTGGAGCACCTCACCGACCGCGCCGACCTCCGCTTCGAGGGCGACGTGATCGCCGACGAGGTGACGGAGCGCATCGACCTCGACATCCGGCAGGCGCTCGTGGCGCTGCAGCCGGGGAGCGCCGTCGCGCTCCGCCTCGGACGCCAGGTGATGACGTGGGGCACCGGCGACCTGCTCTTCCTGAACGACCTCTTCCCGAAGGACTTCGTCGCCTTCTTCATCGGGCGCGACGATGAGTTCTTGAAGGCCTCCGCCAACGCCGTACGCGCGACGGTCTACAATCCGGTCGCGAACCTCGACGTGGCGTGGATGCCGCGCTTCACGCCGGACCGCACGCTCACGGGCGAGCGGCTGTCATTCTTCGACCCCATCTCCGGGCAGCGTGTCGGCACGGAGACGCTGGATGCGCCCATCGATCCGCTACGCCCCGATGCCACGCTCGGCCACGGCGAGGTGGCGGTGCGCGTCTACCGCACGCTCGGCAGCGTCGAGGCGGCGCTCTATGGCTACACCGGGTTCACGAAGCAGCCCCTGGCGTTCGACGCAACGACCGGGACGCCGACGTATGCACCGCTTAGTGTACTCGGTGCCAGCCTGCGGGGCGAGCTTGCGGGCGGCATCAGCCAGGCGGAGGTCGCCTACTACGACTCGCGTGACGACCGCGACGGGACCGACCCGTTCACGCCGAACAGCCAACTGCGCGGGCTCGTCGGGCACGAGCGCGAACTAGCGACCAACCTCACGCTCGGTGTGCAGTACTACCTCGAACACACCCGCGACCATGATGCACTGATCGCGGGCAGCTTCGCCCCTGAGGTCGAACCGAGCGAGACGCGGCACGTCGTCACGAGCCGGTGGACGTATCTCCTGAGACAGCAGACCGTCGTGCTGTCGCTGTTCGCCTTCGTCAGCCCCAACGACGGCGACGGCTACGTGCGGCCCTTCGTCCAGCACCAGTGGAGCGACGCCGTCACGTTCACGCTCGGTGGCAACCTATTCTTTGGCGCTGCCCCCACGTTCTTCGGGCAACTCGCCGACAACACGAACGCCTACGCCCGCGTGCGCTACAGCTTCTGATGATAGCCGTTGGCTGTCGGCTGGTAGCGTCCGGGTAGGATTTAGCGCGTCAGCGTGACGAGGCGATGGGCGTTTGAGGCTTGGGTTTCGAGCTTGACGAGATAGAGGCCCGCCGGAAGGTTGTCGAAACGGACCTCCAGCGTGTGGGAGCCGGCGGCGCGCGTCTCGTCGAGGAGCACGGCGACGGTGCGGCCGAGTAGGTCATGCAGCGTAATGCGGACCGGCCCGGCTTCAGCGAGCGACATCGGGAGCGTGACGAGCCCGCGAGATGGGTTCGGGTAGGGTGCGCCGAGCACGGCACTGCGCGGGTTGGCGTCCGGCTCTGCGGCTACCGACACGGCCCCTTCGTAGGCCCCGAGGTCGGGTGCCGCGCCGGACACGCGCGGCAGGCGGAGCAGGTCGAGTGGAAGCGGCTCCGCGGTGTCGCCGTCGCCGTCGAGGTCGTAGGTGTCGGGCGGGAGCGCGTCGGCATCGCCCGCGTCGAGGGCGGGGGAGCCGGTTTGGAGGCGGAGGTCGCCGGCGTCGTCCGGTCCATCGGTGCCGGGGACGCGGACGAAGCGCGGGTCAGCGTCGAGGATCGCCGTGCCGTCGGCATAGCCACCATGCACGAGCGCGAGCGCGAGGTCGAGCGTCGCAGTGCCTTCGTTCAGGATCTCGCTGCTGTTGCCCCACAGGACGACGTTGCGTGCCGTCAAGGTCGTGGCCCCGCGCTGCCCGAGTGCGCCCGCACCGTTGACGGCCGTGTTGCCCGCGAACGTCGCGCCGATGAGCGTCGGCGTGCTGCTGTTGTTCTGAAGCGCCCCCGCGCCTGCGTCGGCCGTGTTGAGCGCACGGTTGTTCGCGAAGACGACGTTCACCATCAGCACGTCGCTGCGGTCATCATTGATCATGGCGCCGCCGTACTCGCTCGCCTCGTTGTTCTCGAAGACGACGTTGATGAGGACCGCATCGGCGTTGCGGAAATTGTCGAGCGCGCCGCTGTAGCGCGCCGTGTTGCCGACGAACACGGCATCGATCACGACGGCATCGCAGTTGGTGTCGTTCGTCATCCCGCCGCCGAGGATGCCTGCGGCGTTGTTCTCGAAGCGGACGCGGCGCAGCACCGGCGCGGCGGACCCCTTGCACGACATCCCGCCGCCGCCGCCCTCGGAGACGTTGTCCCGGAAGACGACGTCCTCCAGGATCGCGTTGCAGCTGGTGCCGCAGAAGACGCCCGCCCCGAAGGCCGCGCGGGTGCCAGCTTGGTCGGCGCGGTTGCCGGTGATGAGGAGGTGGCGCAGGATTGGCTCGCCGCGCAGCAGGTAGAGCCCGCCGCCTCGGTTGCGCGGCGAGGTGCCGTCGGCGCGGGCACCGGTCACCGTGAAGCCGTCGAGGATCGCGGTGCCGTCCACGTCGTCGCCGGTGACGATCTGGTAGGTGTTGTCGGCATCGTCGCCCGGCGTGCCGATGTCGCCGCTGAGGATGGTCGGGTTGGTGGTCCAGTCGCCTTGGTCACGCGCGGTCTCGGTGCCGTTAAAGCCGCCATAGAGCGCGACACCGGTCCGCAACTCGAACGAGGCCGTCCGGTCCGTGCCGCCGGTAGGGCGGTAGGTGCCTTCGGCGACCCATAGTTCAGCCCCGATAGGGGCCGCCATGAGCGCGCTCTGAAGGTCGGGGTAGGCGTCGGTCCAGGAGGCACCGTCGGCGTTGCCAGTGGCGTCGGCGTCCACGTAGACGATGGATTGGGCGGTGGCGGGGAGCGCAACGAGCGTGAGCGCGAAGACAAAAAGGCGAAGCATCGCGAGGGCGTCGGGTGGACAAAACGAAAGCGCTGTAGCCTAGCCCGCTGTGCCTCACCGATCCGTGCCGACGTGCTGACGACCGCCTGACGTTTTCCTGACGACGCCGATTCTGCGCCGAAATCGACGGGATTGAACGCGGCGAGCCCCCATCGACCCTGGCCGCTGCCGGTAGCTTTGCGCTCCTCGACACTCTGCATCCGATGCCTAATCTCGCTCCTGACCGATTCCGCCTGCACGAATGGGAGGTCGAGGTGCGCGCCAACGAATTGCGGCAGGTCGAGACAGGAAAAGTGGAGCGTGTCGAGCCCAAAGTGATGGCGGTGCTCGCGAGCCTTGCAGCGGGGGCCGGCAAACCGGTTACGCGCGAGGCGCTGATGGAGCGGGTCTGGCCCGAGGTCGTCGTCTCAGAGGACGCGCTCAACCGCGCCGTCTCGAAGCTGCGCCGCGCCCTCGGCGACGACCCCGCCGCGCCGCGCTTCGTGGAGACGATCCCGACAGTCGGCTACCGGCTCGTCGCGCTGGTCGAGCCCATCGTCGAGTCGGACCCGCGGCCCGGTGTGAAGGGGGGACGTGGTACCATCGGACTGACGGTTGCTATCGGGCTGGGACTGTTGGTGCTCCTTGTCGCCTTGCTGTTTGGGCGTGCGTCAGAGACAACGCCGACGGTGCGCCCGCTCACCCGCGCGGCAGGGGCGGAGATTCACCCCGCGCTCGCGCCCGACGGCCAGCGCGTCGCCTATGCGGCGCTTCCGCGCGGCGGCACCTCCTACGACCTCGTCGTGCAAAGCCTCGACGCCCAACGGACCGGGGGCACTTCCGTACGACTCACCGACGATGCGGCCAGCGACGTGCACCCCGTCTGGCACCGCGACGCCGACGCGCTGTGGTTTCTGCGCTGCGCCGAGCCGCTCGTCTGCACCGTGTGGCAGGTCGCCGCCACAGGTGGAGCGCCGCGTCGCCTCGCGGATGCGCCTGTCGGGCGGTGGGGCCTGACCGTAGCTGAGGGCGCGCTTGTGGCCCTCGTCCGCGACTCGGTCACGGGACCGTATCGCCTCGCCGCGCTCGATCCCGCGACGGGTACGCGGCGGCTCCTCATCGACCCGCCTGGCGGCACGCTCGGCGACCTCTACCCGGCGGCCTCGCCTGACGGCCGCACCGTCGCCTTCGTCCGCCACGATGCGCAGGGCGAGGAAGACCTGTTCCTGCTCGACCTCGATGGTGGGACGCCGCGCCGAATCACGACCGACGGGCGAGGCGTCCGTGGGCACGCCTGGACGCCCGACGGGTCGGCGATCGTCTACGTCGCCAACCGCGCCGGGGCTGAGGCCTTATGGCGCGTGGGTGTGGATGGAGGCACAGCCACGCGGCTGCCTGTTGCCGTGGCGGGACGGTGGCGCTCGCCGACGCTGGCGACGGGACGGCTCGTGCTGGCCGCGCAGCAGGTCGAGATCGATCTGCTCGCATGGGACGCGGCGACGGACTGGCAGCCGCTCGTGACCTCGACCGCCGAGGATACCGACCCAGCCCTCGCTCCCGACGGGCGCCTCGCGTTCGTCTCGACGCGCTCGGGCGCGCCGGAGGTGTACGTCGCCGAGAACGCCGTGCCGCGCAGCCTCACGGAGTTCGGCGGTCCGCTCGTCGGCGCCGTGCGGTGGAGCCCCGATGGGCGGCGGCTTGCGTTCGAGGCGCAGGCCGAGCGGCAGGCGAGCGTCTATGTGCTCGACGCCGCGAGCGGACAGCCACGCGTGCTCACCGACGCGGCGGGCTACGACGTCGGCCCGCGCTGGAGCATGGACGGACGCTCTGTCTATTTCGGCTCCAACCGGCGCGATCCAATGACCGTCGACACGCTCGCCGCGTGGGCGCTGTGGCGCGTGGATGCCGATGGCACCGCGCCGGAGCGCGTGGGGCCGCTCGGCAGCTACGTCGGCGAGGCGTTGCCTGCGAGTGCGGTGCTGCCGGAAGGCGGCCTCGTCTACATGCGGCAGGCCGAGCCAGGGCTGTGGCTGCGCCCGAGCGGCACCGCGCCCGAGGAGCGACTCCTCGCCGACCTTGCACGCGAGGACTGGGGCAACTGGAGCGTCGTCGATGCCGCGACCGATCCTGCGATCGTCTATCCGAAGCGGACGGGCGATCGGGTCCAGATCCGACGGTTACGCCTCGCTGACCGGAGCGACACGCTGCTCACTGCGCTCGACGCGCTCCCAGGCCGCATCCAGGCGCTCGCGGCGTCGCCCGACGGGCAGCGGCTCGTGGCAGCACAGACCGTGCGGGCCGAGAGCGACCTCGTGGTGGTCGAGCCCGTCAGGTGAGCCCTTGAAGGCCCGATGCAGATGCGCGGGCGGGTACGATGCTTGCGCGGTTGCACGTTGTCTGCGCGCACGGGCAAAGAGCATGTTAAGCTGAACCCGCGCACGGCATCGGCGTAACCGCGCCGTCTTCCCAGGTTCTCTCCTTCGGTTTTCCCGCACTCTGCTACTGCTTCCTGCTATGGCCTCGACCGACCGGGCGGCTCGTCCGCTCCTCCACCGCATCATCCTGGGCCTCGCGCTCGTGGGTGTCTTCCTCGTGGCGCACCTCTACAGCCAGCAGACCGCCGGCTTCAACCGCGGCTGCCTCGGCCTCTCCGACCCGGCGACCGTGCAGCAGGTCGGCTGCGAGACCGTCACCTCGTCGGCAGCGGGCACGTTCCTGGGCGTCTCCAACGTGTTCTGGGGCCTCCTCTTCTACGTCGGCATCGCCGGGCTGCGCTTCGCGATGATCCCGACGGGCGCGCCGCGCAAGACGCTCCGCACGGCCAGCCTTGGCCTCGCCGCCATTGGCTTTGCCTATTCGGTCTACCTCGTGAGCGTCCAGGCGTCCATGGGCGCGTGGTGCGTGCTCTGCACGACCTCGGCGGGCCTCGTGACGGTGATCTTCGGACTGCACCTCGCTGAGCGTTTCTCGAAGGCGACGCTGCCCACGGTGGCCTCGTTCAGCGGCCTGGAGTTCAAGCGCTTCGGCGTCGCCGCTGCGCTGGTCGCCACGCTCGCAGTCGCCGACATCGCCTACTTCAACGCGATCAACGACGGTGAGACACTCACGCCCATTGCGGACGCCACGCCGGTCACAGCAGCCGCCACGCAGGATGTGGGAGCCGACGCGCCTGCCGACGTGTCGCCTATCGAGCTTCCAGCCGAGGAGCCTGCGGCGGATGAGCCCGCTGCAGAAGCGCCTGTTGCTGAGGAGCCCGCTGAAGAGGCTCCAGCAGCGGCCCCGGTTACTGCCGCGACGACGCCCGCCTCGCGCCCCGTCGGCTGTGAGTACGAGCCCGGCGCGGCCCCGCTCCGCGACCTCTCGCGCTACACCACGGGCATTGGCTACGACGGTCGGGACGATGCGCCCGTCACCATCGTCAAGATCTTCGATCCGAACTGCCCTCACTGCCGCCACCTCCACGGCACCCTCGACGCGCTCGTCGGGCAGTATGGCGGCAAAGCCAAGTTCTACTACTTCCCGTTTGCGCTCTGGAACGAGTCGATCCCGCAGATCGAGGCGCTCTACGTGGCAGGCGAGAGCGACAAGTTCGCCGAGATGCTCGCCGGCCAGTTCGCCATGCAGGAGAACGAGGACAAGCGGTTGCTCTCCATCGATGACCTCGTCACGATCGCGGAGAGCATCGACCTCGACGGGGCCAGCTTCCGCCAGCGCCTCACCTCCGGCACCTACGCGATGAAGGTGGCCTCAGCCCGCAACTATGCGAGCGTCGACATCTCGCGCGAGGGCCGCGTCTCTGTGCCGAAGCTGACCATCAACGGGCAGTTCGTCGCCAACACCGCCGCCGCGTTCTCTGCCGACTGCATCGGCTCGCTCATCGACGAGGCACACGCCGACATGACCGAGTAGCACCAAACCTGGAAGCTTCATCGGGGTCCGAATCGACCTTCGATGCCAGCTTTGGGTATGGACGTATGCCGGTGTGAACGTGTAGGCGGAACCTTCAACGTTCACACCTCCATGCGTCCACACCATACTGCGCAGCGCCCGACAGGCTCAGTCTGTCGGGCGCTGCTGTTGCTGGGCCATCCACTGCTGCACGGCGAACGCCGCGATGGGCACGAAGTCCGTCGCGATCACGTCGATGCCCGCGTCGAGGAGCGCGTGGTACGCGGCTGGACCTTCCACGAACGCCGCCGCGTCGAGCGCGCCGAACGTGCCGAGTTGGGCGCGAATGCCGAGCGCATGCAGCCGCTCGATGACGGCCGGGTCGAAATCGCCGACGCCTGTGAACGCGATCCAGCGAGCCGGGTCGGCGTCAGTCGCGAGCAGCGCGTCAAGGTCTTCATTTGAGCGCGTGGTGACCGAGTAGACGAGGTCCGGCGCGAGGGCGTAGAACGCCGCGAGGTCCTCAGCCGAATAGACAATCACGACGACGCGATTGCCAGCCTTGGTTTCTCGGATAGTCTCGACCACCTGGCTCGGCGGCACGCCGCGCTTGATGTCGAGCAGCAGGACCGCGCGGCCCTCGGCCCATGCCAGCGCCTCGGCCAGGGTCGGAATCGAGAAGGGCGTTTCGCGTCCCACCACATCGAGCAGGCGCAGGCCGTCGAGGTCGGCGGCGTTCGTTTCTGCGAGGAGGCCGGTGCCCGTTGTGGTACGGTCGAGCGTCTCGTCGTGGAGGAGCACGAGGATGCCGTCGGCGGTCATGCGCACGTCGGTCTCCAGAAGCGCTGGAGCGTAGGCGAGCGCGCGGTCGAAGGTGGCGAGGCTGTTCTCCGGGTACCCGGGGGCGGGGCTGCCTCGGTGGGCGCTCACGAGCGGCAGCGCGTCGGGCGTCCAGCGGAGGTACGCCGCGAGATCATCGACCCCGTCAAACGCGCGGAAGTTGGCAGGCGACGCCTGGAGGGCCTGGGGCGGCGGCGGTGCAGGCGGCGTGAGCGGGCGCGGCTGGAGGTAGCACCCGGCCTGCACGACAACGAGCAGCGCAAGCAGCAGGGCACCGAGGCGGTTCACGCGGCGTCCCCCCGGTCCTCGTCTTTCTGGGCTTGGGCGACGCCGTGCTTCACGCGGTAGAGCACGCCGGCGAGGCCCTGCTGGCGCGTCATCCCGAGCTGCTTCCCGATGCCCAGCTGATGCAGGAGGTCGTCCGGCACGGCGGCCACGTCGCTGGGCGCGGCGCCGTCCAGCGCGTCGATGAGGAGCGACACGAAGGCGCGAGCCGTCGGGGCCTCGTTGGGTGCCCAGGCGTGCAGGGCTACCGCATCGTTCTCAACCTCTGGGAAGACGAACACCGGCGACTGGCACTCGTGCACGCGGCCCAGCCCGGCGTCGCGCTTCGCCTTGAGCGACTCCGGCAGCGGCGGCAGGTTGTTGGCGTAGTCCAGCAGCAGTTCCAGCCGCATCGGCGGCTCCACGAACTGGAACGTCTCAATGATCTCGTCGAGCTTCGTCATCGGATGGGGCGCGTCGTCACGACTCGGACTCGGGGGCGGCGATCTCGAACGGGCGCGTCTGGTCGTTGAGCTTCAGCGTGTACGCGCCGGGCTGGTAGCGCCCGTCGAGTGGGAGGTAGAAGCGGAAGGGGCGTACGACCTGCGTGCAGAGGGCGCGCTTCGGCCGCTGCATCGTGAGCGTGACCGTGATGAGATTGCCCGCGCGCTCCTGCTCGACGTCGGCAAGCTGCGAGCAGCCGTCTGGGAGCGCCCCCTTGACGAGCACCTCGACGGGGACACCCTCGTCGGTCATGCGGCCCAGCGGCGCCGGGCGCACGTGCAGCGTGTCCACGACCGCCGGGTAGCTGAAGTAGTCTTGGGTAGTGTCGCGCGGGGCGAGCGCCATCGTCTCGCGAACGTCGGGCGCTCCGTCGTCGAAGCGGTGGCCGAACGTGTCGTCTGGCGCCGCGACGCGGTCGGAGCCGCCGCACGCCGCGAGAACGAACAGGGCAGCGAAGAACAGGGCCGGCCGGAGCATGGCGTTCACGAGGCGGGCGTGCTGAAGAGCGCGATCTGCTCATAGCCGTCCTCAACGAGCTCGCGCGGGGCGTCGCCCCAGAGGCGTTCCAGGTCGTAGAACGCGCGCTTCTCAGCGTCGAAGACATGCACCACCACGTCTACATAGTCGAGCAGCACCCACACGAGCGACTGGTAGCCCTCGCGGTGCCACGGCAGTTCGCTGGTGGTCTCTTTGATGCCCATCCGCACGCCGTCGGCGATGGCCTTGATCTGCGTGTCCGAGGTGCCCGTGCCGATCACGAAGAAGTCGGCCACGCCTGAGACGCCGCGCAGGTCCAGCACCGTCACGTCCGCCGCCTTCTTGTCCAGCATCGCCTCGACGGCCAGTTCGACGAGCGTGCGGGTCTCGGTCGAGGTGGGGCGTTGCTTGGGGGCGTCGGGACGGGTTGGCTTCGTGGGGGCGTCGGGCATGGGCGGAGCGGCGGGTTGGCTGAAGCGGCAGGAGCGGTGTGAGGTCGTAGGGAAACGAGACAGGGGAAGCTACGCCCATCGCGGCGCAGAGTTGCCCGAGGCCAGCGGGGAGGAGCGCTCCGGTAAGGTCGCCGGGCGCCGTCACTCGAACGGGCGCAGCGTGGCGTAGTCGCAGCCCAGGATCACGCTCGCATCGAGGTAGAGGTCACGGCGCTCCTCACGGACACGCGCCTCGGGCACGCCAAGGGCTGCGGCTACCTTCAGCGCCGCGGCCCGGTCGCCGATCCGGTCGATCACCTCCGACGCCGCTACCCCAAAGTCGGGGACGTTCCCGCTCGCGACGACGTCGAAGCCCTGGTCGCGGAGGTATTCCGTGGCTGTGGCAGCGAGCCCAGGATCGCCGCAGCCGTTGCGCACCTCGACCTGGATGATGTCGCCCTGGAGTTGCGCGGGATTGGCCTCGCGGACGGCGTCAGCGCGAGGCGCGAGGAAGCGGTTGGCGAGCGCGTAGAGCAGCGCTAGGGCGAGGACGCCGCAGACGACGAGGGCCAGGTTGAGGAGCGCCCCCGCAATGGGCGACGAGGCGCGACGGGTCGTCGCCATAGGCTAGCCGGGCCGCTTAGTTGCGCCAGAAGAGCGCGTCGTAGTCCGATGATCCGTAGCTGGCGCGGAACGACGAGCCGCCGAAGTAGGGGCTATAACCATACATCCCTTGATTGCCATAGCCGTAACCGCCCCGTGCGAAGGGGTTCTGGCTAAACTGGAGGCGGATCAAGCTGTTTTCGGTCGGGCGGTAGGCCAGCTCGGCGTTGCGGATGAAGACCTGCGCGGGCTGGTCCTCGCTGAAGCCGAACGCGCTCTGGAGGTCGCTGCTGCCGAACGGCGCGTGCGCGACACCCACGTCCACGCGGCCCGCGAGGTTGGCCGTGGGCTGCCACCGTAGGGACGTTGTGTACAGACCCATTCCGAATCCACCAGCGCTGCCAAACGACGAGTACGACATCTCGTAGCTGTGCGACAGCTTGAATTTGTCGCCGCTGAAGAAGCGCCCGAGTGCGGCCCCGCCGGGGTTTTCGGTGACCATCACCGGGGCCGGGCGGCCCGGCGCGTCGGTGCGGAACTGCGCCTCAGCGGGCGCGGCGATGAGCAGGAGCGCGAGAACGACAGTAGCGAACGCGAGACGCATCGGGGCGAAGGTTGAGGCCAGTGAGGCGATGCCGGATGGACGCCAAGAATAGCGGCAACGCGGCTCTGAGTCAATGGAATTACACAGGTACGAGCGGGTACAACGTCGCAGGGTGAGGGTTTCGGGTGCACCTCCGTAATCTTGGTGGATAGATGGCGCACCAACTATTTGTGGGATTCCCGTGAAGAGAACACTGTTAACGTGTGATAACAAATAATCCGGTCAGATCCGGCGGGTCCAGCCATCCGCCTATTCGGTTCCGCATTGGCTGGCAAACGGTGTCACACAGCAGTGACCCTGTCGGCATGTGTCCGGATGCCCAGGCAGCTTCATCTATTCTCGGCACAGGGCTTGGTTACGTCCTCTGTGCCATACACACCCTTTCGGTAGCCTTCCATGGGACAACAGCAAGTTCTTCTCCTCGTTCTGACGATCATCATCATAGGCCTCGGCACTGCGACAGCGATCGATTCGTTTGTCGAGAACCGACGCAAGTCTGAGGTCGACATCATCATTTTCGACTTGGTCCGCCTGTCTTCCTCGGCGCAGGCCTGGAAGCTGAAACCCGTGGCCATGGGCGGCGGTCTCGGGGAGGACGGGTTCACCGGAGCCGGGCGCATCTTCGAGCAACTTGGCTGGGAAACCGTGACTATGGAGGTGACGGCGTCCAACCCGGATACGCCGGGCTTCGCCTCGCGAGAGAACACGGAGTGCTATCGGTCCAACGACAGCACCATCTTCTGCCCGGTCCCCCAATTCAGCGGACGCCGAGGCGAAGGAAGCCTCGTGATCTACGCGCTCGGGAGCCTGTTCGAATCCCAGGGCAACAGTCTGAGCTCGGCCTCTGTCGAGATTGTCGCCGTGTCCTACGTGTCGGGTATCCGACCCGAGAACGTGATGATCGAAGTCTACAGGTAGCGGAGGCTCCTCTCACACCGGGGCTCTGCTCTGCCAGCGTCGTCTAGGTTCGGTCTGCGTTGCTGCTCATGGGAGCCACCTCATGGGAGCCACCTCATGGGAGCCACCTCATGGGAGCCGCTTCATGGGAGCCGCTTCATGGGAGCGAACGCTGCAGTAGCCGGTCCAGGGAGGCGTAGACGAGCTCGCCCATCGTGTGGCAGAGCTCAAAGGTGGGATCGCCGTAGTGGTTGACGAGCTGCGCCGCGAGCCGGGCCACGTGCGCCTCGGGAGCAATGAGGTCCTCGCGCATCACCTCCATGAGTGCCTCGAAGCGCCCCTCGCTCGACCGGATCCGCCCGGCGATGAGGCCGCGCTCCTCGCGCTGGTACTGGTCGAGCGTCTGCCGATTGATGTGCGCCATCGCAAGCTCGATGATGGCGTTGTTCTGCGCGAAGAACTGCGGGAGGTAGACCTGCTTGCGCCAGTGGTGGCTCTGCTGGTCGAAGTCGATCGAGCGCATGCGGTACTGCATCTTCTCGAAGTCGGGCGTGATGTCGATCACGTAGTTGCCCGAGTGCATGTCGCCGAGGAGGCGCACGAGGCAGCGCTCGTTGAACTTGACGAATTCCTTCGCGAGGCGGACCTCGTCGAAGTGGTTCGCGGGCATGGCCTCGCGGATGAATCGGTCGGCCGGGATGCCGATGATGTGCTCTTCGATGAGCGTCCCCGTGTCGTTGCCGCTGCGAGACGGGTGGACGAGATAGTGGATGCGGTTGGGCGAGAGGATGTGCTCCAGTTCGAGGCCGTAGACCCGGTTGGCGTCGACGCGCTTGACGTAGAAGTAGTCGAAGTTCTCATTCAGCGCGTTGACGATGCGGACGCGGAACGGGAGCGTGTTGCCGTAGAGGCAGACGTCCACGCGGTCGACGCGGAGGTGCTCGATGGTGGAGAGGTCGCCGTCGGACTTGATGAGCGCGTAGGTCAGGAGCAGCGCGTCGTGGATCTCGCGTTGGTCGGCGGGGCCGTAGTAAACGGTGTTCCAGAGCGTGTCGTGCCCCTGCTCGTCGTAGAGCGTGGTCGCGCCGGCGTAGCGGAGGAGGCTGTCGTAGTCCGCGCCGCGCGTGACGAGGCGGCCGTAGCGCACGAGGTACTCAAGGACGTAGTCGCTGAGTGGGTAGACGGCCTTCTTCTTCGAGATGAGGTTGCGCGGCGCGGCCGTCCCACGCGGCGGCGGTACGTCCGAGCGCTTCATCCGAGGTTCGAGCGGGTCGGTCATGGCGAGGAGACGGTCGGCTGTCGGCGGTGGGCTAGCGGTTGGCTGTGCGGCGAGGCTCGCGCATGCAGGCGATCAGGGAGGAGGGTGTTCCGGTAGCCAGCCGCCATCTTACAACCGGCGGGTTAGCCTCGGCAGCCATTCGTGCATCCAAGCCCCGTAGCGCCCCTCCGTGATCGCGCGGCGGGCCTCACAGACGAGCCAGAGGAACAGCGCCAGGTTCTGCTGCGAGGCGAGCATCATCCCGAGCACCTCGTTGACGCCCAACAGGTGCCGGAGGTAGCTCTTCGAGAAGTGCCCGGCGTAGTGGTCGAGGCCTGGGTCAATCGGCGAGAAGTCGGTCTTCCACTTCGCGTTGCGGATGTTGAGTTGGCCCTCGGTCGTGTAGATCGTGCCGTTGCGGCCGTTGCGCGTCGGGAGCACGCAGTCAAACATGTCGACGCCCCGCGCGATGTTCTCGATGAGATTCGCAGGCGTCCCGACGCCCATGAGGTAGCGCGGCTTCTCGCGTGGCAACTCGGCCGTGACAACCTCCACGACCTCGTACATCACCGGCGCGGGCTCGCCCACGGACAGGCCGCCGATGGCGTAGCCCTCGAAGTCCATATCGACGAGTTGCCGGGCCGACTCGCGGCGGACCGCCGGGTACGTCACGCCCTGCACGATGGGGAAGAGCGTCTGGCTGTGCCCGTACTTCGCCTTCGTCGTGCGGAAGTGGTCCTGGCAGCGCTTGGCCCAGCGCATCGTGAGTGCGTTGCTTTTGCGCGCGTAGGCCTCGTCCACGTCGGCGGGCGGACACTCGTCGAGCACCATCATGATGTCGGAGCCGATGGAGCGTTGCGTGTCCACGACCGACTCGGGCGTGAAGAGGTGGCGGCTGCCGTCGAGGTGGCTCTGGAAGGTGACGCCCTCCTCGGTGATCTTCCGGCTGTCGGCGAGCGAGAAGACCTGGAAGCCGCCCGAGTCGGTGAGAATCGGCCCGTCCCATCGCATGAACTGGTGGAGTCCGCCCGCGGCTTCCATGACCTCCATGCCGGGGCGGAGGAAGAGGTGGTAGGTGTTGCCGAGGATGATCTGCGCCCCTAGGTCGTCTCGGAGTTGGCGCGGCTCGACGGCCTTCACGGTGCCCAGCGTCCCGACGGGCATGAAGATCGGCGTCTCGATGGCCCCGTGATCGGTCGTGACCACGCCGGCGCGGGCGTCGGTCGTCGGGTCTTCGGCGGCGAGGGTGAAGGTCATCCGAGAGTCGAAGGTCGAGGGTCGAGGGTCGAAGCGCCTAGGGTGTGTTCGAAGCGCTCGCGCTCAGCGTCGGGCAGCGCGAGGACGATGGGCGCGTCGCTGTCCACGTCGAGGACGAGCAGCGGGTCGTACGCCTTGGCGACGAAGCGGCGCACGTCGGCGCGGCGGCGCAGCGTGCGGTGCTCCTCCGTCGCGGCGATGGGGCGTACGCGGCGAAGCGACGGGCGGGGGACCTCCAACGCCGTCGGCCCTTGCTGGATGCGCACCGTCTCGTCGGTCAGCGTCACCACAACGGCAGGCCGCCAGCCGACATAGCCCACGAGCACAAATAGCACGAGCGCGATGGCTTGGGCGATCGCATACCACACCGCCGCGTCGAGAAACGCCTCGGGCGTCGTCATGTCGCGCAGCCACAGCCAGCCCCACTGCGTGCCCATCACGGCGACCGCCACGGTGAGCACGAGCACGATCCAGTAGGTTGCCTGGGCCCGTAGCGGGTCGCCGATCCACCGCCGCAGCCCACGGCCCAGCAGCGAGGCCGGTGGGTGGAACGCCCGAGGCGCGCGGAAGACGGAGTCAGACACGGAGAGCAGAGCGACTAGAGACACGAACCGGATTCGTTTGCGGTCGGCCCGAAGGTCGGTTTGTTTCTACGCAACACGCAACACGCAACACGCAACACGCAACACACACGGTCACACTGCGGGAGTTGTGACGTCCTCGGCCTGGACGTCCCGATTCTCCCTCCAGGCGCGGTAGAACGTCAGCAGGATTGCTGTAGTGGGCACGGCGAGGAGCAGCCCGAGGAAGCCCATCAGCGTGCCGAAGACGAACAGCGAGAGGATGATGAGCACCGGGTGCAGGCCGACCTGCTGGCTCATGATGTTCGGCGTGAGCACGGCCTGTTCCAGCAACCCTTGCGCCAGCAGCACGACGACCACGACGACGACATCGCCGAGCGAGCCGAACGCGAGCGTGATCCCTACGGCGATGATGTTGGTCAGGATCGCGCCGAGGTTGGGGATCATGTTGAGCACGCCCGCGAGCAGCCCGATCACGAACGCGAACGGCACCCGGAACAGCGCCAGAAACAGCGACACGTTGAACGCCGAGATCGCGGAGATGAGGAGCTGGCCGCGGAGGTAGTTGCCGAGGATTTCGGTGCTGCGGAAGAGGTAGGCGCGGTCGCCCTGGTAGGTCGGGAACTGGTCGGTGAGCGTGTCGCGCAGCTTCGGGTAGTCCTTGAGCACGTAGAACAGCAGCACGGGCACCAGCACGATCACCGTGATCGCCTCGATGAGGGTGCCCACCGAGCGCGAGATCCCGCCGACGGCGTCGGGGATGCGCCCCGCCAACTCGGCGATGCGGTCCGGGAGGAACGCCGAGAGCTGCATCTCTAGCTCGTCCATGTCGACGAGGCCGTTGTTCTCCAAGTAGCGTACGAGCGCGTTGTCTGAAAGCGTCGCGGGGAGGGTCGAGAGGAGCTCGATCACGCGCTGCGCGAGCGTCTCCACCTGCGCGATCAGGTTCGGCACGAAGAGCAGCCCGATCAGCACCAGCACGCCGACCACGAGCAGCGTCAGCAGGAGCGTCGCTGCCCAGCGCGGCATCTTGAGTTTGCGCCCTGCCCACTGCACCGCCGGGTCAAGCAAGTACGCCAGCAGCCAGACGATCACGAACGGAGCCAAGACGCCGCCGAGTGTGCGTAGCAGCCAAAACGCCAGCAGCAGCCCCGCCGCCACGAGAAGTGCGCGGGCAGCCTGTTGCTTCCGGATCGGCCACAGGATCGCCATGCCGACCGCGCCAATCAGCAGCGGGTTCACCGCCTGTCCGATCTCGAAGAGCAGGAAGAAGAACGCGGCCAGCCCGCCGACCATGAGCACCCCCTGAAACACGATCGACCGCGCCAGCGCGTAGCGGCGCATCGGATCTGGAGCAGAGGACGAATCGGACATGGAGCAGGACAGGCGGTCAGCGCTCCAAGATCGCACCGCGCTCTGTCTCATGCAGCACGCAGCACAGGGGTGCCATGGAGCATGGGGTTTCGCGCTGCTACCGCTGCACGCTCAGCGTATGGGTCCTCGCACGCCCTCCTACTTGCGCGTGCCCACTTGCCTCATGCGCACGGCCGCTTCATGCAGGCGACGAGCAGTGACCCTGCACGAAACGGCTTCGCCACGATGGCCTCCATGCCCGCCGACCGGCACGCGGCAAAGAACGCCTCGTGCGGCTCGGCCGTGACCCCGACGATACGTGGACGCACGGTCGCTCGCCGGGCGAGCATGCGCCGGGTGGTTTCCATCCCATCCATTCCGGGCATGCGCAGGTCCATCAGGACCACCTCATAGGCCGCGCCTTGCCGTTGGGCGGCGTCGTAGAGCTTGAGCCCCTCAAACCCCGAGCTGGCCTCGTCGACAGCGACGCCGGAGCGTTCGAGCACTTTGCGAATGATGAGCCGCTGCTCCGGGCAATCGTCGACGACGAGGACACGGTGCGGGAGGTGGGGCGATGAGGGGGTGGTCGGGAGAAACTGGGTAAAGGAGCGAACAGGCGGACGGGCAGAGACGACCGGAGTCATGCTGCAGGGAGGGATCGGGTGGAGGGAGGGGGTGGCCGCCCCGCAGCGAAGCCCATGCCGTTTTAAGACGATGCCCGTAGCGGTTTTAGGAGGGTGCCCGTGTAGGCGTCTGGACTACATCGCTCCGAAGTGACTCGACTTTTTTACCGATCGCGTTTCTAAACGGAACATCCAATTCACCCAGAGCCAGGACATGCTGTCTGCAACGCGGCCTGCGCTGCGGTGACAGAGAGGCCGGTCGCATCCACGTTGAGGATGACTTGGCGAGCCTCGCGGCGATCTTGGACGGTGTCTACTGGGAGGTAGCGGAACGTCACGCGCCCCGGTCGAAGCACACCGCCCTCAAACACGTCACCCCGCGTTGCCACGAGGTTGGCTGAGGCGACGCTGAGCAGGGCGTAGGTGCCCGTGAGCGACTGCACTACAAAGGCCTCGCAGTCGGCTTTTGTGAGGAACACGACGCCCGCCGTCCGCCCCGCGAGGGGCTCCGAGCTGCAGGCGGGCAGCAGCCACAGGGCGAGCGCCAGGGCGATGCATCCCCAGCCACGCGGCCACGCCACTCCGGTAGGCGTCCCGGCTTGCCGGGGGCTAGACATGGCGCTCGGCGTGGTAGCTCGACCGCACCAGTGGCCCGCTCTCCACGTGCTCGATGCCCAGCGCCTCGCCCTGCTCCTTGTACCACGCGAACACGTCCGGGTGCACGAAGTCCTCGACGGGAAGGTGCATCTTCGTCGGCTGGAGGTACTGCCCGATGGTCATCACGTTGAGGCCGATACCTGCGAAGTCCTCCATGAGCGAGAGCACCTCGTCGCGTGTTTCGCCGAGGCCAACCATGATGCCTGACTTGGTGCGGAGCCCGAACTCGTCCTTCGCGCGCTGGAGCACGTCGAGCGAGCGCTGGTAGTCGGCCTGCGGGCGCACACGGCGGTAGAGCCGCGGCACCGTCTCCACGTTGTGGTTGAACACGTCGGGGCGTGCCTCGAAGACCGTGTCCATCGCCTCCTGCGCGCCGCGGAAGTCCGGCGTGAGCACCTCGATGGTGACGCCCTCGATCTCCTCCTTGAGGAGCCGGATGCACTCGGCGAAGATGGGTGCACCGCCGTCCTTGCGGTCGTCGCGGTTGACGCTCGTGATGACGACGTGGCGCAGGCCCATCAGCTTGGCGGCGTCGGTGACGCGGCGCGGCTCGTCCCAGTCGAGGTCTTTCTTGCCAGGGCGGCCCGTCATGACGGCGCAAAAGCTGCACGAGCGGGTGCAGACGTTGCCGAGGATCATGAACGTCGCGGTCCCGGCGGTCCAGCACTCGCCCATGTTGGGGCAGCGCGCGCTCTGGCAGACCGTATGGAGATCGTGTTTCGAGATGATGTCCTGGACGTTGCGGAACGTCTCGCCGTAGGGCAGCTTGACCCGAAGCCACTCGGGCCGCTGGCCGGGCCGGTTGGTCGTGGCCGGCTTCGTGACAACGGGGAGTTCCAGCATACCGTCGCCGCCCACCTCAGTGAGCGCGGGCTTGACAGCCTTCAGCTGGACGGAGCCGGGAGCAGGACGGTGGGGTGCGGGGCGGGTGGGAGCGTTCGCCATGAACAGACGCCAGGTCGTGGGCTGCTGGGGAGCGGGATCAAGTGAGAACCGGGCACCAAGCACGCCCCATCGGGGGCGGGGTTTCGGCGGTGGGGGGCCACAGGCAGCGCCGTTGTGGGTCGAGGCTCGTACATTGCCACAACGAGCCTAGGAAAGCGCTTTTCTCCCATCTTGCCAACGAGGCCGCCCATGACTTCTCGCTACTTCTTCGGCGCGCTCAGCTGCGCCCTCGCTCTCGTGCTCGCCCTCCCCGCGGCGGGCCAGACGGCTACCGACATCACGCTCATGGCCCCCGATGGCAACATGGTCACCATCGACCGCGACGACTTCGGCGTGCCGCACATCACCGCGCCCACCGAAGTGGCGGCCTTCTATGGCCAGGGCTACGCCGTCGCCCAGGACCGCCTCTTCCAGATGGAGACGTTCTGGCGCGTTGCCACCGGCCGCTTCGCCGAGCTCTTCGGGCCTGGCGACAACGACGGCAACATCCTCCAGGATCAGGGGGTCCTCACAGTCTTCTACACGCCGGACGAGCGCGCCACGCAGTTCGACGCGCTCTCGCCCGGCCTCAAAGCCCTCCTCGAAGCCTACCGCGACGGCATCAACCTCTACATCGGCGAGATCGCCACGGACCCGATGAAGCTGCCCATCGAGTACGCGCTCTTCTCAGGCAACCCCGAAGCCTGGACGAACGACAAGACGGTGGCTGTCCTGCAGTTCTTCATGCGCCGCTTCGGTGAGATCGGCGGCTCGGAGCTGACCCGCCTCGCCGAGTTCGAGGCGATGGGCCCTGAGATGTTCGACCAGCTGCGCCCGATCAACGACCCAACGGCATCGACGACCATCACCGGCCAGACCGCGCCGCTCGTGGACGACACGCCCGCCTACGCCAACCACGACTTCCCCGACCGAGTCCTCGCTGCCGCACGCGTGGCCGCGACCGAGCTCACCGAACGGAAGGCCATCGTGGAGGAGGTCTACCGCAAGCACGGCATCCCGCTCTCGTTCGGGTCGTTCGCCGCCGCCATCGCGCCGAGCGTGTCAGCCTCAGGCAACGCGATGCTGCTGGGCGCGCCGCAGATGGGCGAGCCGTCTCCGGACCCCGAGGTGCGCTCCCAGACATCGATCACGAGCGAGGTCGAGATCAAGGTCGACGGCGGCCTCCACATCGCGGGCATGACGGTGCCAGGCATCCCCGGCGTCATCATCGGCCGCACGCCGAACCGCGCCTGGACGCTCACGACGGGCTTCACGGACAACACCGACACCTACGTCGAGACGCTCGACATGACGGGCACGCAGTACCAGTTCGAGGGCGGTCTGTTGCCGCTCCAGCCGTTTGCGTCCACCATCAACGTCGCCGGCGGCGATCCCGTCCCCTATACCAGCTTCCGCACGGTCCATGGCCCCGTCTACGCGCTCGACGCGAAGAACGGCACCGCCTTCTCGTGGCGCTTCGCCTTTTGGAACCGCGAGCTGGAGATGGTCGAGGCGTTCTACGACGTCTGGCGCGGGTCGAGCTTCGAGGCGTACGTGGACGCCATCCAGCGCGCCACGATGTCGTTCAACGTGTTCTACAACGACCGCGACCAGACCATCGCCTTCTGGCACATCGGCCTCTACCCGCAGCGCCCGGCCACCGTCGACCCGCGCCTCCCGGCTATGGGCGACGGTACGCAGGAGTGGGAGGGCTTCCTCGACTTCGCCGACCACCCGCAGGAGGTCAACCCCGCCAAGGGCTACTTCGTCAACTGGAACAACAAGCCCTCCGCTTCCTGGCCGCAGGGCGACAACGTGGACTGGGCCGCGACGCGCCCCGGCGGCTACCTCCGCACCTACGACGGCGTAGACTTCCTCGACGACTACGTGCGCGCCAACGCGCCGATCTCGTTCGACGACCTGAAGGGCCTCTTCCGCGTGCCCCGCTTCAACCCAGACTATCGGGAATACCCCGGGTCGTACCAGCAGGTGATCGAGTTCAAGCCCGCGGGCAACGTGGTCGCGCAGAACGTGATCCCGCCGGGCCAGAGCGGCTTCACCAACTCCATCGGCCAGGCCAGCGCGCACTACGCCGACCAGTGGCCGCTCTACCTCACGACGTTCCAGCAGGAGACCGGGCCGGTGCAGATGAAGGACTTCCTCTTCCAGGGCGAGTCCGTCGTGTCCACCGAGGACGACGCCGTGAGCGCCACGTTTGCGCTCGGCCGCGCCTACCCGAACCCGTTCCAGGCGGGCGCAGCGCTCTCGGTGCCCGTAACCCTCAACGCGCCCGCCGACGTGGACCTCGCGCTCTACGACGCGCTGGGTCGCCGCGTGGCCACGCTCGCCAGCGGCACGCAGCCAGCCGGTAGCCAGACTATCGAGGCCACGCTCGATCTACCCGCGGGCGTCTACGTGCTCCGCCTGCTCGCCGACAGCCAGCAGCGGACGCAGAAAGTCGTCGTGGTGCGCTAGCCCTGCACTCCTGATCACAGGCGCGCGTCGCTCGGCTTGCCCCTGGGTAGGTCGAGCGACGCGCGCGTTTCGGGTGGGCCTCCAAACGGTTCAGCAGCGAATAGGGCAGACCGCTGCGCTTTCGGGGCGGTAGGAGGGTGGGGGCCGTATGATGGCGTACCCAGCCCTCAAAGCGGGTTCGCGCCCTCCATTCCTCTAGTCTTTCTGCATGCGCACTCTGCCACTCCTCCTCCTCTGCTTCGGCCTCGCAACGACGTCAGCGGCACAGACCGCTGCTTCTTGTGAGGATGGAACAGCTCGAACGACGCTCAGTGGTGCCAACGTCGAGACGGGGCTCTGGATCGACGGCAGCATCGGGCTCGAAAACGCGACAACCCCCACGTACTTCGTGCCGCGCGGCACCACGCAGTCGCCGCTCTTCGTCGCGAGCCTCTGGGTTGGTGGACAGATTGGAGGGGAGACGCGCACGGCCGCCGCGCTCTACACAGCCTTCGAGTTCTGGCCGGGCCCCCTCGGGGACGACGCCCAGCCGCTCGGCGACTGCGCCCAGTACGACCGCATCTGGAGTGTGTCGCAGGACGAACTGGTCGCCTTCGAGGCTGGGGCCGCCGCCACTGCCGACTTGCGCGCGTGGCCGACCGGCCTCGGTGCTGCCACCGTCGACGCGACAGGTGCGCCCGTCGTGCCCGCGAGTCGCGGTCAGGTCATCGACCTCGAAGCAGGCGAGCGTCCAGTCGTGTATGGCACCCAGACGGCGTTCTGGGTCATGAACGACGTCGGCAACGAGCACGTGTACACCGGCTCGGTCCCGCTCGGCATCGAGGTGCAGGTGACCGCCTCGGCCTTCGATACGGGCGTGGCGGCCTTCGACAACGCGACGGTCTACCGCTATCGGATCGTCAACCGCAACACCGCGCCCATCGAAGCGGGGCACGCCTCGTTCTGGACCGACTTCGATCTGGGTACGTTCTGGGATGACTACGTCGGGTCGGACTCGCTGCGCCACATGGCGTTCGTCTACAACGGTCAAGCAACCGACGAGGAATACGGTACGCCCCCGGCGTTTGGCGTGGATGTCCTCAGCGGGGCGGCGAGCGTCATCTTCCCCTACAAGTCGGGGCCCTTCCCGACGTCGGAGAGCGCGCAGGGGCCCGACGAGCACTACCAGTTCATGCAGGGGCGCTGGCGCGATGGATCGCCCGTCACGGAGCAGGGCTTTGGCTTCGACACCGATGGCCCGCCGGTCGCATGGATGTACCCTGGCGATCCGGTGGCGCAGGACTTCTGGAGCTTGGAGAACATAGACGGGAATGGTATAGAGGCGGCCTTTGGCGATATGCGCGGCCTCGCCAACTCGCCAGCGTTCGACCTCGCGCCGGGCGACGCCTACCAGTTCGATGTCGCGTTGCTGTTTGCGCAGGGCACCGACCGTCTCGACAGCGTCGCCGAGCTTCGCCGGGCGAGCGATCGCGTTCAGGCCGCTTATGACGCCGGGCTCCTCTTCGGTGGAGGAAGTCCGGTCTCGGCGGAAGAAGCGCCCCAGGATCGGGCCTTCGAGGTGACGGTCTATCCCAACCCCATCCGGGATCACGCTACGGTAGCCTTCCAGATCGAGACGCCCTCGGAGGTGCGCGTCCGCGTCGTGGACGTTCTTGGGCGCACCGTCGCAACAATCCGGCGCGCGTCCGTCGCCGCAGGCGTGCACCAGGTCAGCCTGCCCGGCGACCTCGCCAGCGGGACCTACATCGTGGAGGTGGCCACCGACCGAGCCCGGATGAGCCGCCTCGTGACAGTCGCCCGATAGCCCCCGCCTCGTGCTCTGATGACCGTGTGCATGCGTAGGTGACGGCACCCCCTGTTTCTTTCCCCCTGAAGGGCCGAGAAACGATCCCCCTCACGCTTGAGGGGGACAGATCGAACGAAGTGAGATCATGGGGCTGCGAGGCAAGAGGAAGCGCGCAACCACGACGCTTACCAACCGACCTGTTCCGTGAGGTCGCGCCATTGTGGGTTCTGCCGCGCGACGAGGTCGAGCTTCTTGGTGCGCCGCCAGCCCTTGAGTTGCCGCTCCCGCGCAATCGCATCGTGGACATCGGTATACGCCTCCACGTAGACGAGCCGGTCGATGTCATACCGCGCTGTGAACCCGGGCACCGCCTTCGCCCGGTGCTCCGCCACACGCCGCCCGAGGTCGCTCGTCATGCCGATGTAGAGCACGAGCGCCCGGTTGGCGAGGATGTAGACGTGATACGTCTTGGAGCGAGGCACGGCAGCAGCAGTTGGAAACGGGTCTACCGACACACAGCAGTACGCACTCGGCAGCACACCCCTTCAGACACGCAGCCCCGTGCTCACGTAACCGCCGCACTACTGCACTCGCGAACACGCCTTCCCGTGTACTTCCCGCTCCCCAGTGTGTCATCCTGAGCGCAGCCCGCAGGGCGGAGTCGAAGGATCTCTGTCCACCTCGGCGCTACGGGCGGGACTTGAAAGCTGACCCGCAGATCCCCCGCCTTCGCGGGGGCAGGCTCTTCGACTCGCTTCGCTCGTTCTGCTCGCTCGAGATGACAGGTGAGCTCACGCGAACATCAGTCTTCCTCTAGGTTCGGGAATGCTGCGTCCCAACTCCTGTGCCGTTTCGATCCACTCGCGGATAACAACCTCTGCGTTCGCTACAGCCTCGGCGTACGTCGCCCCATCGGCCATGCAGCCGGGCAACTCGGGCACCTCGGCGATGAAGGCCTCGTCGTCGGTGCTCCAGTAGAGGATGATTTCGTAGCGGGGCTCGGGATTCATGCGTCTCCGGCGAGTCGATAGCGGACGATCACGTTGCGGACCTGCTTTACCTGATAGGGCTTGGCCAGGTTGCCCTTTGGTTGCAGGTTGAGGATTTCGACTACCCCTGCACGCGTAAAGATGTGGTGGTCGCCTCGAATACGCATCCTCATGCCGCATAACCGCCGCACTACCTTCACGTCCTCCATGTGTCATCCTGAGCGCAGCCCGCAGGGCGGAGTCGAAGAGCTTGCCCTGAGCGCAGTCGAAGGGATCTCTGTCTACCTCGGCGCTTCGGGCGGGACCTGGAAGCTGGCCCGCAGATCCTTCGACTCGCTTCGCTCGCTCAGGATGACACAAATCAGTTCTGGCGAGCCGACGAAGTTAGTCGCTTCTGGTGACGGGAAGACACAGAAGCAGGACGCGTTTGAGAGCGATTCGTCGTCTTGGCGAGTTTCCGCTCCCAGCTTTCTATGAGCCAGGCAACGACCGTGTGAGCAGCGTTCACGGCCAATCGCGCCGTACGAGAATCGATTCGATTAGACTTGCGTCCTCTACCGTGTGCTGAACTTGCAGAGTTACGGAGCTGGGAAAGTCCATCGAGTGTAGTGATTTGCCCTGAGAGAATCTTTTTTAAGGCGTCCTCGCTGACACAGGCGGGGTCTTGTCCGAGGTCTTTACCGACTACGCCCCACAGCTTCTTTAGAGTGACCGCTGAAGGCAAGGTGAGTCCTTCGTCTTCAATGTAGACCTTCAGCAGTGCCTCAACTATGTTGGTAGCAGCATTCAGCGCAACGGGTGGATCACTCTCTACAAGCCGCTCTGCTCTCTCGAACTCAACATCGAGGCTGTTCAGATCACGATCTCGCAGCAAGGAGTTCAGATGACGCGAACTCAGCCCTTTCGGGCCTGTGTAGCTGATCCGGCCTCCGACTTGATACTCCAACCCGTACTTGCCGAGCATCTTGAGGACGCGTTCCTTTCTCTGTTCGTGCGAGGCACGTTCTTTTCCTCGCAACTCCACTTCCATGAAGGACTCAAGCACCTTTCCAAGCACTTCGTGAGCATCTACTCGTGCTCTCATGGAGCAACGTCTCAGCCACTCGGTTGCCTTCGCAACACAACTGCCGTCCGGGACAGGGTTAGGTGCGTTGGCGCGCATGAATAGTGCTTCGATCTTGCTGTGGTTGTAGTAATAGTCACCCAGGACTTCTCCTGCAACTTCACAAAGCGGATCTGGTAGCTGTTTCATTTCGCTATTGCGCCCGGCTTCCATCTGGAAGCCGGGCGCGCTGTTTCATCAGATAGTCAGCGCAGGAGATCAACCACACCCTGTGGAGGCGCCGCAGTTGGTGCACTGGTAGCAGGCACCGGAGCGGACCGTGATCGAGCCGCACACCGAGCAGGGCGGCGAGTCGCTCTGGTTCTGGAAGAGCGCCTGCGGCCCGGCGGCTTGGGCGAGCGACGTGCTTGCCGCGCCTCCCGTGGCCTTCGGCGTGCCCTGCGTCGCCATGAACGCCTCCACGGTCTGCCCAACGAGGGGGTCCGGGGTGGGCTCGCTCGGCGCGGCAGTGAAGAGGTCGGCTTGCGAGGTGTCGGCGGCGGGGCCAGCCTTTGCGGCCTCCTGCTGCACGGCCATCTGCGGGCTCACGGGGGCGGTCTCGCGAGCGTCGCCGAGGAACTTCAGGCTCAGGTACCGGAAGATGTAGTCCATGATGGACTTCGCCATCGGGATCTGCCGGTTGTTGGTGAAGCCGCTCGGCTCGAAGCGCATGTGGCTGAACTTCTGGCAGAGGTCTTCGAGCGGCACGCCGTACTGCAGGCCCAGCGAGATGCTCGTCGCGAAGGCATCCATCAGGCCGCCGATGGTCGAGCCCTGCTTCGCCATCGTGATAAAGATCTCGCCCGGCAGCTGCGTGTCCGGGTAGAGGCCGATGTGGAGGTAGCCCTCGTGGCCCGCGATCGAGAACTTGTGCGTCAGGCTCGGGCGCTCGTCCGGCAGGCGGCGGCGCGACGGCTCCTGGATCACCTTCTCGATCTCGACGATCTTTTCGACCTCGCGGATGATGACTTCGGGTTCGACCGAAGCGCCATCGCCCGACGACGAGGCCGCATTCTTCGTGTTGCCGTCCTGCTTCGTCGAGAGCGGCTGCGAGCGCTTGGAGTTCTCGCGGTAGATCGCGACGGCCTTGAGGCCCCACTCCCAGCCCTTGACGTACGCGTCGGCGATGTCTTCCGGTGTGGCGCTCTCAGGGAGGTTGACCGTCTTCGAGATCGCGCCCGAGATGAACGGCTGGCAGGCGGCCATCATCTTGATGTGGCCCATGTGGTGGATGTAGCGCGTGCCGCGGAACGCCTTGAAGGCGCAGTCGAACACGGGCAGGTGCTCTGCCTTGAGGCCGCTCTTCACGACCTGGCCGTCCACCTCGACATCCTCGATGGTGTCCTGCGTGTCGATGTGGGCGAGGATGGCGGCGGTCTCCGCGTCGGAGTAGCCGAGGCGGTCGAGGGCCTGGCCGACCGTCTGGTTGACGATCTTCATCATGCCGTCGCCCTTGCCCGCGAGGAGCTTGTACTTCACGAGCGCGATGTCCGGCTCGATGCCCGTCGTGTCGCAGTCCATCATGAAGCCGATGGTGCCGGTCGGCGCGAGGACGGTCGCCTGCGCGTTGCGGTAGCCGTGCTTCTCGCCGAGCGCGACCATGCGGTCGGCCGACTCCTGCGCGGCGGTGCGGAGGTAGTCCGGGCACGTCGCGTGGATGTCGCCCACGGCGGCCTGGTGCATGCGCATGACTTCCAGGAACGGCTCGCGATTGGCTTCATAGCCGTCGAACGGGCCGATCTTCTTGTTGGCCGCGATCTCCGCCGAGCGCGCGTAGCCCTCGCAGTGCTCGATGGCCATGATGGCCCCCGCGACGCCGCGGCCCTCGTCGGAATCGTAGGGGAGGCCCATCGACATCAGCAGCGCGCCGAGGTTGGCGAAGCCGAGGCCGAGCGGGCGGTAGGCGTGGCTGTTCGCGGCGATGTTGGCCGACGGGTAGCCCGCGTTGTCGACGAGAATCTCCTGCGCCGTGAGATAGATGCGAGCCGCCGCGCGGAAGCGCTCGACGTTGAACGTGCCGTCGGCGTTCTGGTACTTGCGCAGGTTGAGGCTCGCCAGGTTGCACGCCGAGTTGTCCAAGAACATGTACTCCGAGCACGGATTGCTGGAGTTGATGCGGTCCGAGTTCTTGCAGGTGTGCCACTTCTGGATCGTGTCCTCATACTGCACGCCGGGGTCGCCGCAGAGGTGCGTGCCCTCGGCGATGCCGTCGAGGATCGTCCGCGCCGGAATCGTCTCGACGGCCTCGTCGCCTGTGACCGAGAGCAGGTCATAGTCCGTGTCGGCGACGGCGGCCTCCATGAAGGCGTCGTCCAGGCGGACCGATTGGTTGACGTTCTGGAAGGCGACCGAGCCGTAAGCGGCTCCGTTGAACGAGCCGTCGTAGCCCTCCTCGATGAGCGCCCACGCCTTCTGCTCCTCGGTCTTCTTGGCGTTCACGAACTCCATAATGTCCGGGTGCCACGACTTGAGCGTCTGCATGATCGCCGCGCGGCGCGTCTTGCCGCCCGACTTGATCGTGCCGCCGGTCGCGTCCTGCACCTTCATGAAGGACACCGGGCCGCTCGGGATGCCACCGCCGGAGAGCTTCTCCTTCGACGAGCGCAGCTTCGACCAGTCGGCCCCAACGCCGGAGCCAAACTTGAAGAGGCGGGCGCTCTCGCCCATGAGCTGCCAGATGTCGTCGATGGAGTCGTCGACGGAGATGATGAAGCAGGCCGACGCCTGCGGGCGCTCGTAGGGGTCGACGCGGACGACTTCCTGCTTCTCGGGGTCCCAGCCGAAGATGGTCTTGCCGCCGGAGTCGCGGACGCCGTACTGGTGGTGCAGCCCGACGTTGAACCACACCGGGCTGTTGAACGCGCCGTACTGGTTGGTGCAGAGCCAGGTCAGCTCGTCGTAGAACGTCTCGGCGTCCTTCTTGGTGGCGAAGTAGCCTTGGTCGCGGCCCCAGTCGGCGATGGTGCGCGTGACGCGGTGGACGAGCTGCTTCAGGCTGTACTCGCGCTGCCCTTCGGCGGGGTTGCCGTTGCCGGTTGCGATGTCGCCGTAGAAATACTTGGAGGCGACGACGTTGGTGGCAAGCTGGCTCCAGTCTTCGGGAAACTCGACGCTCTTCTGCTCGAAGATCGCCTCGCCCTTGTGGTTCTTGATCGCGGCGTCGCGCGTCTGCCAGACGACGCTATCAAAGGGGTGCTGGTCGGGCGAAGAGAAGACGCGATCGATGCGCAGGCCCTTGGAGGGAGAGGTGGACATGGTGGGTGGGGGTAGGTATCCGTTATGAAAACTGCGGTTGGCGCGGGCCACAACCTCTGCGGCGAAGCGCCAGAAATGGGGAGGGGTGTGCGGGACAATTAAGAAACCGTTTCCAGAGAGGGGACCGCAAACCGTTTTCTCCACAGGTTATACAGAGGCGGGACGACGCTCGCCGCGAGGTTGTCCACAGGGTCGTTACAACGGCAAACGCCCCGAATGGCGTCATTCGGGGCGTCTGAAAAGCTGTTATGCAGAGAAGTCCACACGGAAGCTGGGCTGTGGACAACAAGATCGCGGTCGGTGTTGACGACCTGGGCCCCAATAACGGGACTGCCAAAGAACGGATAACGGAACCTTCACGCGTCCTTTGGACTGAATTGCCTGGGCTAGGAAGTGGCTAGAAGTCGTCGTCGAAATCGAGGTCGTCACTGAGGTCGTCGAAGTCGTCGTACTCCTCGTCGTCCTCGTCGAAGTCGCCCTCCTCGTCGAAGTCGTAGTCCTCATCATCGAGGTCGTCGAAGTCGCCCTCCTCGCCAAAGTCGAGGTCATCCTCGTCGAGGTCGTCGTCGTCAAAGTCGTCCTCGAAGTCGAACTCGTCGTCGTCGATAGCGAGGGCGTCGCTGGCGAGGGTGGGGAGCAACAGGTCGTCCATGGTGGGGCGGGCTGAGGCTGGCGGGTGAAACAGGCGCACCGCTGAGGCGAGCGCTCCGCGCGCACGAGGCAGCGTGCAGCCCCAAGGTACAACGCCCGCCGCAGTTTTCGACACGTCCCTGGCGGCCAGAACGGCGACCAGGCACCGTGTCCTGTGCAGTGTGCTGCGACCGCGCCCAGCAGTGAAATTGGGATGCAACATGGCAGGCCGTCACTAGACATGGGATCTGTCCCGTTCGGGTCGTAGTATTCGCCCGCTGAATCTTTCGCTCCCCAAAAGACGACCTCGCCCCATGTTCGACGCCGAACGCAGCGCCTATCCGCATCCCGACGAATTCAAGGTGATGCGCCCCGAGTACACCGACCTCGATCCTGAGAACGAAGACGAGGAAGCGAAGGAATGGCAGGCCGCCATCGTGATCGCGCCGTTTCGCGTGGTCGGCCGCAGCGTGACGAAGGCGGGGGCCCGCCGCGCCGCGCTCTACGAGGCTGCCAAGACCTACCGCTCCTACCACCCGCACTTCCGCATCGAGAGCCCCTACCCGGAAGAGTTCATCGGCGACGACGGCATGAAGTGGGAGCGCCTCCGTCCGGCCCTCCGCTCGAAGTACGGCGACTACACATTCACTGACGAGGACGGCGAGGAGGACTACGCCGACATCGAGCAGATGCTGGCGTGGGACGTCCGCCTCGAACCGGAAGAGGTCGAGGACTAGCGCCATGGCACAGCAAGCCTAGCGTATTTGGTCGAGACGCGGATTGCAACACGCACTGCACGGCCACTCGGGCGAATCAGTCCGGTAGCCGAGCCGTCTAGCGGAGCCGACCACGTCTACCCAGTGAGCCACAATAGTGTCATCCTGAACTCGATTCAGGATCTCTGACGACTGCGGTGCCTGGGAGAATCGCTGAGATGCTGAAACCGCAGGTTCACGCCAGTAATCAAGTTCAGCACGACAAGATGGAAAGTGTGCTGCTTGTGGCTACCAGTATCAGCTCCCGACGAGCACGGCACCGGAGCGGGGCGGCAACTGTAGTGTCGCCCCGTCTTTCGTTACGGCGTCTACGGTGACGTTGAGCGTCTGATTTGCAGCGTCGCCGAGATCAAACGTCTGGGCGGCGTCGCTGGTGTTGAGCACGACCACGGCGCGCTCGCCGTCGCCGAGGCGCTGGTAGGCGATTACACCGGTGTCGTCGTCGGCTTGGAGCCACGCGAGGTCACCGGTGGTGAAGGCGCTCGTGTGGGCGGCACGCAGCGCGGTGAGGCTACGGTAGAAGGCGAGCAGGTCGGTGTCGCGGGCCACGGGGTCGGGGTCGCGCGGCTGCCCGAACGGGTGCGTCGTCTCGGCGGCGTAGTCGAACTCGGTCCACAGCATCGGCTTGCGCATGTCCGGGTCGTCCGCGCCCCATAGGCCGACCTCGTCGCCATAGAAAATGTGCGGTGCGCCGGGGAGCGTGAACTGCATGAGCGCGAGGAGCTGCATCGACCGGAAGGTGGCGGCGTCGGGCTGATCGATGCGGTACTCGGCGTGGGCTGTCGGCGTGGGGGCGTCTTTGTAGCCGCGCTCCGGGTTGTAGAGCGACGTCGAAATGCGCGGGGTGTCATGCGAGCCGCCCAGCTGCATCAGCCCCTGTCGCGTCGCGTCGTCGATGCCGACAAAGAGCGAGTCGATGTGGGCTCGCCACTCGCTCGGCGTGTGCGCGTCCGGGCCGCCGACGAGCAGGCCGCGCGTGGGCTTGTACCAGCGGTAGTGCATCACGCCGTCGAACACGTCGCCGAGGTAGGGGCGGATATCGCTCATGTGGTGGGGCCAGCGTTCCCACCAGATCTCGCCGACGAGGTAGGCGTCGGGGTTGATCGCCTTGACGAAGCGGTTGTAGTCGCGCCAGAAGCCGAGGGGCACCTGCTCGGCCACGTCGAGGCGGAAGCCGTCGAGGCCGTCCGAGGGGTCGCCATCGCCGTTGGGGTCCAGCCAGCGGCGCGTCACGGCCTCGATGTGCGCGACAGCCTCCGGGTCCAGGTTGCCGTCGTAGGGGACACCCTCAGCGGGGTTGCCGGTCTGGTTGACCTTGCGGATCTCGGGGAGGGTCGGCACGCCTGCCCAGCCGGTGTAGGCAAACTCGCTGGTGTCAGACGTCGCAGGGTCGTCCCAGGCGTCGACCTTGTACCACGAGGCGAACGGCGAGTCCTGCTGGTTGTCGAGCACGTCGCGCCAGGCCCAGAAGGTCTGCCCGGTGTGGTTCCACGAGTAGTCGAGGACGACCTTCAGCCCCTGCGCGTGCGCCGCCTCCACAAAGTCGAGGAAGAGCCGGTCGGCGGCGGTGAACTGCCACGTCGTTGGGTCGAGTGGGTCCTCGGCAGCGATGATCGTCTTGTCGCCTTCGGGATCGGGGCCGAAGTGCGGGTCGATGTGCCGGTAGACACGCGCGTCGTACTTGTGCAGGCTCGGCGAGTCGTTCATCGGGTTGAGGTAGAGCGCCGTCACGCCGAGGCTGTCGAGGTAGGGCAGCGCGTCGAGCATGCCCTGGAGGTCGCCGCCGTAGCGCCTAAGCTGGACCGTCGTGTAGAACGGCTCGCCGAGGCGCTGCGCCCAGCCCTCCTGTTCGTACCAGTCGTGCGTCCAGGGCGTCGGCTGCCAGCCTGCCGCTAGGAGGCGCTCGCTCTCCGTGTGCGGGTACGCCCCGCGAATGCTCTCGATGGTCGGGTCGTTGGACGGATCGCCGTTGCGGAAGCGCTCGGGGAAGATCTGGTACCACACCGCGCCACGCGTCCATTCCGGGACAGCCGGTTCACCAGGAGCAACGGTGTCTGGGGCCGGTTCGGTGCAGGCAGCGAGCGTGACCGCGACGAGAAGCAGAAGAGGAGCGCGCATGGCGAGGGGAGCAGCGAAGGAGAGCCTAAAACCTACGGTAGTAGGACCAAGGTGGAAAAGTCGGGGCCGCATCAAAACCCACAGGCAACAGAAGAGGCCGCCTGCACTATGCAGACGGCCTTCGTTCGCGGTGGCGGGTCGGGGATCTAGTCCTCGCTCGGTTCGGCGGGTTGGACGGCCCCGTCGCCGCTCGGGTCGGCGGCGGCTTGCAGAGCGTCGCCGTTCTCGTCGTCGTCCTCCGGGTCGAGAATGAGGCGGGCGACGTCGGCGATCTGGTCGCCGTCGCGGAGGTTGATGACGCGGACACCCTGCGTGTTGCGGCCGTACGACGAGATGTCGCCGACGCCCATCCGGATCATGGTGCCGTGCTGCGTCACGATCATCAGGTCGTCCTCGTCCGTGACCGACTTCAGCGCGACGAGGTTGCCCGTCTTCGAGGTCGTCTTGTGCGTGGCGATGCCGAGGCCGCCGCGCGACTGCTGGCGGTACTCCGAGAGGTCGGTCTTCTTGCCGTAGCCGTTCTCCGACACGGTGAGCACCTGCGCGCCCTCGCGTTTGAAGGCGATCATCCCGACGACCTCCTCGCCGTCGCGGAGCGTCATGCCGCGCACGCCGCGGGTGTTGCGGCCCATCGCGCGGGCATCGGACTCGTGGAAGCGGATCGACCGCCCGCCCGAGCAGCCGAGCATCACCTCGGTGTCGCCGTCGGTGAGGCGCGCTTCGAGGAGCTGGTCGTCGTCGTCGATCGAGATCGCGATGATGCCGTCGACGCGAGGCCGCGAGAACTGCTCCAGGACGGTCTTCTTGACCTGGCCCTTCTTCGTCACCATGAGGACGTAGTGGCTGTTCAAGAACTCGTCCGAGCGGAAGTTGTCCTTCTTGACGCGGAGGACGGCGCGGAGGCGGTCGTCCTGCGGGATCTGGATGAGGTTACGGATGGAGCGGCCCTTCGCGGTGCGCCCGCCCTCGGGGGCGTCGTAGACGCGCAGCCAGTAGCACTGGCCGAGGTCGGTGAAGAAGAGCAGATAGTCGTGCGTCGAACACGTAAACAGGTGCTCGACGAAGTCCTCGTCGCGGGTGCCGGTGCCGCGCATGCCGCGCCCGCCGCGGCCCTGGCTGCGGTACTCGCCCAGCGCCGTGCGCTTCACGAGGCCCTGGTGCGTAACCGTCACCACCATCGGCTCGTCCTCGATGAGGTCTTCGAGGTCGATGTCGCCGCCGCCCATGTAGTCGATCTCGGAGCGGCGCTCGTCGGCGTACTTCTCCTTGATCTCCAGCAGCTCGGTCTTGATGATTTGCATGCGCAGGTCCTCCGAGCCTAGGATGGCGCGCAGGCGCTCGATCTCCTGGATGAGGGCGCGGTACTCGCCGAGGATCTTGTCCTGCTCCAGGCCCGTGAGGCGGCGCAGCGTGAGGTCGAGGATGGCGCGCGCCTGGGCGTCTGAGAGCCACGGACGCGGGACGAACTCCTCGGGGAGGTCCTCGCCGTGCTGCGTGAACTGGAGCGCGCTCGCGAGCCGCTCCGTCATGCGGTCGGCGGGCGGGACCGGATTGAGGCCCATCCGCGCGAGCACGTCGGCCGTGAGCTTCTGCGGGTAGGCGCCCGCCATCAGGTTCAGCCGCGCCTCCTCGGTTGTGGCCGAGTTGCGGATGATCGCGATCACCTCGTCGAGGTGGTCGAGCGCGAGCGTGAGGCCTTCGAGCACGTGCGCACGCTCCTCGGCCTTGCGCAACTCGTACTGCGTGCGCCGCACCACCACCTCGTGGCGGTGCTCCACGTAGTAGCGGATCATCTCCTTGAGCGTGAGCACGCGCGGCCGCCCGTTGACGAGCGCGACCGTGTTGACGCCGAAGGTGTGCTGGAGCTGCGTGTACTTGAAGAGCTGGTTCTGCACGACCGCCGGCACCGCGTCGCGCTTGAGCTCCATCACGATGCGCATGCCATCGCGGTCCGACTCGTCGCGCAGGTCCGAGATGCCCTCGACGCGCTTGTCGCGCACGGCGTCAGCGATCTTTGTGAGCAGCGTGCTCTTGTTGACCTGGTAGGGGATCTCCGAGACGATGAGCGCCAGGCGGCCTTCGCGGATTTCCTCCTCGTGCATCTTCGCGCGCATGATCACGCGCCCGCGCCCGGTGCGATACGCCTGCTTGACGCCCGCGTAGCCGTAGATCACGCCGCCCGTCGGGAAGTCGGGAGCCTTGATGTGCTGCATCAGGTCGTCGAGGTCGATCTCGCGCGTGCCGTCCTCGCCCATCGGGCTATCGACGTAGGCGACGATGCCGTCCACGAGCTCGCCGAGGTTGTGCGGCGGGATGTTGGTCGCCATGCCGACGGCAATGCCCGATGCGCCATTCAGGAGCAGGTTGGGCACGGCGGCAGGGAGGACGGTCGGCTCCTCGCGCGACCCGTCATAGTTCGGCGCGAAGTCGACCGTCTCCTTGTCGATGTCGCGGAGGATCTCCTCGGCGACGCGCGTCATGCGGGCCTCCGTGTAGCGCATCGCGGCGGCCGCGTCCCCGTCGATGGAGCCGAAGTTGCCCTGGCCGTCCACGACCGGTGTGCGCATCGCGAAGTCCTGCGCCATGCGGACGAGGGTGTCGTAGATCGCGCTGTCGCCGTGGGGGTGGTACTTCCCCATCACCTCGCCGACGATGGTGGCGCTCTTGCGGTAGGACTTCCCGGCGGTGAGGCCGAGGTCCTGCATGCCGTAGAGGACGCGCCGCTGGACCGGCTTGAGGCCGTCGCGCACGTCGGGGAGCGCGCGGCTGACGATGACCGACATCGAGTAGTCGATGTAACTCGACTTCATCTCCTGCTCGATGTCGATGGGGATGATGCGTGGGGCTTCCATAAAACGCTGGGCAGCCGAACCGTTGGTGGTAGGTAGGTGGCGGATCAGACCTCGAACGCGCCTCCCGCGCGCGCGTGCCTAAATAAGGTGAAAGGTACGGAAAACTGGCTTCCCCCGACGGAAAACCAAGCCCGTTCTGTGTCGGTGGTCTAGGCCGATGCTCCACCCCAGCGCTTCCGCGCAGCGCACCCAGATTCGAGGCGACGTGAGCGTGGCGAGGCGCTCGCTGAGGCTATTCCTCGGCCCCTTGAGCTACCAGATAGGCGACTACCTCGTCGTGCCCAAACCGTTGCGCCATGCCGAGCGGCGTCCGTAGCTCCGGTGCCGCCGAGTCGCCGCCCCACGCCGACATGTTGACATCGGCTCCCGCCTCCACGAGTATCTGCACGGCGGCGAGGGAACCCTCGGTAGCGGCGTTGATGAGCGGTGTCTCGTCGTCTTCCACGAGTACGTTTACGTCGGCTCCTTCCTCGATCAGGTAGGCGACGATGTGCGTCCAGCCTGCGCCCGCCGCCGCGATCAGTGGGCTGCCGTCGCCCGGCACCCCGAGGTCCACGTCCGCGCCTGCCTTCACGAGGTGCCTCACGACAGGAAGGGCACCGCTCCGGGCCGCGGCGATGAGCGGCGAGCCCTCCATAGGGACCGTACAGTTGGGGTCGGTCCGGTCAAGCTGGTGCTCGATCACAGCCCAGTTGACGCCCTGCACGGCCTCGATTAGGGCCTCGCACGAATGGGCCTGAGAGGCTGCCGCGGCGTTCGAGACCGAAGCAAAGAGGGCGAGGGCGAACAGGATGCGGAGCACGGTCATGAGGAGCGGAGGCGCACAGGAACGAAAGCCCTTCGAGACGGCCTCGTTGCCGAATGGTTACATCCGCCTACGTCTGGGGGCGCTCCCATCGTCACGGGGCGAGGCGATCGACCTGCCAGCCAGCTTCGGTGCGGACGTACTGGAAGCGGTCGTGGAGCCGCTTCGGGCCGCCCTGCCAGAACTCGATCAGGCGCGGGACGACGCGGTAGCCGCCCCAATGCGGCGGGCGCGGTATCGGGGTCGCGTTGTCGCCCTCGCCGTACTTCACCGTGAGGTGCCGGAGGCGCGTCTCGAGCGCGTCGCGGTCGGGGACGATCTCGCTCTGCGGCGAGGCCCAGGCCCCAAGCTGGCTGCCGCGCGGCCGCTGCGCGAAGTAGGCATCAGACTCGGCCGCGGCAATCTGCTCCACGGCCCCCTCGACGCGGACCTGCCGTTCGAGCGCGTGCCACCAGAAGACGAGCGCCGCGTGGGGGTGCGCCGCCAGCTCCTGGCCCTTGCGGCTGGTGTAGTTGGTGTAGAAGACGAATCCGCGCGCGTCGCCCCCGTTGACGGTCCGGTCTTGGTCGAGGGCCTTCAGGAGCACGATGCGTCCTGCGGGGTGACCGTCGGCCGTGACGGTGGCGAGCGTCATCGCGTTTGGCTCAACGACATCGGCGGCGATGGCCTCGTCCAGCCAAGCTCGAAACTGCGCGATCGGGTCGGCGTCGAGCCCGTCCGGGGTGAGCCGGTCCCGGGTGTATTCCTCGCGGAGATCGGCGAGGCGCGGCGAGGCAGCGGAAGGCGTGGGCATAGTTTCTGCAGGCGGTGGACCGAGAACGCACGGGCGAAACCGCGCGGGACTGTGGCGTGTGGGCAACCCGCACGGGTCCTGGCCGGTTCTCCCGCCCCGGCAACGCCTCCTCATTTGACCTGACCTCCACACCGCCAATGACTGCGCCCTACTCGATCCCCGCCGCCAAGCGTCAGCCGCCGTACGCCCAGGGCCACAAGCGGAAGTGGCAGTGGATGGCCCCGCTAGGTCTGGTCGCCGTTGGGCTGGGGGCAAGCGCCGTCGCCGATGCCGCCACGCGCAAGGCGGCCGGGGAGCCCTACTTCACACGCGGTACGGTCGCCCTCGCCGTGCTCAACGCCGGTCTCTGCGTCTTCGGCGATGCGGTCAAGCACCGCGCGCTCTTCGAGATGAAGACGGGACGCTAGTCGAAGGTCGAAAAAGTGCAGGTCGCCGGATTGGCTGTCAAGACACTCCGCCGTTTGCCGCTCGGTGTCCGTCACCCGCCGCTCGTCATGCGCAGGATCTGCTGGGCGGCGTCGCGGCCGGTCTCCAGAGCGCGGTGGACGCGGCCCTGGCCGACGAGGTAGTCGCCCGCGAAGAAGAGGCCGTGTGCGGCGCCCTCGGTGAGCACATCAGTGTCGGCGGCTGACGTGGGTAGCGCGTAGCGCCAGCGCTGCGTGTCGGTCCAGGTCGGCTTCGGCAGTGGCGTGCTGAGCAGCGTTTCGAGGTGAGGGCGAGCGAGATCGAACAGCGTGGCGCGCTCGGCGTCGTAGTACGTGCGCGTCCAGGCATCGCTCATCTGCGCGACGAGTACCGTCTGCCCGGCTGGGACGTGGCCCGGCTTGTCGTTCTCGAACGAGAGCCACGCGACGGGAAAGGCGCGGCTCGTGTCGACTAACCCGTATGGCGTCTCTCCGTTGTGGCTCGGACGCTGCAGGAGCTGGTCGAAGGCCAGCACGAGGGCGAACTGCGAGGTGTAGGCAGCCTGCCCGAGGGCGTCCACGAGGCGGTCGCGCAGGGTGCCGTCGCCGAGGTCGCTGGCGGCCAGCAGGTCGCTCGTCTGGGGGCTCGGCGGCGTCAGGAGGATCGCATCGAACGTGCCGAGGGCGCGGTCGCCGGTGTCGTAGAGTCGCCAGCCGTCCGAGGTGCGTGCGAGGCGCCCGACGCGCGTCTCGGTGCGCAGCGGGACATCGGCTGCCTCAGCGAGGAGCTTGCCGAGCCGCGACAGACCGTCGCGGTAGGTCAGCTTCGGCGCGTCGTCGGCGTGGGCTTTGTCGGAGTGCAGCACCCCGTCGGCGTCGAACGGCCAAACGGGGTTCGCAATCTCAACGAGGTCGTCGCTGGGGAGCGCGTCGCGGAGGAGGCGGTGCGCCCACGAGTCGCGGTCGGGCTTGGCATAGTTCGCGCCGTGGTCGTAGCGGACGCCGTGCCGCCCGCGCGTGGCCGCGCGCCCCGTGGGACCTCGGCTTTTCTCGAAGACGGTGACGGTGAGCGGAGCATCGCGGAGGACGTAGGCGGCGGCAAGGCCTGCCGCCCCGGCACCGATGATAGCGACGCGCTGGGGAGCTATGGGCATGGGAGACTGGAAACAAGGAGTGCACAGGGAGCACGGTCCTGGGCGAGAACGGTTTCCATCCTAGGCGGGCAGTCCGAGGACGAGGCGGTCCACGGTGCCGACTTGTCTCCACGCGGTGCGGGGGGCAGGGCGCTCAGCGCCTGTCATGAACTAGAACGGCGCCCAGCGCTCAGAATCGACGCCTCCAACGCTCAGCACCGCCCTCCAGAGTCATGCCCAACCCAGATCGGGAATGACGACTAATTATGGAGAGGTCGAGCCAGACTACGAAGTCTATGACAGGCGCTAGTCGTCCTGGGAAGCGCTGAGCGGTTGCCGCTCCGGCAGAGCCTCCGTGTTTCGCGGCGTGCGGAGCTGTCCAGTTTGGCGCGGCGGATAGGGGCCGAGCAGCAGTGAACCGGTGACCTCATCGGGGTCGGGCGATGCCGCGGCGTCTGGCAGCATCTCGTGCATGAGCGCGGTGAGCTGCTTCCGGGTGAATGGCTTGCTGAGGTAGCCATCGAACCCCTGATGGATGAAGCGCTCGCGGTCACCGGGCAGCGCGTAGGCCGTGAACGCGACGATAGGCACGGTTGCGTAGTGAGGGTCCTCACGGAGGCGCTGCATGACCTCCTCGCCTGACGCCTTGGCGCCCAAGTTGATGTCGAGCAGCACCGCGTCGTAGGACTCGGCCTGGGTGAGCTGATAGGTCTCCTCGGCGCTCGCGGCGGTGTCGGTGTCGAAGTGGGCGTGGAGCATGCGCTCCATCAGGAAGCGCGTCTGCTGGTTGTCGTCCACGACGAGGACGCGGTGGCGCTTCAGGACCGCAACGGGGACCTCTTCGGCCTCCGGGAGGGCATCGGCGGGGGCCTCGTCGCTGCGCGGGAAGGTGACAGTGAAGGTGGTGCCGACGCCCTTCTTGCTCTTCACCTCGATGGCCCCCCCGAGCTTCTCGACGAGCCGCTGCGTGATGGTGAGTCCGAGCCCCGTGCCTTCGTGGTCCCGCCCGATGCCTTGCGACTCCTGCTCAAACTCGCTGAAGATGCGCGGCAGGAACGCCTCGTCGATGCCGGGGCCGGTGTCGCGCACGACCAGGCGCACCAGCGTTGAGTCGGCCTCCACGAGCACGTCGACTTCGCCCTCGCGAGTGAACTTGATCGCGTTGCCGACGAGGTTGTTGATGATGCGATTCATGGCGCCCTCGTCGAGCAGCGCATGGGCGTCCGGTGCGGTCACGCGGACGTCGAGGGCTAGGCCCTTCGTGGTGGCAAGAGAAGAGAGGAGGTCGACACCTTCTTGCACGAGGGGGCCTACCTGGAGCGGCTCCGTGCTGAGGTCCATCCGGTCGGCCTCCAGGCGTGCGAGATCGAGCACCGAGTTGAGTGTGTCGAGCAGGCGCTGACCGCTGCGCGTGATCAGGGTCACAAACTCGCGGTGGTGCTCGTCGACTTCCTCGGCCAAGACGGACGCGAAGCCCAGAATGCCCGTGAGCGGGGTCCGAATCTCGTGGCTCATGTTCGCCAGGAACGAGCTCTTGAAGCGGGCGACTTCCTCGGCGTGCTCCTTGCTCTTGAGCAGGACGGTTTCGGCGCGCTTGCGGTCGGTGATGTCGCGGATGTTGAGGATGAGGCCGTGCAGGTGCGAGTCCGTGAGGCGGTTGCTGCCGGTGACCTCGGCGAAGACGTAGTGCCCCTGGGCATGCCTCAGCCGCACTTCGATGCTGGGAAGAGCGCCCTCCTGCTGCAGGGCACGCTGGAGCATGGTCGCCATCGACGGCTGGTCGTCGGGGTGCAGGAAGCGAGCATAAGGTTGCCCAATCTGCGAGCGGGGCGAGACGCCCAACATGGGTCCGATGGCGGGGCTGACGTACTCGATCCGGCCCTCCGCGGCGAGCACGACGATGATGTCGCTGGAGTGCCGGACGAGCGCGCGGAACCGCTCCTCGCTCCGCTGCAGCTGTTCCTGCGCTTCCTTGTGAGCGGTGACGTCCTCCACCGTGCCCTCGAAGAACTGGAGGGTCCCCTCTGTGGTCACGGCACGGGCGTTCAAGCGGATGTGCACCGTGCGTCCATCCCGGGCAACGAGGTCTAGTTCGTGCTGGCTCACCTGCCCCTTCTCCTGGAGCCGCTCGACGAGGGTGCTGCGGTCGGCCTCGTTCGCGTAGAGGCTGCCCACCGTCGGGTGGGCCTGGCGAAAGTCGTCGAGCGAGGTGTAGCCGAGCATGCGCAAGAACGACGCGTTGGCGAGCACGATTTCGCCGGAAGGCGTCGTGCGATACATCCCGATCGGCAGTTGCTCGAACAACTGCCGGTATCGTTCCTCGCTCTGGCCCAGTCGTCCTCGCAGCCCACGAACGCCGTCGGAGAGGCGGTTCAACTCGTGCCGCGTATGGCGCTCGTAGAGCCACCCCACGAGCGCGGCGAAGGCAAGCCCCGAGATGAGCGCGAGCATGTCGAAGCGGATGCGGACCAGTCCCCCCGTGTAGTTGGGGAAGGCATACCCCTGCTCCGTGAGGATGTAGAGGCCGACCAGGCTCACGACCCCGGCAATCAGCGTGCTGATCGTGCCTATCGGACCGACGGTGACCGCTGCCGCCATGGGAATCAGAGGTATCCAGTAGAGCGAGGGGTCGTCCAGGCCTCCGTCGAGCAGTGCCATGAAGACCATGATGATCAGCATCGAGAAGGCTTGGACCAGTCCCAGCACGGTGGCGCTGCGGCTCCATCGCAGGAGCAGGGGGCAGGCCAGCAGCGTCATCACGGTAAGCCCCGCCATCGCCGCATCACGCGCCCCGATGTGCCGGTAGATCTGCTCCGTGATGATGATGCCAAACGGGAGCACCACAAACGCTCCGACGACGATGGCGCGCATGCGCCGCCGCTCCGTCTCCGAGATGGGCGTCGACGGCAGCAGGCTGTCGATGCGGTCGAGTGCCCACGCGCCGAGCGTGTCTCGCAGGCCGCCCCGGCCGTCTTCCGTGGGGGAAGGCGGCGCGTGGCCTGAGTTGGAGGGCACAGGACGAGGCACGGAGAACGGGCGGAAGGCGGCGAAGGGACAGGCAGACCAACACAAACTGTACCACTCTGCCCAGGGGAGCCGGGGCGTTCCATTCCGGACGCTGCGTCCGGCCCGTGCGCCCGAGGGCCCGCGCACGCGTTTCACAATCGTCCATCGCCGCGTACCTTTTGCGCACGCCCGCTGTCTCCTTCTTGCTCCCTCGCAGCCCGTTATTTGGAGCCTCTACCCTATGCAGCCTCCCTTCTTCCTCGCTCGCCGCTTCGTCGCGGGTGAAACGCTCGAAACCGCGCTCCCCATCGTCACGAGCGAGCTGCGCGACGGCCTCCACGTGGCGCTTGACCTCCTCGGCGAGGACGTGGAGGACCCCGAGCAGGCAGCCTACTACACCGAGGTCTATGTCGCCCTGGCCGAACGGATCGCGCACCTGCCGCGCCCCGAGGGCACCGATCTCAACATCTCGATCAAGCTCTCGATGATGGGGCAGGTCATCGACCATGACCTCTGCGAGCAGCACCTCCGGCGGCTCCTCGACACGGCGAAGCAGCACGGTGTCTTCGTGCGCCTCGACATGGAGGGCTCCTCCCTCACGCAGTCGACGCTCGACCTCTTCGAAGCGGTCTACCCCGACTACCGCGACTACGTCGGCGTGGTCCTCCAGGCGATGCTCCACCGCACCGCGCGCGACGTGGAGCGTATGTGCGAACTGAACGCCCGCGTCCGCATCTGCAAGGGCGCCTACAAGGAACCGGCCTCCCTCGCCCATCAGGATATGCCGACGATCCGGTCGCACTACATCGACTACATGCGCGAGCTCATCCAGCACGCGCGCTACCCCGGCATCGCCACGCACGACGACCAACTCATCGACGCCACGAAGGCGTTCGTCGCCGAGCAGAACATCGACCGCGATCGCTTCGAGTTTCAGATGCTCTATGGCCTGCGCCCGTCCACGCAGCGTGACCTACGCGCCGCAGGCTATCACATGCGTGTCTACGTGCCCTACGGGACGCAGTGGTTCCCCTACTTCTCCCGGCGCCTCCGCGAGCGCAAGGAGAACGTGTTCTTCGTGCTGAAGGCGCTCGTCAAGAACTGAGTACATACGTGTCGCACATGTTACGTCTAGAACGGTCGCGACGGCCTTCCCGTTGACGCGCCTATGTTCACCACCGCTCGTGCCTCGTGCGACACGCCACCGACTACGCCGCCCTCGCCACAAACGTAGGCCGCTATGCGCTGCTCGCGGTGCTCGGCGTCGTAGCGCTGGGGTTGCTGCGCAGCGCGGTCCAGGTCGAGGCCAACACTGGAGGCGAGCAGGCCGCTGAGGAGCGGGTGCCTGCTCAGGCGACGGACGTGCCCGAAGAGATTGCCACCGCGCCATTCCAGGCGGATCGCGTGGCACCGGCTCCGCTCCTGGAGGTGGCCCCGCGCTCTGTGCTCGCGCGCCTCCGCATGCCCGTTGAGGGCGTCGCACCCGACGAGTTGCATGACTCGTTCACGGACCCGCGCTCGGGCGGTCGCACGCACCACGCGCTCGACATCATGGCCCCGCGCGGCACGCCGATCCGCGCAGCCGTCTCGGGGACGCTCGCCCGCATCCACACGAGCGCGCGCGGCGGCAAGTCGCTCTACCAGATCGGCCCCGACAGCGCCTACGTGTTCTACTATGCCCACCTCGACGCCTTCGCGGACGGCCTCGAAGAAGGCCAGGCCGTCCAGCGCGGCGATGTGCTGGGAACGGTCGGCAGCACGGGCAACGCGCAGGCCCCGCACCTCCACTTCGGCATCTGGACCTTCGAGAACGGCAGCCTCTATGGCGGAACGCCGGTCAACCCGTACCTCTGGCTCGCGGAGTAGGACCTGCGGGTGTGGACGTGTGCAAGTATGAAGGTGTGGACGTGGGGCTCGGCAGCCTCGTCGCTCGCGTTTGCTCTGGGTGGTGCGTGTGAGCATGACATGACCACCTTCACACGTCCACACGTTCACACCGCCACACTCGGCATTAACGCACGCGGAGCCGCTGGCCGATGGCGATCGTGGTTGAGCGAAGATTGTTGAGGCGACGGATCTCAGCTACGGTGGTGCCATAGCGCTGTGCAACGCGAAAGAGCGTATCCCCGCGTCGGACGGTGTGGTAGGTCGCAGCAGGAGCCTCTGGGAGCGGATCCGGCGTCGACATCTCGGGCTCGGGCTCTGGGAGCACCAGGGTATCGCGGGAGACAACGGACGCCGTGTCAGTCACAGGCGGGGCAGGCACAGCGAGGCTGTCGACGACCTCACGGACGCCGCGTGTAGCACCAGCGAGCGCAAGGGCCTCCTGACGGAGCGCCTGGCTCGGCAGTGCTCCGATCAGCGTGAGTACGCCGTCCTCGACGCGCAGCGCGTAGTCGAACGCACGGAGGTCGGCGTGAGCGCCGAGCGCCTGCTCGACACGCGCCGCCGTGCGCAGGTCGGCCAGCCCGTCGTCCAACGACTGCGCGGCGACCGACAGCGGTAGGAGCATCCCGCTGAGGATCGCCGCGAGGAGTAAGACTCGAAACGTTGAGATCCGGGCGCCGGTAGCAGGCTCGTTCATGCCGACTCCGTGGCGGGGGCGGCGTGCCATTCCGTCTCGGTGCGGACCTGGTCGATCTCGCCGCGCTCGGCCAGCCAGCGCTCCGCGTCGATGGCGGCCATGCAGCCGGTGCCCGCCGCCGTGACGGCCTGGCGGTAGACGTGGTCCTGCGCGTCGCCGCAGGCGAAGACGCCGGGGACGTTCGTGTAGGTCGAGTCGGGCTTGGTCTGGATGTAGCCCGTCTCGTCCATGTCGAGCCAGCCTGCGAAGATGTCGGTGTTCGGCTTGTGGCCGATGGCGACGAAGAGGCCGTGCACGGCCAGCGTGCTCGTCTCGCCCGTCTCGCGGTTGCGCAGCTCGAGGCCCTCGACGCCCTTGTCGCCGAGCACGTCGGTGACTTCGGTGTTCCAGACGAACTCGATCTTGTCGTTCTTGAACGCGCGCTCCTGCATGATCTGCGAAGCGCGCAGCTCGTCGCGGCGGTGGATCACGTAGACCTTCGAGGCGAAGCGGGTCAGGAAGAGCGCTTCCTCCATCGCCGTGTCGCCGCCGCCCACGATGGCGACGTCCTGGTTGCGGAAGAACGCGCCGTCGCAGGTCGCGCACGCCGAGACGCCGTAGCCGAGCAGCCGCTCCTCGTTCTCCAAGCCGAGGTACTTCGCGCTCGCGCCCGTCGAGATGAGGACGGTGTCGGCGGTGAGCGGCGTGTCCTCGTCCACGAGGAGCCGGTGCGGATAGCTGCTGAAGTCGACGGCCGTGACCATGCCGTAGCGCAGCTCCGCGCCGAAGCGGGTGGCCTGGCCCTCGAACTTCTGCATCATCTCCGGTCCCATGATGCCGTCCGGAAAGCCGGGGTAGTTCTCGACGTCGGTCGTCGTCATGAGCTGGCCGCCGGGCTGGAGGCCCTGGATTACGAGCGGGCTGAGGTTGGCGCGCGCCGCGTAGACGGCCGCCGTGAGCCCCGCCGGGCCGGTCCCGACGATCACGACGGTGCGGTGCTCGGCGTCGGTGAAGTCGATGCCGTCGAACGCGCTGAGGTCAGGGGTGCCCTTGGGAGAGGTGGGGGTGCCGTTGTTCGTAGCCATGGCGTGTGAAACGGAGAGTCGGGGAAACGGAGCGGCGAGGAGCCGGAATAAGCGAGGCGCAGGCGGCGGCTTCGTGCCACGCCTGCGCCTCGGGGAAGCGGGGACGCCTTACGCGGGCTGCGCGGCGAGGCTCTCCAGCGTCTGCGCGAGGATCTTCTCGGGCACTACGCCGACCTTCTGGTCGACGACCTGGCCGCCCTTGAAGAAGAGCAGCGTTGGGATCGAGCGGATGCCGAAGGCCTGCGCGGTCTGCGGATTGTTGTCGACGTCGAGCTTGGCCACCTTCGCCTTGCCGTCGAAGTCGGCGGCGAGCTTCTCGATGGTCGGGGCAATAACGCGGCAGGGTCCGCACCAGGTCGCCCAGAAGTCGACGAGCACAGGCTGGTCGGAGTTGATGACTTCCTGCTCGAAGTTGGCGTCGGTCAGGGTGACGTATTTCGCGGTGTCGGCCATGGTGGTTCGGGGAGGTTGAGATCGAAGAACGATGCTAAGATGAATGCAGGGCTGCAACGGCCCGACGGAATCGGGGTTTCTCTGAAAGCGCGGTCCGGCCGATCCTTGATCGGATATTAGACCGAACGTTCCAAATTCGAGAGGTAGAGGGTGCGAGGGACGCGGGTCTTACGTGCGGCTCTCCCCGTTCCGGTCGACAGTCTCTATGCTCCCATGTCAACCGAAACTGTCCCCCTCAACAATGCGGGGGACAGCTTGTGCGCTGCCCTAAAGATCATGAGGGCGGCGTACGAGCGGGGGGAGCCGTCACGTTACCCACTACGCCGCCACCGCCTCGCCCATCGCCGTCGGGATCGCGGAGTCGTAGGGCTGGCGCAGCGCGACAACGTCGGCATCGAGCACGACCTCGTTGTCTACGGTCACGCGCAGCGAAGAGCCCGTCACAATCCCGATTTGGAGGACGCGGACGGTCGCGTCGTCGAGGCGCTTACAGATCGCTTCGAGGTCGGCCACCTTCGCGGTGAAGACGATGCGCGACTGGTTCTCGCCGAAGAGCACCGCGTCGAGGCGCGCGCCCGGTGCGAGGCGCACATCGGCCCCGAGGCCGCTGCCGAGCGCGCTCTCGGCGAGGCACACTGCGATGCCGCCGTCCGATACGTCGTGCGCGCTCTGGATGAGGCCGTCGCGGATGAGGCCGAGCATCGCCTGCTGCACAGCTACCTCTTCCTGGAGATCGAGGTGCGGAGCATCGCCGGTGGTCCGGCCGTGGACGTAGCCGAAGTATTCGGAGCCGCCCAAGCCCGGTGCCGTCGCGTCCGGTGCGTGGTCGTGGGACCAGGCGGCGGGGCGGAGCAGCAGGACCGCGTCGCCCTCGGCCTGGAAGTCGGCCCGCGTCGCGTCACGCTCGACGTTCTCGACGAGCCCGAGCATGCCGATGGTGGGTGTCGGGAAGACCGCGCCGCCGGGGTTCTCGTTGTAGAAGCTCACGTTGCCACCCGTGACCGGCGTGCCAAGCGCGCGGCAGGCGTCGCCCATGCCGCCGACGGACTCCTTGAACACCCAGTAGACCTCCGGCTTGTACGGGTTGCCGTAGTTGAGGCAGTTCGTGATCGCGACCGGGTCGCCGCCCGCGCAGACCACGTTGCGCGCCGCCTCAGCGACGGCGATGCGCCCGCCGCGGCGCGGGTTGAGGTGGACGTAGCGCCCGTTGCAGTCCGTCTTGACCGCAAGCGCTCGATCGGTGCCCTTGATCCGCACGACGGCCGCGTCGCTCGCACCCGGCCCCACGACCGTGTTGGTGCGCACCATCGTGTCGTACTGCTCGAACACCCACCTCTTGCTCGCGATGTTCGGGCTTCCGAGCAGCGAGAGCAGCGTATCAGTGGCATTGCCTTCCACGTCGGCGATGGTGCTCACGTCGAAAGCGTGGGCGTCGTCGAGGTAGGCTGGGCGCTCGGTCTCGCGGTGGTAGACGGGCGCGCCGCCGCCGAGGACGAGGTGCTCAGCGGGTACGTCGGCGACGACCTGGCCGTGCCAGCGCACGATCACGCGGCCGTCGTCGGTGACCGTCCCGATCTGGACGGCGTGCAGGTCCCACTTCTCGAAGACGGCTTCGATCTCCGCCTCGCGGCCTTTGTGCACCACGACGAGCATCCGCTCCTGGCTCTCCGAGAGCATGATCTCGTAGGGCGTCATGCCCGTCTCGCGCTGCGGCACCCGCTCGATGTCGAGCACCATCCCGGCGTTGCCCTTCGCGCTCATCTCGCATGACGAGCAGGTGATGCCCGCCGCGCCCATGTCCTGCATCCCGACGAGCGCGCCCGTGCGGATCGCTTCGAGGCTCGCTTCGAGGAGGAGCTTCTCGGTGAACGGGTCGCCGACCTGCACACTCGGGCGCTTGGCCTCGCTCTCCTCGCTGATCTCCTCCGAGGCGAACGTCGCGCCGTGGATGCCGTCGCGACCGGTCGAGCTGCCGACGATGAACACGGGGTTGCCCACGCCCTCGGCGATGGCGCTCACGGTCTCGCCGACCTTCACGATGCCGACCGACATCGCGTTGACGAGGGGGTTGCCCTCGTAGGCGTCGTCGAAGTAGACCTCGCCCGCGACCGTCGGCACGCCGAACGAGTTGCCGTAGTCGCCGATGCCGCGCACGACGCCGTCGAAGAGGTAGCGCACGCGTGGGTTGTCGAGGCTGCCGAAGCGGAGCGAGTTGAGGCTGGCGATGGGCCGCGCGCCCATGGTGAAGATGTCGCGCTGGATGCCGCCGACGCCCGTCGCCGCGCCCTGGTAGGGCTCGACCGCGCTCGGATGGTTGTGGCTCTCGATCTTGAAGGCGCACGCCAGCCCGCCGCCGATGTCGACCAGCCCGGCATTCTCCTCACCCGCGCCCACGAGCAGCGCCTCGCCGTCGCGCGGGAGCGTCTTCAGCACGGCGATGGAGTTCTTATACGAGCAGTGCTCGCTCCACATCACTGAGTAGATGCCCAACTCCACGAGCGTAGGCGTGCGGCCGAGTTCGTCGAGAATCCAGCCGTATTCCTCGTCGGTGAGGCCGTGCTCGCGCGCGATCTCGATGGTGACAGGCGGCGGGGTGAAGGGGGCAGGCGTGGACATGGCAGGAGGCGGTACGGGTAGGTCGAGACGAGACGGCTCCCCCCGTTTTTGGCGACGAGCGCTACGCGCCCCCATCACCAAAAACTGTCCCCCTCACAGGTGAGGGGGACAGCTTCCCGACCCTTCAGGGAGAGGGAAGCGGGGGGAGCACTGCAGCCAAACGAAGCGAGGCGAGAGCGCGAAAACTACGCCCCCGCCTCCCTCTGAAGCGCGCGACCCGGTAAAGTGCCACCGAGTCTGAAGCGCTACCGGCTTCGGAGCACGGTGCGTTCCTCAACGCGCTGGATCGGGTAGTCGCCCGACTGCAGCACGTTCGTGCGGGAAAACACACGCTCGACCAGCACCTCGCCTGCGACACAGTCGACAATCTCGTAGGACTCCGGCTCGATGAAGCGGTCGTCGTTGTAGGTGCCGCGGACCTCTGTGCAGGTGAAGGTGCCCGCAGGCACCGTGCGATCACCGATACCGATCACGTTCTTGTCGAGACGGAGAGCGGTGTCGGTGGCCTCTTGGAAGGTCCACGTCTGTCCTTCCGACAGTGGGAACGCGAGGGTCTGGAGAGGGAGTGCGTAGCGTAGGGTATCTCGCCGATCCGGAAAGCGGCTGTCGAGGTTCAATCGTGCGAGCGTGTACAGGCCTGTACCATCGAGCCGATACCAGTACACGGTTTCGAGGTCATTGCCAAACCGTTCGCGGACTTTCAGGAGGTCTGTGTCTCCATCGAGCACCGCATTGCCCTGGAGAACGCTGGTCGTCCAGCGAACGGTGGCGGTAACGCTCGGTCCTACGCTGTCGCCGTCGCTCGTGTAGCGGGTCTCGGTCGTGATGCGTTCGTAGACGAAGGAATCACCGGAGCGAAGCGGAATGATATCGGTCGCGGGCTCCTCGTCAGGAGGTAGTGTCTCCGGGGCGGGGGTTGATGAGTCGCACGCTGATACGGTCGTGAGAAGGAGGAAGAGGGGGATAAGGCGAAGCATGAGGAGGGCAAGGGTATTCATAACGGCGCCGATAATACTCAGCCGCTCTCCTGCCTGCAAGCCGTTCGCCCAACCCTCGCTTGATCGACTCTGGAGCGCTACGTCGTCGCGACGCGGCCCTGATTGGCGCGCTGCGACCAGTCGGCGGCGCCTTCCCCAGCCGGGACGAGCGGGTCCAGTCCGGCCACGCCCTCGATCACGCTGACGACGCGCGCCTCCGCCTGGGCTACCCAGTCGCGGAACGGCTGCGGGTCGGTCGTGTGCGTCGGGAGGTAGGCCATGAACTGGTCGAGGTCGAGCGTCTCGGCGGTGATACCTGCGCCGCGCTTCACGGCGTCGAGGGCGTTCCACTGCTGCTCGATGTGGCCGCGCACGGGCACCATGAAGAGCGGCTTGCCGAGGAGCATCGCCTCGCTCACGGACTCGAAGCCGGCCGTGCACACAACGCCGCGGCAACGCGCCATCTTCTCCAGGAACTTGACGCCGGAGAGGTGATGGAACGTCAGCGCGTCGTTGTAGGCCCATTCGTCGGGCTTATCGGTGCGGTCCCAGAAGCAGTGCATCTTCACGCCGGGGTTGCGGTCGCTCCACGCCATGAGCTCGTCGCCCATGGCCGCTTCGAGCAGGTAGACGAGCAGGAAGTCCTCGGTGTCGCGGGCAGCGCCATCGCTGACGGGGACGAGGTCAAACACCTCGTCGCGCAGGATCGGCGGGACGACGGCGATGCCTTCGGTGGGGAGATCGTTGGCCTGGTAGAGCGAGAGGCCAATTCGGGCGGTCGCGCCCATCGACGTAAACCGCGTGTAGAGCTGCGCGCCGCGCCGCTGCGCCGCGTTGCCCCGGCCGAACGGATAGCTCGGGTGCAGGAAGAGGAACTGGTGCCCCACCGTCACGACGGGCGCTTCGGGGCGGTAGAGCTTCGTGTAGAGCCCGGTGAGGCCCTCGTAGAAGCTCACGATCACGTCCGGCTGCTCGGCTTTGACGACCGCGTCAATTGCTCGGAGAGACCGCGCGTAGGGCACGAGACGCTTGGCGTTGTACCACACCGTTGGAAGCATCCGCACGGTTGCGTCACCATTGCCGGTGACGAAGTTGGGGCTGTCGAAGCAGGTGATGGGCGTAGCCATGCCCTCTTCGAAGAACGTGGGTACGAGGCGGCGGGCGCTGCGCCCCACGAGCGTGTGGATGACCTCATGGCCGTGCGCGGCGAGCATCTGGCGGACGGCCAGCGCCTGCGTCATGTGGCCGCGGCCTTCACCCTGGACGATGAACAGCACGCGGAGGGAACGGTCGTAGGAGGTACGATGCGTCAAAACAGGACCTCAAAAAGCTTGAACGCGCTCGCGAGGCGGGGGGCCATGGAAACCCGAAGGTGGGAGCAGCCGAACCCGTGAGCGCAGAGTGGGAGGTTGAGGGCGAGCGGTGGGGCTCATGCCGCCGTCTCAGCGGGAATCGTCTCAGGAGCCGCGAGGGCGGGGACGTCGGTATCGAGGCCGTCACCGAAAGCATGAGCGGGTGTCTGTACGCGGTTGCGGAGCGCGCGCACCTCGTCGGGCATCTTGGGCGTGCGCCAGGTCAGGAGTTCGAGCCGCCCGTCATCGTGCTCGGCGAGCGCGGTGCACGACTCGACCCAGTCTCCGCAATTCGCGTACAGAACGCCGTTAATTGGACGGAGTTCGGCCTTGTGGATATGTCCACATACGACCCCGTCGACGCCCCGCTCTTTGGCGAGGGCGGCCACGGCGTTCTCGAAGTCGCCCATGTACTGCACCGCCTTCTTGGTCTTGCCCTTGAGGTAGGCCGCGAGCGACCAGTAGGGCATCCCGAACGCCTTGCGGGCGCGGTTGACGGTCGTGTTGAGCAGCAGCGCGAGCTCGTAGGCCCGCGCGCCGAGCTTCGAGAGCCAGGGGGCATAGCGGACCGCTCCGTCGAACTCGTCGCCGTGGAGGACGAGCAACTGGCGCCCATCGGCAGTGGTGTGGATGGCCTCGCGCATCACGTCGATGCCGCCGAACTGGAGGCCGACGTAGGCGCGGGCGAAGGCGTCGTGGTTGCCGGGGATGTAGGTCGCGCGGGTGCCCTTGCGGACGCGCCGCAGGATCTTCTGCACGACATCGTTGTGGAGCTGCGTCCAGGTGAACGAGCGCTTGAGCGCCCAGCCGTCGGCGATGTCCCCGACGAGGTAGAGCGTGTCCGACTCGTTGTGGCGCAGAAAGTCGAGGACAAGCTCGGCCTGGCTGCCGCGGGTGCCGAGGTGCAGGTCCGAGATCCAGAGGGTGCGGTAGCGCATCCAGCGGGTGGTGGAGGAGACATACAGTCGTCCCCAATCTTGCGCGCGCGTGTGAGGAGATGATTACCGGAGTGCGATCCTTCTGTTACGGATCGCAGGACCTGCGTAATGCTCCCGTAATCTGCCCATACGCGTCGTTTGTGGCGATTTTGTGTAGGAGGCGCTTTTAATCCGACTGCTTAGACTATCACCAAGCGAGGCCAGATTTCCGAAGGGCACACCAGTTCTGAGGAACAGAATAGTTTCTAGTTAAGCAGGTTGCGGAAGTCCCTCCCTCCGTTTGCGAGAATCCGGCTGATGGCCTCTTTAGCTACAGATCGGCTGGAGCCGCCGGCGTTTGCGGCAACGTGTAGGATCACTTCCACGTTTTGGAGGTCGTGGAGCACATACGTCTGACTCGTCCGGTGGCCCAGCATCATATTCATGGTTGTCACCGCACTTTCGGGGAATGCCTCCGCGGTTTCTGCGAGCCAACTCACGAAGCGATACCCCCGGTGGTGCACGGTCCCACCTGAGGCGTCGATTGCTAAAGCCAGGTGTTCATGCACCCACTCCGCATTAAGAGCAGATGTAAATGCCCACAAAGAGAAAGATCGGCCCTCGGCGACCACAAGCGAGTTGCTTCCCCCAAGTTGGTCCAGCCGCCACTCCCAGAGCGCCATTGCTCGATTAGCAACCGTAAGCTGCGACTGGACCGACCATCTCTTCGCTAAAAGGTACCCCACTTGGTCTAGTGCGAGTGCTCGTAGATCCGCCGAAGCGTGTGCGAAGAGCGCTACAGTAGGGCTGCCGCCCTCAGTGTTTTCGATGTCGTCGTTACCGATGAGGTACGCGTACGCGATCTGCTTCACCCAACGGTTTACGTCTGGACGTAGCCGTTTCTTTTCTGGAGATACCTCGTTCGGAATGAGTTCCTCATAGAGATTATCGTCCGTCAGCCCATTAAGCTCGCCGAGATAGTAGGGTTTGAGCGCTTCATACACATCAGAGTAGTTGTGTTGTGCGTATCGATAGCCGTGCCACGCCCCCGCTCGAAGCGCCTCAGCTTCCGCAGGAAATAGCCGGTCCAAGTGCGAGAGAGTCCAGTCTCTCGCTGTCGCAATTAGGGTCGGTAGGCGCTTCCCGAACACCGCGTGCGAGGCTGAGATGGACTCCACCGTGTCGTCGTTTGGGTCTAGGTGGCGCGCCAAGCTCGCGAGCGCGTGATGCACGACTTCCTCCGTGGTCGGAGCCTCGCTGGCTTTTTTCAAGTGCGCCCACCAAACAAAAGTGATAGCGGCGTCGAGTGCTTCGCCACGGACTGAGTTGAGTGCTCGGTTAGCAGCATCGCGACCATCGTCTTTCCCCTCAGTGACGTCGCCCTTGTCCGGGTCATGCGTGAGAGAGTCGAGTATGGCCCATACCGCGCCCGAGAGTTCTCGAGGGATCACGCCGCTGCGCATGCCAACGTCGAGGCAGCGCGCAATGTCCTTCCAGGCCCACCCCCAATGGGGGTCCCCATCGCGGTTATACGTGTTCGACGGCCTCCTCTCGATAGCCCTATCCTGAGCTACAGCCCAGGTAAATAGCTCTAGCACCGGCGCCCAAACCGAGACGGCTTCGTCTTCGAGGCTACCAGTGACTTCACTACCCAGTCGAAGCTTTTCCGCGAACGCGCGCACTAGGGTAGCATCGCCCCCGATCAGGCGGTCGGCTACGGTCGCGAACTCGACCCCGCGTGCAGCTACCTCCCTCCCGAGATCGAACGCCAGTGTGCTCACTGCTGGCCAAGATGGCTCCTCTTCCCATGTGGTGAGCATCGCGAGTCCCTCGGCTGGATCCTCAACGAGCGCTTTTCGCACAGTTGCGAGCCGCTTCACGTAGAGCGGCGGCGCTGGGGCTGTAGCCTCCACCGTTGGAGGGAAGAGCGCGGTGTGCGTGCCAACCCATTCGGCGGGTAGTACTGTCTGAAGCTTCCCAAGCAGCCAGCGCTGGACGTCCCTTGCCCTATCTGTCGCTTCGACCTCGGTGAGCACCTCTCCCCACGTCGCAGCCCGTTCTACCCAGAATCCGGGAGATGGACCTTCTTCGAGTAGAATCAGGAGCGCAGCCTTTGACTCCTCAGGAAGTTCGTCGAATCGTTCCTCAAGTAGCCGGACAGTCTCGACTTCAAGTTCAGGATCAAATAGATGCGCGGCCTCTTCGACGATGTGCGCTACGTCTTCGGGATTCCCGAAGACGCGTGTGAGCGCGATCGCACAGCGGTGAAACACATTCCATCCTTGTTCTAGGAGGAAATCGACTGATTCCGCTAGGTTGAGCCGCTCAGACTCGATCGCCTCGTGGATGGTTGTGTAAAGTGCCGCAGCTAGTACGCTCCCTACCTCAGCAAACTCACTTGGAGCGTGCCCTCCTACCTCATCTATCCAACTCGCCGAACCATCAACGGGTGCTGGTCGGTCGGTCACGTAGCTGATGAAGCGATTCAAGACCTCGGTTAAAAGGTCAACGCTCGACCTAGGTTCTAGCTCGGCAATACTCAGAAAGTCGCGCTCGAGGCTCTGCTGATACATCAGTACATCCCCTGTGAGAGGAATAGGGTCACGCCTTCCCCACCCTTCTCCAACCCTGAGGTCATAGAGCGCCCCGGCTAGCTCGAGGGCAGCTTCCACCTCACCAGAACTAGCCTGGTACGCGAAGAGCTTCCCGGTTTCGCTGAAGACATAGGAGTCCAACGAGGCTCCCTCGAGTCTTCGTAGGTAGTCTGCAAGCCACCCACTGCTCCATTCCGTGAGGAGATCTGCTGGAAGGTGCTGGGCTGCTCGCACGAGGTCACGGATGACGGATTGATTGTCGGTAGCCAGGACGGCCTTGATGGCGCTCGCGATCATCGCTTCCGGTTTCCATCCGCGCTCGGCTAGCGCCCGAAGCGCCCTCGCAGGCACCCATTTCGGATACCAGAACGAGCCCTTGTCGGGGTCGGATTGCTTAGGAGGCGGATTGCTGAAAACACTGGCGCTGACAAGCATCGGAATCCACAGTCCGCTTTGCATGTTCTCGAGGAACCTCCCAAGTCCGGCAGGCGATCTCGCAAGCGAGTTCAGTAGTTGCTTCAGGTCAGCCTTCGTCGGTGCATTGAGGGCGGCCAGTGTGTCGATATGCTCAGCTACCGTGGCGTAGTTGGCCTGAACGCGGTCGGCGATCCGGTCAATGATGAACTCAAACCGGTCCCACGCGTCGAAGTGGTGCTGCTCAAGCGGTCGAGGGGGGCCTAGGTTGCTCCGATGAGCTAGAGCGTGCAACCCGGCCGCCTTCTCGCCCGTCTCCGGGTCCCTCGACTCGAAACCGGTGATCCATAGCCATTGCCCGACAAGGTCTTCAGCACCGATCACCGTGAGGATGTGCCGGATCTCGTCCCGGTGTGCACTCCCCGACGACTTCCGGTCAGCCTCTGCAGCGGTTTTCATAAGGCTCTTCCCTGGCTCCTCTTCGGCCGAAAGCCCTAGGTCTTCCAGGAGAGATCGCGTCGATTCTGAGTGTGGCGTCGCTGGTGGAGGCGCTCCGAACGACCCCCTAAGCACCTGCCGTAGCGCGGACTCGACCTCGCGTGCGCAGTGCGCAAGTAAGTGTGTGGCCGCCTCCAGTACCTCGCGCTGCTCGATGACGCGGCATCCGTCACGATAGAAGGCTGCAGCGTCGCCTAATCCAACCTGCTTGAGTTTCTCAACGGTGGTTTGCTGCCTTGGAGTTAGAGCCACGGGTCGAGTCTTTCGGTTCGGACAAAGCACCCTAAAGGTATCGCATTTAGCTTCTTGCTGCGCCTTTGGGCGAAGCCGGACCCTAACCCATCGGCCTGAAACGAGATGTGTGCGCTTGACTCCGGACTTGAGCCGAGATTTTGATCCACACCTAGCCCTCTAACTCTTCAATCGAGAGCGTCGAGAGGCGGGTGCGGTCGAGCGTGAGGCGCGTCACGTCGGGACGGCTGTAGTGCCCCGCCGCGTCGAAGTTTTGCCGCTCGCCGCGCACCACGGCCGCGTCGATCTCGGCGGTCCAGATGCCCTCCTCGGCGGGCAGCGGCGCGATGACCCATGAGCCGTCCGGGGCTGCCAGGCACGAGCCGCCGTCGGTCATCGCCTCGGGCAGCGCGGCCACGACCTCGTCATAGTGCGGGGTCCTCGACGATAGATCACTACGCCGGTAGAGGCCGGAGACGGAGAGGACGTAGGACCGCCCCTCTTTCGCGAGAAAGGGCGTGATGTCGTGCGTGTTGCGGGTGCTGCCCGGCCACACGGCCACGTGGAGCGTCTCGCCCTGCGCGTAGAGCGCGGCGCGCGGCAGTGGCATCCAGTTCTCCCAGCAGTTGAGCCCGCCGACGGTGAACGGCCCGAGGCGGTGCGTGCGCAGGCCATGCCCATCGCCCTGCGCCCAGACGAGCCGCTCCTCGTGCGTCGGCCGCAGCTTGCGGTGCACCGACTGCACCGTGCCTGTTTGGTCGAGGTAGACGAGCGAGCAGAATAGGCTGTGCCCGCGCCGCTCCCGCTCGATGCAGCCGAGGTAGACGCCGATGCCGCGCTCCCGGCACAGCGCGGACAGCCCATCGAGGTGCCCTGCCGCTTTCCCGTCGGCCGAGAGATCCACGGCCTGGTCGACGTAATGCGCGTAGAGCGCCTTCTGGAGCGGATCGTTGAACGCCGCGCCGCCGGTGAAATCGACCCACGCCGGGTAGCCCGGCACGAGCGCCTCGCCGAACGCTACGAGCGCCGCGCCTCGGTCGGCAGCCTCGGCGGTGGCGTCGAGCACTTTCGCGAGCGTGGCCTCGCGGTCGAGCCACACGGGGGCGAGTTGGGCAAGGGCGACGGTGAGCGTGTCGGACATGAGGCGGAGTAGGGGGACGTGGAGCGAGACGCGGTAAAGGGGCCTCATCATACGCGCGCGCCGCTACCCCTCGCACCTAAAGCGGCACCGCGCTCGCGCCGATACCACGGCTGTGTGCCTCGACCACCGGGCGCGCCGGGAATGAAAACCTTCCCGTTATCTGCCCTGAATGCCCTCGCCTTAGTCTCCGGCCCTTTCGTGGCTGTGCCCACCATGCCCTCCTCTCCGGCACCATTTTCGCCGACGGCTTCCTCGCGAGCGCCGCTCGTCACCGTCCTCTCCGTCAACTACAACCAGGCCGAGGTCACCCGTGCCCTACTCTCGTCGCTTCGCGCGGTTACGTACCCGCGCACGGAGGTTGTCGTCGTTGACAACGGCTCGCCGAAACCGGGCCAGGCAGCGGCGATTGCAGCAGGATTTCCCGAGGTCCGCGTCATCGCCCACCCCACCAACGACGGCTTCGCAGGTGGCAACAACGTCGGCATCCGCGTCGCCCAGGGCGACTACGTCCTCCTCCTGAACAACGACACGGAGGTGGAGCCAGGCTTCCTGGAACCGCTCGTCGCGGCGATGGAGGCCGACCCGAGCCTCGGGCTCGCCAGCCCGAAGATCCGCTACCACCACACGCCGGACACCATCCAGTACGCCGGCTGCGGCCCCATCGACCCGCTCACGATGCGCGGGCACGTCACCGGCCACAACGAGGTCGACTGCGGCCAGCACGACACGTCGGGCATCACCGATCTCGGCCACGGCGCGGCGCTCCTGATCCGTCGCTCGGTGCTGGAGGAAGTCGGCCTGCTCCCGGCGCTGTACTTCCTCTACTACGAGGAGCACGACTTCGCCGCGCACGTCACCCGCGCAGGCTGGCGCGTGGCTTACGTCGCCGAGTCGGTCGTCTACCACAAGGAGTCGATGACGGTCGGCAAGGAGAACGCGCTCAAGACGTACTACATGACGCGCAACCGGCTGCTCTATCTCCGCCGCAACGTCCACGGCACGACGTTCTGGCTAGCACTGGCGTTCGTGATCGGCGTGGCGCTGCCGAAGCATACCCTGGTCTATCTGCTCCGGCGCCGCTTCGACCTCCTCTCTGCGCTCTGGCGTGGCACGTTCTGGCACCTCGGTCGTCTCGGTCACCGTCCCGCCATGCACGGCCTGCCGCAGTTGGAGCGTAGCAAGAGCGACGCTGCCAGCAAAGCCCTGGTTGCCGCCTGAGCAAAGGGGTCGTAGAGAGCAAAAGGGTCATGGAACTGTCCCCCTCGAATTCGAGGGGGACAGATCGAGCGAAGCGAGATCAGGGGGTGCCCGCTAGTACGCCACTTCGAACTGCACGCCGCCGCCGACGTTGTTCTCACCGTCCTGCAGCTGCTCGTACTCCGCCTGAAGCTGGAGCCACTGGCGTAGCTGATACTGCAGCACGAGGTCCAGCGTGGCCGCGTCGGTGTTGCCGGAGTTGTTCGAGACGAGGTAGCCGAGCGTGGCGAAGAGGCGGTTCGAGAGGTACTTCCCGATCGTCACCGTCACGTCCGGCTGCGCCTCGATCTGGACCAGGTCGAGGCCGAGCGAGCGGCTCGCCACGTTGCCGATGGCTGCCGAGAGTTGCGAGGTCAGCAGCCCCGTCGCCGATTCGCCCGCACCCGAGACGATGCCCGCGCACGGCTGCCCCGTGGCGATGTAGCACACGATCTCGGACGTCTCCAACTGCACCGGCGAGGACGAGAAGCTCGGCGCCGGATTTTCACCCAGCGTGCCCTTGTAGTTGAGCGTGATCGTGAGCGCGCTCTGGGCGCTCGTCTCGCCCGTCTGCCGGATCACCATCGCCGCTTCGAGGTCGACGCGCGTTTCGGGGACGGGGCCGTTGAAGACGAACACGCCGCGCTCCACGTCGAAGCGCCGCCCGCCGAACTCGACCGTCCCGCGTGGGATCTCGATGCTGTCGAAGAGCTGCACCTCCTCCTGGCCGCGGTCCTTGCGCACGATGAGGTCGCCCTCAAACTCCAGGTCGATGTTGGCGAGGCCGTCGGCGCGGAAGCTGACGCGCCCCGGTACGATCACACGCAGGTCGATGGCGGTGTCGACATAGACGGCGGAGACGGTCGTGTCGGCGGCGGCGGCGCGCACGCCGAAAGTCGCCTCGACGCGCTGGATGTCGGTTGGCGAGAGCGAGATCTGGCTGAAGGTGGGGCCGATCAACTCGTCGGTCTGGTAGACGACGCCCTGGTCGATCTGCACGGTGCCGGTCACGGTCGGGCCATCGACTGGACCTGTCACGCGCAGCCCCTCGCGGCCCGACGCCGAGACGCGGAAGCCGGAGTAGGTCTGGTTGTCGATGGCGAGGTAGCGGTTGGCTTGGATGAGCAGGTCGAGGTCGAGCGCGGCCACCTGGAGGTCGGGGACGAGGAGGCTGCCTTCGAGCGTGAGCGTGCCGCCGTCGCTGTCGCGCAGGAATGCGGGGCCGAGCACGTCGCTGCCGAAGGTGAGGCGGTCGTCGTCGAGCGTGATCGGGATGGTGGCATTCTGGTAGACGCGCCCGAACTCAGGCAGCCCCATGCGCCCGTCGAGGATGGCGAGGGTGCCGTCGAGCTGCGGGTCGCTGCGGGTGCCGACCACGGCAGCGTCGGCGGTGAGTGTGCCGCCGAGCTCGTTGACCGTGCGCGGGTCGAAGAACGGCGTCGCCCAGGCGATGGGGAACGGCTCCGTGGTAGTGAGCGCGAGGTCTACGGGCGCGTCCGACGGCGGCGTGGCGACCGTGCCGTCGAGCGCGAAGCCGAACGGCGCGAAGCCCGTGGCCTGCAACGCCGCGCCGCTGACGTGCATGAGCGCCGCGTCCACCTCGATGCGTTGGTCGGCGTACGCAAACGTGGCGTCGACGGTGCCCACGTCGCGCTTCCGCGAGGTGATCGGGCCAACGGCGAACGTGCCGTCGAGCGTCGGGGCTGACGCGGTCCCGCCCATGATGAGCGAGGCGTCGAGCCGCCCGCCGAGCGCGTCGAGGCCCGCGAGGTCGGTCAGCCCGTCGAGCAGCAGCCCCTCCACGGTGAGAATGAAGTTCTGCCGCCCGTCGAGGTCGATCACGCCGTCCGCCGCAATCTGCTCGATGCCGAGGCCTGGCGTGTCGGCGGCGAGGAGGAAGCCGCGTACGCGGATGCGGTCGCCGTAGGAGATGCGCGACGGCTGCGCGAGGCCGAAGCGCCGCTGCCCGAGCCGCATGTCGAAGCGATCGAGCGTGAACTCCGGCGCGTCGGGGTTGAGGTCGGTGCGGCCCTGGAGGCGCACCTCGCGGTCGTCGTCCACTTCGAGCGTGACGTCGAGCGACACCTCCTCGCCGTTGTAGCGGGCGTCGGCGTCCACGTCGCGGGCGCGGAAGGTGCCGGCCGAGAGGAAGCCCGTCTCGAAACGGATGCGCGCGGCGAGGCCGTCGTCCGCGCTGTACAGCCCCGCGATATCAGTGTTGACGTTGCTGGCCCGGGTCGTCCCGAAGGCCAGCAGGTCGGTCGTCGCGTCGAGGCGGAACTCGAGCGGCTCGCCCGGCTCGCTCTGCACCTGCCCTTCGATGCGGCCCTCCTCGATCAGCAGCGCCTGCCCAACGAGGCGGCTCAGCGGGTCCGGGTCCTTGACCTGAGCCGTGAGCGTGAGCAGCGAACTCGTGGCCGTGAAGGCATCGAGCGCGACCTGGCCGCCCGCGCGTAGGTCGAGCACCTCCGAACGCAGCAGCAGTGTCGTCAGGTCTAGTTGCTGATCGCCGAGGTCGAACGCGGCGAAGAGCGAGTCCACGCGAATGTCGAGCGCCCGCGCGCCCGTGCTCCAGACGCGCCCGCTCGCCTGCAACGTCTCCGCGGAGTCGCCCGAGCCGCGCACGTCGAAGTCGAGCGAGAGGGCATCGCGCTGGCCGAGGCGCGGGTTGGCCGCGCGCACCGAGTCGGGCAGCGCCGCGAGGACGGGGGCAAGAAAGGGCCGCAGGTCCACGCCGTCGATGTCGCCGCGCGCCTCGAACATGGGGAGGGCGTCGTCATCGGGGAAGGCGTAGGTGGCGTCCACCATGGCGGTGCCCCCGGCGAGCGCGAGGGTGGCGTCGGCCTGCCCCACGCCGTCGGCCAGCGTCAGCGCAACCCTGCCATCGAGCCGCGCGTCGTTGAAGGACGACGGTTCTAGCGTCAGCGTCGCGTCCGCGCGGGCCGTCGCCGGGTCGGTCCCAGCGACCTCGGCGGCGAACGTCCCTGTGAGGTCGCTGGCGAGCGTCGAGTCGCCCGCGAACGCGCCCACGTCGAGGTTCTCGAAGCGTCCGTTGCGCACGGTGAACGCGGGTGTCTTGGCGAAGGGGGTGCCGGTGAGGTCGGCCTGGACGAGCCCACCGGGCATGCGCACGCTCGCTCCGCCGTCGAGCCGCCCGCCAGTGAGGCGCATGGTCAGGGAGCCTGATGTGATCGCTTGGTCGTTGACCTGCGACTCGCCGAAGTCGCCGCCCAGGCGCAGGAGCATCGTTGCGGGGTCGGTGCCGCGTCCGGTCAGCCGCATCGTGCCGTTGAGCCGCGTCGTGAGGGGCGCAGCCCCCGCAGAGTCAGGCGGCACGAAGGCCCCGGCGTCGAGGTTGGTCAGCAGTACGTCGGCGTCGTAGCGCAGCGTGTCGGCGAAGGGCTCCGTCTCGCCGCGCAGCGCCACGCGGCCGGCGTCGGCGAAGTCGGCCTCGCCGTCGAAGGCGAGCAGGCCGTCGGCGAGCGTGGCGAAGAGGTCAGCCGATGGGACCGCGGTGGTGCCATAGCGGGTGTCGTCCAGGCGTGCTTCGAGGTCGAGGAGCATCGCCTGCGGGTCGGTGCCGCGTGCGTCGAGGGTGAAGGTGCCGGTGATGCTGCTTGCCTGCGCCGGGTCGCCGGTGAGCGCCGCGAGGTCGAGTTCGGTGGCGCGGCCCTCGCTGATCTCGACGACGAGCGGCTCGGCGAACGGCTGCACCAGCCCGGTGAGATCGAGCTGGCCGCCCGCGCGTCCCTCCGGGCCGAAGCGCCCACGTGCGTTGAAGCGGAGCGTCTGCCGGACGAGCTGCGCGTCGAGCGCGAGGCGTTCTACCTCGGTCGTGGTCGTCGCTGTGGCGATGGTGGCAGCGTCGAGAGTCGCGCCGAGGCTGGCTTGCATTGTGCCGACCTCGATCCCCTGGCCCGCCACCGAGAACGTCCCGCTTAGGTCGGTCGCCTCGATGCTGTCGGCGAAGGCAGCGAGGTTGACATCTTCGAAGTGCCCATCGGCGAGGTAGGTCGGCGTGGTAGCGAACGGCCGCGCCGTGCCCTCGGCCGTCACGTTCGCGCCGGGGATCGCGGCGTCGAGGGCGAAGCGCACCGCGCCGTTCGTGAAGCGTCCGTCGAGCGTGGACGAGCGCAGCGTCTGCTCGCCCATCTCGGAGTCGAAGACGCGCAGCGCGAACGGCCCGTCGATCGTGGTGGTCGCGTCGCCCGTGAGGTTCACGTCGAGGTCGGCGTTGAGCGTGGCGGCGAGCGCTGGGTCGCCGAGGAGGCGCCCCGGGTCGAGGGCGCGCACCTGCCCCTGAGCGCGGTACACGACGCGCCCTGACTCGGCGCTGCGGAAGGTGGCGTCGAGGTCTACCGTGCCCGCGCCGTCGAGGTCGGCATCGAGGACGGCGGTGAGGTTGCGGCCGTCGCTCTCAGCGTCGAGTGCGAGCGTCGGGTTGCCGAGCACGTCCACCGGCGCGAAGGCGCGCACATCGGCCATCGCGAGCGGCTGTGCGGTGAGGTCGGCGGTGAAGCGCGGTAGCCACTCCTGGAGGTTGTCCTCCGAGGCGAGCGCGCGGAGGAACGCACCGTATTGCACGTCGGCGTGGCCGTGTACGGCGGAGCGCGGCGAGGTGAGGCGAAGCGTGTCCACGACGGCCACTTCGTCGTCGAAGCGGCCTCCCAACTCAAGGTCGAGCGCGGTCGTGCGGTCGGCGGCAGTAAGCGTCGTGGCGAAGCGGTCGAGCGTGCCCACAAGCTGGTCCGGCGCGAAGACGAAGTCGGTGAGGTGCACCCCGAGCGGATCGGCGGTGAGGAGCGAGTCGCGGTTGGTGCCGAGCTCCGTGTAGAATGCCATCTCGACGCGCCCGCGCTCGACGCGGAGGTCGTCCAGTGTGATCGTGAAGCCGCTGCTCGTCGTGTCCGTCTCGGTGGTGTCCGCGACGAAGAGCGTGGCGAGGTCGAAGCTCGAATCGGCGCGCTGCTCCATGCGCACGAACGGGCCGACCACGCGCACGGTGCCGAGGGCGAGCCGCCGCCCGGCGAGGCCAAGCAGGTTGTAGCTCGCCGACGCCGAGTCGATGCGCACGAGCGCCTGCCCGTCGCGCTCAATCACGAGATCCGCGACCTGCGCGTTGGTGAGGAGGTTGCCCTCGATGCTGCCCACGGTCACCGTCGCGTCGTCGCTGAGCAGATTCTGGATCTGCGTCATGGCGACCTGCCGCACCTGCTCCTTCGCCCAGCCGGTCTGGAGCACGAGCGCGGCCACCACGAGCAGCACGAGCACGAAGCCCACGAGCACGCCGAGCGCGATGAGGAGCCGACGCCGCCACGAACGCTTCGCTGGCGTGGTTTGGGCAGAGTGCTGCTGGGAGGACTGCGGCTCCATCAGAACGACCTCCCGATGGACAGGTGGAACGCGAACCGCTGGAAGTCCCAGAAGCCGATGTCTTGCCCGAGCAGCGTCCGAAGCTGCTCCGTGGCATCGGCGCGGTCGACGGTCCCGTCGCCGTTCAAGTCGAGATCAGCGTCGGCGCCAAGTGTGCCGAGCGGGTCGAACACCTCGTCGGGGGCCAGCACGTCGAGCGCGGTCGGGTTGAGCTTGTAGCCGACGGCCAGGCTGATCTCGCCGATTTGGCTGGCGAAGCCGAAGCCGAACCCCGTGCTGTAGCGCAGCCGCTCCTCGTCGGCGAGTACCTCGTCGAGGATGCCGAGGAAGGCGGGAGCGTTGGGGTCATCGAGGACGTCGTCGCTGAAGTTGTAGGTGTCGGTGCCGCCCGGCGTCCAGAGCTGCCCGGCGTCGAGGAAGGTGATGGCGCGGAAAGCAGGCGGGAAGAAGGGCATCGGCATGGCAACCTCGACGCTCCCGGCGAGCTTGGTGGAGCCGCCGAGCGCGAAGAAGCGGCCCTGGCTGCCGCCGAGGAGCGCATAGGACGTGCTGCCGTCGTCGGCCACGGCGCGCTGGAAGTCGGGGAGCTTCGGGCCGAGCAGGCCGAGGTTGTAGCCGCGCACGTCGCCTGTGCCGCCGGCGAGCACGACCACGTCGCGGAGGCGCGCGGCGTCGTTGTCGAAGCTCGTCGGGCCGAGGGGCAGCAGGCGGCCGGCCGAGGCACGGGCGCGCAGCCGGAGGTCGCCGGGGAGGAGCATGAAGCCTTGCACGGAGGCCGTCGCGCGGAGGTACTGCACGTTGGAGAGCAGCGTCGGTCCCGCCGCCGCGACGGTGGCGCGGCCGAGGTAGCCCTCGGCGGGGTCGAGGAGGTTGTCGAGCGCACCGTAGAGGCCGTCCACGCCGAGCTCGCTCTTGGTGACGCGCCCGAGCGCGTTGGGGCTCAGCAGTTCCGAAAGGCGCGCCTCGCCGCCGCCCAGGCCGAAGATCTCGCGCGTCGAGACGTTGGTGCGCAGCGTGAGCGTCCGCAGCGAGCCGAGGTCGGCCAGCAGCGCGGCCGTGGCGCCCACGCCGAGCGAGTTCTCCCGGGTGTCGTCGCGGAAGGTGACGGAGGGGCCGGTGGTGAGCGAGAGCCGCCGGTCGAAGATGTAGGGCTGGCGGAGCGTCGTGGCGGCGCTGTAGCGGCGGTCCACGATGCCGTCGCCCGCGAGCGCGAGGAAGCCCGTCTCGGCGGTAGCGGTGGCGGTGAAGGTGCGCGCGTCGCCGAGGAAGTTGCGGTGCGTCCACTGCGCCTGCGCTCGCGCCCCGCTTTGGGTGAGGTAGCCGAGGTTGGCTTGCAGGAGGCGGGGCTCGCCCTCGGTGACGCGGACGCGGATGCGCACGGTCGAGTCGCGCGCCTGTCCGGAGGGCGGCTCGGGGGCGTCCACGAGCGCGATCTGGAAGAGGTTGAGGTCGAAGATCTGCCGCTGTCCTTCGGTGAGGTCGCGGAACGAGAAGCGGTCGCCGCGGCGGAAGGGCAGCTCGCGGGCGACCACGCGGTCGCGCACGCTCGTCGCGCCCTCGATCTCGATCGCCCCGAAGCGGCCGAGGGGGCCCACATCGGCGAAGAGGCGCACGTCGGCGCGGTTGCGCGTCGTGTCCACGTCGGTGGTGGCGCGTACGCGGGGGTAGGCATAGCCCTGGTTCTGGAGCCACTCTAGCGTCTCGCTCTGGAGCTGGATCAGCGAGAACTGGTCGAGGCGGCGGCCCTCGCGCACGCTCACGTTGTTCTGGAAGCTCGCCCAGCGCTCTCGGGCGACAGGAGAGAGCGTCGGGGCGAGGGCGGTACTGTCTGCCTCCGTGAGGAAGTCGAGCGAGCGGATCAGCAGCGGCGGTCCCTCGTCGACGGTGAACAGGATGCGGACGTCGTTGTCGGTGGTGTCGAGCCGGACGAACCAGTCAGCCTCGGCTTCGAGGAAGCCGTTGTCGCGGTAGTAGCGCTCCAGCCGTAGGAGGTCCTTCTGCAGTTCGAAGGGTAGGAAGGGGTACGTGCTGGGCGGTTTGAAGACCGGGAGGATCGAGAGGAACTGCGTGACCGGGCGCCGCCAGCCCATTTCCATGAAGCCGGGCTGCGCCGTGGCGATCTGCGCCAGCAGGGCCTCGTCCTCGAACGTTTGGCTCTCGGCGAAGCGAAAGCGGATGTCCTGCACGGTCGTGGCCTCGTTGACCAAGAACAGCGGAGCCTGCGCCCACACTACGGTAGGGGCAAGCAGGAGAAGCAGGAGCGAGAACAGGCGCAAGGCCAGAGCAGAGGAAATGCCGGAAGAGAAGAAGAGCACGCCGGGCGGCGAGCGCACCGAGCATGAGAGCATCGAGCAGATACTGCCGTGCAGGCGGCCCCCAAGGTAGCACGTTGGCAGGTCTTGGGCCGATCAGCGTTCGGCCGGATGTGGCGTCGGCGAGGGCCCCACGTGCGCCTCGTTGTCCTGCGCGTCGGTGGGCGCTTCTGAGGACGGGGGATCGTTGGCTGCGTTGTCTTCTGCCTCATCGGATGGCTCCGGTGCGGCCCTGCGGCGGCGAGAGAGGCGTTGCTGCAGCACGCGGCGGAGTAGCGAGCGTCGGGAGCCGGTGCGCTCCTCGTGCACCGCGGCGACCATCGCGCCGAGGATGAGAATCAGGCTGGAGAGGTAGACCCAGAAGACGAGCGCGAGGATCAGCCCAAACACCCCGCCCAGCGAGATCAGTGCGTCGCTTGCCCCGGCCGCACTCTCGCCCCCGAGATTCTCGACGATCTCGGTCTGATTCGGGGCCTCGTACCGATCGAAGCGACCCACGTAGACAGCGTAGTAGGCAAAGAGGTTTTTCGCTCCTTCGAAGAGCAGTGCTGCGAAGAGCGCCCCTGTAAAGGCGCTGCGCGAGGGTGGCTTCGGCTTTGGGATGAAGTAGTAGAGCTGCGTGTACATAGCCAGCGAGAGCGCGAACGGGACGAGCCACGCCGCCACGCCGAAGACGAACTCCCAGCCCTGGGAGACCAGCGCCGCGTCGAGGCCGTTCTCCGCAGCGAGCGCTTCCGAGCGTGCCATCGCCACGCGCATGCCCACCGTCAGGCCGAACGAGAGCAGGAACAGCAGCGCCACCTGGCCGATCATCCGCAGGTCGAAGAGGTAGCCGCCGAGGAACGAGCGCTGCTCGTGCCGCTCGCCCCCAAACGCGCCCGCAATCACGATGCGCAGTGCGCTGAAGAGCGTTAGTACGGTCAGGAACAGCCCGATACCGCCGACGATGGTGATGGTGCTGCCAGCCCGCTGAAGCTGCCCGAGCAGTTCAAAGAGCGTGTCGCTCTGGTAGTTCGGCAGAAACGAGCCGAGGAAGCGGGAGACCGTGTCGAAGGGGTCGTCCTGCCGCAGCACGAGACCAAAGATGCCTGTCCCGAGCACGAGCAGCGGGAGGATCGTGACGAGCACCTTGAAGGCAATCGCCTGCGCCAAGAGCAACACATACGGGTTGCGCAGCCGCGTGCCCAGGCCCCTCGCGTAGAACCGAGCGAGGTCGGAGAACCGAGACCAGAGAGCGTGTAGCATGCGGGCAGAAGCAGGGAGGAGGCTCGGGGCAAACCGATAAGGATTCCCCGAGGTTCGCGCCGATGTGTCCGAGAGGTGTGCCAGGCGCTCCGTGTACACGGGCTACGGGGCGTGCAGCGAGCGAACCGACGGCCGCTGCGCCCTCACCATACCTTCGAGGAACCCGGAGCCAAGGCATCGCTATTAACACGTCCTTCGCCGCTTCGGGCCGGATTCCGTTTGGGCGCGGCGCGGCCAGCCTCTATTTTGGAAGGCTGTCACCATTCCGTTCATATCACTCGACGGCCACGCTCATGGCACGCAGAGATCAGCTCACGGGCAAGGGACCGATGTCGGGCAACCACGTCTCCCACGCTCACAACAAGGTGCGCCGCCGCTTCAACGTGAACCTCCAGAAGAAGCGCTTCTACATCCCCGAAGAAGACCGCTGGATCACGCTCCGCGTCACCGCGCAGACCATCAAGACGATCAACAAGAAGGGCATCTCGGCCGTTCTCGCCGAAGCGCGCAAGCAAGGCGTCCGCGTCTAGCGCGTCTGCATCCCGCTGCCCCCCTTCTGACCACACCGTAACCCCCCAGGCCGATGGCGAAAGGCAAAGAAGCCCGCATCAAGGTCATCCTCGAATGCACCGAGGCGCCGGGCACGTCGCGCTACGCGACCACCAAGAACCGCCGGAATACCACCGGGCGGATGGAGCTCAAGAAGTACAACGCGAAGCTCCGCAAGCACACGCTCCACCGCGAGATCAAGTAACCTCCTGATCGCTCGCGTCCACGCTCTAGACTCCCAGAGGTCAGACCCATGGCGAAGAAAGTCTCCAAGAACCAGCGCACCAACCGTGGTGCCGGCGCCGACGCTAAGCAGATGGCCAAGATCATCGTCGCGTCGAAGAAGCAGAACGGCTCCTACGAGTTCCGCACCAAGATGGTCGAAGCCAGCCAGGTGAAGGACGAACTCGCCGCCGCCAAGGCCCAGTAGGCGGGTCCGTCGATCTGGTCAGCGGACGACCCTGCTAGCGCCGCATCAGGCTAGCCACGCGCGCATCCGACGGGAAGAACAGCGCCGCGAACGCCAGAAACGGCACGACGAAGGCGAGGTTGAGCGCATTGCCTGTTAGGAACGCGGCCACGCCCGCCGTCAGCGCCGACGCCTCCATGACCGCGACCGAGGCGATGCCCAGGGCACGTATTTGCCCGAACGCGGCCTCCTCGGTGTCTTGCGACATCACCCGGGCGGGAATCATACGCTGCAGCGCGAACCCGACCACGATGGCCCCAACGCTCGCCAGCGCATTGAGCATAAAGAGCACATCTGCCGACTCGGCCATCGGCGCAGCATTTGCCGACCGCCCCGCCACCCACCAGAGCACAGCCACCGCGAGCACAGCGCCGCCAACGATGGCGAGCCAGATCACCTGGAGGGCGCGAACATCGTCGGAGAGGGCGCGGTCAGACATAGCGAAGCAGGTCGGGCAACATCGAAGCGAGTGCCCAACTTAGCGCCGCTGCGTATTTTTCCCGCGACACGATGAGCGCGGGCCTGTTCTTTCGACCCATCGTATCAAGACCCTCGGGGTGTGGCGCAGTCCGGTAGCGCATCTGCTTTGGGAGCAGAGGGTCGTCGGTTCAAATCCGGCCACCCCGACTAGGTCCACGCGGGCACCGTCACAGCAGACGCGTGCCCGCGTGGCATTCTAAGCCCCGGTAGCCATCGATGGATTCTATCGGGCATGCTCCACAGCATGGCAGTTGGCGCAAAGCAGTTCGCACTTGTCGAGTTCGGCTTCGATCTTCGTCCACGAGCGTAGTCGAAGCTTGGCCCAGTTGATATCCTTCTCGCTGGGCTCCACATGGTGAAACTGTAGGGCAGCGTAATGCTGGTCGTAGCCGCAGCGGTTGCACCGCCCGCCCTTGTACTCGATGGCCCGTCTCTTCTTTGCGATCCATCGTTCGACGCAGTAGGCGTTGAAGCAGGCCTTGCAGTACGAAGCCCCCGACGTACGGTCAGATTGCCTGTAGAACTCCGTGCGGCTTTTCTCTTGACCGCACCGGCTGCACGTCTTAAGCTGGGGTGTCATGGTCCGGTAGCTTAGCTGGATAAAGCGTCGGCCTTCTAAGCCGAATATCGTAGGTTCGAGTCCTACCCGGACTGCTCATTGGATTGGATTGTTGGAAATTAGGTGCGCCTGTAGCTCACAGGGGTCGAGTCCTGTCCGGGATGCGCATAGGTAAGCTGCACGGCGTGTAGTTTCGGGGCATGAATCCCGACGCCCTCTTCCGGCAGGCGCAGCAGGCTCATCAGCGCGGGCGCTTGCGCCAGGCCGCCGACCGCTACCGCGACGTACTGCGCCTCGTCCCAGGTCACGCCGACGCCGCGCACTTCCTAGGCCTCGCGCTCGCCCAAGCTGGACAGGCTGCCGCTGCGCTCCCGCACCTCCGCCAGGCTGCTGCCGCGCTGCCGCGTCGCCCTGATGTGCTCACCAACCTCGGCGAGGCCGAGCGGCGCTCCGGCGACCTCGAAGCCGCCGCGCGGGCCTATCACAAAGCGCTGCGCCTCGACGCGCGGTTCGCGCCTGCGCACTACAACCTCGCCAACGTGCTGAAGGCGACGGGCGCATTCGGCGAGGCCGTCCGACACTATGAGCAGGCCGTCCGCCACGCACCCACCCACGCAGGGGCGTTCTACAACCTCGGCAACACGCTCATGGAGCTCGCGCGCTATGCCTCGGCTGAGCGCGCTTTCCGCGAAGCCATCCGTCTGCGCCCCGACCATGCTGAGGCGCACAACAACCTCGGTGCGGTCCTTAAACACTTCGACCGCACCGCCGAGGCCGAGGCATCGTTTCGGGCCGCCCTCGCGCGCCGCCCGTCGTATGCCGAGGCGCATCGCAACCTCGGGCAGGTGCTGGAGAAGCAGGGTCGCCGCGACGAGGCGCGTGCTGCCTACGAAGACGCGCTACGTCTGAGCGTGGAAGCTGGGACGGTGCCTCCGGCCGAAGCGCTCGCGCACCGGCTGCGCATCGAGACACTCGCGCCGATCATCCCGGAGTCGCAGGCAGCTATCGACGCCTACCGGGCTGGCCTCGACGCCACGCTCACCCGCTTCGAGCAAGAGGCCGAGGGCCAGGGCAGGCTGGTCGTCGATCCCGCTCGGCTGGGGCAGGTCGCGCTGGAGCCGCCGATGCTCGCCACCTACCAGGGGCGCGACGACGACCGTGCGCTGAAGGAGCGCTGGGCTGCCCTCGTCGCACAAGCACAGACACCCGAGGGCACGCCGTTCTTCCCTGAGCCGCTGCCACCCAGCGAGCGCGTCGATGACCGCCCGCGCACTGATAGTCGCCCGCACATCGGCTTCGTGGTAACCAGCGGCCACGAGGGCGTCTTCTTGAAGGGGATGCGGGGCCTGATCCAGCGCCTCCTCGCGCGAGGCCTGCGCGTGACGATCGCGTGCGGCACGCCGGTGGGCCCCCTCGTCGTTCCGCCCGCGATTCACGACGCGAACGTGCCGGGTAGCGCCGACGTCGAGATCCTGCCGCTCCCCAATGACATCACGGCGGCGGCCGACGCGCTCAGTGCGGCCCACTGCGACGTGCTGCACTTCTGGGAGGTCGGCACTGACACGATGAACTACCTCCTGCCGCTCTTCCGCTGCGCGCCCGCGCAAGTCTCAAGCTGGGGCTGGCCGAGCACATCGGGGCTCCCCGCGATGGACGCTGTGCTCACCACGGACGGCCTCGATCCCGAGGGAGCGGAGGTGCACTACACCGAGCGGCTCGTCCGGCTCGCCCACCTGCCGACCTACTACTTCCGTCCGCCCGTCCCAGACTCGCTCCCGCCGCGCAGCCGCTGGGGCTTCACCGCCCACCAGCGGCTCTACCTCTGCGCGCAGAACCTCCGCAAGGTGCACCCGTCGATGGACGCGCTCGTCGCTGAAATCCTCCGCCAGGACGAGGGACGGCACGGCGATGGACGTGCGCGCGTGCTCTTCATCGCTGACAAGGAGCCGACCATCACCGCGCAGTTTCGCGCCCGCCTCGACGCCGCCCTCGGTGACCTCGCCAACCGTGTGCAGGTGCTCGACCGGATGGACGCCGAGGCCTACCTCGGCCTCGTCGCGCAGGTCGACGTGCTGCTCGACACGCGGCACTACGGCGGTGGGGCCAACACCGTCTTCGACGCCTGCGCGGCCGGGACGCCCATCGTGACGTGGCCGACCCTCCATCAGCGCAGCCGCTGGACCGCCGCTGTCTACGACCACCTCGCCGAGGCCGCCGAGCAAGGCCGGGCCGACGCCGCGCTTGCTGACCTCCGCGTGCTCGTCGTGGACAGCGCCGACGCGTACGCCACGCAAGCCGTAGCCTGGGCTGCTGACCGGGACCGCCAGGCGCACCTCCGTACCGCATTCCATAGCGCCGAAGCGCTCCTCTTCGAGAACGACGGCGCGCTCGACGACCTCGAAGCCTTCGTCCGCGAAGCCGCTGCCCAGACGCGCTAGCGCGCGCTGCCGCCAGAGCACCCCTTCAGCCTTCTGCCTTCATTTTTCTGCCTGGCCCTCGTGTCCCAGCCCTTCGCCTGCACCCACACGCCCGACTTCCCTGACCTCCTCGACCGGCTGAACTGCTCGGTGGCGCTCTCGACCTACCAGGCCGGGAAGGTCATCTTTATCGGGGGCCGCGAGGGTCGTCTCGTTCAGCTTCCGCGCACGTTCCGCAAGCCGATGGGCATGACCATCCAGGGTGACCGGATGGCCGTGGCCACGAAGGACGAAGTCGTGCTCCTTGGTGCGTCGCGCGCGCTCGCTCCCGGGTATCCGGCCAAGCCGCAGACCTACGACACGCTCTTCGTCCCGACGCAGGTCTTCTTCACGGGCGAGTGCGACCTGCACGACATGGCCTTCATCGGCGCGCCAGGCAGCGACCCATCAAGCCGCACTGAGCTGATCGCGGTCAACACCCGCTTCTCGTGCCTGTGCCGCTTCGATAGTCGCTTTCACTTCCAGCCGGTGTGGTCGCCGCCCTTCATCACGGATTTGGTGGACGAGGACCGCTGCCACCTCAACGGCATGGCGATCAGCGAGGACGGCAGCCGACCCGTCTACGTGACCGCGCTCGGGGCGACCAACACCGAGCGGGGCTGGCGCGACAACCGGCTTGGAGGCGGCGTGCTGATGGACGTGGCCTCGGGCGAGATCGTCGCGTCCGGCCTCGCGATGCCGCACTCGCCGCGCCTGATCGACGGCAAGCTCTTCGCGCTCGTCTCCGCCGAGGGGCTGCTCGTGGAGGTCGACGTGCAGGCGGGCACCGTCGAGCCCATCATCCGGCTCCCGGGCTTCGTGCGCGGCCTCGCCCGCCACGGCGACTACCTCTTCGTGGGCATGTCGAAGCTGCGGCCGGGCCGCTCGCTCGGGGACCTGCCGCTGGCGCAGCAGGACCTCCAGGCGGGCATCGCCGTGGTGCACCTCGGGAGCGGGATGCTCGTCGGGCAACTGACCTACGAGACATCGTGCGAGGAGATCTACGACGTCGCCGTGCTACCAGGCCTCCGCCGCCCCGGCATCCTCGGGATGGAGAGCAAGCTGCGGGCGAGCGCCCTCGCGACGCCGCAGTACGGCTTCTGGGGCCGCCCCGACCAGAAAGACGAGGCAGGGGCAACCTGAAGACCTGGACTGGACGTGGGCGACGGCGCTCGTTCGCTTCCGGCCCCGATGGCACGAAGGCCTCGGGCAGTAGCCCAGGGCTCACGACCCAAGAAAGTTGCCCAGGCTTCGCAGCGAGAACACCTTCGCCAGATAGATCGTGATGGTCGGCGGTGCAAAGGCGGCCTCGACAGCGCCGCTCGATGGCACCCCGAATGGATCGTCTAGGGCCGGGTCGTTGCGGCTCAGCAGTCCATGGATCTCGCCGCCCAGGCGTAGCCCAAACTTGCGCTCGTCCAGTTGAAACTGGAACATGTAGAACGGGTCGCCATCATCGCGGAAGCCAAAGACGGCCTTCAGGCGCGATCGCACGCCCAGGTTCTCGTCTGCATAGTCGAGCAGCAGTCCAACGCCGAAGTGGCCGAAGGATGTCGTCTGCCGGCTGGTTTGGGTCTCGGTGGTTGCCGCCAGGTTGGGTACGAGCGGGTTCAGCGGCACGAACGGGACGCCCTCAGCCAGCACTGTGTCGCCGAAGGCGGTGAAGCGCGTGGAATCGATGGAGATCGTCGTCGTCCTCCTGATGTCGCGGCGGCGGTATTCGGCATGGCCGACGAGGTAGAGCTTGTCTACGATGAGCGGATAGGTGACGGAGGCATGGAGGCTGAGAAACTCCGCGGTGGTCTTCGTCTGCCTGCCGAAGCGCTGGTCGACGCGCCGCAGGGAGTCGAGCGCTGGGTCGTAGAGGTTGAGGCGGCGCTCCTGGTCCTGCGTCGAGTCGCTGAGCGAGATCGTCCGGCCGCTGGTGATGCCTGCGTCGAGGCCTAGCGAGCGTGAAGCCTCCGGCGCAAACAGGCGGGGGAGAAACAGACGAACATCCGTGTACAGATCATTCGGGCGCGCGCCATTGAGCAGGTCGAGCGAACTGCCGACCGCGATGGCGTACGGGGCGTTCCAGGCGCGCTCTTCGGATTCCTTCTTTTCCTGGGCTTTTTTGATCTGATCCGCATAGCCTGTGACCGCCTTCACAGCTTCGCCGATCGTGGCAAGGCTGGACTGCATCGAATCGATCAGGGCTACAGCGTCCAACGTGTCCCCAGGCGTGCTCGTCCCGGAGGACGGCTTTTCAGAGGAAGTCGTCTCGGAGGAGGGTGGGGGAGTCGTCTGCTCTTGACCATAGGCTGGAAAAGCGCCATGCAAAAGCACGAGTGTTGTCAGTAGGAGGCAGTAGGCAAAGCGCATGAGTCGGCCGGTTACGTGTTGTGGGGGCACCCAGGGAGGCTGGTGCGCTCATCAGGCTAGGGAGGGGCAACCTTAGGGCGCCTCCCGTATTCACGTGAATCCTGAAGACCTCAGCGGGGTCTTTAGCAGGAAGGCACGAGGGAGGCGCAAGCCTGGGCGACACGCGTCCAAGCCCAGGCGATGCACCTGGGGCGGCGTGCGGCGTCTACCTCGCGCGTATCGGCGCCCACAGCACGCTCTCAGCACAGTGGCAGCGAAGAGCACAGTGGCAGCGAAGAGCACAATGGCAGCGAAGAGCGCAGCTGTGCTGGCCTCGCAGCAGGGACACGTCTGCGTCGCGGCGAACCCCGAGCAGGTACGGTGGGTAGCCCTCGCCCCGTCTCGTTCAACTCGTCGTTCTCGACAACCCAACGGCCGCATGCGTCCTGCGTATCGCTCGTCCGCATCCTCGCGTCTTGCCTGGCTGAGGCAGCGCGCCGCAGCAGGCTTGCTCGCCTTGCCGCTGCTGCGAGGGGCGCCCGAGGTCCAAGCCCAGACACCGACGCCCATCGGCCCCGAGTTCCAGGTCAACACCGCGACGGCGGGCAACCAGCGCAACCCCGCCGTGGCCGTCGCGCCCGACGGCGACTTCGTGATTGCCTGGTCCAGCCGCGGCCAGGATGGGTCGGGGACCGGCATCTACGCCCAGCGCTACACCGCCGAGGGGACTCCCGCTGGCGCTGAATTCCAGGTCAACACCTCCACGCTCAACGACCAGGTCGTCCCCTCGGTGGGCATCGACGAGGACGGCGACTTCGTGATCGCGTGGGCGAGCTACCTCCAGGACGGCGATGGCTATGGCATCTACGCGCAGCGCTACGCCGCCGACGGCCTCCCCCAGGGCAGCGAGTTTCAGGTCAACATCGCCACGGAGAACGTCCAGTATGGCCCCTCGGTGGAGATGGATGCCGAGGGCGATTTCGTGGTCGCCTGGGACAGCTACAGCGAAGCGGGCTCGTATTTCGACGTGTTCCTCCGGCGCTACCGGGCTGATGGAGAGCCGCTCGGCCCCGAGGTGCAAGCCAACAGGTTCATCGCAGGCACCCAGTCGCTCGCCGCGCTTGGGATGAACAGCGAGGGTGACTTTGTGGTCGCCTGGTCGAGCTTCAACCAGGACCGATCGGGCTTCGGCATCATGGCGAAGCAGTACGCCGCGGACGGCACGTCGCCGGGGCCGCCGTTTCGGGTGAACACCTTCAGCACAGGCGACCAGCGGCATCCCGCCGTGGCCGTCGACGCTGGCGGGGCGTTCGTTGTGGCCTGGCAGAGCGACGGCCGAGACGGCTCGGGCGATGGCATCGCGGCGCAGCGATACAGGCCCGATGGCACGCCGGACGGCGCGGAGTTCCAGGTCAACACCGTCACCGAGAACGACCAACTGTTGCCGGAGGTGGGCGTCGACGGCGACGGCGACTTTGTCGTTGTGTGGCGGAGCTACGGCCAGGACGGCGACGACTTCGGCATCGTCGCCCGGCGCTACCGGGCGGACGGCACACCGGACGGCGGCGAGTTCCAGGTCAACACCTTCACCACAGGGGTGCAGTATCTCACAACCCTCGGCGTCGAAGCCGACGGTGACTTCGTCGTAGCGTGGTCCAGCCGCGACCAAGACGGCGACGGCGACGGCATCTATGCCCAGCGCTTTGCGGCGTCCCCGGTGGGTACGGAAGGGGGCACGGGACTGCCGCACGCCCTGTCGATCCGATCCGTCCATCCCAATCCAACCCGTGACACGGCCACGCTGCAGTATGCGTTGCCTGCCACCTCGGGCGTCCTCGTCACGGTGACCGACGTGCTCGGCCGCACGGTGCTCACCCACGCGGAGGGCACGCAGCCAGCGGGTCTACATGTGGCGCGCGTCGCGCTCGGTGGCCTACCAACCGGGACCTACGTGGCGCGAGTCGAGGCTGGAGGCGCCGTGGCGACGCAGCGGATCACGGTGGTGCGCTGAACGCCATTTCGGGACGCAGCGGGCGGAACGGTCGTCGGAGCGCACAGTCCGGCCGTAGCTTGTGGGAGCGTTCCCACCGATCCCTCTGTGCCCGTATGCCGCCCGATCTCCTCTTTCGCGGTACTGCCCCTGCGCTCGTCACGCCCTTCACCCCCGAGGGCGCGCTCGACGAAGCGGCGCTAGAACGCCTCGTCGATAGACAGATCGAGGGCGGCGTCGATGCGCTGGTGGTGCTCGGGACGACCGGCGAGAACCCAACCCTCACGCCGGCGGAGCGACAGCGGGTCACCGAGCGGGCCGTTGCACACACCGCAGGACGCGTGCCGGTCATCGTCGGAACGGGCACGAACAATACAGCCGAGAGCGTGCGCTTCTCGCGCGAGGCCGCCGCCGCCGGGGCCGACGCGCTGCTGGTCGTGGGGCCCTACTACAACAAGCCTCCCGCCGATGGTCTGGTGGCTCACGTCAGCGCCATCGCCGAGGCAGCCGACCTCCCGATCGTCTTCTACAACGTGCCCGGGCGGACCGGGCAAAACATCCCCGCCGACCTCACCCTGCGGCTTGCCGAGGAGATTCCCCACGTCGTCGGGATCAAGGAGGCTTCGGGCGACCTCGCGCAGATCGCCGACGTGCTCGCGCATCGCCCCCAAGGCTTTGCCGTCTACGCGGGCGACGACGAACTCACGCTTCCGCTCGTGGCGCTCGGGGCCGACGGGGTCGTGTCGGTCCTCGTCAACGCGCTCCCCAAGAAGTTCTGCCAGATGGTGCACCTCGCCCTCAACGGCGACGTCGAGGCTGCTCGTAGCCGCCACTTCGAGTTGCTTCCTGCCATGCGGGCCTGCTTCATGACGGCCAACCCGATCCCGGTCAAGATGGTTTTGGCAGTCCTCGGCGTATGTGAGGAGACTGTCCGTCTGCCCCTCGTTCCACCCGATCCCCGCCTCCGCTGGCAAATCTTGAGCGCGTTCAAGATCGAAGCCAACATGCCAGCCAAAGCATAGGACGCACCCTCCCAGACTGCTGCCCCCCTTGGGTTTAGACTGGAGGTGGAAAATGACCATCGAAAGCCCAGGGATTCCATTATGTGTACGAAACCGAGGTCAACTTTGTAGCTTTAAGACGGCGCTACATAAGCTCCGGGCCGCCCTGAGGGGCGCGACCGCATGCTTGGCCTCCTCTTCTTCCTATGTCTCCTTACCCCATGCGCGACGGTACGCACTCCTCTAGCCACAGCTCCGCTTCCGGTGGGGCCGCCTCCAACGGCACAGCCTCAGCGACGCGTCACGTGATGCTCGTCGATGATCACCCCGTTGTTCGGCAGGGGCTCATGCGCCTTGTGAACCTGGAAACCGACCTCGTGGTCACAGGCGAGGCGTCGAGCGCCGAAGAAGCGCTGGCCCTGCTCGACGAGCAGACCTTTGACCTCGCAGTGGTTGACATCACTCTGGAAGGCGTCAGCGGGCTGGAACTGGTGCGCCAGATCCGCTCGCAGCACGAAGGCCTGCTCGTGCTCGTGCTCTCGATGCACCACGAGCGGTTCTATGCCGAGCGCGCGCTGCGCGCCGGAGCGCAGGGCTACGTCATGAAGCAGCGGGCCCCCGACGTGATCATCGATGCCATCCGGCGCGTCCTGGAAGGCGACCTCTACCTCAGCGAGGAACTCTCCGACGACCTGCTCCGCCGCGCGGTCGAGGGCCGGGCCGAAGCCAGCACCAACCCCGCCGAGGTGCTCTCCGACCGCGAGCTCGAAGTCCTCCAACTCATCGGGCAGGGGGTGCGCACCCGCGACATCGCCGAGCAACTCACGCTCAGCATCAAGACGATCGAGTCGTACCGCGCCAACATCAAGCGCAAGCTCGACCTGCAGAACGCGACCGAACTGGCCCACTATGCCTTCGCGTGGTACCAGGCGACGAGCGACCCCAACAACGCGGACGTGCCTGTTCCGCCAAGCGAGCGGGCAGAGTAGCGTCGGCGAGGCGCGCAAACGATCACATCGGGGTGACAGACGCCCGGCGTATCTTGAGAGGCTAAGCGCTTCCACCTCTCCCCCTACGCTGCCCCACCCCTATGAAACGGCGCACCAAGATCGTCTGTACCCTCGGCCCGTCTACCGATGACCGCGAAACGCTACGCGCCATCATCGCTGCCGGGATGGACGTCGCGCGGCTCAACTTCTCCCACGGCACGCACGACGAGCACCGCCGCCGCATGGAGATGGTGCACGAGGAAGCCCGCCGCGCCGGACGCGTGATCCCGATCCTCCAAGACCTGCAAGGTCCGAAGATCCGCGTCGGCAACATGGAGGATGGAGCCGTGCTCTTGCACGAAGGGCAGTCTTTCACGCTCACCAGTGAGCCCGTTGAGATCGGCACGACGGAGCGAGCGACGGTGTCCTATGAAGGGCTCGCCTCCGACGTGAACGTGGGCGGCACCATCCTGATGGACGACGGCAACATCGAGCTACGCATCGTGGACGTGAATGGGCTCGATGTCAAAACCGAGGTCGTCGTCGGGGGGCCGCTGCGCTCCAGGAAGGGCGTCAACCTCCCGCACATCCGCTCCTCCACGCCGTCGCTCACGAACAAAGACATCAAGGACCTCGAGTTCGGCCTCGACCACGACGTCAACCTGATCGCGCTCTCGTTCGTGCGCACCGGGAGCGATGTCCAGGACCTACTGAGCCGCATCGAAGCGTCCGGCAAGAGCGTGGGCGTGATCTCGAAGATCGAGAAGCCCGAGGCCGTGGACGACTTCGGCAACATCCTCGACCGCACCGACGGCGTGATGGTGGCGCGCGGCGACCTCGGCATCGAGATCCCGATGCAGCGCGTGCCGATCGTCCAGAAGCAGATCATCCGCCAGTGCCTCCGTGCCGGAAAGCCGGTCATCACGGCCACGCAGATGCTCGAGAGCATGATCGAGAACCCACGTCCCACCCGCGCCGAGGCGTCGGACGTGGCCAACGCCGTGATCGACGGCTCAGACGCCGTGATGCTCTCCGGCGAGACAGCGGCAGGCAAGTATCCCGTGCGTGCCGTCGAGGCGATGGCGGAGATCATCCGGTCGGTGGAAGGCAACCGGCGCCTGCTCGGCGGCGAGTCGGCCCCGAGCGAGGTCAGCGGCGAGCAGCACCGCATCACGCAAGCCGTGTCGTTCACGGCGAGCCGCCTCGCCGAAGAGGTCGAGGCGGTCGCTATCGCCTGCCTCACACACTCCGGCGCGACGGCCCGCTCGATCGCCCGCCACCGCCCCAACGTGCCGGTCTACGCGTTCACGGACAGCCCGCGCGTGGTCGGCCAGCTTGCTCTGCTCTGGGGGACACGCGCCTTCTCCATTCCCTTCCAGGAGCACACCGACCAGGGCATCGCGACGGTGCACCGCGAGTTTCTCAACCGCGGTCTCGGCGAGCGCGGCGACCGCATCGTGATCACGGCGGGTCTCCCGCTCCCGGCGAAGGGGCTTACCAACATGGTGCACGTGAGCCGGCTCTAGCAGAGGCTAGTACCGGGACGGGCGGAGGGTAAAACGGCGCGGGCAGGCGGTCAGCGCGCGAACGAATTCGTATCATCGCGACGTTACCGTTCTCGCACCGCCGACGTCGTCGGCCCAACCCGCCGTGCCGCTGAGCGCCTCGCTACGCCCGCCCCCCTGACCCGACCGCTTCTCCCGTGACCCGACGTGCGTTGCTGCTCACCTGTATGGTGGTGCTCCTCGCTGGAGCGCTGCTCCCTGGATGCGCCCGGATCTTCGGTAGCCGCTACGACAACTTCCAGGCGTACTTCAACGCGGTCTACAACGCACGGCAGGCCTTCGACGAAGCCGAGGAGCAAATCGTCCTCGAGGACGACCCGGTCGACCGGACTCGCTACCTCCAGGTGCTCCCGCGCACCGACGAGCGCCGGGCCAGCAGCAGCGGTGGGCCGTTCCAGGACGGCGTCATCCAACGCCTCGGCGACTTGCTCCGCGAGAACCCCGACACGAAGTACACCGCCGATGCGCTGCTCCTGATCGGCAAGTCGTACTTCTACCAGAGCAACTTCGAGGGCGCCAAGCTGAACCTGCGCGAGGCCATCCGGGTCGCGCAGGAGCAGGACCGCGGACCCGAGGAGGACGAGGCGCGGCTCTGGTTCGGTCGCGCCCTCGCGGCCAACGGCGAGAGCACCCAGGCTGAAGACCTACTCCGCGAAAGCATCATCCGTGAAGGCGCGCGTGCGCGCTGGACCTCGCTCATGCAGCTGGCACTCGCACAGCTCTACGTGCAGGACGAACGCTGGGTCGATGCCGCGTCGGCCCTCGTGGAAGGCGTCGCGCGTGTGGACGACGGCGACATCGCGGCGCGGGCGCAGTTCCTGCTCGGACAGGTCTACGAGAAGCTGGAGCGCTACCCCGAGGCCGCCGAGGCCTACGACGAGGTCCGCCGCTATCGCCCGCTCTACGAACTCCGCTACGCCGCCGCCGTCAACCGCGTGCTCGTGCTCGGTCTCTACGCAGACCAGCCCGGGCAGGCGCTCGACCTCGTCCGGCGGATGCAGCGCGACGACAACAACTTCTCCAACCTCGCCGAACTCCAGGTGATCGAGGCGCGCGTGCTCACGATGGCCGGACGCCCGCAAGAGGCGCGCGACGTGCTCGTGCGACTCCTCTACGACGACGAGGGTCAAAACGTCGGGCAGATGCGCGGGCAGGCGCTCTACCGCCTCGGCGGTGTCTACCGGGACGGCTTCGAAGACTTCAGCCTCGCGGCAGCCTACCTCGACAGCGCGGCTACGGCCCTGCGCAACCCCACGGGCCGACGCTCCGAAATGACCGGGCAGGCGATGCTGGACATCGACGAGGAAGCCGAGGTGTACACCGGCTTCGCCGACGCCGCCGGCCGCGTGGCGCGCTACGACTCGCTGCTCGAACTCGGCAGCCTCGACGACGACGCCTTCCGGGCGCGCATCTTCGCGATCCAGGAGGCCCGGCAGCTCGCCGCCGCCGAGGAGGCCGCCGAGCAGGAGCGCCTGCGACGCGCGCAAGGGTTTAACGCGTCGCGCGGAGGCCTCGGTCGGCAGCCGACGGACACGGGCGGCCCGCTCACCGCGACGTCTGGACAGGGCTCCGGCGGTGACTTCGGTTTCCTCTCGTACCGCAACCCTTCGCGGGTGCTTGAGGCGCTCGCCGCGTTCCAGGCCCGATGGGGCGAGCGCCAACTCGTGCCCAACTGGCGGCGGCGCGACGCGATCAACCTGGTGGTGGCTGAAGGCGAGCTGGGGCAAGACGTCGAGGTCGATCCGTTCTTGCCAACCGATCAGGCGCTGGGTGTAGACGTGACCGATATACCGCGCACCGCGGACGCCCAGGCGACCATGCGCGCCGAACGTGCTGCGTCGCTCTACGAGATGGGCACAGCGCTCTTCCTCGCGCTGGGACGGCCCGACTCGGCCGCCGTCGTCTATCGCCAGGTCGTCGACGAGGCGGCCGATCCCTCTGTGGCTGAGCGTGCCTACTATGCCCTCGCTGAGGTCGAGCGGGCCCTCGGCAACGGCGCTGAAGCGGAGCGCTGGTACCGCTACGTCATCGACACGTATCCCGACTCTGATCTGGCCGATCAGGCACGGACGCGCCTCGGCCTCGCGCGTGCCGAGCGCACCGAGCTTGCGCAGGACCAAGCGGAAACAGACTACGCCCTCGCCTATGCGACGTGGCAGCGCGGGGACTACGACCAGGCGTTCTCCGACCTGCTCACGGTCCACGAGCGCTACCCCGAGAGCGACGTAGCCCCGCGCGCGCTCCTCGCGGCCGGACATGTCTACGCCGAGTGGGCAACCACGGGCTCCGTCGATCTCTACGCGCCGCTCCCCGAGGCCGACTCGCTCGACCTGAGCGGGCTCTATGGCCAGGTCAGCGAACGCTACGCCGGGACGCCCTTCGCAAGCCGCGCCGAGGTGCTGCGCACGACCCTCGAAGAGAACCGCCCCGTCCCCGATACCCTCGCCTTCGACTTTGACCTGGACGACCTCGCGCCCGACAGCCTCGCGCTACCCGTCTTCGACGACTTCCCCGGCGCTGACAGCACGGGCGTAGACAGCACGGGCGTAGATAGCACCAGTGTGGAAGAGGAAGGGGACGCAGACGAGCCCGAGGAGCCGGTGGCCGCGCAGCAGGAGACCGCACCGACTCCGCAGTCTCCCGGTGCCCGCGCGCCCGTCAACGACCGAGCGCTGCGGAGCCGAGCGCGAATCCTGCCTCGCCGGGGCACGACCACCTGGATCGTCGCCACGCGTGAGCAGCGCGACGAGGGCGAGGCGATCCTGAGCCAACTGGCAGAACGTGGCTACCAGAGCGCGCTCCTCCGAGACGACCGCGATGGCGAGATTCGCTTCCTGGTGGCGGTCGGGCAGTTCCGCCAGCCGCAGCAGGCCGCCCGCATGGAGCCCGCTGTCCGCACGCTGCTCGAGGGCGAGGAAACCCTGCCCTACCAGATCGAACTGCAGGGCGTGCGGATTGTGTTGCAGGGGGCCGACCTGCGCTCCACACCGAGCGGCCCGCTCCAGTTCGTACCGGATGGCGGCTAGCATGCGGCGGGTGGTGGAACCAAGCCGCCAGCCGAACGGTACGGCTCCACCACCATGGGCGGCGTAGCGCGTCGCCCTTCTGTCTGTTTTCAGGGGCTCCTGCCCTCGATGGGCCGCGCGGGCACGCGCCCGCTGACACCGCTCACGAACGACGGCACCCCTCCGCCGCTTGGTCTAGCCTACTCTATGTCGCAGAACGAAGGCGACTCGCTCAACCCCCGAAACGGCTCCGAGAAGCCCAAAAAGGAGAAGCAGCCGCGCTTCTCACTCTGGGTGTTCTACGTCGCCATCCTCCTCGCTCTCCTCCTGGTCCAGGCCTACTTTGCAGGCGGCGCAGGTGGCAGCGAGGTCGAGTACTCCGCCTTTCTCGACCAGGTTGAGCAAGGCTACGTCGAGGAAGTCGAGATCGTGGACAACGTGCGGGTCCAGGGGCTCTACACCACCGAGGCCGTCGAGCAGGGGCGTGTTGAGGCGTCCGAGCCGGGGCGCAGCCTCTTCAACACCACGCCGCCCGACGAGGCCCGCCGCCAATTCCGCTCGATCAAGCCGCAGGACCACGACCTGACGGAGTTCCTGACGGCCTACAACGCCGAGGCGCGCGAGGCCGGCGAGAACGCCGTCGAGTTTGGCGCACGCTACGAGGATAACTGGTTTGCCGGGCTCCTAAGCTGGGTCTTCCCGCTCGCGCTGCTCGTCTTCCTCTGGATCTTCCTGCTCCGCCGCATGGGGGGGCCGGGCCAGCAGGTGCTCAACATCGGCAAATCGAAGGCCATGCTCTTCGACGAACTGGGTGAGGAGAAGCTCACCTTCAAAGATGTCGCTGGGCTGGACGAGGCCAAGGATGAGGTCGCGGAGGTAGTCGACTTCCTTAAGAACCCGAAGCGGTTCACCAAGCTTGGCGGCAAGCTGCCCAAAGGCGTGCTGCTCGTCGGGCCTCCGGGCACCGGCAAGACGCTCCTCGCCAAGGCCGTCGCCGGCGAGGCAGGCGTGCCGTTCTTCAGCCTCTCTGGCTCCGACTTCGTCGAGATGTTCGTCGGCGTCGGCGCAGCGCGCGTGCGCGACCTCTTCAAGCAGGCAAAGGAGAAGGCCCCCTGCATCATCTTCATCGACGAGATCGACGCCATCGGCCGCAGCCGTGGCAAGGGCATGATGATCGGTGGCAACGACGAGCGCGAGAACACGCTCAACCAGTTGCTCGTGGAGATGGACGGCTTCAACACTGACAAGGGCGTGATCATCGTCGCGGCGACCAACCGCCCCGACGTGCTCGACTCAGCGCTCCTCCGCCCCGGTCGCTTCGATCGCCAGATCATGGTAGATCGCCCCGACCGCATCCAGCGCGCGGCCATCTTCCGTGTACACACCCGTAATCTGAAGCTCGGCGATCAGGTGGACATGGAGATGCTCGCGAATATGACGCCGGGCTTTGCCGGAGCGGAGATCGCCAACGTGTGCAACGAGGCCGCCCTCCTTGCGGCACGCGGCGACAAGGACGCGATCGAGATGAAGGACTTCGAGCGCGCCATCGACCGCGTGATCGGCGGGTTGGAGAAAAAGAACAAGCTGATTTCGCCAGAAGAGAAGAGGATCGTGGCCTACCACGAGGCGGGTCACGCCGTCACGGGCTGGTTCTTGGAACACACCGACCCCGTCATCAAGGTGTCGATCGTACCCCGCGGACTGGCCGCGCTCGGCTTTGCACAGTCGCTGCCGGACGAGCGCTACATCACGACGAAAGAGGCGTTCCTCGACCAAATGACCATGACCATCGGGGGCCGCGTTGCCGAGGAGATCAAGTTTGGGCACCTCTCGTCCGGGGCCTCCAACGATCTTCAGCGCATCACCAGGACCGCCTACGGCATGATCGTCCAGCTTGGAATGAGCGACAAGGTTGGTCACGTCAACTTCGATCCGGGCCGCGAGCAGCAGGCGTCGTTCTACAAGCCCTACTCGGACAAGACCGCCGAGTTGATCGACGCCGAGGTGAAGCGCGTTGTCGACGGCGTACACGAGCGGGCGCACCGGCTGCTGCGCGAGCGCAACGAGGAGTTCGAGGCACTCGCTCAGGCACTCTTGGAGAAAGAAGTGCTCAACGAGAACGACCTCAAGGAGGTCCTCGGCGAGCGGCCCTACAAGCGTCCGATCTACGACCAGGCCGTCGATGCCGAGCAGCAGCCGGTCAACGAGTCGAATGACGATCTCGACGCGGTCAGCGGCGGCGACGGTGCGGTTGTAGAGCCGGATCAGGTGGAGCCCGACCAGGCTGAGCCGAATGCATAGGTACGGGTGACCTGCACCAGCAGGGAGGTGCGCGTACGGAGATAAGGGCGTCGTTCTGCGAGGCGCTGAATCCGTACTACCAACCTCCCATCTGTCATGCTCGTTCGCTTCCTCTTCGGCGGGGTGCTCCTGTGCGCCCTCACGGCGTTCGCCTCGGCCCCTCCTACAGCTGAGTTGTCCTCAGAGCCAACCGCCTCGGTCACAATCGTCAAGAGTACCCACACGGTTCGCGTGGAGTATCTATCCAGGTCGGGTGCGCTGCGTCGTGCCCGCGTCACGATTACCCCCGTGGAGCGTGGTATCATCAATCCCGATGACTGGGCTCGCGACCTAGAGGCCGTGTTCTTCACCGCTCCTCGCAGCACGCCAGGGCTGAGTCGCTATAGCCTCGCCGACCGGATCATTACCGCTCAGGGAGGAGAGTTTCCTTTCGTCGGCGAGGGTCTCGTCCCGGCACCGGAATACCTGCGTGAGTTCCTGGTGCGGAGCGGGAGGACCACACACGGCTTTTTGATGCCGCTGAGCGGCACGGACGACCCGCCCGCCGACGACCCGCCGAAGGACGACCCGCCTGCCGAGGATCCGCCCGAGGATGACGACTGCTCCTGTGCGGGGTGCATGGAAATCTGCGACCCGTGGACGTGCGAATGCAGTGACCCCGACCCGTTCCCTGAAACGGAGGGCTTTGAGTCGAACGGACGCATGGTCTCGTTCGGCATCTGAGCGCACCGATGTCTGGCGCGAGGGCCGCTTCACCCGAACCGAGGGTGGGGCGGCTCGTTTGTGGAGGAAATATGCAGGATTGTGATAATTGATATAGACCAGAATATCACTAGATGATGGATGAAAGGGGCTGATACAGGCCGAAAGCCCCCCTTCGTGGTTTATGCACAGCATCATGGTTGGCAAGGCTGGGCAAGCTCCGTACCTTTCTTTCCTGTCTCCGCGTCAGAATTTGCTCGCGAGACGACCGCTTTCGCTCCTGGAATTCGCCCGGAGCACCCCCAAGAAACTGACCTCTCGTACGGCGTGCCTACGATTCAGCAGCTGGTCCGCAAGGGCCGCACCCCCAAGAAGGCGAAGAAGACCGCGCGGGCCCTCCAGGGCAACCCGCAGCGGCGCGGCGTCTGCACCCGCGTCTACACGACGACCCCCAAGAAGCCGAACTCGGCCCTCCGCAAGGTGGCGAAGGTCCGCCTCACGAACGGCATCGAGGTGATCGCCTACATCCCCGGCGAAGGCCACAACCTTCAGGAGCACTCGATCGTGCTCGTGCGCGGCGGTCGTGTGAAAGACCTCCCGGGCGTGAAGTATCACATCGTGCGTGGCGCGCTTGACACGGCCGGCGTTGCCGACCGCAAGCAGAGCCGCTCGAAGTACGGCGCCAAGAAGCCGAAGAAGTAGTTCCGCTCTCAGCCTGCGACCCTCGGCTCTCAGAGAAGACCGCCGAGAGTGAACAGCCGGAAGCCAATAGCCAACTCCTATGCGTAGAAAGCAAGCCGAAAAGCGGATCCCGGTCCCCGATCCGATCTACGGGGACGTGACCGTCGCCAAGTTCATCTCCGCCATCATGCGTGACGGCAAGCGGAGCCTCGCCCAGAAGATCGTCTACGGCGCGTTCGACACTGTCGAGGAGCGCACCGGCGAGCCAGGCGTCGAGATCTTCCGCAAGGCGATCAACAACATCGCTCCGCTCGTGGAGGTACGCAGCCGCCGCGTCGGTGGCGCGACCTACCAGGTGCCGATCGAGGTGCGCCCTGAGCGCCGCACGTCGCTCGCCTTCCGCTGGCTCATCCAGTTCGCCCGCGCCCGTGGCGACAAGAGCATGACGAACCGACTCGCCGCTGAGATCCTCGCGGCCAGCCGCGGCGAAGGCAACGCGGTCAAGAAGAAGGACGACACGCACCGCATGGCCGAGGCTAACAAGGCGTTCTCGCACTTCCGCTTCTAGGCCTGATCTGGGCTTAAGCCCTTCGCGATTTCTTACCCGTTCGATCCCGAACGAACCTAGGGTCTCAGCATACGAGGTCTGCTAACCGCAGCCCTCCCGCCGCACCCAACCACGACACTGTCATGAGCCTCACCGGCAAATCATTCTCGCTTGAGCGGACGCGCAACATCGGCATCTCGGCCCACATCGACGCGGGCAAGACGACGACCACCGAGCGCATCCTCTACTACACCGGGCGCACCCACCGCATCGGCGAAGTCCACGAGGGCGGCGCCACGATGGACTGGATGGAGCAGGAAAAGGAACGCGGCATCACGATCACGTCGGCCGCGACCACCGCTGAGTGGAAGGACCACCGCATCAACATCATCGACACGCCCGGTCACGTCGACTTCACCGTGGAAGTGGAGCGCGCCCTCCGCGTGCTCGACGGGGCCATCGCGCTCTTCTGCTCAGTCGGTGGCGTCGAGCCGCAGTCGGAGACGGTGTGGCGCCAGATGAACAAGTACAACGTCCCGCGCATCGCGTTCGTCAACAAGATGGACCGTACGGGTGCCGACTTCGCCAACGCCGTTCAGATGATGAACGAGCGCCTGAGCGCGAACGCCGTTCCGGTCCAGATCCCGATCGGCGAGGGCGGTATGTTCCGCGGCGTCATCGACCTCATCGAGAACAAGGCGATCGTTTGGGACGACTCGACGCAGGGCGCGACCTGGGACGAGATCGACGTGCCGGACGACCTCAAGACGGTGGCGCGCAAATGGCGCATCAACCTCCTGGAGGCGGTCGCCGAGCACGATGACGACCTGCTCATGCAGTACCTCGAAGGCGAGGCCATCGCCCCCGAGGACATCAAACGCGTCGTCCGCGAGGCCACGCTCTCGATCGACATTACGCCGGTCTTCTGCGGCTCCGCCTTCAAGAACAAGGGCGTGCAGCGCCTGCTCGACGGCGTCATCGACTACCTCCCGAGCCCGCTCGACGTGCCGCCGCTCACGGGCAACCGTCCGCGCAGCGAGGAGGAGGTCACACGCCTCCCCGACCCTGACGGCCCGCTGGCCGCCATCGCGTTCAAGATCGCGACCGACCCCTACGTCGGTCGTCTGACCTTCGCGCGCGTCTACTCGGGCACGCTCAACAAGGGCGACTCGCTCATCAACGCGACCAACGAGAAGAAGGAGCGCGCCGGTCGCCTCATGTTCATGCACGCGAACACGCGTGAGGACGTGAACCAGGTCAAGGCAGGCGACATCTGTGCCATCGTCGGTCTCAAGCAGACCAAGACGGGCGATACGCTCTGCGACCCGAACGACCTCGTCGTGCTGGAGTCGATGGACTTCCCCGAGCCGGTCATCCGCATCGCGATCGAGCCGAAGACCAAGGCCGACATAGACAAGCTCGGCACCGGCCTGCAGAAGCTCGCCGAGGAGGACCCGACGTTCAAGGTTTCCACCGACGAAGAGACCGGCCAGACGCTGATCGCGGGCATGGGCGAGCTCCACCTCGAGATCATCGTGGACCGCCTCAAGCGCGAGTTCAAGGTCGAGGCCAACGTCGGCAAGCCGCAGGTGGCCTACCGCGAGGCGATCACGTCGTCCGTGGACCACAAGTACACGCACAAGAAGCAGTCTGGTGGTCGCGGCCAGTTCGCGCACGTCGAAGTCGAGTTCATCCCGACCGAAGACGGCGTCGGCTTCGAGTTCATCGACGAGATCAAGGGCGGGTCGATCCCGCGCGAGTTCATCCCGTCGGTGGAGAAGGGCATCGCCAGCGCGCTCGACCAGGGTCCGCTCGCGGGCTACCCGATCGAAGGCATCAAGGCGCGCCTCTACGACGGCAAGTTCCACGCGGTCGACTCCGACCAGATGTCGTTCGAGATCGCGGGCCGCATGGCCTTCCGCGAGGCCGCCCGCCGTGCGAAGCCGGTCATCATGGAGCCGTACATGGACGTCGAGGTGATCACGCCCGAAGAGTACATGGGCGACGTGATCGGCGACCTCAACTCCCGCCGCGGCCGCATCGAGTCGATGGGCCAGCGCAACGACGCGCAGGTCATCAAGGCGATGGTCCCGCTGAGCGAGATGTTCGGCTACTCGACCGACCTGCGCTCGATCACGCAGGGCCGCGCGCTCTATTCGATGCAGTTCGACCACTACGAGGAGACGCCGAAGTCGATCGCTGAAGAGATCGTCGCCTCCAAATCCGCGATGGTCGCCTAGGCCCGAACGCCTGAGCACCGCCGCGAAACCCCACTCTGACAACCACCCCGGGCGCGGGAGCGTCCACTTCCGCTAACACAGACGCTCCCCACTCGGGGCGAAACCAACTCCAGTTATGGCTAAGGAAACGTTCCAGCGCACCAAGCCCCACGTCAACGTCGGCACCATCGGCCACGTCGACCACGGCAAGACCACCCTCACCGCCGCCATCACCAAGGTCCTCGCTGAGGCCCAGGGCGGCACCGCGATGAACTTCGAGGACATCGACAACGCCCCCGAGGAGCGCGAGCGCGGCATCACCATCGCCACCGCCCACGTCGAGTACGAGACCGACAACCGCCACTACGCCCACGTCGACTGCCCCGGCCACGCCGACTACGTCAAGAACATGGTCACGGGCGCCGCTCAGATGGACGGCGCGATCCTCGTGGTCGCCGCCACCGACGGCCCCATGCCGCAGACGCGCGAGCACATCCTCTTGGCCCGCCAGGTCGGCGTGCCGTCCTTGGTCGTGTTCCTGAACAAGGCTGACCTCGTCGACGACGAAGAGCTCCTGGAGCTCGTCGAGATGGAAGTCCGCGAACTCTTGAGCCAGTACGAGTTCCCCGGTGACGACATCCCGGTGATCCGCGGGTCGGCGCTGGGTGCGCTCAACGGCGAGGCGCAGTGGGTCGCGACCGTGAACGAGCTCATGGCGTCGGTGGACGACTACATCCCGACGCCGGAGCGTGACGAGGACAAGCCGTTCCTGATGCCGGTCGAGGACGTGTTCTCGATCACGGGCCGCGGGACGGTGGTGACGGGCCGCGCCGAGCGCGGTGTGCTCAAGGTCGGCGAGACGGTCGAGATCGTGGGGATGCAGGAGGAGAAGCTGACGACCACCGTGACGGGGATCGAGATGTTCCGGAAGCTGCTGGACCAGGTGCAGGCGGGCGACAACGCCGGGATCCTGCTGCGCGGCACGAAGAAGGACGAGGTGCAGCGCGGGATGGTGGTGTGCAAGCCTGGAAGCATCAAGCCGCACCGCGAGTTCGAGTGCGAGGTGTACGTGCTCTCGAAGGAGGAGGGTGGTCGCCACACGCCGTTCTTCAAGGGGTACCGTCCGCAGTTCTACTTCCGCACGACGGACGTGACGGGGGACATCGAATTGAACGAAGGCGTGGAGATGGTGATGCCTGGTGACAACACGCAGTTCCGGGTGAAGCTGATCCAGCCGGTGGCGATGGAGGAGGGGCTGCGTTTCGCGATCCGCGAGGGTGGCCGGACGGTGGGCGCCGGCGTTGTCGCCAAAATCCTCGACTAGAGAATGTGTCGCAGGTCGTAGGTCCAGCGTCGCAGGTTATTCCGCGGAACGACTTTCGACCTGAGACCTACGACCTGCGACATACACGGGCGTAGCTCAATTGGCAGAGCAGCGGTCTCCAAAACCGCAGGTTGCAGGTTCGAGTCCTGCCGCCCGTGCATGCCACCCTCCTGAGGGGTGATTCCTTCGGGGCCGTTCATCGGCCCTCTTTCGTGAATGGCCAACGACGAATCGACCGATGGCGACCCAGACTTCTGAGAAAAAAACCGGCTACCTCACCGAGGTCCGCAAGGAGATGCGCAAGGTCTCCTGGCCGACCCGCCAGCAGGTGGTCAGCAACACCGTACTCACGCTCGTGTCGTCGCTGGCGCTGGCGCTCTTCACGTTCGGCTTCGATCAGGTGATCAGCCGGGTCCTGAAGGTCATCTACGCCCTCGGCGGCTGAGCCCAGCCCCGTCGTCCTCCCCCACCCGCAACCCCGCCACCGCGATGGGCAGCCCGATCCGCAAGTGGTACGTCCTCCGCACCTTCTCCGGTCACGAGAAGAAGGTCAAGGAGTACCTCGAGAGCGAAGTCGAACGGCTTGGCTACGAAGACAAGCTCACCGATATCCTCATCCCGACCGAGACCGTCTTCGAGATGCGTGGCGGCAAGAAGCGTACGCGTGAGAAGACGTTTTTCCCGGGCTACATGCTCATCAACGCGATCGTGGACCCCTACGTGAAGGAGGTCATCAGCGGCGCGCCGAGCACCATCGGCTTCCTCTCGACCGGCACCGACGGCGAGCCCACCCCGCTCCGCCCCGATGAAGTCAACCGTATCCTCGGTCGCATGGACGACGCCCGCGAGCAGGGCGAGGTCCCCGAGATGCCATTCAAGGAAGGCGACCCGATCAAGGTGGTGGACGGCCCGTTCAACAACTTCACGGGCGTCGTCGAGGAGGTGCTGCCGGACAAGATGAAGGTCCGCGTCATGGTCTCCATCTTCGGTCGCAAGACGCCCCTCGAACTCGACTACCTCCAGGTAGAGCACGAGCAGTAAGTGAAGTGTGGTCGTGTTGCGGTGCGGATCCGCACGTGACCGCCGCACCGATAAAATCGCCACGCTCTGCCAAGAGGCGATGAAGCGGGAACGCCCTTCGTCCTAGCACGTGCTCCCCGGCTCCGACGCGTATTCCATTTCCAGAACCAACCCTACGGCGGGAGCAGCGATAGCCGAATCACAGTCACGACCAAACACGGGTCACGACCGAACACGGCTTCCCTCGCTGCGCTAGCACCGCAGACGCGCATGGCTAAGAAAATCGACGGCTACATCAAGCTCCAGATCAAGGCCGGGCAAGCCAGCCCTGCCCCGCCTATCGGTCCCGCGCTGGGCCAGAAGGGCGTCAACATCATGGAGTTCTGCAAGCAGTTCAACGCCAAGACTCAGGACCGCATGGGCCTCGTGCTCCCGGTCGTGATCACGGTCTTCGCCGACAAAAGCTTCACCTTTATCATTAAGAGCCCCCCGGCCGCGGTCCTGCTGAAGCAGGCAGCGAAGATCCAGAAGGGGGCGGGCGACCCGCTGCGCGAGCGCGCAGGCAAGGTCACCTGGGACCAGTGTAAGGAGATCGCCCAGACCAAGATGGAGGACCTCAACGCGACCGACATCGACGCCGCCGCCCGCATGATCGCAGGCACCGCACGCTCGATGGGCATCCGCGTCGAAGGCGTCCCCGCGTAATTCGCGTCGCGCAACGCCGACCTCGAACTCGAAGGATCGGGGGCATCGCGCCCCTATGCTTTCTACCACAGCGGGAGCCGAGCCATCCTCGGCGCTTGCACCGCACAACCCTGAACGCAATGGCTAAGAAAGGCAAGCGCTACCGCCAGGCGCAGGAGCTGATCGCCGACGCCGGTGACAGCATCTCGATCGCGGACGCCGCAGGCATCGTCAAGCAGACGGCCCGCGCCAAGTTCGACGAGTCCGTCGACATGGACATCCGACTCGGCGTCGACCCGCGCCACGCTGACCAGATGGTCCGCGGCTCGGTCGCGCTCCCGCACGGCACCGGCAAGACCGTCCGCGTGCTCGTGCTCACGCAGAACCAGCAGGCGGAAGCCCAGGAAGCCGGTGCTGACCTGGTCGGCCTCGACGACTACGTCGAGAAGATCCAGAACGAAGGCTTCCTCGACTTCGACGTGCTCATCGCCAGCCCGGACGTGATGCCCAAGATCGGGCGCCTCGGTCGCGTGCTCGGGCCCCGCGGCCTCATGCCGAACCCCAAGAGCGGCACCGTCACGACCAACATCGCCGAGGCCGTCCAGGCCGTGAAGGCGGGTCGCATCGACTTCCGCGTCGACAAGTTTGGCAACGTGCACACCGCCATCGGCAAGGCGTCGTTCTCGGCCGAGCAGATTCAGGACAACGCCTCGGCGTTCCTGAAGGAGATCCTCCGCCTGCGCCCCGCCGCCGCCAAGGGCACCTACGTCAAGAGCATTACGCTCTCGACCACGATGGGTCCTGCCATTCCCGTCGACCGCAACGTCGCTGTCAGCGACGCCCGGTAACCCGCTCACCGTCTAACCGAACAGAATCATGGCTCTGACGAAACAGCAGAAGCAGGAGGCGGTCGCGGCCATTGCCGAACAGCTCGGCGAAGTCAACACCGTCTACCTCACCGACCACGCCGGCCTGACCGTCGAGGAGGTCAACCAACTCCGCACCTCGTTCCGCGAGGCGGGCGTCACCTACAAGGTGCTCAAGAACACGCTCGTCCGCCGCGCAATGGAGGACTCGGACGTGGACTACTCGGGGCTCTACGACGCCCTCCACGGCCCCACCGCCGTCGCCTTCACGACCGACCCCGCCAGCCCGGCGAAGGTCATCAAGAAGTTCCTCGACGGCAAGGAGAAGGAACTCCCGCGCTTCAAGGCCGCCTACGTCGACGGTGCCTTCTTCGCGGAAGGCCAGCTCGACACGCTCGCGGCACTGAAGTCGAAGGACGAACTCATCGCCGACATCCTCGGGCTGCTCATGGCGCCGATCAACAACGTCGCCAGCGCACTCAACGCGCAGGGTGCGGGGCTGGCGAGCGTCATCCAGCAGATCTCCGAAAAGGAGGGCTGAACCGACTCGGTGCGACAGGGATCTGGAGAGTCCGCGTAAGCGCTCCCCGTCTCGCCCCGCGTCGCTCAGCGGCGCACAACGACTCTCCACTTTGCAACCCCTTAATGGGCGGCGCAGCAGGCCCGGCAGATCGACTGCCGCACGGCCGCGCACAGACCGCCGCAGGAACCACACAATCCCATGGCAGACGTAAAGGAACTGGCCGAATCCCTGGTCAACCTCACCATCAAAGAAGCGAACGAACTCCTCGGCGTCCTCAAGGACGAGTACGGCATCGAGCCCGCGGCTGCGGCTGCCGTCGTGGCCGGCCCGGCTGGTGACGGCGCGGCGGCTGAAGCCGAAGAGAAGACCGAGTTCGACGTGATGCTCAACAGTTTCGGCGGCAACAAGATCGCCGTGATCAAGGTCGTCCGCGCGGCGACGGGCCTCGGCCTCAAGGAAGCCAAGGACCTCGTCGAGAGCGCCCCGAGCGCGATCAAGGAGGCGGCGTCCAAGGACGAAGCCGAAGAGCTCAAGAGCAAGCTCGAAGAAGCCGGCGCCGACGTCGAGCTCAAGTAAGCTTGCGGTGGCCCCACGCGGGCTGCCGATCTGACCGGAGCCGCATCGGCGGCGGGTACGCCCCGCGCTTGCCCGCCGCCGCATCGGCCCCGTGTTGCCGACCGACCGAAGGGACGAGGTCCTGCCGGGGGTCGGCTTTCGCGGCTTTAGTAAGTCGCACCCGTGGCTCTCACCAAGCCACGCCAAGTCCCCGCCTTTTTTCGGGGCAGGGGCGGTGCCTTCGGGTACAGTCCTGTCGGCGCGAGACGTAGCGCTCAAGTGGAACCCGCTGGGTGCCCTTGTGTTACACACCGCTGCCCAAAACATCGCACCCTCTCACGTCTCTACCCACGGGGTTTACGTTGAGCACTCAGAGCGTAGCCAAGTCCACGACCAACGGAACTGCAAACGGCGTGGCGACGGGCAACGTGGTGCCGGGCGAGGTCACCCGCATCTCGTTCTCCAGCATCGCGCCCGTCCTGGACTACCCAGACTTCCTGGACGTCCAGCTTAAGTCCTTCGAGGAATTCCTGCAAGCGAGCCTCGCGCCCGAAGAGCGCGACCCGTCGAGCGGCCTCGAAGCGGTCTTCCACGAGCACTTCCCGATCACCGATACCCGCGAGCGCTACACGCTCGAGTTCCTGCACTACGAGCTCGACGCGCCCAAGCACTCCATCGAGGAATGCCTCGCGCAGGGCCTCACCTTCGCCATCCCGCTGAAGGCTAAGCTGCGCCTGTCGAGCAAGGAGGACGAGGACGAGGACGAGCCAGAGGAGGCCATCCAGCAGGATGTCTACCTCGGCAACCTGCCGATGATGACCGAGAAGGGCACGTTCGTCGTGAATGGGGCCGAGCGCGTCGTCGTGAGCCAGCTGCACCGCTCGCCAGGCGTGTTCTTCGGCCAGAAGGTGCACCCGAACGGCACGATGCTCTACTCGGCCCGCGTGATTCCTTTCCGCGGCTCGTGGATCGAGTTCTCGACCGACGTCTCGGGCGTGATGTGGGCCTACATCGACCGCAAGAAGAAGCTGCCGGTCACCACGCTGCTCCGCGCGCTGGGCAACTCGACCAATGACGAGATCGTCAGCATGTTCGATCTCGCCGAGCGCTACGAGGTCGGCAAGAAGACCGCCTTCGTCAAGAGCGCCGTGGGCCGCGTGCTCGCCGTCGGCGTGACCGTCGAGCGCGTCGAGGAGATCGTGGACGAGGACACCGGCGAGGTGATCGAGACGCTCCGCGAGCGCGAGGTGGTCCTCCCAACCGACCACGAACTCACCGAAGACGACTTCGGCATGCTCTCCGAGGCCAACGTCGAGCTGATCTTCCTCAAGAAAGAGGACGAGGACGAGGAGAACGCTCTCGACCGCACGAGCCTCCTCAACACGATCAAGAAGGACCCGACGCACTCGGAAGACGAGGCGCTCGAATACCTCTACGAGACGCTGCGCGGCACCGAAGCCCCGGACGTGGACACGGCGCGCAACATGCTGGAGCGCCTCTTCTTCTCGGAGAAGCGCTACGACCTCGGCGATGTCGGCCGCTACCGCATCAACCAGCGCCTCGACCTGCCCAAGGACCGCGACGACCTCACGCTCACGCGCGACGACATCAACGCGATCATCCGCGAGCTCATCCAGCTCCAGAACGGACGCTCGAACGTGGACGACATCGACCACCTCGGCAACCGCCGCGTCCGCACCGTTGGGGAGCAGCTCCAGGCGCAGTTCTCGCTCGGCCTCGCCCGCATGGCGCGGACGATCAAGGAGCGCATGAATCTCCGCGACGCCGACAAGTTCACCCCGCAGGACCTGGTCAACGCGCGCACCGTGTCGAGCGTGATCAACACGTTCTTCGGCACGAACCAGCTGTCGCAGTTCATGGACCAGACGAACCCGCTGGCCGAACTGACGCACAAGCGCCGCATGTCGGCCCTCGGGCCGGGCGGCCTCACCCGCGAGCGCGCGGGCTTCGAGGTGCGCGACGTGCACTACACGCACTACGGCCGCCTCTGCCCGATCGAGACGCCGGAAGGCCCGAACATCGGCCTGATCTCGTCGCTCTGCGTGCACGGCGTCGTCAACCCGTTCGGCTTCATCGAGACGCCCTACCGCGTGGTGAAAGACGGCGTGGTGACGCAGGAGATCGAGTACCTCTCGGCTGAGGCCGAGGACCGCGCGATCATCGCCCAGGCCAACGCGCCGCTCAACGACGACGGCACGTTCGAGAACGACCTGGTGCGCTGCCGCCAGTCGGGCGACTTCCCGATGATGGACCCGTCCGACATCGACTACATGGACATCGCGCCGAACCAGATCATCTCGCCCGCGGCGAGCATGATCCCGTTCCTGGAGCACGATGACGCCAACCGCGCCCTGATGGGCTCGAACATGCAGCGCCAAGCGGTGCCGCTCCTGCGTCCGCAGGCCCCGATCGTGGGCACCGGCCTCGAAGGCCGCGCCGCCCGCGACAGCCGCGCCATCGTGGTCGCCGAAGCCGCCGGCGTGATTGAGTACGTCGACGCCAATCGCATCGTCGTGCGCTACGATGAGTCGAGCGAACAGTCCGGCCTCGCCTTCGAGGAGCCGGTGCGCGTCTACGACCTCATCAAGTTCCGCCGTACCAACCAGGACACGGCGGTCAACCAAAAGCCGCTCGTCACCGTGGGCCAGCGCGTCAAGAAGGGCGATCTGCTCGCGGACGGCTGCTCGACCGATAAGGGCGAGCTCGCGCTCGGCAAGAACGTGCTCGTCGCGTTCATGCCGTGGAAGGGCTACAACTTCGAGGACGCCATCGTCATCTCGGAGCGCGTCGTCTCGGAGGACATCTACACCTCCGTCCACATTGAGGAGTTCACCCACGAAGTTCGCGACACCAAGCGCGGCGAGGAGGAACTCACGCGCGAGATCCCGAATGTGTCCGAGGAAGCCACGCGCGACCTCGACGAGCGCGGCATCGTCCGCATCGGCGCGGAGATCCACCCCGGCGACATCATCGTCGGCAAGATCACGCCGAAGGGCGAGACCGATCCGACGCCGGAAGAGAAGCTCCTCCGCGCGATCTTCGGCGACAAGGCCGGGGACGTGAAAGACGCCTCGCTGAAGGCCAAGCCCGGCATGAAGGGCGTCGTCATCGACACGCAACTCTTCAGCCGCCGCAAGACCGACCCGATCACGAAGAAGGCCGAAGAGCGCCGCCTCACCGAGATCGACGCCGCGCTGGGCCGCGAACTGTCGAGCCTCCGCGACTCGTTCTACGAGCGCTTCTTCAACATCGCCCAGAGCGAGACGTCGGAAGGCGTCGAACTGCGCGACGGCACCATCGTCGTGTCGGAAGGCGGTAAGATCACGAAGGCCGCGTTCAAGAACATCGAGCCCGCCGACCTCAAGATCCGGCAGGCGTTCACGCAGGACGACGGCAAGAACGGTCAACTCCACACGCTGCTGTCCAACTACCAGCGCCGCTACGCCGAAATCGACGGCCAGGCCAAGCAGGAGAAGTACCGCATCCAGATGGGCGACGAACTGCCCCCGGGTATCGTGCAGCTCGCGAAGGTCTACGTCGCCAAGAAGCGCAAGCTGCAGGTCGGCGACAAGATGGCCGGCCGCCACGGCAACAAGGGCGTCGTCGCGAAGGTGGTCCCGCAGGAAGACATGCCGTTCCTCGAGGACGGTACGCCAGTCGACATCTGCCTCAACCCGCTGGGCGTGCCCTCGCGCATGAACCTCGGCCAGATCTTCGAGACGCTCCTCGGCTGGGCGGGTTGGAAGCTGGGCGAGACCTACGGCACCATGCCGTTCGACGGGGCCAAGATGGACGACATCAAGGCCAAGATGAACGAAGCGGGGCTGCCGGAAGACGGTCGCATCCAGCTCTACGACGGGCAGACGGGCGAAGCCTTCGACCAGAAGACGACGGTCGGGCAGATCTACATGCTCAAGCTGTCGCACCTCGTCGACGACAAGCTCCACGCGCGCTCGATCGGGCCGTACTCGCTCATCACGCAGCAGCCGCTCGGCGGTAAGGCCCAGTTCGGCGGCCAGCGCTTCGGCGAGATGGAGGTGTGGGCGCTCTACGCCTACGGCGCTTCCAACGTGCTCCGCGAAGTCCTGACGGTCAAGTCGGACGACGTGCAGGGCCGCTCGAAGACCTACGAGGCCATCGTCAAGGGCGAGCCGCTCCCCGAGCCGAGCGTCCCCGAGAGCTTCAACGTCCTCGTGCGCGAGATGCAAGGCCTCGGCCTCGAAGTCAAGATCGATTAGGTATGGACGTGAGAACGTGTGGAAGTATGAGGGCGCGCCCTCTGCTTCCCCCACGTTCATACGTTCACACTTCCATACTGACACACTGAAAAAACATGGCATACGGCACCCCCGACGTCGTCGAGAAGAAGCAGTACAACTCGATCACCGTCTCCCTCGCCTCGCCCGAGTCGATCCTGGAGCGGTCCTTCGGCGAGGTCCTCAAGCCGGAGACGATCAACTACCGGAGCTTCAAGCCGGAGAAGGACGGCCTTTTCTGCGAGAAGATCTTCGGGCCCGTCAAGGACTACGAGTGCCACTGCGGCAAGTACAAGCGCATCCGCTACAAGGGCATCATCTGCGACCGCTGCGGCGTCGAGGTGACCCAGAAAAAGGTGCGCCGCGAGCGCTTTGGGCACATCACGCTCTCCGTACCGGTGGTCCACATCTGGTACTTCAAGAGCCTCCCGAACAAGATCGCCTCGCTCCTCGGCATCAAGTCGAAGGACCTCGAGAAGATCATCTACTATGAGCAGTACGTCGTCGTGCAGCCCGGTGCCGCTGGCGGCCTGGGCATCGAGGAGCGTCAGCTGCTCACGGAGGATGAGTATTTCGACATCCTCTACCAGATCCCGGAGGACAACAACCGCCTCCCGGACGACGACCCCGAGAAGTTCATCGCCATGATCGGCGGCGAGTCCATCGAGGAGCTGCTCAAGCGCCTCGACCTCGACTCGCTGACGCAGGAACTGCGTTTCCAGGCCAAGACCGAGACGAGCCAGGCCCGCAAGGCCGAAGCGCTCAAGCGCCTCGGCATCGTGGAAGGCTTCCGCGAGGCCAACAAGCGCATGGAGAACCGTCCCGAGTGGATGGTGATGCGCGTGATCCCGGTGATCCCGCCGGAGCTGCGCCCGCTCGTCCCGCTCGAAGGCGGTCGCTTCGCCACGTCGGACCTCAACGACCTCTACCGCCGCGTCATCATCCGCAACAACCGTCTCAAGCGCCTGATCGACATCAAGGCACCGGAGGTGATTCTGCGGAACGAGAAGCGCATGCTCCAGGAGGCCGTCGATAGCCTCTTCGACAACAGCCGCAAGGCCAACGCCGTCCGCTCGGACTCGAACCGCGCGCTGAAGTCGCTCTCCGACATGCTCAAGGGCAAGCAGGGGCGCTTCCGCCAGAACCTGCTCGGCAAGCGCGTCGACTACTCGGGCCGTTCGGTGATCGTCGTCGGTCCCGAGCTCAAGATCCACGAGTGCGGCCTGCCGAAAGAGATGGCTGTCGAGCTCTTCAAGCCGTTCATCATCCGCAAGCTCATCGAGCGCGGCATCGTGAAGACGGTCAAGAGCGCCAAGAAGGTCGTCGACCGCCGCACGGCCGACGTGTTCGACATCCTGGAGAAGGTGATCCAGGGCCACCCCGTCTTGCTCAACCGCGCGCCGACGCTCCACCGTCTCGGCATCCAGGCCTTCCAGCCGGTCCTCATCGAGGGCAAGGCGATCCGCCTCCACCCGCTCGCCTGTACCGCCTTCAACGCGGACTTCGACGGCGACCAGATGGCCGTGCACGTCCCGCTCGGGCAGGCCGCTATCCTGGAGGCGCAGATCCTGATGCTCGCCTCGCACAACATCCTCAGCCCGGCGCACGGCGGCCCGATTGCGGTCCCGTCGCAGGACATGGTCCTCGGGATGTACTACCTCACCAAGAGCCGCAGCGGGCTCAAGGGCGAGGGCATGCGCTTCGGCTCGATCAACGAGGTCCAGCAGGCCTTCGACCGCGACATCATCGATCTGCACGCCAAGATCCAGCTGCGTCTCGACGAGGGCCCCTCGTTCGACGGCAAGCACGCGCAGGGCACGATGATCGAGACGACGGCGGGCCGCGCGCTCTTCAACGCCATCGTCCCGGACGGCGTGGGCTATATCAACGAAGTCCTCGGCAAGAAGAACCTCCGCCGCATCATTGGTGGCATCTTCGCCCGCACCGACTTCCCGCGCACGGCGGCGTTCCTCGATTCGATCAAGGACATGGGCTTCCGTCAGGCTATGCTCGGCGGGCTCTCGTTCAGCCTCGCCGACATCGTCATCCCAGACGCGAAGCACGAGCTGATCGACCAGGCCGACGAGAAGGTCGCCGAGATCCGCGGCAACTACGAGATGGGCTTCATCACGGAGTCCGAGCGCTACAACCAGGTCATCGACGTCTGGACGTCGACGAACAACAAGATCTCGGATGTCCTCTACGTTGCCCTGAAGGACGACGACGAGGGCTTCAACGCCATCTACATGATGGCCGACTCCGGTGCCCGTGGTTCGCGTGAGCAGATCCGTCAGCTCGGCGGCATGCGCGGCCTCATGGCCAAGCCCCGCAAGAGCCTCGACAGCGGCTCGGGCGCGATCATCGAGAACCCGATCAAGTCCAACTTCAAGGAGGGCCTGACCGTCCTGGAGTACTTCATCTCCACACACGGTGCTCGCAAGGGCCTCGCGGACACGGCGCTCAAGACCGCCGACGCGGGCTACCTCACGCGCCGTCTCGTGGACGTGAGCCAGGACGTGATCGTGACCGAGCCAGACTGCGGCACGCTCCGCGGCATTGTCACGGGGGCTCTCAAGGACAACGAGGACATCGTCCAGCCGCTCGCTGAGCGCATCCTCGGGCGTGTGTCGGTCCATGACGTGAACGACCCGCTCACGGGCGAACGCCTCGTCAACCGTAACGAGCTCATCACCGAAAACATCGCCGACGCGATCGCGCAGACCTCCATCGAGGCGGTCGAGATTCGCTCGGTGCTAGCGTGTGAGGCCCCGCGCGGTGTGTGCGCGCTGTGCTACGGTCGCAACCTTGCCACGGGCCGCATGGTCGAAGCCGGTGAGGCCGTCGGCGTCATCGCGGCGCAGTCCATCGGCGAGCCGGGCACGCAGCTCACGCTCCGCACCTTCCACATCGGTGGTACGGCCAGCCGCATCGCGGCCGAGTCGACCATTCAGTCGAAGTTCGCGGGCACCATCGCCTTCGACAACCTCCGCACCGTGGAGAACGACACGGACGACGAGCCGAAGACCATCGTGCTCGGGCGCTCCGGCGAAGTCCGCGTGATGGGCGACGATGGGCGTCAACTCATCGCCTACACCGTCCCGTACGGCGCGGAACTGCTCGTCACAGAAGGCCAGGTCATCGAGAAGAGCGACGTGCTCGCCTCATGGGACCCGTACAACTCGGTCATCATCTCCGAGGTCACGGGTACGATCGGCTTCCAGGACATCATTGAGGGCACGACCTACCGCGAGGAGTCGGACGAGCAGACCGGCTTCCGCGAGAAGGTGGTCGTCGAGACGCGCGAGCGCACGCTCACGCCAGCGGTCCTCGTCAAGACGAAGGAAGACACGAAGGAGTACCCGATGCCAGTGCGCGCCCGCCTGCAGGTGGACGCGGGCGACGAGGTCCAGGCCGGTACGGTGGTCGCCAAGATCCCGCGCCAGTCGGCCAAGACGCGCGACATTACGGGTGGTCTTCCCCGCGTGATCGAGCTCTTCGAGGCCCGCTCGCCCACCGAGGCGGCCGTCGTCTCCGAGATCGACGGCGTGGTGAGCTTCGGCGGCCGTAAGCGCGGCAGCCAGGAAGTCATCGTCACGAGCCGCGACGGCTCGACGGAGAAGACCTACCTCGTCAAGCTCTCGAAGCACCTCCTCGTCCACGAGAACGACTACGTCAAGGCGGGCGAGGCCCTCTCCGACGGCCAGATCTCGCCGGACGACATCCTCGCCATCCTCGGGCCTACGGCCGTGCAGGAGTACCTCGTGAACGAGGTCCAGGAGGTCTACCGTCTCCAAGGCGTCGGCATCAACGACAAGCACATCGAGGTGATCGTTCGCCAGATGATGCAGAAAGTCCGCATCACCGACCCCGGCGACACGACGTTCCTCGAGAGCAACCTCGTCAACCGCTTCGACCTCGCGAAGGCCAACGACGACCTCTACGACGAGTTCGTGGTCACCGACCCGGGCAACTCGACGCTCAAGATCGGGCAGGTCGTCGGGCGGCGTCAGCTGCGCGAGGTCAACTCGGAGATGAAGCGCCAGGATATGCAGCAGGTGCAGGTCCGCGAGGCCGAGCCTGCCGTCGCCGAGCCGGTGCTCCTCGGCATCACGCAGGCCGCGCTCGCGACGGACTCGTTCATCTCGGCGGCCTCCTTCCAGGAGACGACGAAGGTGCTCACCGAAGCCGCCATCGCGGCCAAGCAGGACGGCCTGCACGGGCTGAAGGAGAACGTGATCGTGGGGCACCTCGTCCCGGCGGGCACGGGCCTCCGGCAGTACACCGACATCGTCGTCGGCTCGAAGAAGGAGCTCGAAGCGCTCCAGGCGGCCACCGATGCCATCGACGCGGTTCTCGACGGCGAGACCGGCGGCGACGGCCTCACGGCCGCCGAGCAGGACGAAGCGGTCGCGGAGATCAGCCGCCGCCTCGGACTGTAGACGCCTCGGGTTCTAAAAGCTGCGACCTCGCAAAACCAGAGCGCCCCGGCCACCATTGCGGTAGCCGGGGCGCTTTTCTGCTTGAGCTATCTGCTCACCGGAGCGCTGGCCGGCGCTTAGTTAAATCCAGTGCCCGACACGGCGACGCGGTCGTCCTGGTTGGCGAGCTGCCACGCTGTCGCGAAGATGAGCTGCGTGCGACGAGTCAGCTGCGGGTAGTCGATCTTCTGCGGCTCATCGCCGACCTGGTGGTAGTCCTCGTGCGTCCCGTTGAAGTAGAAGATGAACGGGATGTTGTTCTTGCCGAAGTTCCAGTGGTCGGAACGACGGTAGAACTGGTTGGGGTCGTCGCGGGAGTTGAACCGCTCGTTGAGGTCCATGCCAAGGCCGGTGAGCACGTTGGCTTGCTCGGTGATGGTCTGGATCTCCTCCGAGATGAGCTTGCCGCCGATGATGTAGACGTAGTTGTCGAGTTGCTCGCCGGGGTAGGTCGGGTCGGTGCGCCCGATCATGTCGATGTTGAGGTTGGCGACCGTGCTTTCGAGAGGAAAGAGCGGCTCCGTGTCGGCGTAGTAGGCCGAGCCGAGGAGGCCCTTCTCCTCGCCCGAGACCGCGAGAAACACCATCGTGCGACGCGGACCATAGCCTGCCTCCTTGGCGAGCGCGAACGCCTCGGCCATCTCGACGAGGGCCATCGTGCCGGAGCCATCGTCGTCCGCGCCGTTGTTGAGCGTGTCGCCTTCGCCCGCCGTCATGCCGATGTGGTCGTAATGCGCGGTGAGGACGACCACCTCGTCCTTTAGCACGGGGTCGCTGCCCTCGACGACTGCCACGACGTTCTCCGTCATCACCGTCTCCGTCATGTAGGCCACATCGGCACCGACGATTGCGCCGTCCACGGCGAAGACCTTGGGCGTGAGCGTCTCGTTGATCTGCGCCTGGATCTCGGCGATGGAGCGGTCGCCGAGGATGGCGTCGGCGACGTCGGAGGAGATGCTGAAGATGGGCGGGAGGTTGAACGACTGGCCTCCGCCGCCGCCTTCGAGCGAAAGACTACCGACCGCATCCAGGCGGCCCTGAGCGCGTGAGGCGATCGGCGTTGGGTTGCGCGGGTTGCGATCCGCGACGATGAGGAAGCCCGCCGGTTGGCCGACGCCTGCGCCGTACGCCGTCTGTAGCTTGGACCACCACTGTGTCGTGTAGTTGGTAAAGGCACCATCTTCGGAGACGAGGCTGGCGGTGCCTTCGTCGTTCATCGGCTCCGCGTCGAGCAGGAGGAGCCACTTGCCAGACACATCGATGCCCTGTTCGCTGAGCGCGGCGAAGTCGTCGTAGCGGTCGGTGGTGATGCCGTGGCCTACGAAGACGACGCCCGCGCCTGAGGGGGCTCCGTTGGCGCCGCCAAAGGCGAGGTAGCTCATGCCGTCCATGCCCTCGCGGCTGAACGTGCTGCTCATGCGCGTGGTGCTGCTGTCCGCGTCGTAGATCGTAAGCACGCTCCGGTCGAGCTTGCGGGCCTGGAGTGGGAACGGCTGGTAGTAGGCGGCGAGCGGGCCGCCATCCTCCACGGTTCCGGCTGGTAGCGCGCCCATCTCCATGAACTCCTTCGCAAGGAACGCGGCGGCCATCTTCTGACCGCGCGCCGTCGTTTCGCGCCCCTCGAAATAGTCCGAGGCGAAGAAGTGCAGCAGCCCCTCCAACTCGCGCTCCGTGATCGATTGTTGGAAGCGCTGGACGAGCGCCGGGTCGTCGTAGAGTGTCGGTGTTGGGGGAGCTCCGTCGTCGGCGAGGGTACTGGGGCGGTCAGCCAAGTCGTCCGGCGTGATGCTGGCGGGTGCCTGGGCGAGTGCCAATGGAGGCGCAAGAAGCAGCGTGAGCGCCGCAAAGAGAAATCGGTACATGGGGAGTGAGGTCGCGTGAGAAAGGCAGGCGTCCAACGGGATAGGCAGAGCCAGGTTGCCGCGAGACAGGCCCAACTCAGCAAGATGGCGTCCGGCACATTGTCACATCCTGCGCACCGAGAGGGAGCAACCCATCGTTGGCTATCGACTTCCAGCGAGGCGGACCCCCTGGCGAAGCAGACTACGGCCGCATTGCAGCGCTAGAACAAACGGCGCCGCTTGTTGAGATAGGCCGTGAGCGCAGCGTCGTAGGGCTGCGCGGTGTCCAACTCGACGAAGTCGATGCGTTGCTCGCGGCAACGGCGGCGGAAGCGCTCGGCGAAGGCAGCAACCGCCTCTGTGTAGCTCGCGCGGAGCTGCGCGGGTTGCACCGTCATCGTCTCGCCTGTCTCCAGGTCGCGCATCACCAGGGGCACGTCGGGGAAGGCGAAGCGTCGCTCGGTGGCGGCGTCGAGGACGTGGAAGACGAGCACCTCGTGACCGCGGTAGCGGAGGTGCTGGAGCGCCTTCAGCAGCGCGTCGTGTGCGCCGACGTTCTCGAAGAGGTCAGTGATGACCACCACGAGGGCGCGTCGCCCGATGCGCTCGGCGACCTCGTGGAGCGCAGCAGCTACGGCCGTTTTCGGCGTGGCCTCGCCCTTTGAAAGCGCGTCGTCGGTGAAGCCGTCGAGGGTGGCGAGCAGGCCGCGCACATGCCCCATCGTGGAGCGCGGTGGGAGCAGCGTGTGCACCGTCTCGTCGAAGCCGACGAGGCCCGTGGCGTCGCGCTGGCGCGCCATGAGGTAGTGCAGCCCCGCGGCGAGGTAGGCGCCGTAGTCCAGCTTCCGCAGCGCGCTCTCGCCTCGGTAGCGCATCGACGCGCTCGTGTCGAGCACGACGTAGTGCCGCAGGTTCGTCTCCTCCTCGTACTGCTTGACGTAGTAGCGGTCCGACTTTGCGTAGACCTTCCAGTCGATGTGCCGCAGTTCGTCGCCTGCGTTATAGGGTCGGTGCTCCGCAAACTCGACCGAGAAGCCGTGGTAGGGGCTCTTGTGCAGGCCGGTGATGAAGCCTTCCACGATCAGCCGGGCGCGCAGCTCCATAGAGTCGAGCTGCGAGAGAACGTCGGGGCGGAGGTAGCGGGCGGCGTCCGAAGCGGGCACGGTCGGGGGCGTTGGAGAATGGTTGGATTCTCCGTAACGGGGCGACCGCCCCAGATAGTTTCCTGGGCGAGCAGCCCGTGCCACCGCTGGCAGCGACGTGGCAGAGCGAAGACGATTTAGGCCGCGAGCGAGACGGTTCCAGTGTCTCCGTCGCCCCCGATCATGTCGAGCCGGACGGGCTCGGGCAAGTCGTCTTCGGCGATGTCACCGAGGGACGAGATGGGCGAGGTGGACGTTGAGTGGGTGACGTCGTGCGCGTCAGCGTCGTCGCTGGCGAGTAACAAGTAGAGATCGAACACGAGGAGGGAGCGTGTTGCTGAGGATGCGCGGGTGAGAGGGCGGGTAGGGTGGTACGCCTACCATGCGCATGGGCGACCCCGCAGGGATCACGGTGCTGGAAGAAACCGACAGGGAGGGCGCGTCGTCAACTGCCAACCTCGTATTTTTGTGTATCGTATTACTACGGAAATACGGGCGCAGGCGCAGCGCGCTTGGCTGAAGGTATGCCCCCATGCAAGCAAGGGTGTCGCCGGTCTGAGGGCTGTGCCCTATAGAGAGCTTCGGTGTCACGCAAACGTGACGGTTCGTCTGGAGAAAACGGCCGGGGCCGAGGTCGCTGGGGTGCTCGCGACAGCTTGTCCCACTGCGACTCCTGGGGGAGAGGGTCTGGGTTGGGCGCACAATCGACCAGAAAAAAAGCGCGGTACCTCCTTCCGGAAGTACCGCACCGAACGTCCGCAGTGACAGGCGGACTTGTTCGTGGTCGTGACCTAGTTCGTCGGCGGGAGCAGCACCGCATCGATGACGTGGATCACACCGTTGGCAGCGTCTACGTCCACAGCCTGGATGTTGGCGTCCGCCATGCCGTCGCTGTTGGTGTCGATACCGAAGCCGCTCGCGGCCTCCATCGACGTGACGACCGTGAAGGTGGCGCCGTTCTCCGTGGTGAGCGTGAGTCCGTTCTCGAGGGCGCTCGAAAACGCTTCGATGTTCAGCACGTGGTAGAGCAGCACGCCACGCAGCGCCTCGCCGCTAGGCACGGCGTCGAGGTCCTCGAAGGCGCTGTTGACCGGCGCGAAGACCGTGAACGGACCGGGCTCAGCAAGCGTCTCGTCCAGGCTGACAGACCCGAGCGCGCCCACGAGCTCTTTGAAGTTGGCGTTCTTCGCCGCGACAGCAGTGATGGTCTGCGCCGACGACGGCAGGAGAACCTGGTCAATCACATGGACGACGCCGTTCGAGGCCGAGATGTCAGTCTGCACGATGTTGGCATCCGCGTCCCCGTCGCCATCGGTGTCGATGCCAAAGCCGCTGGGCGACTCGCTGGTCGCCACGACCGTCCACATGAGCATGTTGGCCGTCTCCAGGGCGAGGCCGTCGGAGAGGGCCGAGGCGCGCGCCTCAATGCCGAGCACGTGGTAGAACAGGACCGACCGGAGGGTCTCCTTGTTCTCGGGCTCGAGCAGACGGTCGAGCTCGCCGTCGGGAAGGTTGGCGAAAGCGCTGTTGGTGGGCGCGAAGACGGTGAAAGGGCCGTCCTCCTTGAGCGTGCCGACCAGGTCAGCGGCTCCGAGCGCGGTCACGAGCGTGGTGAGGTCGGCATTCCCCTGCGCCAGTTCAACAATGTCCGGAGTAGTATCCGGGGACGGCGGGAGCAGCACCGCGTCGATGAGGTGCACGATGCCGTTGCCCGCGCCGATGTCGACGGTCTGGATGTTGGCGTCGGCCATGCCGTCGCCGTCCGTGTCGATGCCGAAGCCGACGGAGGAGGCCGCACTGGCTACGACGGTGAACGTGGCGCCGTTGAGGGTCGTGAGTTCGAGCCCGTCGGAGAGCGCCGAAGACATCGCCTCGATGTCGAGGACGTGGTAGAGCAGGAGGGCTTCGAGTTCGTCTTCGTTCTCGGGCTCGAGCAGACGGTCGAGTTCGCCGTCGGGGAGATCGCCGAAGGCGCTGTTGGTGGGCGCGAAGACGGTGAAGGGCCCGTCAGTCTTGAGCGTGCCTACAAGGCCAGCTTCGGTAAGCGCCGTGACGAGCGTAGTGAGGTCAGCGCTGCTCTGGGCGACTTCGACGATATCCGGGTCGGCCTGGGGTGGGTCGTCACTGTTGTCTGAGTCGCAGGCGCTGAACAGCACGGCCAGCGCAAGGACGAGCGCGTAGGGAAAACGGAGGAATGGCATGGTCAGAAGGAAGTGAGTGGACAGAGGAAAGGCAGGATCAGAGGCAGCCTAGCTTGAACCGTCTGACCCGGGTGAAGTGCACGTCCTTTACCCGCGGCAGCTTTCGCATACCCAAGACCGAGTAGGCTCTCCATCCGAACTCCATGCAGTCGCCCCCAAGCTGCTCAACGCAGCGCGGGCGGTAGACCGAAGCCTACCGCCCGCGCTGGACGTGGTTGGTGTGGAGCGGCTCAGGCCAGCTCTAGCGTGAGCGCCGTGCCGCCGCCGGTGCCGTGGCAGATGCTCGCGAGACCAGCCTGGCCGTCGTGCTGGCGCAGCGCGTGGATCAGCGTCACGATGATGCGCGCGCCTGAACAGCCGATGGGGTGGCCGAGCGAGATCGCGCCGCCGTGGACGTTCAGCTTGTCGTACGAGACGCCGAGCTTGCGGTTGAAGAGCACCGAGTTGATCGCGAACGCCTCGTTGTTCTCGATGAGGTCGACGTCGCCGATCTCCATGCCGGTCTTCTTGAGCACGTTCTTGACCGCAGGGACGGGAGCTTCGGGGAAGCGCCACGGCTCGCCCGCGGCCCACGCGAAGCCCGTGATCTTGGCGAGCGGCGTGAGGCCGTGCGCCTTCACGGCGTCCTCGCTGGCGAGCAGCAGCACCGCCGCGCCGTCGGAGATCTGCGACGAGTTGCCCGCCGTGAGCACGCCGTCCTTGCGGAACGCGGTGCGGAGCCCGGCGAGCGACTCCATCGTCGTCTCGGCACGGATGCCTTCGTCGGCGGTGAGCGTCTTCGTGTCGCGGCGCACGCGGTAGTCGACGCCCACGATCTCGTCGGCGAAGCGGCCCGCCTCGGTGGCCTCGGCCGCGCGGCGGTTCGACATCTCGGCGACGGTGTCGAGCTCTTCGCGCGTGACGCCCTCGGCCTCGGCGAGCTGCTCGGTCTGCTCGCCCATCGGGTCGCCGGTCTCGGGGTCGGAGAGGCCGTCGCGGAACATCACGTCCTGGAACTGATTGCCGCGGCCCATGAGGAACTTGTAGCCCCAGCGCGCGCCCTGGTCGAGCACGTAGCCCGCGCTCGACATGGACTCGGTGCCGCCAGTGAGCACGATATCAGCGTCGCCCGCCTGGATCATGTAGGCACCGTTCATGGCCGCCATCATGCCCGAGGAGCATACCATGTCGATAGCCTGGGCGTCGACGGATTTCGGGATCCCGGCCTTGAAGGCGGCCTGGCGCGGGACGAGCTGGCCGTGCCCGGCGCGGAGCACGTTTCCCATGGAGATGAAGTCGAGCGCCTCGCCGTCGACGCCGGATTTGTCCAGCGCGGCTTTCATGACGGGGGCGGCGATATCGGCGGGGCCCATGCCCTTGAACGCGCCGCCGAAGCGGCCAATGGCGGAGCGGACAGCGGCGACGATGTAGACGGGTTTCATGATGAGGTGTGGGGGTATGGACGTGGGAAGGTGTGAACGTGTGTACCAGATCCGGCTGTTAGCTCTCGGTCTTGTCATGCTGAACTTGATTCAGCATCTCAGCGATGTCACGAGACATGTGAGTCGTCAGAGACCCTGAAACGAGTTCAGGATGACACGATCGCTACTGGTTGGGGCCGACTTGGTGTTTAGAGGACGAACGTATGAGAGCGTGAGCGACATGCAACACTATCCTTCGCCGGGTTTATCTGACTCGGGAGACACATCTGCTTTTTCAGGAGTCGATGTGTCCTGCGGCGGCTCGAAGGCTTTCATCCAAGCGGCTTGGGCGTGGAACGTCTCGCGCATGGCATCTTGCCAGGAGGCCATCATCTCGGTGGCGACCTCTGTAGCTTCGGCGGTCGAGGCGTTCGACTGATGGAGGCGTTCGAGGCGGGCCTCGGCTTCTTCGAGCTTACGGCGGAGCTGCTCGGTGCGGTCGAGCAGGTCGAGGTAGCGCTGGCGCGGGACCATGCCGATGGCGCGGTACCATTGCTCAGTCGCAGGCTCGTCCTCTTCGCCGCTCGGCAGCGCCGCGCCGCGCGCGATCTCGACCCACGCCTTCGCCGCCTCGCCCGCACCCTCGGCGACGAGCCGCTGCCAAGCGTCAAACGGGTTCGGAGCGTGGGACATGGACGTGTGAGAGTTTGAGGGGAGAGGAGTGTGTGGGGTTGAGGAGGTACGGATAGGCTCGGCCGTTCGAAGTGGCGACGGCGCTCACACACTCGCACCCTCATACGCCCACACCCCCACACTCACGTGTGGTGGCCGCCGTTGACCGCGACAGTCTCGCCGGTGATGAAGCTACCAGCTTCCGGCGAGAGGAGGAACGCGCAGGCCCAGGCGATCTCCTCGGGCTTGCCGAAGCGCCGCATCGGGATCTGGCGGATGATCTTCTCCTGCACCTTCTCTGGGATCGGCTTGAGCATGTCCGTCTCGATGAAGCCCGGCGCGACCGTGTTGGCGCGGACGCCGTAGCGGGCCCCCTCCAATGCGAGTGCCTTCGCCAGCGAGATCACCGCGCCCTTCGAGGCCGCGTAGTTGGCCTGCCCGATGTTGCCGCGCTCGCCCACGATCGACGAGATGAAGACGAGAGAGCCTTCTTTGCGCTCGTACATCTTCGGAAGCACCGCCTTGACGGCGTTCCAGGAGCCGGTCAGGTTGATGTCGATGACCTGGTCCCAGTCGTCCTGCGTGAGGTTGGGCGCGAGGCCGTCGCGCGTGATGCCCGCGTTGCAGACGACGCCGTAGACGGGGCCGAGCTCGGCCTCGACCTGCTCCATCATGGCGGCCATCTCGTCAGGCTTAGTGACGTCGGCCTGGATGGGGAGCGTCCCGGCCTCGCCGGGGCTGCTGCGGTAGTTGTAGGCGACCTTCGCGCCGAGGTTTTCGAGGAGCGCGACGATGGCCGCGCCAATTCCACGGTTGCCGCCGGTGACGACGACGACTTTGTCTTCGAATCCGAGCATGGTCGGAGAGAGCGTTGGTGATGAGAGCAAGGACCCGCGCCGACTCGCTGCCACGAGGCTCGGCCCAGGGGGCGGAGATACGATGCTGCCACATCGCTGCGCGCTCGCCCCGGCGCGCGAAGTTGGTTAGCGCTCCTTGAGCCAGTCGGCGACGAGCGGCGGGAGCGTCTTCTGGACCTTCCCGCTGACGTACATCCCGATGTGGCCCACCGGGAAATTCGCCTCGGTGTAGTCGTCCGTCCCGACGAGGCCTGCGAGCGCCTTTGACGACGCGGGTGGGACGAGGTGGTCGGCGTCGGCGTAGACGTTGAGGACCGGCATCGTGAGGTTGCCGAGGTCCACGGTCTGGTCGCCGACCTCGAATTCGCCCGCCATGAGCTTGTTGTCCCGATACGCCTGTTTGATGAACGCGCGCCACGTCTCACCGGCCTGGTCGGGGCTGTCGAAAATCCACTTCTCCATGCGGAGGAAGTTGAGCAGCTTGCGCTCGTCATCGAGGACATCGACCATCTCGACGTACTTCTGGAAGAAGAGCGTGAACGGCTTCAGCATCAGGTAGCCGAAGTTCATCAGGTCGCCGGGCACGTTGCCGAGCGCGTCGGCCATGAGGTCGGCGTCCATGTGGCGGCTCCACGCGTTGAGCAGGCCCGCCTCGGGCGTCGCCTCGATGTGGAAGTCGACCGGCGCGACCATCGTGACGAGGTTCTTGACCTTCTCCGGGTGCATCGACGCGTAGCACATCGAGAAGACGCCGCCCTGGCAGATGCCGAGCACGTTGATGGCGTCCTGGCCGCTCGCCTCGCGGATGTGGTCGACGGCGTCGCTCAGGTAGCCGTTGATGTGGTCGTCGAGCGTGTCGTAGCGGTCAGCACGGGTCGGGTAGCCCCAGTCGATGAGGTAGACGTCGAGGCCGAGCGCGAGGAGGCTGCGCACGAGCGAGCGGTTCTCCTGGAGGTCGACCATGTACGGTCGGTTGACGAGCGCGTACGTGATGAGCAGCGGGATCGGATGAGGCGTCTCGACCTGCGGCGTGTAGCGGTAGAGCACCACGCGCCCGTCGCGCCAGACGGCCTCCTTCGGCGCGGTGCCGATCTGGATGTCGGCGGTGTCGATGCCCTGGAAGGCGCGCACGCCGGTAGCGAGCTTCTGGTTGAGGTCCGTCAGTTCGCGGACGGCGGCCGGGGCGAAGTCAGGTTGCATCGTAGCGGGTCGAGGGTCAGGAATCGCAGGTCAGGAGGCGGGGCGGCTCCCCCCGTTTCGCTCCCCCTGAAGGGTCGCGAAACTGTCCCCCTGTGTTCTCATCCAGAGTGTGAGGGGGACAGCTTGACCGCCGTCCAGGCGTGTCAAGCGGGGGGAGCGTCGGTTGGCAGCGTCGTCAATCATGCCGCAAGCGCTTGGGCATCGGCGATGACCTCGGCGAGGCGCTCGTCGTCGAAGAGGCGGTTGCCGATCACGGGCGTGAGCGCGGCGGGCGTGGCGGCGGCGAGGTCGGCGAACGTGGCGAAGCCCGCTTGCTGGAGCTTCTTCGCGCGCACCGTGCCTATGCCGCTGATCGTGGTCAGGTCGTCGGGCTTCGGCGCTGTCTTGGAGGCGGCTTTGGGCGCTGATGCTGGCTTCGTGGCCGGGGCGTCGCCGAGTTGCTTCTTGAGCGCGGCGACCTCGCGGCGGAGCGCCTTGATCTCCTTGCGCGCGCCATGGAGCAGCTTGAACGCCTCGTCGACCTCCGAGCGGGTCGGCTGGTCGTTCATCTGCTGGAACAGCTCCGCGACGGCGCGGCGCTGCTTGCGGTAGCGCATCGTCGCGGCAACAAGCTCGTTTTGCTGTTCGATGTAGGCGGGCGTGCGGAAGGCGTCGGTGAAGACGGCGTCGGCCTCGGCGGTCCAAAGACGCGTCAGCGCGCGGAGGCCGTCTACGGGCTCGCCGTCCTGCGCCTTCTTGCCGAGTGCCTGCGTGAAGCGCTCGACTGACTTCGTGAAGAGGCCGCCCATGAGCGTCTGGTAGCGCGCCTGCTCGCGGAGGTAGCCCTGGTAGGCCGCAATCGCCTGCGCGATCTCCTCGTTGAACTCTCGCGTGAGGCCGAGGCCCGGGCTGTTGAGCACGCGCCCGAACGAGCGGTCGAACGTGCCGACCATCTGCTCGAAGAGCGCGGCGATAGGCACGTCGCCCGCTTCGATGCCTTCCGCCTGTGCCCAGTCGGGGAGGTTGTCGAAGGGCATCGTCATCGCCGCCCACGGCGTGCCCGGCGCGGCGGCCTGCATCTCGCCGAAGAAGCGCTGCGCGACCGTCTGAAGGTCGTTCGCAGCCTCCATCGCGGTGGCCGTCACCGTCTCGATCTGCGCGCGGACCGACTCGTTGAAGCGCGTCGCGGCCTCGGTCGGGTCGGTGCCAGCGGTCAGGCTCTTCGCCATCGTCTGCCACGCCTGCGCGAAGCCGGTCGCGACGCCCGCCACCGTCTTGGCGCGTTCAGTAGCGCGTTCTGCCGTCTGCTGGGCGATGGGCGCGGTCTGCTCGCCCCAGGCGGCCATCATGCGCTCGGTGGCCTGCGTCCACTGCGCGCCGAGGTCGCGGAGCATGTCGGGCGAGACGCTGCCCGCGGCCTGCTTCCACTGCGCTGTCATCTGCTCTGTCGTTTTCTGAGCGAACTTCTTCTGCGCCTCAGTCGCGGCCTTGAACGCCGGGTGGTCGAAGAACGCGGCAGGGTTGAAGTCGGGCGGGGCTTGGCCGTTGGTCGCCATGTCAGGAGCGGGCGTGAGGAAAGAGAGGGGAGGGAGCGGGGCGCGTCAGTCGGCGCGCTACTCGGTCTTGAACGCGGCGAGGGCGTCGTCCATCGCCTTCTGGCTCTGGGCGGCCCACTGTTGCGTCATGTCTTGCCACGTTGCGAAGGCCTTGCGTGCTTCGGTCTCGGCGTCGCTGGTGAACGCGCGGAGGTCCAGGCGGCGCATCGCGTCGAACCACTGGGTCCAGAGCTGCTGCTGCGTGGCAGTGAACTGCTCGTAGGCAGCCCTGCCCTGGCGCAACTGCTCGTGGGCGGCTTCGGGCAGCCCGTCGAGGTCGGCCATCTGCGCGGTCCAGGCCTCGAAGAAGTCGGCTTGCGTCTCCATCGACTTGGTGACGGACGACTCCCACGCGGCGAGCGTCTGCTCGAAGGGCTTCGTCGCGGCGTCGGCGGTGAAGGGGGCCATCGCGTCCATCATCTGCTCGACGATGCGCTGCTGCGACTCGGCCCAGGAGCGCATGGTGTCTTGGGTGTGCGTGATCCAGTCCATGGCGGCGTCAGGTTAGAGGAACGAGGGCGGTGCGTGGGCGCAAGTAAAGCGTCCCAGATCAAGGGCGTGCGAAGGAAGGGCTTACACTCTAGCGAAATTTCGCTGAAGCAATGCGAGGGCAGTATCCCCCGCGCCCAGACTGCGCTGCGACAGCCATCCGCCCGACGCGCTGCCGGGGATTTCCCCACAAAGCTGGGTCGTAACGCGGATCTAGCGATCCGCTATCGTAGGTCACAGGTCTGTTGCCAGGCCGGCGATCTTCTGCTTGCCATGCAGAAGGCCGCCCGTTGAGCAGGCTGTTGGTCCAACGAAAGAAGACTGGCGACCTTTGACCTTCGACTCTGCACCTCGTTACAGCACCAGCCCGCCGTCCACGCTCAGCACCGTGCCGGTCACGAAGCCTGCCTCGTCGGAGGCGAGGAAGAGGTAGGCGTTCGCGATGTCGCCCGGCTGGCCGAGGCGCGCCATCGGCGTCTTGTCGACGAACATGTCGAGCACCTTGTCTGGCACGCTGCCGATCATGTCGGTCTGGATGAAGCCCGGCGCGACGGCGTTGACCGTGATGCCCTTGCGGCCGAGTTCGCGCGCCCATGTCTTCGTCATGCCGACGACGCCGGCTTTCGTGGCGGCGTAGTTGGTCTGGCCGAAGTTGCCGTAGAGCGCCACCACGGACGCCGCGTTGAGGATGCGCCCGTGGCCCTGCTCGATCATCGCGGGGATGACGGCCTGGGTGGCGTTGAAGACGCCCTTGAGGTTGACGTCGATCACGAAGTCGAAGGCCTCCTCGGACATCTTCTTGAGCGTGGCGTCGCGCGTGACCCCGGCGTTGTTGACGAGGATATCGATGCGGCCATAGGCGTCGAGTGCAGCCTGCGCCATCGCCTGCGTCTGCTCGGGCTCGACGACGTTGGTCTGGACGAAGAGGGCGTCGTAGCCGAGGTCGCGGAGGGCTTGCGCGGAGGCTTCGCCGGTCTCGGCGTTGATGTCGGCGAGCACGAGCTGCGCGCCTTCCTGGCCGAAGCGGATCGCAGTGGCGTAGCCGATGCCACGGCTGCCGCCAGTGACTACGGCCACGCGGCCTTCGAGGCGGGAGCCCGTGCGGGCGTCAGGAGCTTGCATGAGGGTGGGGGATAGCGACGCACTGCGCGTCGGGGTGATGGAGGAGGGAGATTTAAGTGGTGTCGGGGCCGGGCACCGACGCGTCAGGAGCCGAAGCAGACGGGGCCGCCGGGATCACCTCGATGTCGGTCGCCGCGACGGCGTCGGGGCGCAGCGAGTCGCCACGCTCTTGCCACGTGGTCGTGAACTCGGCGAGGAAGCGCTCCATGAGGCCGTAGAACGTGGTCATCCGGCGGAGGTGCTCGGCGGCCCCGTCCACTAGGGCCGCGCTATCCTCGGTGGCAGCCGAGAGAAAGCGCTGCGCCACGGCGCGGCTCTCACGCACCGTGGCCATGTTGAACGCGAAGGCGTTGAGGAAGAAGTCGCGGTGGACGGTGTAGTAGTCCTTGCGTGGCTCCGGCCCCTCAACCTTGCGGATGAGGTGCTTGTTGGCGAGGTCGCGCGCGGCGATGGAGACGGGCCCCTTGCTGCGCCCGAGCAGCTCGGCGATCTCGCCCAGCGAGCGGGCCTCGGCCTGGCTCATGAGCAGGCCCACGATGAGCGCCTGGAGCCGCCGGAGGCCAAACGACTCGTAGAGCGCACTCACCTCTTCGATGAGGCGGCTTTCAGTGGGGCGCTTCAACGAACCGTTCGCGCGAGCTGAGCAGGGCAACCGGAAGCGTTTTCATATTTAAGTTTGAAATATTT
>JBCBEX010000002.1:0-142875 GCA_038528235.1 Bacteroidota bacterium
TGAGGCAGTGAGGCAGTGAGGCAGTGAGGCAGTGAGGCAGTGAGGCAGTGAGGCAAGGTTGCTCGCCACGCTTCATGATGTCAACATTCACCGCGACACCTGCTGCACTGCGACACCGCCGCACTCTCTACAGCCCCAGCTGTTCGCGGAGGGCCTCGTCCTCGGGGCTGTTCTGGCCCCAGTAGGCGGTCATGAGTTGGGCGCGGCGCGTGGCAGTCGTCGTGACGGCCTGGCCGCGGGCGCGGCGCGTCTCGGTCCAGCCCTCGATCACGTGCGGGAACGCGGCCTGGAAGCGGATGGCGAGCGTGCGGCCGAGGCTCGGGTAGGTGAGCGTGTAGGTGCGCATGCCGTCAGCGTCGGGCGCGGAGAGCGACGGCTCGGCCGTGTGCGGCTGCCAGTCGATGTGGCTGAGGCGCTGGTAGACGGTGCCCGGCAGCATCTCGACGGGCTCCGTCGGGAGCGCGTCGGGGTTGAGGCGGAGCGTCGTCCAGATTTCGTCTTCGAGCAGGACGTCGTCGAAGCTCAGGTCCTGGTCGCCCTCCTGCTCGAAGTAGGAGCGGAACTCCAGGTCATAGCCCGTGCCGGAGCGGTTGAGCTGCGTGAACGTGTGGCCGCACCATTCCTGCGAGGTCGTCGTGACCTTGAGCGCAGGCGCGGCGTCGACGGGCTGGAAGACCGAGGACATCATCGAATAGGGATAGATGCCGGTCAGGAACGAGCGGGTAGCGTTGAGCTTGAGCACGGTCGCCTCGTCGTCACTCCCCGTCGAGCGGTCGAGCTTGACCTGCTTGCTGCGCGAGAACGGCTCCGTGACAAAGACGAGCACCGCCTCGCCGTCGTGCTGCGCGCCGTAGCGGGCCTGGTCGAGGTCGTAGCTCGTGATCTCCGCGAGGCCCTGGTACCAGTAGGCCCCGAACTCGTCCTCGGGGACGCCATAGCCGGGCCCGTACTCGTCGGGGGCGTCGAACGACACTGGCGCTGTCGGCACGCCGGGCTCAGGGGCAGGCTCGGGGTTCAGGCAGGCGACCAGAAGGAGGGGAAGCGAGAGGAGAAGCAGGCGCATGGCGAGAGTGGGTTGGTTTCCACCGCGAACCCAGCCAGGACGCTGTGTGATCCGTGCTGCTTACGGGTGCCACTTCATCGCCCGCTACGGACAACGGACTAGGAACACCGCCGCCGCCTCTGAACTTCTGCCTTCTCACTTCATCCTTCTGCCTTACTCTACAGCATCCCGCGCAGCTTCTCGGTCTGGACGACGCGCTCGATGCCGATATCGAAGGCAGCCTCGCGGAGGGTCGTGCCTTCGGCTTTCGCGCGGCCGCTGACGTTGGCGTAGGCATCGAGGATGATGCGCTTCAGCTTCGCGTTGACCTCGTCCTCGGGCCAGGTGTATTGCTGGAAGTTCTGGCTCCACTCGAAGTAGGACACCGTGACGCCGCCCGCGTTGGCGAGGATGTCGGGGATCACGACCACGCCGCGCTCGGCGAGCCGCCGGTCGGCCTCGGGTGTCACGGGCAGGTTGGCACCTTCCACGACGAGCTTCGCCTTGACGCCGTCCACGTTACCCTGGTGGATCGCGGCTTCGAGGGCGGCCGGGATGAGCACATTGCCATCGAGTGCCATGAAGTCGGCATGGCTCACGGCGTCGACGCCCGGCGCGACGTAGCCCGCGAGCGAGCGGTGGCCCACCTCGGCGACGTAGCGCTCAAGGGCGGGGATGTCGAGCCCGTCGGCTGCGAACAGCCCGCCTGAGATGTCCGACACGGCCACTACCTTCGCGCCAGCCTCGTGCAGCAGCAGCGCCGCGTTCATGCCCACGTTGCCGAAGCCCTGCACGATCACGCGGAGGTCGCCCACGTCGATGCCGAGATCTTTGGCCGCTTCGAGGGTGAGCAGCATCACGCCGCGGCCTGTTGCCGCCGCGCGCCCCCGCGAGCCGCCGAGTTCGAGCGGCTTGCCCGTCACGATGGCTGGGTTGTGCCCATGCTGGCGGCCATACTGGTCGACGACCCACGCCATCACCTGCGCGTTGGTGCCGTAGTCCGGAGCCGGCACGTCGCGGTTGACGCCGAGGATGAGGTGGATACGCGAGATGTAGCGCCGCGTGAGCTGTTCGAGTTCGCGCGCACTCAACGTCCGCGCATCGACCTGGATGCCGCCCTTGCCGCCGCCGAACGGGATATCGACGAGGGCCGTTTTGTAGGTCATCATCTCGGCGAGGGCGCGCACCTCCTGGTCGTCCACGGTGGGCGCGTAGCGAATGCCGCCTTTGAACGGACCGCGCGCGCCGTTGTGCTGGATGCGGAAGCCGGTGTAGACCTCCAGCGAGCCGTCGTCGCGCGTGAGGGGGACCTCGACCTTCATCTCGCGGAACGGCGTGCGGATGAGCGTGCTCCAGGAATCAGGCAGGCCAAGCCGCCCGGCCGAGGCGTTGAAGTTGGCGGTAGCGATCTCGTAGGCGGAGACGACGGGGCGAGTGTGGTCGGCGGACATGATGCAGGGGAGCAGGTCGGGGGAGACAAGGCGCGCCGGACGACGCGCGTGCTCAACGTACGGGTTTTCCTCTAATCTGAGGCGTCCTCCTCCGCGCCGTGCAGGGAACACAGGGGCCGTGTCGCACCGTCGATTAGGTCCGTCTGCTCTTCGTCGGGGTTGTAGCTTGCTTCGTCCTGTATGCGCCCCTCCTTCGCCCGTCTCCTGATGCTGCGTCTCTCGATGCTGCCGGTCCGCACGCTCGCGGCCCTGGTCGCCCTGCTGCTTTTTCCCGGAACGGCCCCGCCCGTCGCACTCCCAGTACACGCGGTCTCGGTAGCCGCCGAGCCACCCGCCGCCGAGCTACCCGCCGTCGCCCAAGCCCCGAGCGCGCCTCCCGCCGCGGTAGCTCCCGCCCCGATGGCTCCCGCCCCGATGGCTGCCACCATCGACGCGGTGCTGGACGACCCGGAGCTGCCCGAGGCGTTCTGGGGTATCTACGTCCAGGACCTCGAATCGGGACGGGTGGTGTACCGCCGCAACGCGAGCCTCAACTTCATCCCCGCGTCGAACCAGAAGCTGCTCACCACGGCGGCCGCGCTCGACGTGCTCGGGCCCGACCACCGCTTCACGACGACGCTCCACTTCAGCGGCAACACGGACGGCTCGACGCTCGACGGCGACCTCGTCCTGACAGGCAGCGGCGACCCGACGTTCGGCAGCCGCCGCGTGGCCGACACCGTCTGGGCCGATCCCCTCGCCGCGTGGGCGCGCAGCCTAGCCGACGCGGGCGTGACGAAGATCACCGGCCGCCTCGTCGGCGACGGGCGCGCGTTCGATGCAGGCGATACCTACGCGCCAGGCTGGGACCTGAACCACCTCGACCGGCAACCGTGGGCGCCTGCCACGAGCGGCTTGAGCTACGCCGACAATCTGCTTCGCTTCCGCATCGAAGGCACACGGGCCGGCCAGGCCGCGCGGGTGACCGCCGAGCCCGAGAGCTTCTTTCGGCTCAACAACGCCGTGAGTACGCACCGGCGGCGACGCGGCTACAGCCCCCTGCGCATCCAGCGCCGCCTCGGCACGAACACCTACGACGCGACCGGCTCGGTGTCCTACCGCTACGCTGGCCTCGCCAGCATCCCCGTCGAAGCGCCGGTGCTCTATACACTGCATCACTTCCAGCAGCGCCTGGAAGCCGTCGGGATCGAGGTCGACGCTACGCTCGTGGACGCCGCCGACCTCACCAGTCTGCCGACGGCCACGGGGGAGCCCCTCTTCGTCCACCGCTCGCCGCCGGTGTCGTGGCTCGTGGACGAGATCAACAAGCGCAGCGACAACCTCTACGCCGAGCACCTCTTCCGCGCCCTGTCGTCGCGCGGCACGCTTTCGGGCGGGCGTAGCGCTGTGGTGGGCTTCTTCGACCGGCAGGGCCTCCCGACACGCGGCCTCTCCGTGCGCGACGGCTCGGGGCTCTCGCGCAAGGACCTCGTCACGCCCGAGATGCTGGGCCGCCTCCTCGCGGTGATGGTCGGCCACGAGCACGGCGCCCTCTACGTTGCCTCGATGCCCGGCGGCGGCGAACGCGCTACGACGCTCTCGACGCGGCTCGAAGGCGTGCCGGTGGCCGCCAAGACCGGCTCGCTGGAATATGTCCGCGCGCTCTCGGGCTACGCCACCGGGCCTGACGGCACGCGCTACGCCTTCAGCGTGGTAGCGAACCACTACACCACGCGGTCGGGTCGCATCACCGATGCCATCGACCAGATCGCCGCCGCCATCACGAGCGGCGGCCTAGCGCAAGGGTAGCCGCCGTTCCGGGCAGGCGTGGGGCGTAACTTGAGCGCTTCGCTGCTCCCACCCCGCCCTGCCCTTCATGCCCGCCTCGCTCCGCCTCGTGCTGACCGGCCTCGGCGTGGTGGTGCTGCAGTGGCTGCTGCTGAGCCGGCTGCCGGTCTTTGGCGTGACACCGGATGCGGTGCTGCTCTTCGTGACCGTGGCCGCTTTGCGCTATGGGCGCGTGCAGGGGGCCGTGGCGGGCTTTGGTGCCGGGCTGCTCGCAGACCTGCTCGTCAATCCCAGCCTGCTCGGGCTCCAGGCCTTCTCCAAGACGATCATCGGGTTTGTGGCGGGGCAGTTTCGGACGGAGCAGAACGAGATGCTGCGCTCAGGTCCCGCGCAGACGGCGATGTCCGCGCTGGCAGTGGCGCTGGTGCACAACGTAATCGTGGTGTTCGTGCTCGCACTCACGCAGGACACCCGCACGCTCTTCCTGGTAACGGGCCTGTGGTTGGGCTCGGCGGTCTACACGGCGGGCATCGCGCTGATCGCGGCGCTGCTGCGGAGCCGGTAGGATCGCGGGGCCAAGGGACCGAAACTCGCCTCATTTTTTTAGGGCGTAACAGTTTCGTAACCGCTTTCGGAAGTCCGAGCGCCTCCCCAACCTACTCCTTCATCATTTCTTGATGGGCTAGAATCCGGGCGTGGAGCGGCAAAAAACCGCTTCCTTCATGGATGCCCGTGAGGCGACGAGGCTGCACTCGTGGGCTATCGACATGCCCTTAACATTTTTAGTTGGACGACTCCCAGGCATTAATTCAATTGGCAGTCACCCACTCGGCCCGTCAGTTCGGCAGCCCGAGTGCGCTTTTTCCCTTCCGAGGCGCACTCGGCCTGCATCCCTCCACGAACGGCGGCGTCGCGGTCATCTCCCCCGCCACGCCCTATCCCCACCCATCCGGATGACCCCGATGTCCCGCTTCCTCACCCTTCTCCTTGCCGCGCTTGTCATGGCGCCTGCCTCCTTCGCCCAACTCGGCCTCGGTGCCGACGTCATGAGCCGCTACGTCTGGCGCGGCTACGACTTCGGCGAGTCGCTCAGCATCCAACCCTTCCTCGACTACACCGCCGAGTTCGAGGGCGGCTCCGTCACTGTTGGCACCTGGGCGTCCTACTCCGTCGGCACCGACTTCGGCGGCGCCAACGAGCACGACCTCTACGTCTCGGCCTCCGTCGGTCCCGTCTCGTTTGGCGTCACCGACTACTACTTCCCATCCCTGGGTGCCGCCGACGACGACGGCGACTTCGACTTCTTCGACTACGAGAACGCGCACCTCATCGAGCCCTTCGTCAGCTTTGACGGCACCGAGACGATTCCCGTATCGCTCTATGCCGCAGCCATCGTCTTCGGCAACGGCGACCTCAACAGCAGCGGCGACCAGAACATCTCGACCTACCTCGAAGCCAGCTACGCGCTCCCGCTCGACGAGGTCGAGCTCGGCCTCGCGCTCGGCGTCGTGCCGATGGAGAGCGCCTTCTACCTCACCGACGGCTTCGCGGTCGTCAACGTGACGCTCTCAGCCACGCGCGAGGTCGCCCTCAGCGACGAGTTTGCGCTGCCCGTCATGGTCGGCTACACGCTCAACCCCGAGCTCGAGCGCACCTACCTCGTCTTCGGCGTCAGCTTCTGAACGAGAGGCAAGTGGCAAGAAGCAAGTGACATGGGTCTCCCCTTGCTACTTGATACTTGACCATTTGTCACTCCTGTCCACTTTTCTCGTCCATCACCACCTCATCCAACACGCTTCCAACCCATGTCCCGGAACCGTTCCCTTCTCCTCGCTGCGCTGTTCGTCGCGCCCGCGGCCCTCGCGCAGGACAGTCCTGACGCAGGCGTCGCCGCCGCTGAGACGGTGCAGGTCAACCTCAACTACGTCTGGACGATCATCGCTGCCGCGATGGTCTTCTTCATGCAGGCGGGCTTCGCGCTGCTGGAGACCGGCTTCACGCGCGCCAAGAACGCGGCCAACATCATCATGAAGAACGTGATGGATGTCGGCGCGGGCTCGCTCGTGTTCTTCGCTGTCGGCTTCGCGCTGATGTTCGGCACGACCGCTGGCGGCTGGATCGGCACCGACGGCTTCTTCCTGAAGGGCATCGAGGGCCAGGATCAGTCGTGGATCTATGCCTTCTTCTTCTTCCAGGCCGTCTTCGCCGCCACCGCCGCGACCATCGTCTCGGGGGCTGTCGCCGAGCGGACGAAGTTCACGGGCTACCTCATGTTCTCGATCCTGCTCACGGGCCTGATCTACCCCGTCTTCGGCTCGTGGGCCTGGGGCGGTCTCTTCAACGGCTCGGGCTGGCTCGAAGGCCTCGGCTTCATCGACTTCGCGGGCTCGACGGTCGTGCACTCGGTCGGTGGCTGGGCCGCACTCGCGGCGGCCATCGTCGTTGGTCCCCGCATGGGCAAGTACATCGACGGCAAGGCGCAGCCGATGCCCGGCCACAGCCTCCCGCAGGCGGCGCTCGGCGTGTTCATCCTGTGGCTTGGCTGGTTCGGCTTCAACGCGGGCTCGACCACCACGGGCGACACCTCGATCGGCCTGATCGCGCTCAACACGTTCCTCGCGGCCGGCGCGGGTGCCGTCGGCGCGATGGCGATCACGTGGCTCCGCACCGGCAAGCCCGACGTCTCGTTCACGCTCAACGGCGTCCTCGCGGGCCTCGTCGGCATCACGGCGGGCTGCGCCAACCTCACGCCGGACTTTGCGATCATCACGGGCTTCCTCGCGGGCATCATCGTCGTCTTCGCCGCTATCGGCATTGAGAAGATCGGCGTGGACGACCCGGTCGACGCCATCGCGGTCCACGGCGTCTGCGGCGCGTGGGGCACGCTTGCGGCCGGACTGTTCAATGCCGAGGCGATGTTCAACATGGGTATCGTGGGCGTGCAGTTGCTCGGCATCGTGGCCGCCTTCGCCTGGACCTTCCCGGTGGCCTTCGTCCTCTTCACGCTCCTCAAGAAGACGATGGGCGTCCGCCTCAACGGCGAGATCGAAGAGATGGGCCTCGACCTGCACGAGCACGCCATCTCGGCCTACCCCGAGTTCACGGAGCCGGTGGACGAGAACAGCTACGCGACCGTCTGACACACCCGACCAGACCGCGCGCGCGGCTGCCACCTGCCGCCGTCCTCACACTGAGGGCGGCGGTTTTTTTCTGCGTACAGCTTTTTTCCAAGGCTATGACATTTTGTTGTCACTACCTACGGTTTATGTTGGCATCGAATCACACGCCGCCCTATCCTTTCCGCAGCCATGCCGCTCGTCCGACAGACTCGCCTTGCCTTTCAGGAGGGCACGTCCGACAAGGTCTACGAGGTCGACCTCCGCGAGGAGGACGGCGGCTTCCTGGTGACGGTTCGCTACGGCCGCCGCGGCCAGGCGCTCCGCGAGATCCCGAAGACCAACCTCCCGGTGGACCGCGACGAAGCCGAGGCGCTCTTCGAGAAGCTCGTCGCCGCGAAGACGAAGAAGGGCTATGTCGAGACGCCTGCCAACTCAGCCACCGCCAACTCAGCCACGTCGCGCCGTCCCGTCGATGCGGAAGCGCGGGCTGCAGCGATCATTGCGCGTCTCGACGCTGCGCTCGCCAACCCCGACGCCGAGACCGACTGGCCCGTGGAACGCGTGCTCTGGCGCGCAGGTGAACTGCGCCTCACGGCTGCGCTCCCAACGGTCACAGCGCTGCTTGACCACCTCGCCGCCTCGCTGCAGGACACGTGGCCGACCTCGAAGGACGACATCCGGCTGCTGCGGGCCTACTGCGCGCTCTGGGCGCTCGCCCGCATCGGTCGCGCTGCTGAAGACCGCGGCTTGGATGCCCTTGGAGACGCGCGCAAAGCGATCCTGCGGCTGCTCGACGCCCAGGGGCCGCGCCGGTGGGAGCGTCTTCACGCCGGGCACGTCCACGACCTCGCCCAGGAGGCCCTACACCACCTCGCCAACGACGAGGAGCGCGCGGCCAACCGACGGATGCAGCAGACGGGCTTCCCCGACGTCATCGAGCGTCTCGCGGACCCAGAAGCTCGACGCACGCAGCTCGACACGTGGCTCGGGGCTGTCGCCCCGTCGGACCTCTACGACCTGCGCGACGCCATCGGCCTTACGCTATACGATGTGCCGGGCGCACACGAGACGCTCCTCGCCTTCGCCGTCGAGGCTCCGCTCGCCGCGCCGTTCGTCTACTGGCACCGTAGGCTGTTTAAGCTCGCCGAGCTCCGCGACGACGCTGAGCTGTACGGCCGCCTCGCCTACCGCTTCGCCACCGAGTCGTCTGGACTGAGCGCCTTCGACACCAGCTACGAGTGGAACTACGACGACGGGAAGTACCGCACCGTCGGTCGCCACCTGACGAAGAACGAGGAGACGGGCTACGTCGAGTACCGGCAGACCACCTCGGAGTACAACCACGGCTCGTGGCGCGACCGCACCATCCGGAGCGAGACGCAGGTACGCACGCCTGACGGCCCGGCGTGGGTAGGGACCGACGACCTCACGCCGAATCAGGCGTTCGAAGAAGCCGCGCTCGGCTACTCCGAGAAGACGCGCGCCTACCTGCGCCGCCGCGCCTGGCGTACGCTGCGCAAACTCGGCGAGGCCGACGACCCCGCCTACGTCAAGATGGCGGTCGGCCTGCTGCTCGCCTACACGGACTCCGATGCCGAAGAGCCCCGTGAGGTCATCTATCGATGGTACGACTGGCAGAACCGCGCGATGCGGTCGCGCACGACGCGCTACGACGCCTTCGCGCCGTACGTGGCGTTCAACCACGTGCTCTACACGCACAGCCCACGCTTCCAACTGAAGAAGGGCAACAAAGCGTGGTCGCTGCGAGAGGGCGTCACGTTGGGGACGCAAGCCAAGGCGCGTGAAGAGGCGTTCCCGCACCTGTGGGATGCGCAGCCCGAGGGCCTGCTGCACCTCGTCGCTGAGAGCCGCTGCGCGCCGGTCCACGACTTCGCCGTGCGCGCCCTCCGCGCCAATCCTGAGTTTCTCGACCGCCTCGGCCTCGACGAAGTGCTACTGCTCCTGGGGCGGCCCTACGCCGACACCGTCCGCCTCGGCCTCGACCTCGCGCAGCGGCTCTACGATCCTGCCAACCCAAACGTCCCGCTCGTGCGGGCCCTCCTCGACGCGACGCTGCTGGAGGCGCGCGCCCTCGCGCTCGGCTGGCTCAGCGACGCTCCCGACGACCTCCTCACCGACTCGGCGTTCGTGGCCGACCTGCTCGCGCACCGCTACGCCGACGTGCGCAGCGCGATGCGAGACCTTCTCGGGCGCAAGCGTCCGGCTGACCTGGACGACGAAGCGCTGTTAGTCCGCTGCATGGCGCTGCTGCTGACGTACGAGATCGATCCAGACGCCGCCGAGACCGACGCAGCGCGCTTGCGCGACCTCGGTGAAGCGATGCTGGCGCTGCTTCCCGGCGCGGTGCAGCGGCTCGCACTAGGCCTCATCGAAGACCTCGTCCGGCACCCATTCCCGGCGGTGCAAGCCGTGGGAGGCCGACTCCTCGCGCACCACGCCACGCCGCCCGAGGCGTTGCCCGCCGCACTCATCGCTGCGCTGATGACGGCCGACGACGCGGAGGTACGCGGCACCGGCCTCGCTCTTTTCGGTCGCCTCCCGGACGACGTGCTGCTCGATCAGCCGGAGGTCCTCGACGCGCTCGCGCAGTCGCCGCAGGCCGACGTGCGTGCGAATGTCCGCCCGGTAATTCTGCGACTCGCCGCCGATCACCCCGACTTCGCCCTCGCGCTGACCGAGCGCTTGCTGCCGCCGCTCTACCGCACCGAGCGCATCGATGGGCTGCACGCCGACCTCGCCGCGCTGCTCACCGACGATGCCTTCGCAAAGGCTCGCGCTGCCTTCGACCGCGATCGGCTGTGGGGCCTGCTCCACGCGCGCCCAGTCCTGGCGCAGGAGTTGGGGGCCCTCGTCCTCGCCGAGCGCGACTGGAGCGACACGCTCACGATCCGCCAGATCACGCGTCTCGCCAGCCACGAGGTCGTCGCCGTGCGCGACGCCGCCTGCGCGATGGTCGAGCGCCAGACGGACCGCATGCGCGCCCACCCCATCGACGCGCTCACGCTGCTCGACGCCACCTGGGACGACGCCCGCGCCTTCGCCTTCGACTTCTTCGCGCGGACCTTCGACGAGGAGGTGTGGACGCCCGAGTTGCTCGTGCACGTCGTGGACAGCGTGCGTCCGGACGTGCAGGCCTACGGCCAGACGCTCCTCACGCGCTTCTTCGACGAGGGCGACGGGCCGACGTATCTCCTCCGCCTCAGCGAGCACCCCGCCGCCAACGTCCAGCGCTTCGCCAGCGACTACCTCGATGCCCACGCGAGCGGCCACCTCGACCGGATGCAGGCGCTGGAGCCGTACTTCCGCGCCGTGCTCGGGCAGGTCAACCGCGGGCGCGTCGCCAAAGACCGTGTGCTCGCCTTCCTGACACGCGAGGCTGCGCGCAGCCCCGAGGCCGCCGCCTTCGCCGCGCCGCTCCTCGCGCACCACTCGGCCACCATCGCCGTTGGCGACAAGGCCACGCTCATCGCTGCGATGCGCGACCTCCAGGACGCCCAGCCCGACGCCGACCTCGCCCTGCTGGAGCGCGTGCCCGTCCCCGTTCACCGCGACGCTGCGCAAGATGACTAGCTCTTTTGCCCAGACATATTGCGTGTTTCGTGTTGCGTGTTTTTCCCGCCCAGAGGGATCGGACTACCTCGCTCCAATACGCAACACGCACTACGCAACACTTGCTGTGACACCGAACCCACCAGACTCGACACGTCGTCGCAAAAGCCTTGAGGTGACCGATGCAGTTTGACTATCGCTACGCCGGGTCGTCCACGGCGACGACCACGCCCAACGCCACGGGGCTGTCGTTCGCCCCAGATACGCTGCGCAAGCCGACCCACTTCGTCGGCACGCTGCGGCAACACCTCCCCTTCCGCGAGGCCATCTCGGCGCTGCACGATGTCGTCGTGTCGGACCTCCGCTTCAAGCCAAAGGACCGCACCGAGTACGAGGCCTGGCTCGCCCAGCAGGAGGCCGCCTTCCTCGCCGACGCTATGGCTCGACACGGCGACGTGAGCGCCCGCATCAGCGACGTGCGCGCCGAGTTGACGACGCTCTGGAACACCGAGCGCTCCGTCATGAAGCCGTTCTGGGACGCCCGCCAGCGGTTCTTCAAGTACACCTACAAGAAGTACCGCGACCTCTGGTTCGTCCTCGACCCCGTCATCACCGTGCACCCCGATGAGGTCTTCTTCGAGTGCTTCAGCCAGGACGAGTCCAGCTACGGCCGCCTGAGCTGCAGCCACGAGGTCTTCGACACCATCGACGACGTCGCTTATGGGACGACGAACGTGGACTACTCGGCCGCGCTCTACGACGCGTTCCAGAAAATCCGCACCTACAAGACGACCGAGTTTGCCATCGACCCGAGCGGGTTCGAGGTGCAGACCGAGCACGAGGACGCCTACAAGGAGGTCAAGATCGACCTGCCCGACAGTTGGGTGCGCGGCTTCCTGCAGGTGTCGAGCGCGATGACGCTGCCCGCGCGGCGCGTCGACCTCCACCCGATGGACGTGCACAACCTGCTCTTCGTGCTCAAGCGCCGCAAGGAGCGCGAGGGCCCGCGCTCGATGCGCTACCACCTCACGCCCGGCGCGCCCGTCCGCGTGGTGTTCGAGCCGTGGAACATCGAGGTCGTCTGCCCGCGCTCGATCTACCGCGGCGACGAGGCCGACGAGATCCGCGTGTGGGGCCGCCGCCGCCTGACGATCCTGGAGCGGCTGATCCCCGTCGCGCGCTCCTTCTCGATCTTCCTGCTCGGCACCGGCCTCCCGTCGTTCTACCTCGCCGACCTCGGCGACCTCACGTTCACGCTCGGCCTCTCGGGCTGGACGGCCAACGACTGGTCACGCCAGGGGCAGTTCGACCTCATGGCCCCGCGCGCCGACGTGGACGCCGCGACGAAGCAGCAGGTCTTCCGCGCGCTCGCCGAGACGTGGCAGGAGGCCCCGCAGTCGCTCGCCCGCCGGACAGGCCTCGACCGGAGCACGGTGCTCGCCGCACTCGGTGCCTACACGCAGGCTGGGCGTGCGATCTACGACCTCAACAAGGGCGTCTACCGCGTGCGCGAACTCAGCCGCGAGCCGCTCCCGCTCGACCGCCTCCGCTTCGCCAGCGAGCGCGAGCAGGAAGCCGACCGCCTCGTCGCCGAGGGCGCGGTCGAGGTGACCGCCGAGCCGCAGCAGGACGGCCGCCTTGTGCTCAGCGGCACCGTCCGCGACGGCACCCAGACCTTCGCGCCGACGCTCACCATCGACGCCGACGAGCGCATCGTGGCGGGCTCGTGCTCGTGCCACTACTTCGTCAGCAACAAGCTCATGAAGGGGCCCTGCGTCCACATGCTGGCGCTCCGTCGTGCCTACGCGCAGCGCACCCGCTTTGCCGGACGGCTGAATTAGTGTGACCGTGATGCAGTGAAGCCGTGTTCGCGACTGCCTCACGCATTTTGTTCTTTCTCGATTTGACGGCGGCGGGGCCGCCTTGCACCGGAGCTCCGGTCTTCTGACCGGGTGCTCCAGGGTGGCGGATCGCCATCCACGCGCAGAGTACTGCCCCGCTTCACTGGCTCGCTCATAACAGAGTGGGACACTGCATAGGTAGTCGCGTTGCCGTGTGACGCCCGAGGCGTCGAACGGCGACTACCTATGCGGTCCCACGGGGAGTTGACCGATCCAGTCCTGTGGTTCTTCGAAGGCCCTCGCCGCCGTCTTCTTTTGTCTCGCCAGCTGTAGCTGGGCTTGCCTTGCACCGAGCCCCTTGGGGCTCCGGGCGGCGGATCGCCGTCCACGCGCAGAGTACGTACCCGCTTCCCTGGTCGCGCTCATAACAGAGCGGCCCGCTGGTCCCTACCCGCGATGACCGTGGGGCTTCCGAGAAGCCCATGCGTCGGGTAGGGACCGGGGCCGCGAGGAGTTGAGCGGCCCAGGCCTCAGGATCTACGAAGGCCCTGGCTCAGCAGCGAGCTTTTTTCCACGACGACCTCGTTCTCCGACGACCTCGTTCTCCAACGACTGCGCCCGACGATGGCCGACGACACGACCAACGATACCGCTCCGACGCCTGACGACCCCACTTCTGGAGACGGCGCCTCGCTCGACAGCGTCCAGCCGAAGACACGGCAGGAGCTCTATAAGCGCATCCGGGAGACCTCGCGGGACGAACTCGTCCTCGAAGAGATGAAGCGCTTCGGCTTCTGGGACGATAGCGCGATGCCGTCGCCGCCCGAAACGCTCATCAAGCGGCGGGGCGAGTTGCAGCGTGAGCTGAACGAGTTACTGCGCGAGAAGCGGCTCGTCGAGGACCGCGAGCGGTTGCTGAAGGAGCAGCGCCAGGTCCGGATGAAGGAGGCGATGGAGCGCCGCAAGGAGACACGCGAACGCCGCAAGGCCGAGCGCGCCGCCCGCGCCGCCGCCTGGGCCGAGCGCCAGTCGAAGGAGGTGACGTACCTCGGCGACGGCGTCTCCGGCGGCCTCAACCACACCGATACTGACCCCGAACGCCTCGCCGAGAACGGCCTACCCGTCTACCGCACTGCGCTCGACCTCGCCAGCGCGATGGGCATTGAGCTGAGCGAGCTGCGCTTTCTCACGTTCACCCGCCGCGTGGCCCGTGTCTCCCACTACCGCCGCTTCCTCATGCCGAAGAAGCGCGGCGGCATGCGCCGTATCTCCGCGCCGATGCCGCGCCTCAAGCGCGCCCAGCGCTGGTTGCTCGACCACCTCCTCGCGGCCGTCCCGCTCCACGACGCCGCGCACGGCTTCGTGCCGGGTCGCTCCATCGCCAGCAACGCCGCGCCGCACGTCGGGGCCGACGTGGTGGTGAACATGGACCTCCAGAACTTCTTCCCGACGGTGACCTACCGCCGCGTGAAGGGCCTCTGGCGTGCGCTCGGCTACGGCGAGCAGGTGGCGACCGTCCTCGCGCTCCTCTGCACCGAGCCCGACACCGACGAGACGCGCCTCGACGGGCAGACCTACTTCGTCGCGAAGGGCGATCGTGTCCTCCCACAGGGCGCACCGACCAGCCCCGCGCTCACCAACATCCTCTGCCGCCGCCTCGACGCGCGCATGGCGGGCATGGCCGACAGCCTCGGCCTCGCCTATACGCGCTACGCCGACGACCTCACGTTCTCGGGCTCCGGCGAGGCCGCGCAGCACGTCACGAAGCTGCTCTGGCGCTCGGCGCAGATCATCGCTGACGAAGGCTTCACGCTGCACCCCGACAAGCTCCGCGTGATGCGAAGCGGAGCCCGCCAGGAGGTCACCGGCCTCGTCGTCAATGAGAAGCTGAGCGTGGACCGTCCCACGATGCGCCGCTTCCGCGCGACGCTCCGCCAGATCGAACTCGATGGACCGAAGGGCAAGCGCTGGGGCGACGCGCCCGACGTACTGGCGGCGGTGCATGGGTTTGCGAGCTTCGTGGCGATGGTGGACGCCGAGCGCGGTGCCCCACTCGCGACGCGTACCCACGCGCTGCTCGTCAAGCACCGCTGGGCGCCTGAACGTTCGGCCCAGCGCCCGCGCTATCGTCGTCCCATAGACGCTACCACCGTTGCTGACCTCCGCGCCGAGGAGTCCTCGATGCGCTCGACGGAAGACACCGACCGCAAGAAGCCGTGGTGGAAGCTCTGGTAGCCGGGGATCAGTCGATCCGACGCCGCCATGTGGAGCCGGTCGGGCTGTCCATCACCTCCACGCCTAGGGCTTCGATCTCGTCGCGGATGGCGTCGGCGCGGGCGTAGTCCTTCGCCTTGCGCGCCGCCACGCGCTCGGCCAGCAGCGCCTCGACCTGCTCGGCGAGTGGATCGTCGTCGGCTTCCTCTACAGCAGCTTCGGGACGGACAATGCCGAGGAGCGCGTTGATCTGGTCGAGGTAGTCTTTCGCGCTCGCCGCCATGGCGAGGCTGTCGAGGCCGCTCTTCGAACGCGCATCCTTGCGCTTGCCCATCGACGCGATGATGTTGACACCCCGGTAGGCTGCGGCGAGGGCCGTAGGCGTGTTGAGGTCGTCGCAGAGCGCAGCAAGGGTGTCGGCGTAGGCCTTGGCAAGCGGCTCAGCGAGGTAGTTGGGCGCGCGCTCGTCGTACTGCTTCTCGGCGTGGAAGGCGAACGCATCCTGCACCGCGGCGTCCACCTCCTGGTAGCGGCGGCGCATCTTGGCGGCGTCGGTAAGCGCCTTGCGCGTGAAGTTGAGCGGCTTGCGGTAGTGCCCGGCAATGAGCGCGAGGCGCAGCGCGAGCGGGTCGGCTGGAGCGCCGTAGTCGTCGCGCCCGCCGTCGGCCGGGTCGCTCGTGAGATCGCGCACCGTGAGGAAGCTGCCCGTCCGTTTCGACATCTTCGCGCCCTCGACCTGGAGGAAGCGCGTGTGGACCCAGTGCCGCGCGAACGTCTTGCCGGTGAGGCACTCAGCCTGCGCGATCTCGCACTCGTGGTGCGGGAAGCGGAGATCCTCGCCGCCCGCGTGCAGATCGATGGTGTCGCCCAGATACTTCTGCGCCATCACCGAGCACTCCAGGTGCCAGCCGGGGAAGCCCCACGACGTACCCTCGTCGAACGGGCTGTGCCACTGCATGAGATGCTGGTCGTCCTTTTTCCAGAGCGCGAAGTCGCGCGGGTCGCGCTTGCCGTCGTCCGTGACCACATCGCGTGACTCAGCTGCGGCCCCTACGTCGAGCGCGTCGGCCTCGGTGTTGCCCGAGAGCTTGCCGTAGTCGGGGAACGAGGCGACGCTGAAGTAGACGCCCTGCTCGGTCTCGTAGGCGTGCCCCTTCTCGATGAGCGTCTGGACGGCGCGGATCTGCTCGCGGACGTGCTCAGCGGCGCGCGGACGCACAGTCGGCTCGCGGAGGCCCAGCGTGTGCCAATCCTCGACGAGCGCCCCCGTATAGTGCCGTGCGAGGTCCCACACGTTGGCGAAGCGCTCGCCCTCCTTGCTCTTGAGCGCCTTCGCCATGCGGTCCTCGCCCGCTGCGTCCGCCGCGTCGTCCTCGGTGAGGTGACCGACATCAGTCACGTTCGAGACGTAGTCGACCTGCCAGCCGAGCGCCTCGGCAGTGCGCACGATGAGGTCGGCGGTAAGGAACGAGCGGAAGTTGCCGATGTGGGCGTAGCTGTAGACCGTCGGCCCGCAGGCGTAGAACGTCAGGCGCGGCGTGCCGTCCTCGGTCGTCGCGGCGGGGACGAGCGGCTTGGCGTCGCGGGAGAGCGAGTCGTGGAGAACGAAGTCGGGCACAGGTCGGAGGTCGAGGGTCGAGGCAGATTCAGCGTGTGGTGCCACGCGCTAGCTCACTTTACTTCCAACTTCGCACTTCACACCTCGCACTTCCCATGTACCTTTGATTTTTCGCACTTCCTCGGTCTCCCCCGTTTTCATGTCCGCCAACATTCTCACCGAGCGCGAGGGCGCGGTGCTCCGCCTCATCATCGACCGCCCCGCCAAGAAAAACGCGCTCACCACGGCGATGTACGACGCCATGACGGCGGCGCTGAACGAGGCCGCTTCCGACAGCGCGGTGCGCGTGGTGCTCGTCCACGGGCAGGACGAGGACGGCGGCGCGAGCGTCTTCACGGCGGGCAACGACCTCGGCGACTTCATGATGAACCCGCCGCGCGGCGAGGACAGCTCCGTGTTCGGCTTCCTGCGCGCCGCGACGACGTTCCCTAAGCCGCTCGTGGCGGCGGTTGCTGGGCCCGCCGTCGGCATCGGGACGACGCTGCTCTTGCACTGCGACCTCGTCTACGCGGCCCCGTCGGCGCGCTTCCAGATGCCGTTCGTCAACCTCGGCCTGTGCCCGGAGGCGGCGAGCAGCCTGCTCGTCCCGCGCCTCGTCGGGCCGCAGAAGGCCGCCGAGTGGCTGCTCTTCGGCGAGCCGTTTTACGCTGAGGACGCCTTCCGCTACGGCCTCGTCAACGAGGTCGTCCACGAACCCGACCTCCTCAAGGTGGCGCTACAGCGCTGCGAGGCCCTCGCCACGCGCCCCCCCGCCGCCATACGGCTGACGAAGCAGCTGCTCCGCGCCCCCGACGCCGACGCCATCCAGGCAACGATCCGCACCGAGGGCGCGCACTTCATCGAGCGGCTCACCTCGCCCGAGACCGCCGAGGCGCTGACGGCGTTCATGGAGCGCCGCCCCGCGGACTTCTCGACGTTCGAGTAAGCGACACCGAGCTAAGCGGCCCGACTCATCCGCACGTCGAGTGGCTCGCCAGCGACGGGGCGGAGCTGCACCGTCTCGAACGGCATATCGACACCGGCCTCGGTGAGCGTGGCGAAGACGCGCTCGCGGAGGTCGAAGCGGGCCTGGACGTGCTGGCGCTCGTCGCGGAGCCAGGCTTGCAGATCCAGCGCGACGTTGTAGTCGTTGAGCGCCGTCACCACCACGCGCGGCGGCGGCGTGTCCATGAACGCGGCATCGTCCTCGACGAGCGCGAGCAGCAGGCGGCGCACGCGACCGAGGTCTTCGTTGACCCCGATGGTCACCTCGATGCCGAGCCGGAGGTTGGGGAAGTTGGTGTACGACGCCACGACCGAGTTGATGACCGTCGCGTTGGGCACGGCGAGCATGCGGCCGTCGGGCGTGACGACGCGCGTGGAGCGGAGCGTGATCTTGTCGACGCGGCCATAGTCGCCCTCGACTTCCACGAGGTCGTTGATGACGAAAGGACGGTCCCAGAAGATGAGGATGCCCGAGATGATGTTCGAGAGCGCGTCCTGGGCCGCGAAGCCGATGGTGAGCCCCGCGATACCGAGGCTGGCGATGAGCGACGCCGTGTTGATGCCGACGGCGGCGAGCGCCTGCACAAGGCCGAAGGCGAGGAGCGCAAACTTGCTCGTGACGAGGATGAAGCTCGCGAGCGTAGCGTCGGCGTCGGCGCGCTGGAAGGCGGCACGCAGGAGTCGGTTGAGAATCCACCAGCCGACATAGAACACCGCGAACACGGCAAGGCCAGTCAGCAAGTCGGCGAGGAAGACGGCAACGGCCTCGCCCGTACGCTCGGGTTCGAACGTGGCGGCGAGGCGGTCGAGGATGCTCTGGAAGAACAGCGACATCGGAAGCGCGGAGAATCAGGGAGGTGGTGACTCCGTGAGTCTACGCCGATGGCCTCGTCCGCGGCTCCGCGTGCCCTAGCGACGCGCCACGGCCGTGCTGAGCGGCCAGATGGCGCCTTCGCTGCGCCCGTGCTCGGTGCGCACGTCGTAGTGGCGGTTGTAGTCGTCCCACTCGGCGACGATGCCCCGCACGCGCTCGTTGACGACGGCGTCCATCGTGGCGCACTCGCCCGTGACGCCGGTGAGGAACTGCTGGACCTCCTGCGCGCCGCGCTCGGCGATGCGCACGTGCTGCTGCTCGTGGCGTTCGAGGCGCGTGCGGAAGAGGTCCCAGTCGCGGCGTAGCGCATACGGCACCGTGCCTGAGGTCTGGTTCGACCGCTGCCAGCGGGGTAGGATGATGGTCGCTTCCAGCGTGACGATGGCGTCGCTCACCCAGCACCGATCGCCCAGGCGCTGCGATGTGTATCGGTAGCCGATCTGGTAAACGGTTTGCCCGAAGAAGTCACCGGGACCCTTGACGCGCATCTGGTGGGCAAGCTCCTGCCACGACGTGCCTGTGACGTCGTAGTACTCTGTCCGCACCTGCTTGTCCATGCGCACGCTGGGCGGATCGCCGGACGCTCTCACGCCCGAGCTGTCGTGCCCCGAGTTGCCGTGCACAACCGGGCTGCCGTGCATGCCTGCGACCATCCACAGAAGTACAGGAAGGATCGCGGAGAGGGGCACGAAAGGTGGGGCGCGGGGCTAGTAAGCGTGTGCCCATGGTGTCGGCGACTCACGCTCTCCCATTAAGCCTGAATCCGCCGCCGATCCACAGGCCGCCTTCGTTTTCCTCGTTTGTCCCGCTCCCGTGACGAGGGACCGCACTCACGCGGCCTCACGTGGGTAACCTAGACCGTCCCTACGCGGGCAGCCTTAGCCCCTCGCTCAAGACTTGGCGCGCTGCCGGGCCGTAGTTGAAGACGAGGTCGAGCAGGCCGCAGCCCGACACGAAGCCGTCGAACACCTGGCGGCGCGGCTTCTCCTCGAACGACGCCACCGTTTGCGCCACCTCGGGCAACTGCGCACGCTCCACCGTCGCGGCATCGGGCAGGGTGAGCAGCGGTGCGGCTCCGACGTCGAGCCACACGTCGACGAGCGTAGCTGGTGTGCTGGGGCGCTCCGACGCCACGACGAACTCCGCATCGCTGGCGAGCACCCGATGTGCCCATCGCATCGCAGCCACCGTGAGCGTGCCGAGCATCGGCGGCGTCCCCTCGTCAGAGAAGACCGCGTCGAAGAGGTGCTCGATCTGGGGAGCATAGTGCGCGAAATACGGCGCGTTGTTGTAGCACGCCGCGAGCGTGCGGAGGTGCGCCCGCCGCCACGCCCCCGCAGAGTCGGCGAGCGGTACAGATCGGATCGGACGCCCGGGTGGGCCTTTGCGGACGGGCACGGTGAGCCACATCGCGTCACGCCCGGTGCCTGCCGAGGTGCGGATGCGCGTCCGGTTCTGGTACGACTGGCGGCTGTACGCGAACGTGTCGGCCACCACGAAGCGCTCCGCAGAAAGCAGCAGCGCCGCGACCGGCAGCGACGGGAAGAACTCCGGCGGGCGAATCGCAGTCATCGGCGTGCAGTCAGCGGTGCTAGGCGACTGTGCTAGGCGAACGTGCGAGCCAGCGTCCACCCTGCCCACGCTGCCACGAGCCCGACGGCCACGCTCCCGAGCGCGTTGACGAGCGCCCACCCGACCCGCCCCGTCTCCAAGAGCGCCAGCGTCTCCGCCGAGTACGACGAGAACGTCGTGAATCCACCGAGGAAGCCAACCACGCCGAGCAGCCGCAGCGGGTCGCGACCGGGCACAAAGGGGAGGGCGAGGCCGATCAGGAAGCACCCTGCAATGTTGGCGACCCAGGTCCCGACGGGCAGCCCCGCGAGCGCGCCGGTCGCGGTCCATCGGGCTGAGGCGAGCGCCACGCCGTACCGTGCGAGCGCGCCGCCTGCGCCGCCGAGCGCTACCAGCGCTGCCTGCTGCCAGCCGCTCATCGTTCCGGATTTGCCTTCAGGAACGCCGCCCCGCGTCCCTTGATGTCGCGGTCCCAGCGCTCCAGCCACGCCTGCCCGCTGTCGGCCATCAGCGTCCAGTCGAGGTCCATCGGGCGGACGGGCTGGCGCATCCACGCGGGGAGGCTGTCGGGCGGGACGTCCTGGCGCGCCGGGAGCCGGTGGAACTCGTGCGCCTGCCGAATCAAGGCTTCGCGCGTCGTGACGAACTCGACGAACTGCCGCGCGCGCTCAGGATTCGGGGCACCGGCCGGGATGGCGATGGCGTCGACGAGGACGGGCGTGCCGCTCTCAGGAAAGACGGAGCGGAACGGGTAGCCCACGTCACGCGCCTGAAGTTCGATGTCGGGGAGGTTCCAGAGCGTGAGCGCCGCCTCGCCGCGCGCGAGCTTGAGGTAGAGTTGCGTCGGGTCGGCGGTGTAGCTGCGGGTGACCGTGTCGAGACGGGCGAGCCAGCGGAAGCCCGCCTCGGTGGTCGGCTGGCGCTGGATCATCGCGCCGAAGATGGTGCGCATCGTGCCCGACTCCAGCGGCGAGCGGATGAGCAGCGGCTGTGCCGTGGCGGGGTCGAGGAGCGCGTCCCAGTCTCGCGGCACCCGCGTGGAGTCGAGCGTCGCGGTGTTGTAGGCGATGACCTCGGGCGTGAGGTAGGTGCCAATCCAGCGCCATTCGGCGTCGCGGGCGGCGTCAGGGAGCACATCGGACCAGGTCGGCTCGTAGGCGGCGAGCAGGCCCTCGTCGGCCGCGCGCATGAAGAGCGGCTGCGGTGCACCCCACCAGACGCTCGCCTGCGGGTTGACACGCTCCGTGCGCACGCGGTCGAGCACCTGCTGGCTGCCCATGAACAGCCACTGCACGTTGACCTCGGGGTAGGCTGCCTCAAACGCTGCCTCGTAGGCACTCAGCAGTTCCTTGCCGTGCGGCGAGTAGATGACGAGCGGCTCCCGGTCGTCGCGTGCGCAACCACTTTGAAGGAGGGTATGGGTGATGGGGAATAGGGCATAGAACAGGAGCCAGACCGGAAGCGCCGTACCCCGACGGACCTGTTTACCAAACACCGAACGCCCTAGAGCGCGACATCGCTCCACCAAGGTCCATGCGTGCTGCCCCCTATCCCCTATTCTCAAGGCCCTATCCCCTAGCTAGGCTTGCGCGTTGATGCCTGCCATGAGGTGGTCGCGGGTCGCCTGCTCGATGGCCTCGCGCTCGCGCTGCGCCTCGTCGGCGGCGAGCTCTTCGAGCGCCTCAGCGACGAGCGTCTTGAGGTACCCGCGCCGCTCCAGGAGCACCTCGCGGAGCGCCTCTTTGACAAGCGCTTTGAGATCCGTATCGGTGGGAGTAACCGTGGGCATAGGCCGGGGCGGGCGGGACGCCGTCAGGAGCGTGAGCGAAGGGAGGGCCCCAAGGTACGAACCCCCTACGTCGATTCACAGCGCACAACTGGGTGCCCCGGTGCGGCGGTGAAAGCTGCCCAGCCTACTTCGCGTTGTCAACCACCAGCTTGAGAGCCGACCGCCACGAGCCGACAGCCCACACCCTAGATCACGGTGTGGTCGGGCACCTTCGCGTTTTTCGGGATCACCACGATGCCGTCGCGGATGGTGTAGAAGTCGCCCTCCTCGTTTTCCACGCCGCGGTCGTTGGTGATGCGGCAGTTCTTGCCGATCTGCACGTTCTTGTCGATGATCGCGTTCTCGATGTAGCTCCCCTCGCCGATCCCGGGCGCGTCGGGGGCCTGGTTGAGGTAGCGGCTCGCGGGCGGGTGCCAGGGGAAGTAGTCCGAGCCCATGACCACGCTGTTCTTCACGACCGCGCCCCTGCGGATCGACGTGCGGAGGCCAATCACGGAGCGCTCCACGTAGGCGTCCGAGATCACGGCGGCCTCGGCGATCATCACGTCCTGGAGCATCGTGTTCTGCACCTTGGCGGGCGGGAGCATCCGCGCGTTGGTGTAGATCGGCATCTCGGCGTCGTAGAGGTCGAACTCCGGCTCGCGGTCGGCCAGGGCGAGGTTGGCCTCGTAGAACGAGCGGATGGTGCCGATGTCGCTCCAGTAGTCGGCGAAGGGGAAGCTGACCACCTTGCGGTTGCCGATCTCGCGGGGGATGATCTCCTTGCCGAAGTCCGTGCAAGTCGGGTCGGCGTCGAGCGCGGAGCCGAGGACAGAGCGGTTGAAGAGGTAGATGCCCATCGAGGCGAGGTAGATGCGGCCGTCGTCTTGCAGCTCCTGCGACACCTTGCTCTCCTTGCCGTCGAGTTCGTCCAGCGCGGGCTTCTCGTGGAACTCCGTGATGACGCCATCATCGTCGGTCTTGAGGATGCCGAAGCCAGGCGCGTCGTTGGCGTGCACCGGCACCGTCCCGATGGTGATCTCCGCCCCACTGCTGATGTGGTGCTGGTACATCTTCCGGTAGTCGAGCCGGTAGAGTTGGTCGCCGGAGAGGATGAGCGTGTGCTCGTGCGGGAAGGCGTTGATGTGCGGCATCGACTTGCGCACGGCGTCGGCGGTGCCCTGAAACCAGTCGCGTGAGTCGGGGGTCTGCTCGGCGGCGATGATGGTCACGAAGCCGCGCCGGAAGCGGTCGAAGCGGTACGTCCGGTGGATGTGCCGGTTGAGACTCGCCGAGTTGAACTGCGTCAGCACGAAGATGCTCGTGACCTGCGAGTTGATGCAGTTGGAGACGGGGATGTCGATGAGGCGATACTTGCCTGCGAGCGGCACCGCCGGCTTCGAGCGCGGGATGGTGAGCGGGGCGAGGCGCGTCCCGGCTCCACCGCCGAGGATCACCGCCATGAGGTCGCGGGGGTTGGCGCGCAGAGCTTCGGGGTCCATGGTCGCGTGTCGAGAGGGGTGAACGAGAAGGGGCCTGCCAAGGTAGGGGATATCGGATTACGCGTGCTACCGTTCCCGCAGGCAATGCGCGCCCGGCTGGAAACGTTACCGGCTTGCGAACCCATCGTGTACGTGCGAGGTTGTCCGCCCTGTGTTTCCTCTGCGCAGCAACTCCCTCTGCGCGCCCGTTTTTCTCTGCCCCGATGAGCGACACGTCCCTCCGCCTGCTCGACGCGATTCGCACCCGCTTGCGGGCGGCGCTCCGCCGCCAGACCGCCGCGGAGGTCGCCTTTGGGACGCTGGTGCTCGCGGGCGTGCTCGCGCTGCTGCTGCTCGCCGGCACAGGCGCTGAGGCTGTGTGGTGGCTCGGCAGCGGACTGCGCGGGCTGTGGCTCGCGCTGTTTGTGGTCGCTGCGCTCGTCGTGCTGGGCTATTTCGTGGCGTGGCCGCTGCTGCGGCTCTATGGCGTGCTGCCGGGCCGCGACGAGCGTACGGCCGCCGCCGCCGCCGGTCAGCGCTTCCCGGAGATCGGCGACCGGCTCTCGGCGCTGCTCGACCTCGCCGACGGGCGCCGCTCGGACGCGCCGACGCCGCTCGTAGACCGCGCCGTGACGGCACTCGGCACAGAGGTCGAGCCGATCCCGTTCGAGCGCATCGAGGACACCCAACCTGTGCGCCGCGCCGCGCCGTTCGCCGCCGTGCCCGTGCTCGGTGTGCTCGCGTTCCTGCTGCTCGCGCCAACGGCGTTCACGGGGGCCACCTACCGTCTCTTCAACCCGACGGCTGCCTTCGACCGCCCCGCGCCGTTCCGCCTCGACGTGACGCCCGGCGACGTCGAGCTCGTGCGCGGCGACAGCCTCACGGTCGCCGCACTGCCCGTCGGCACCGGCTTCCCCGCGACCGCCACGCTCGTGCTGACGCGCCCCGGCGAGACGCGCGCCGAGCCGGTCCGCGTCGCCCTCGGCCCCGACGGCGCGTTCAGCCACACGCTCCGCAACCTGCGCTCGACCGTCACCTACCGCGTCGAGACGGCGGGTGTGACCTCGCCCGAGTACACGGCGACCGTTGTGGCGCGCCCGCTCGTGCGCGGCCTTCGCGTGACGCTCCGCCCACCAGCCTACACCGGCCTGCCCGCCCAGCGCCTCGCTCCTGGCATCGGCGACGTAACCGCGCTCCCGGGCACCCGCGTCGAAGTGGCCGTGCGGCTCGGCGACGAGCCCGTAGCCGACGCTGCGCTCGTCTTGGAAGACTTCGAGGGCACGCCGACCGACAGCGCGGCGCTGGCCCCCGACGGCGTGGAGGCGACGGGCGCGTTCGGGCTGCGGCGGCCCGGCTCCTACCGCGTCCACCTCGAAAACGCCGACGGCTTCGCCAACGCCGACCCGGTTCGCTACCGCCTCGACCTGCTCCGCGACGAGCCGCCCGAGATCACGCTTCAGGGCCCCGGCGACGTCGACCTCGCAGACCGTCTCCAGGTGCCCGTCCAGGTGCGCGTCACCGACGACTTCGGCTTCCGCAGCCTGCGCCTCCACTGGCGGCTGACGGAGAGCCGCTACGGCCAGCCCACCGAGACGTTCGAGGCCGTCGACCTCTCCATCGACGCGCGCACGCTCGACCAGCAGGTGCTCTACGACTGGCTCCTCTCGCCCACCACCGGCCTCGACCTCACGCCGGGCGACGCCATCGCCTACTACCTCGAAGTCCGCGACAACGACACCGTCAACGGCCCGAAGACCGCGCGCACGGGCACGTTCACGCTGCGCCTGCCCAGCCTCGCCGAGCGCTTCGAAGAACTCGACCGCGCCCAGGAGGAAGCGGAGGAGACGATGGAAGAGATGCGCGACGAGGCCGACGACGCCCGCCGCCGCTTCGAGGAACTCCGCGACCAACTCCGCCGCGATCAGCAGCCCGACTACGAGGATCGCCGCCAACTCGAACGCCTCCAGAACCAGCAGCAGTCCCTCGACGAGCAAGCCGAGACGCTCTCCGAGCAGATGCAGGAGCTCCTCGACCAGATGCAGCAGGAGAACCTCGTCGACGAGGAGACGCAGCGGATGTACGAGGAGATGCAGCGCGTGATCGACGAGATCCAGTCGCCCGAGTTGCAGGAGGCGCTGCAGCGGCTGCAGGAGTCGATGGAAAACATGGACCTCCCGCAGATGATGCAGGCGATGGAGGACTTCGAGTTCAACGAGCAGCAGTTCCGCGAGCGCCTGGAGCGCGCGCTGGAGCTGTTCAAAAAGCTCGAAGTCTCACAGGAGCTCGACGAGGCCGCCCGCCGCGCCGAGGAGCTAGCGAAGACGCAGGAGGCACTGCAGGAGCAGACCGAAGCGCTGGAGGACGACGCACCAGAGGAGAGCGAGTCGGAAGGCGACGACTCGGAGCAGAGCGAGTCAGACGGTGGCGAATCCGAGTCGGGTGAGCAATCTGAATCGGGCGAGCAATCCGAGTCGGGTGAGCCGTCGGAGAACGGCGAGCAGTCCGAGTCGGGTGAGCAGCCGGAGTCAGGCGACAACGGACAGCAAAACAAGACTCCCGAGCAGTTGGCCGAGGAGCAAGAGCGCGCCGCCCAGGAAATGGAAGCCCTCGAAGAACTGCTCCGCGAGGTCCAGGAGAAGATGCAGGAACTCCGCGACGAGGGTCCGGCGCAGGAGATGCAGCAGATGCGCGAGCAGTTGCAGCAGCAGCAGCTTCCCCAGCAGATGCAGCAGAACAGCCAGCAGCTTCAGCAGCAGCAGCTCCAGGACGCGCAGCAGGGCCAGCAGCAGATGCAGCAGCAGCTTCAGCAGCTCCGCCAGCAGCTTCAGCAGATGAGCCAGCAGATGCAGGGCGAGCAGCAGCAGATCAACATCGCCGCGCTGCGCCGCGCGCTCGACGACGTGCTCACGCTGAGCGAGGAGCAGGAAGGCCTCGGCCTCGACGCGCGGACGCTTGCCCGCGATAGCCCCGCGCTCCGCCCGATGGCGCAGCAGCAGGTCGGCCTCGCCGACGGCCTCGCGACGGTCGCCGACAGCCTCAACACGCTCGCCCGCGAGGTCCCGCAGATGACGCGCGAGGTGCAGGAGCACACGGGCGGCGCGCTCCGCGAAATGGGCCTCGCCACCGAACAACTCGCCGAGCGCCGAGCGCCGCAGGCCGCAGGGCACCAACTGGCGTCCATGACGCACCTCAACGACCTCGCCCTGCTGCTCTCCGAGTTGCTCGACCAGATGATGAACAATCCGTCCGGCGGCGGCGGCGGCGGCATGTCGATGCAGCAAATGATGCAGCAACTCCAGCAGGGCCAGCAGCAGATGGGCGACCAGATCCAGCAGATGCTCAACGACATGGCCGGGCAGCGCCTCTCGGGCGATCAGCGGCAGCGCCTCGAACAGATGGCCCGCCAGCAGCAACAGCTTCGCGACCAACTCCAGCAGCTCATGGAGCAAGGCATGGAGGACGGTACGCTCGACGCGCAGCTTCAGAGCCAGCTTCAGCGGATCGCCGAGCAGATGGAAGAGGCTGCCCGCGAACTGCAGTCGGGGCGCGTCACCCGCCGCACCGAACAACGCCAGCAGCAAATCCTGGAGCGCCTCCTCCAAGCCGAGGAGTCGATCAACCAGCGCGGCAAGAAGCAGGAGCGCGAAGGACGGTCCGGCGACGAGTACTCGAACCCGGAGCCGCCGCCCCTTCCCCCGCGCGACGCCGACGCCGACCGCCTCCGGCGCGACCTCATCCGCGCCCTCGAATCGGGCTACGCGCCGGACTACCAGGACCTCATCAAGCGCTACTTCGAGCAACTGCAGGAACGCGCGCAGCCGGGCGGCGAGTAGGCGGCTCATAATCGTGGGATTACATGGCGCGGTTGGGGAAATCGCGTGTGGTGGGTAAACTGCGCTTTGCTCCTGCCCATGCACCCCGCTTCTCATGCGCCTCTCACTCCTGCTGCTCCTCGTCGTCTGGGGGACCGCCCCTGCCTTTGCCCAGGCGAACCTCTCCGGTGTCGTCATCAACGAGATCCTCGCCGACCCGAATTCGGCGTCCGACAACTTCGACACCGACGGCGACGGCACCGCCGAGTCGAACGACGAGTTCGTTGAACTCTACAACAACGGCTCGAGCGCCGTGGACATCTCGAGTTGGGAGCTCTACGACGGTGCCGGATTCCGTCACGCGTTCACCGCCAGCACCGTGCTCAACCCTGGCGACTTCATCGTCGTGGTGGGAGCCTGGGACCCTGGCACGCCGCCTGCTGGCATCGTTGCAGCAAGTAACGGCTCGCTCGGCCTCTCCAACGGCGGCGACTCGATCTTCCTCTACAACCCGTCGAGCGGCGAGTACATCGTCGCGCGCTACAACGGCAGCACGTCGGCCTTCCCTGGCCCAGTCGCCACCCTAGTCGGCGAGACGGACTTCGGCAGCGACACTGACGGACAGTCGCTGCAGCGCGCCCCGGACGGCTCCGCGACCATCGTGAGTTCGACCCCCAACCCCGGCGGCCTCAACATCCCCGTCGAGTTGATCGCCTTCGACGTGACGCTCGACGGCACGGCCGCGCGCCTAGCCTGGGCGACGGCGTCGGAGACGAACAACGCGGGCTTCGAGGTGCAGGTGCGCGGCCCGCAGGCCGACGCGTTCGGGCCGCTCGGCTTCGTGGAAGGCCGCGGCACCACGACGGAGGCCCAGTCCTATGCCTTTCGCACCGACGCGCTCGCGCCGGGCACCTACACGTTCCGCCTGAAGCAACTCGACTTCGACGGCGCGTTCGAGTACAGCCCGGAAGTCGAGGCCACGGTTACCCTCACGGAAACCTTCGCGCTCTCGGACACGCACCCGAACCCGTTCTCCGACACAGCGCGGCTCTCGCTGAGCGTCCAGCAGCCGCAGCACGTCGTGGTGGCGGTCTACGACGCTCTCGGCCGCACCGTGGCCACGCTCCACGACGGCCCGCTCGCGCCCGAGACGACGGCTACTGTGACGCTCGACGGCCGCGCACTCGCCAGCGGCCTCTACGTCATTCGCGTCGTCGGCGAGACGTTCGCCACCACGCGCCGCGTCACGCTGGTTCGATAGGGAGCCACAGAGCCAACGCCGCCGCCTGGGTCAACGCCTCAGTTGCCCAGGCGGATGTCGCCGTACGTCAAGACCTCGCCCCCCGCGAGAATGCGAAGGCGGTAGGTCGCCCCTGGCGGGAACGTACGCGTGACGCCGCCGACTGACCGGCGGGGATCGAAGTCCACGAAGAACTGCGCGCCGCCATCGTACTCGACCGTGTCGAGGAAGATGGTTTCGTCCGGCTCTCGGTCGTCGCCATCGCCGTCGAAGTCAAACGACGTGGTCAAGATGATCGCGCCGGGGAAGGCACTCGGCTCCTGCACCCGGAGCGTAAAGGCGACCACCTCGCCGCTGGGCACAGGGTTGGGCGACGGCGTTTCGAGGAAGAACGCGGCCGTGGCAAAGAAGGGCGCGATCTGCCAATCGTCGTTGTCGAGGCCGTTGGGCGGCAGGAAGGCCTGCGCGGAGAAGTCACGCTGCGCCTCCACCGAGTCGCACGCTGGCGCGGTCACGAGGAGGCCACAAAGGAGAACGCCGACGAGAAGACGGAGCATGCAAATCGAAACGGTGGGCGGTGCTGAGCGTTGCGCTACAACCCTGCCCGCTGCTCCGGTTCCCTCGTCCTCGGTTTATGCCTCCTGCCTCCCCCGCCCAGCCTCCGCGCTACGCCGCCAGCGACCTGCGCGTGGACCTCGCCGGACGACGGGTGCTGGACGGCCTGTCCTTCCGCATCGAGCCGGGCACGGTGACGGCGCTCGTAGGGCCGAACGGGAGCGGAAAGACGACGCTGCTGCGGACGCTCGCCGGCCTCCTCCCCTACGACGGCGCCCTCGCGCTCGACGGGACGCCGCTTCGCACGTGGGCTGACCGCGACCGGGCACAGACGCTCGCCTACGTGCGGCAGCGCTCGTCGCTCGCGTTCGACCTCACCGTGCGCGAGTTCGTTGCCCTCGGCCGAATGCCGCACCGCAGCTGGCTGGCGGGCCCGTCGGCCGCCGACCACGCCGCCGTGGCCGACGCGCTCACCACGACGCAGCTCACCGACCTGGCAGAGCGCTCGGCCCGCACGCTCTCGGGCGGCGAGCACCGGCGGCTCCTCCTCGCCCAGGCGCTCGCGCAGGACACGCCCACGCTCCTCCTCGACGAACCCACGGCCCACCTCGACCTCCGGCACCAACTCGACCTCGCCGCGCTGTTGCAGCGACTCCACGCAGACGGGCGGACGCTCGTGGTAGCCCTCCATGAACTCGACCTCGCCGCGCGGCTCGCCGACCAGGTCCTCCTGCTGCACAGGGGTCGGCTCGTCGCCGCAGGCACGCCAGCCGACGTCCTCACGCCTGCTCATATCGCCGAGGTCTTCGGCGTCACCGCGACCGTCACGCCGTCGGCCGACGGGCTCGACTTCCGCTACGATCTCGATTCCAGTCTCCTCAACGCAGGCTGACCCGTTTCCGGGCGCTTGTGGCACCCGCCCGTGACTGCCGCGTACGCCTAGCCACTTCTCACATCGCCCCTCTCCTTTTCACCTCCATGAAAGTCTACACCCGCACTGGCGACGACGGTACCACCGCCCTCTTCGGCGGCGAGCGCGTCGCCAAAACCCACCCGCGCATCGACGCCTACGGCACCGTGGACGAGACCAACGCCTGCCTCGGCCTCGCCCGCGCCCACCTCAAGTCGATGGTGTCGCTCGGCTCAACGATCTACCAAGGCGACGGCTTCTCCGAGGCGGACTTCGCGCACGCCGACAGCCTTCTCGACCGCGTCCAGCACGACCTGTTCGTCCTCGGCGGCGACCTCGCTTCGCCGCACGACACCAAGTATCCGGTCCCGCGCATGACGCTGGACCATACCGCTGCGCTCGAAGCCGAGATCGACCGGCTCGACGAAGACCTGCCCCCGCTCAAGCACTTCATCCTGCCGGGCGGGAGTGCCGCCGCCGCCGCGCTGCACGTTGCACGGACCACGTGCCGCCGCGCCGAGCGCCTGACCGTAGACCTCGCCCACCTGGAGCCCATCGCAGAGGCCTGCCCGCGCTACCTCAACCGGCTCTCCGACCTCCTCTTTACGCTCGCCCGCTGGGTTAACCACCGCGCAGGCATCGCGGAGCCCATCTGGGCCCCCGTTGAACGCTGATCGCTGGCCGAGCGCTGACCTTCGCGCTTCGCTACACAACGAACGCGGGCAGCCCCATCTCGGAGCCGCCCGCGCGCGTTTCGGCTGGCTGTGCGCTGCTAGTTGAGCACGTTGAGCAGCAGCGAGAAGCGGATGGTGTCGGAGAGCGGCGAGTTCTCCTCCACGGCGTAGATGTAGGACAGGTCGACGCCGATGATCTGGTAGCGGATGCCTGCGCCGAAGGTGAGATACTCACGGTTGCCGTTGTACGGGTTCTCGTAGAAGTAACCGGCGCGGATCGCGAAGAGGTCGTCGTACCAGTACTCCAGGCCGAGGCCGATCGTGAGCTGCTCCAGCACGCCGAGTTCGCGGCACGACGTGTCGAGGTCGCAGCTGTACTCGTCGGCCTCGCTGACCGGGTTCTCGCCGGACTCGTTGTCGGTTGGGTTGAGGTCGACTGAGATCGGCTGCCAGGCGCTGAAGATCGAGGTCATGAACGACTTCGGCTGCCGCGTCGGGTTGCCGTTGTCGTCAACCGAGTCCTCGAAGTCGATGAGCGTCTTCGTAAAGTCGAGGGCGAGGCTGACGCGGTTGAAGTCGTCGAGGAAGGCCGTCATCGCGCCGCCGAAGCGGAGGTTGGTCGGGATCGGGTCGCGCTGCTCGCCGTCGACGTACTGGATGGTCGGCCCCATGTTGGCGAGGTTGAAGCCGAGGTTGGGCTCCATGACCACGCTGCCGAGGTTGAAGCTAGGCGCACGCCACAGGCCGGAGAAGTCGAAGCCCACGGAGACGCCCGCGTTGGTCTGCTGACCGCCCACGAGGGTCGCGCCGTCGGTGAGGTTCGAGTAGATGAACCGCACCCCACCGCCGAGGGCAAAGTTCTCCGTGACGCGTCCGCCATAGGAGAGGCCCACGGCCAGTTCGCCTGCGGAGAAGACGCCGAGGTCCTCGTTGTTCTGGCCCCGGTACTCTTGCTCGCCGAGGTCCAGGTAGGTGATGTGCGCGCCGAAGGTGCCGATGCCGTCGATCGCGTACTTCCCGGAGAGGTAGTAGTAGTAGAGGTCGGCCTGAAGCGAGGGGAGCCACTGCGAGACCGTCATCGAGGCTTCGATGCCGTCCTGAAAGGCGAGGCCCGCCGGGTTCCAGAAGACCGCGCTGGCGTTGTCGGCCAGACCGACACCCGCGTTGCCCATCCCAGCCGCGCGGCTGTCCGGCTCGATCTGAAGGAAGACGACGGCGGCTCCACCCACCTGAGCATGGACCGGCAGCGCGAGCGCAACCAAGGCCGCCAGCGCGAGGCAGGAGCGAAGGAAACGAGACATAGTTCGTTTGGTGTTGGAGAATGTCAACAATGCAGATGCCGTCGCAACGATCAAATAGGCGCGGGGAGGTAGGTGGACGTGAACTGGGAATAGAACGATAAACTAGCAAATCGCGGGCCGCAATGGTATCGCCTGCGCCCCACTGGGGGCGATGGCGCTGCGGCTCCTCGCACAAACTCTCTCCAGCGCCGGCTACTAGGCCAACGCCGTACCAGGTCAGATTAGCGTATGATGGCGAGCCGCTCAATGCGCTCGGCGACTTGGCGCTCGCCCTCGGCGCGCTCTACTTCGACGCGGAGGCGGTAGAGGTAGACGCCGCTCGCGAGCCGGTCGAAGTCGTCGTCGAGGCCTGGCCAGGGAATGCGAACGAGGTTGCCTTCGAGCGTGCCGGACGGGAGCGTAGCCACATCGTCGAGCGTGGCGATCGGCCGGCCGGCCAGCGTGTAGATGCGGAGTTGCACTCGGGCCGGCGTGCCCGGCGGCTGATTGTGCTCAAAGACGAAGTCGGTCGGGCCCGGTGTCGGATTGGGGTAGTTGAGCACGTTCTGGATCACCAAGTCCTCGTCGCCGGCCACAACGTAGGACAGCGTCGCCTCCGTGGAGTTGTTGGCTACGTCCCAGGCGCGGACCGTGAGGGTGTGCGGGCCCTCGGCCTGCTCCGGCAGGGTAAAGCGGATGGTGCCGCTGCTTGCATCGTTGAGGTCGCCCTCGAAGGACGAGCCGATGTCAATGGCCCCTGCAGCGTCACCGTCGAGGGTGAGCAGCAGTTGGTGGCCCACGCCGGAGCCCACCGTGTTGATGCCCGTCTCGTCTTCCAGCCGCACGACGAGCGTGGGCTCCGGGCCGACCAGGCCGCCGTCGACGAAGGAAGCCTGGGGCACCTCGTCCGAACTAGGCTCGCCGTTGAGGTCGGCCTCCGTAGCAAAGCGGAGCGTCATGCGCGGGCCAGCGGTGTCGCTGCTTCCGGCTCCGGCGGTGGTGCTGATGACCACGTCTTCCGTAGCCCCCGCCCCGTCCAGGGTGGCCGAGCGGGCATATACCGCGATGCGCGCTGGTGCTCCCGAGTACGACACGTCGCGAGGCACCACGAAGGCGACGCGGAAGCGGCCTTGGCTCACGCTCGCGCGGCCCTGGAAAAGCCGGTCGTTGCGCACCTCGAACTCGCCGCCCGCCTGGAAGCGCTGCGCTTCCTCGGGGACGGCGACCCGCCGCGCGGCGTCGAAGACGGTGACCTCGACTTCGCCTTCGAACGCGGTGTCGACCGTACCGGCGGCCGTGAGCACTTCGCCCTCGACCTCGGTGCGTTCGAGCGCGCGCAACTCGGGCGGTGCGCCCTCGCTGACCGGCTGCCCGTTGACGGAGGTCAGCCGCACCGTGCGCGTCGGCAGGCCGATCCGCAACGTCGGGTCGCCGAGCAGGGCAAACTTGCGGTTGTTGGACTCGGCCCCGTCATCGGTGTTTTTGGTCGTCCGCACGATGTCGCCAAGGCGGCGCGGGCGGCCGTCTGCCTCGCGCACGAAGAGCGCCTCGTTGAGCCGCAGGTTGAGCGCCGTGTTGAGCGTTTCGAGCGACGCCGACGTGAACACCACCCGAAGCGTCGTCAGCATGGCGATCCCTCCACCTTCGGGCAGGAGGAACATCCGCTCGGCGGCGCTTTGGTTGTCGATCATGTCCATGCGCCCGAAGGAGCACGTCGCCGTGATGCAGACGGTGGGGCGACCGACGTTGGTCAGCCCGGCGATCGCCTCGCGGTCGAGCAGGCTCTCGTCGGCGAGCCGCTCGATGCCGCCGTGGCCCGCGTAGTTCCAGACGAGCGTCCCCTCGTTGATGGCGCGCACCGCGTCGGCGCTGGCCTGCGGATAGCGGCGTCCGACAGCGGTCACATCCGGCGTGTAGGAGAGGGTGTAGACCTTCTGCTGATTCATGTAGGGCGCCGCCGGCTGGACAGCATTGACGGCCACCACATCGATGTTCTGGAGGTGCAGGTCGGCGTCGCTCGGGGACGGGTTGTTGTCGTCTGAGAGGAAGGTGTAGCGGGTGCGCCAGGGGCCGAAGTTGGCGGGGTCCTCGTAGCGCTGGACTTTGGCGACGGCGGCTTCAGCCTCGGCCAGCGTGCGCACGGGGAAGCGGCCGATGCCGACATCGACCCGCTCGTTGCTCACGGCGGCCAGGCTGATGTAGGGCCACTCGCCCTCGTCGTCGTCAAGCAGGCCGAAGTAGTCGTCCGAGGTGTAGGACTGCTCCAGCACCAGCGACTCGTCCGACTCGAACATCGGGACGTAGTTGTCGACTACGCCGCCGTCGTCGCGGCGCCCGGCCTGGATGCCGCGGAAATCGTAGTGACCGTCGCCGAACAGCAGGAGGTAGTCGGGCAACTGCCCGGAGGTCTCGGCTCGGTCGTAGAGGAACTTCATGAAGTCCCGCACGGCGCGCATGTCCACGTGGCCGCCTGAGAACTCGTTGTAGATCTGCTCGATGTCGACGACGAGCACGCGGAGCCCGTCTCGGTCCCGGCGGTAGTCGGCGAGGGTCTGCGCTGCCGGGAGGAAATCGGCGTGGGTGACGATGATGAAGTCGGGGAAGCCGGTGAGGCCATGCAGGTTCTGGTTGGCGACGGCTTGCCCCGCGGGCGGCCGCGCAATGCGTCCACTCGTCGGCACAAACGCGACGAGTTCGCGCGGCGCCGCCAGGTCGGTCACCTCGACCTGCACCAGATAGTTACCGCCCTCCGCCTGCGTTCCCAGCGCTCGGATGGCGTCCGGCTCGGTGATATCCCACACCTGCGGCGGGCCGGAGAACCCGCTCAGGACAAACTCGAAGCGGCCCAGTTCGCCTCCCGGCGTGTGGAAACGGAGGTACCCGTCCTGTGCCTGCAGTTGACGCGGCGCGAAGGCCCGGAGCCAGTTGAGGTAGGCGGTGGGGTTGTTCTGCGTGCCGATCAGCCGAAGGTCGAGTTGAAGCGCTTCCCCAGCCGCGAGGTCTTGCTCGAACGAGAGGCGGGACAGCCGAGCATACGCCAGGGTCGGCGAGTTGAGTTGGACGGCTGATGGGCTTGCCGAGGCCAGCACGGTCCCGTCGCGTTCGAGTTGGATCTCGCCACGCGGGTTGGCGCGCGTCGCCGTGAGCGCTTCGAAGCGCACGGGCCCGGCGAGGCGACCAGCGAGCGTCGTGTCGAGCACGCTCCGCAGCGGGCGGGCCGCCACCACGTCCTGCCCAAGCCAGTCGAGGCCGGAGCCGCCGCCGCTAGACTCCGCCATGAACACGTCCTCTTCGACGAACAGGCGGTCGACAAACTGGGTCCGGCGCTGCGGGCTCGCGAAGCCGGGGAACGGCGCCGTGGACACGCGCTGGCCGCTGTCGGACCCCACGTGGAGGAAGTATGCCGTCGTGACCGTGAACGGGTTGACGTAGTGCTCCCAGTCGGTCTCGGTCGTGTCGTAGCGCCAGCCGTTGGGCGCCTCGGCGAAGAAGTAGAGCGCACCGCCATCGGCGAAGGTCGGGCCGCCTTGCGTCCACGCCGCGTTCTGGGCGAGGTCGGCGATGCGTGGATCGCTGTTGAGGGCGGGCAGCGGCTCGCCCCCGTTGCTGTAGACCTGGAGTTGGTCGACGCGCACGCTGCCGGGCTCCAGGCCGAGGCTGCTCACATAGTCGGCATCGACGCGGTAGATACCCTCACGGGCGACGGCCAGTTTGAACCAGCTTCCGTCGGCAAGCGCACTTCGCTCGACGGCGACGTGCGGCGAGGTCCGGGCGAACGCAGTGCGTGCCAGCGGGCTCGCCAGGTCGGTCTCCGCCGTCCGCCCCGACGCGAACGCCGTGGCATACGTCACACGCACGACGACGCGCCGGTAGCGGCGCAGCACGCCTGCTTCGGGGTCCGCACGCAGCACGCCCACGCTGAGCGTCCCGGTCGGCTGCTTGCGTTCCATACCGATGGCGTGCACCCGGGCAAGGTCGAGCGTCAGCCCACCCCAGCGCTCCAGATCTGCTCCGGTCGGCAGCCTCACCTCGTCGAAGTCGGCGGCGAGCACGTCCACGCGCGGCGAGCGGGACGTGGGCAGCGGGAGACTCGCGGAAGCGTCGCGCCAGCCGCCTGCAGCATTGGCGAGCAGCAGATCCGGGCTCGTGAGGCGCGCGGCTCGGTCAGCCAGCGATCCCGCCCAGGTCACGGTCATCTCGTACGTCGCACTGCTCGCCGTCGCGGCTACGAGCGTGACACGGGGAGCCACGCGGACCACCGGCGGCTGGGTCCGATACGCTTCAGGGAATTCCAACGTGCGGCCCGCTGCGCCCTCCGCCGTAGCGTCAAGCCCTGGCCTCGGCAGGACTGTCGTCGGCACGTCGGCTTCCGATGTCGCCGCCGGGGCACGGTCTTGTACCGGTCGCTGTGCCAGCGTCGGCGGCACGCCCGCCAGCAACACGCACAGCAGGGCGGATACGGAAAGCGAGAGGGGGTCCCGCAAGAGAGCGATCATCGGTTAGTCGAGTCAGTAGGACGGCCTCGGTAGGCCCAGGGCGAGTAGCACCTCGTGGAAGAAAGCGGCGCAACCCGAAGATCCCGGATGAACTCGATACACGCGAGTCGGTAGCCGCGTCTAGCGAGCGCTAGCGGGGCGTGCCGGAAGCCGGTCGGGCAGCAGTAGCGCTACGGACTCGATGCGACGGGCGTGGTGCGTGTGAGGACAAACAAGCGTGAGCCGTTCCTGCGGCCTAGCTTGGCATGGACGGCCTGCCGTCCGATGCAGTGGAGGTGCGAATATAGCCGCCTCGTCTAGCCAGGACAAGGGCATCCCTGTTCCCCACGGTGCTGGCAGCGGGTCGTACCAACGCCAACGCGCCACGGCGGCCCTCCGCTTGAGAGACCGCCGTGGCGCGTTGGCACGAACAGGCTGGGGTGAGGCCCGCGACGCGCGCTGGCGTCGAGCGCCCTAGCTGTTGATGTTCCGGTGGATCGCCTGGCGCGTCAGCCCGATGCGCTCGCCGAGCTGCGATCGGTTGTCGATGCCAGGGATGCCGACGAAGCCGTTGACGAGGCTCGTGAGGTACTCCTGGCGCAACTTGTTGATCGGGACCGGCCCCAGGATCTTGGCGATGTCGAGCGCGCCGAGGTCTTCCTGGCAGGTGCGGATGTCGGCTTCGAGGCGCTCCTTGATCGAGTTCCAGACCGGCACCTTGGCGAAGATCTGGCGGGCCTGCTCGTAGTACTCCAGCGCCAGGCCGAAGAACCGGAACTCGCGGTGGTAGAGCGAGGCAAGCTGGTGAAGCACGACACCTTGCTCCGCGATCAGGTCGTTGCGCGTGGCGAGCTCGAACGCCTTCTGGATCAGCTCTTCGCCCTCGGCCGTGTTGCCCTGCTTGACGAAGACATAGCCCTTGTGCATGAGCGCCTTCGGGATGTACTCCACGAGGCCGTTGCGCCGGCTGAGATTGTAGACGCGGTCGAACTGCTCGACGGCCTCTTCATACTGCCCCTGCTCGGCTAGGATGCCGGCCTTCTGATAGACGGCCGCGATTTCCCACGGCCGGGTGCCGAGCGAGCGGGCTTCCTCGCGGACGCGGTCGAAGTACTGCAGCGCCGCGACGGGGCTAGCCAGCCGGTGACGCATCAGCCAGCCGAGGCGATAGTCGAGGACGACCGTCTGGTAGGCGTCGTTCGGCTCAACGAAGGCGAGCTCAGTTTTGACGCGCTCGATGGGCGCGTCGCGGAGGCAGCGGACTGCCTGGAGCTGGACGTGCGTGCGTCCAATGGCGTCGAGGGCCGGGTCCTTGAGCAGTTCGTTGAACTCGAGGAAAGCGTCGTAGACTCGTGCCTTGTCCATAGCTGCGACGGCGCGGAGCCAGCGGCGGCGCTGAGCTTCTGGCAACGCGCCAAGGTGGTCGGCAGCCCGCTCGATGTGCTCGAGCTCGTGGGACGGGTTCATCGGGACGGAGGGCATGGCTCGAAGCAGGGGAGTGCGTGGGAGGGGATACCGCTGCGACCCGGCGACGAACTGAGGCGGTGAAGCCCGAAGCGGCGTCGTCCAGCGTGCTCCAGGTATCGGGCTGCCCCCTGTTTGCTTTAGCCATCTGTTTCGTTTTCTCTACAAGTCGCCCCCTCACCGCATTCAATTGCCCGAAATGTCACACAAAATGATTCCTTTGTACCCGGTGATAAATTCCCGCTTTTGTTCGCACCACAGCGCCTCGCCTGCGTGCTTCAGCGCGTCAGGGCCGACGCAACAGGGCCGCAACGAAAAGGGGCAGTGCCGTAGCACCGCCCCCGAGGTTTGCCTAGGACTGAGCCGCTAGTTGGGCAGTGCGGCCTCGTGCCCGACGTGCTGGCGCAGGTGCTGCTTGAGCCGGTTCAGCTTGTCGAGTTCGTTGGTCAGCTGCTGGCTGGCTTCAGCGATGTGCTCGATGGCGGTGACGATCATCGGATCCAGATCCATCATGCCCCCGAGTTCTTTGACGAACTGGGCGTTGCCACAGATGGTGGTCATCGGGTTGTTGATGTCGTGCGTCACGGTGCCCACCTCCGTGCAGAGGGCACGGAGCAGCCCGCGCAAGTGGTTGATCTCGCCACTAGCGGCCGCGAGGGGGAGGTCGCCATCCTCGGCGAGTCCGAAGACCCGGCGGAGGTGCGCGATGCGGTCGGCAGGCTCGGGCGTGCAGGCCACATCGACGGCGCCCGCATCGAGAAGCGCGGCATGCGTGCCATCCGGCAGCACCATCGCTTGCACGACGACGGGGGCAGCGATGCGGTGCTCGCGCACGTATCGCAGCACGTCCAGGCTGGTTGCGTCCGGCAGCACCCCGCTGGCCAGGATCAGGTCAACCGCTGCGGCACCGAGGTAGTCCTGCGCGTCTGCAAAGGAGCGGCAGTGCGTGATGTGCGCAGCCGGAAGCGTGTGGCGCAGCCACCGCTTGACAGGCTGCATCACGTCGTCGTCGGCGTCGATGAAGAGAACAGTGGCATGGCCGTTGGCGACGTCAGAGGGTAGCAAGGACATACGAGACCGTACGGGGGTGAACCGTGCTGGGTGGTGGAAGGGGTGAACCTGAACGTTGTGGGAGACTCAGGGTCCGCGCTATGTGTTCAGGAAGACGGGCAGTCAACAGGGGATTACAATGTAGCTAAACCATTGAGCCATACCCAGCTTGATTTCGGGCCGCACTGGATTTGGCAGCGGCTAGGTGGACTCAAAGGTGGACGCTTCGGATTCGTCGTGCATGGGGTCGTCGCCGAGCGGGGCGAAGTCGCCGCCCGAGAGGAAGTCGGCGCCATCGCCGAACCCGGCGAGGCGCGAGGGCTTGGCCCTGAGCGTGGAGGCCGACTCCGGCAACGACGCGGTGTCATCGGGCAGCACAGTCGCACGGGTCATGATGTTCTCGATCATCTGGGAGGCCCCGTCGATCATCTGGAGGCATGTCTCGGCCTCGCGCGAGAGAGGGTCCGTGTTGCTGTGGAGCCGCAGCGTGTAGGTCCGCAGCGTGTCGAGCGGCGCGCCGAGTTCGGCGCGGAGGACGGCGATGTGCTCTTGCGCCAGGGCCTGAGCCTCGGCGACCAATTCGAAGGGATTGGGCTCGGGGTCGACCTCGTCTAGCTCGTCGAAGGATAGCGCCGCCCCCTCGGGCTCGTCAGGCAACACCTCCTCCTCGGGCTCTGGAGCTGGCAGCGAGGCCTCCTCGGATTCCGCGACGGGTGGCGGGGCTTCCGCAGGCTCTTCAAACGGCGGCAAGGCGACCCCGACCAACACCCGGCGCTCCTCTAGGGCCCCCTCGTCCACGCGAGCCCGGTGCCAGGCGTACAGCTTGGAGTCGCTCGAACGGGCGTGCACCGTGACCACGCAGGCCTCGGCGGCGTTTCCAAAGAGCCACGCCGAGAAGACCGAGGTGTCTTCCTCGTCCAGGCCCAGCGCAGTGGGTACGTCGTCCAGGTGCGGCACCTGGGCGAGCTCGCACCCCGTGAGCTTGGCCGCCGCCTCGTTCCAGCGGCGCGTCCCGCCAGCCCGGTCGAACGCCATCAGCACGGCACCCGTCGCCGCCACCAACTCGTCGACGCGCTGCTGGCCGTTGGTCAGTTCCTCCATGCGCTTGTCCACCATCAAGTCGAGCGAGTCGGAGAACGACTCGATCTGGCGCTCCAGCGTGCGCTCTTTCATCTTGTCGGAGGCCACGACGAGAACGGCTGGGCGGCCATCTGAGCGCACGGCGAGCAGCGACAGCTTGACCGGACGTGTGGCGTCTTCCAAGCTGCGGATCGCGTAGTCGATGTCGGCGAAGGCCGCCCCCTCGCTCTGGCTGCGCTGGGCTAGCTTCAGAACGGGCTCCATCGGCATGATCTCGTCCAACACGTCCGACGTGCAGCCGCGTACGGCCTCCTGGGGCAAGCCCGTCACCGCATAGAAGGCGGGATTGGCGTCCACGATGGTGCCGTCGAGGGTGACGAGCAAGACGTAGCTGGTGTGGACCTGGAAGAGCGCATTGAGGTGCGCGCGCGCTTCGTCGAGTTGGGTGCGCAGCCCGCCGACGGAGTTCGCCATGAGGAACAGCGGCTCGGCTACCTCGCCTATGTCGTCCTTGACCTCGGCTTCCATGGCCGTGAGCGCCTTGCTATCGGCGTCGGCCTCGATCTGAGCGCCAAGCTTGCGCGTGATGCTGGCCAGTTGGTCCAGCGGCCACTGTTGCGCAGCCCGCATCGATACCCACAGGGCAAACCCGAGCAACAGCCAAGCCGTCCCGACCATACCCCCAGCGAGGGCGAGCAGCGACGAGCGGCCGTTGGACACCGCCGGGGCCACGAGGGCGAGGTAGGCGCGGCCGTTGCGCGCCGCGTGAATCGCCACTACGTACGGGTCGTCGGGCAGCATGACCGTCTGCACCGGGTCCGTCTCTGCCGCCGCCAGGTGCATCTGCCAGTCGATACCCTCTTCGGCTCCGGCGCGCACTCCGTCGGCCGGGGGGCGGTAGATCAGTTGGGGCTCGCCGTTGCGATCAACGACGAACAACGACGGCGTGTGGGCGAACGTCGAGTCGCTGCCAGGCCCCTCGAAGTAGCGCTCCGCCATGTCGCCCAGCGAGGGGGCGCCGCTCTCGACGCCCGCGAGGAACAGCGCCGCTTCATCGCCGAGCACCGCTGCCTGCTGGTCCGTGGCCGTACTCCACCGCATCGCCACGAACACCGCTGCCACTGCGACAAGCAGCACCAGGGCGAGGCCCCAGAGCGGCAGCGCGGCACGGACGGGCGAGGGGTGAGCCATGTCGCTTCGAGGCGCGGCGCGGCGCAATAAGTTCTGGTGGCGGGTACAATCGTAGCGTCCCGTGTGCACGGAAGCACGCACCAGCGACTTCCTGAGCATACAGTGATGACAGGATCTTCCCTCAGCAAAGCGTATGCCGGTCCGCCCGCTTTGAACCTGGTTATTTACGTCCTAGATGACGTTGGGCAAGCGCTCTATTCAACCGCCGCCGTCTGCCGTGAACCGCCTATGCGGTAGGCCGGGTTGACCAGGGTAGCGACGCGCCTGTCTCGCACGCCTGGGACGCTCGTTTCACCGCTTTCGCCCGGGTGCTTGCTGTCCCGGACCGCCTCGGCCGACGGCTCAGAGCGTAGGCGCGGCGTCTTCGACCAGGTAGTCCCCGCGCTCCGAACGCGCGATGCGACCCGTTGTCACCGCCGCGTCGTGTTCGAAGAAGATGCGCCACTCCTCGTCGGCCGCCTGAGCGAGGAGCCGCTTTTTCTCCGCAAGGGTGTCGAGCGGAGCGATGTCGTAGGCCATGATCCACAGCAGCGGCACGTGCGCGACCGTCGGAAGCAGGTCGGCAGCGAAGAGCAGGGTCTCGCCCGACCCATCGGCCTCGGCGGTGAGCTTCACAAGCTGCTGCCCTCGCGTGTGACCGTCCACCGTGAGCAACTCGGCGTGCGGAAAGAGGCTGCCGGGGCCGCTGTGCGCAGCCGTGAGCAGGTGTAGTTGTCCTGAGGCTTCGAGCGGACCGAGGTTTTCGGCGAGGAACGACGCGCGCTCGCGGGGGCTCTCGTGCGCCCAGGCCCAGTGCGTCGCCTGGACGTGGTGCGTAGCGTTGGGAAAGACGAGGCGCAGCGTGCCGTCGGCGTCGCGCGTGGTGGACCCACCGCAGTGGTCGAAGTGCAGGTGCGTCAGCACGACATCGGTCACCTCGCTCGCGTCGAAGCCCGCTGCCCGTAAGGAACGGTGCAACTCCGAGTGCTCATAGTCGACGGCGTAGATCGCCCCGAACTTTTCGGTGTACGTGTCGCCCAGGCCGTTGTCGATGAGGATGAGCCGCCCGTGCCCTTCGAGGAGGAGGCAGCGCATGCCCATCGGGATGCGGTTTTTGCTGTCCGGCTCACTATGCCGTGCCCAGAGCGCGCGCGGGATGATGCCGAACATCGCCCCGCCGTCGAGGCCGAAGCGGCCCGTGTCGAGCGCGTGGAGGGTGTAGCCGCCGAGGGTGGTCATGAGTGTTGCGGTGTTGCGGGGAGGCCGTGCTGCAGTGGTCCAAAGTACCCACAGGCACATCGCTTCACCGCCGCACTGGTCTACCGCCTCACTGGTCTACCGCCTCACTCCAAACTCGGCAGGCCGCCTGCGTAGCCGTCGCCTTGGGCGCGGCGCTTGACCTCCTTGGCCAGCCGCACGCGCTGGAGAACCTCTTCGAGGTGCTCCGTGAGGAAAACCAGGCGCTCCTTCTCGGTGAGCATTTCCAGGAGTTGCTGCTTCTGCTCCAGCTCCAGCCCGGCGTTGCGCGCGACGATGTACGAGATCGGCGACGTGGTCTGGTAGGTGGCGGGGCGGATGTCTTCGCCCGCCATCTCCAACAACTTCATGTGCTGCGTGATGAGCCGCTCGCGCGCGGCCGGGTCCGCGTCGGCGATGCCGGACCCGTCGGGCTCGAAGCCGACGGCGTCGGCCGTGAGGTAGGGTTTCTCGCGGTAGACCTGGGCGATGCGGAAGCGCTGCTCGCCACGGCAGAGGATGTCCGAGCGCCCGTCGTCGTAGCGCTTGAGCACGCGCTCGATGCGCACCGTGCAGCCCACATCGGCGAGCTTGGCCTCGTGCATGAGCACGATCCCGAAGGCGCGCTTCTCTTCGAGGCACAGCCGCACCATTTCGCGGTAGCGGAACTCGAAGATGTGCAGCGGCAGCGGCTCACCGGGGTACACGACGAGGCCGAGGGGAAACAACGGCAGCCGGTCGTCGGGATTCATACGCGGAGAAGGGCAAGCGGACGAGATGGCCCGGTCTTACGCGCGCTGGGCTGGGACGTTCACGAGCGCGGGGCTATAATCCAGTTAGTCTGCGTGGCCGTGGTATGTGCCCGCCGACGGCACTCCGGCACCACTCGTCCTATCCCCGAACCGCAAACGCGAAGATGCCGGGCAGCTTGGCCGGATTCGGGTCCGCCTCGAAGTCGACGAGCCGCTCGCCTACCTCGGCCGCATAGGAATGGGTGACAAACCACGGCGGCTTCGGGAGGTAGCGGAATGGCCCGCGCACCACCGCTTTCTGCGCCGCGTCGAAGAGCTTGGCGTTGTGCACCATGCCGATGCCGCTCTGGATGTCGTCGAGCGTGTGGCCTGGAAAGGCACCCCACGGCGTCGAGCCCAGGCCGTAGCAGACCCCTGGCCAGTGGTTGAGCGCGATCCCACCGTAGCGCAGGTCCGCGATCGCGTCTTCGACCGTATACCGCGCCTCCAGATCCAGCGTCCCGCGCGCCGCGTCATCGACGATGATGCCAGCGGCGAGGGTACCGCTGAGCCGCTCGTTGCAGAACGCGACCGCCTGCTTCAGGAACCCGGCTGCGCCGTGTCCCGAGAGCGCTACCTCGGCTGTGACCTGGCAGAACGCCTCCATCTCGAACGCGAGCTGCGACTCCGGGTCGGTGTCTACGTCCACGATGAGGGTCGGCGGGACGGCGCCGGGGCCGAGCAGGTTGGCGTCCGGGTAGGTGTCGACGAATTGCCGGAAGCGGTCGAGCGCGCCGGGGTAGTAGGCCGGACGGCCTTCCAGGCTCCGCAGCACGCCGCGCAGGCGGTCGAGGAAGGCGTCGCGCAGCGGCCAGTCGGCGTGGGTGACCAGCACCTTGGCCGCGTTGCAGTTGAACCCACCGTTCTGCGTCATCATCGTCGCGACGTTCTCGGCGTGGAACTGCAGGTCGGCACGGTTCCAGGCACCCGGCACGATGATGATGGGCGTGACGTTGCCCAACTCGCTCGTGATGCGCTTCTGGAGGCGCGGGCGGTTCTCGGCCTTGCGTTTGGCTCCCTCCTCCCCTGGTCCGAAGACGATCACGTCGTGCGTGCGCGCGCTGCCCGTGATGTGGATCTCGTCGATGCCGGGGTGCTCCACGAGGTAGGCGCCCACGTCGGCCCCGCCATAGGTCATCTGGAGGAAGCCGTCGCGGATGAGGTCGGCGAAGGCCTCGGCGAAGAACGGGCCGAGGTAGTCGTTGACGGGGTTCCACTTGAGCAGACAGACCTGGCCCTCGTGAAACAGCTTGGTCATCACATCGAGCGGGCCGATGGAGGCCACGTTGCCCGCGCCCAGCACGAGCGCGACGGCGGGCTCGGCCGTCTCGGGCTTGGTGAGCACGCCCCCCGTGTGCGCGTCGAGGTTGAGGCGCGTGACGTGGGGCTGCTGCCAGACTTCGGCGGTGAAGCCGTTGTAGAGGATGCGGTCGTAGGCCCCCTCCGGCATCACGTCCACGACGAGTTGCCCGTCGGGGCGGGTGTGCACCTGGTGCGCCTCAATGCCGACGCGGCCCGTCGCGTCGATCTGCTCCATCGTCGCCTTGAGGATGCGCAGCGTACGCAGGATGATGACCGGCCCAGAGATCCAGTCCTCGGCCGCACGGGGATCGCCGGGCTCCATGCCCTTGGCCTCCACAGCCGCGGCCACCATGCGCGGTGCTACGGCTGCTACCCCTTCGATCATCGACTGCACGTAGGCAATCTTGCGGGCGAGCGGTACGGCAAGCCAATCTGTGGCCTTGTCGCGCAGACCCGCCACGAGTTGGTCGAGCTCGGCGCGCGAGGTGATCTTCGTGTCGATGGTCGGGGGCTCGGCGGACGGCAGAACGACAGCAGACATGGGAGCGACGGGTTGGGGGAGAAACACCACCGTGGAAACGGCAGAACGCTGTTAAGTTCGCGCATCTGCGTGGCGATGGCACCCCCAATCGCGTGCGGCATGTGCTTTGTGCCCGCATAGCCTCTGTCCCGCTCACAGGTTTTCGCGTTACGATGCGTGCTCTCCTCGCTTCTTTCCTGCTCGCGCTGTTCCTCGCGGCCCCGGCTCTCGCTCAGCCAGCACCTGGAAGCGGCGAGGGCGTCACGACCGTAGACGGCGTGGCCATGATGCTTCCAGCGGGCTGGGCCTCAACGCCTGCGGCGTCCACCATTGATGGGGTGCGGCGCATCGTAGCTGAGGAGGGCACCTCCAGCAGCTACCCAGGAGCCAAGCTCGTGGTGGAGGTACTGCCGGGCCTCAACCGGCTTCAGCAGGAGCGCTGGCTGCGCGGCCAGTTGCTGCGCGGCCTTGATGCGTCGTACGAGATCGAGCCAGTACCGACCACCACGGTGGGAGGCGACGTCGGCGCTGCCGTCTCGTTCTCCAAGGGGGGACGCCGTGGGTATGCCCTCTACACGCGCGGTGGGGCGTCCTACAGCGTTCGGCTCAGTGCCTCCTCCGCGCTGTGGGACGACGCCTCGACCCGGCAGGCACTTCTCCGGCTAATGCAGAGCATACGCGTCGCAGGCTAAGGACGTGTCAACGTCTAGGCGTTGCGTTCGGACCGACGCTGCGCGCGCACGAGTTGGACGAGCGAGGTCGTCGCCTGCAGCCCAAACGGTCCGGTCGGCTCGCCGTGCACCTCTAGGCACAGGGGGCCATCGAAGCCACCGGCGCGGAGGGCTGCTAGGTGCGTGCTCCATCCGACGGCGCCCTCGCCCGGGGCGGATTCGCTCCATGCTTCCGCCTCGCCACGTCCGTCGCGTACCGTGACGAAAGCCACGTGACCGGCGAGGGCACCCACATCGGCTGCAAGGGCATCGGCTGCAAGGGCATCAGCTGCGAGGCTGCTGCCGCCGCGGAGGGCTGCAACCGGGTTCCAGGCGGCACGCACGTGCGGATGCCCTACGGCGTCTAGGAGTTTGGCCAGGCTGTGTCCCGAGGCACAGGCGGTGCCCGCCGCGTTGCAGACGGCAAGGCAGAGTTGATGACGCTGGGCGATGTCCCCAGCGCGTCGCAGCAGGTCGGCTCCGGCGGCCGGGTCAGCGTCCGGGTCGTCTGCGAGCGCGCCCACCAGTGCGATTCCGCACCCGAAACGTTGGCAGAACGCCGCCACCTCGGTCAGCTCGCCGAGGTCGGTGAACCCTTGCGCCCGGTCGGAGGCCGCACCCTCGAACAGCCCCGGCACGACTGCCACAAGTGGCATCTCGTGCTCATCGAGCCGGCGACGGAGCTTGGCTTCGTTCACGTAGGGTATGCGTTCGCCGTGTCGGCCCATCGTCCGCAGCACAAGGCCTTCGTGGCCCCACAGCAGCGCGTAGTGTAGCGCGCGGTCTAGATCCGTAGACACGGTGTCGGTCAGGAGAGCAGGCAGCATGGGAGCAGTTACTCGTCGTCGTGGGCTGCAGCCGTCAGGATGGCGTCGGTGAGTTCGTCCGCCCAGCGCACAACGGCCGCCGTCTCGCGGGCCCGCTGCATGCGTTCGAGGTCACTCGTACCCTCGCGCCCTCCCTCAGGCGGTGTCACCATTGTTACGGTCGCGTTCTCGAAGGAAGACAACGCAGCGCGGACGGCGGGCGCGGCAGTTGTGTCTGCGGTCACATACAGGACGGAGGCGACTTCGGTGGCCACCCAGCCTGGGAACCGCGCCAGATCAGCGAAGCCGCTGACGCTCGTCCGCGGGGCTCCCCACAGACCGACCAGTACCGTGCGCCCAGGTGCGGACTCGTAGATGGCACGCCGCGCTAGCCGCTGCGCCGTGCTCAAGACGGCGGCTGCGCCTTCCCCGTCGAGATCCGCCGCGACCACGACGAGTTCGCTGCGCACGCGCCCGTCGCGCCCGGGAAGGAGAGCCTGTACGTGTGCCCGCGCCGAGTCCTCCGAGACAAAGCTAGGCGACGCGAAGTGGGGGTGCAGGAAGGACGAACCAGCCACGGGCAACCAGCCGTAGCGCTCCAGCCGCTCCGCCGCATAGATCAGGGCCTCGGCCCGGTCGGCTTCGGAGAACGATTCGCCGTCGTCGGGGACGAACTGCCGGAGGGCGCTCCGCACTTCGCTGTCGCTGCCCGAGGGCGCTATCGATGTGGAAGGCGCAGCACACCCGACAAGTCCCCCTACGCCGAGCATCAAGAAAACGGCCGAGCGCAGCCGAGCAGAGCGCAGTCGAGCAGAGCGCAGTCGAGCACGTCGCAATCGGGCACGCATCGGGGCTGGGGAAGAGCGTGAAAAGCGAAGGGCCGCCCGGCAACTGCCAGACGGCCCTCGGGGCAGCCAAGGCTGCCGTGTTTCAGACCAGCGCGGCTCAGTCGAAGCCGATGCTCAGCGTGGCCGTGAAGCCGAAGTTGGTCTTGAAGTCGTTGGCGCCCCCGAGCGAGAGGCCGTAGTCGGCGTACTCGTTCTGGACACCGCCCTTCAGCGAGAGCGCGGCCGGGAAGTTCGGCGGGCGGATGATCAGGTAGGGCAGGATCGAGCCCTGGTGGCCGCCGCTGGCCGGGGTCGGCGTGGCCGTGGCGAGGGAGGCCGATGCGAAGCCGTCGCTGACGAACGTTTCGTCGAGCTGCGTGCGCAGCTGGAGCGCAGCGCCGATCTCGAAGAACGAGACGCGGAAGCCGAGGCCGGCCTTGAACACGAGGAGGTCGTTGATGCCGTCGAGCTCTTCGACGCCCTGCGACTGCTGACCGAAGGTGCCGGAGGTCGGATCGAGGTCTGTCTCGATCACGTCCTCCTCGCCGTCGAGCAGGAGGAAGTAGTCGACGCCGCCGAAGATGCGGAACCAGTCGGCGGGGTAGTCGAAGTCGGCGCCGAAGAAGATGGCGTCCTGCAGGTCGGTCGAGTTGAAGTTCGAGCGACGCTGGTAGCCCGTGACCGTCGTGGTTGCGCCGGTGGCCGTCACCACGTTCTGGATGTCGCCCGTGGTGAACTCACGGTCTTCGCCGAGGTCGAAGATGTAGCCACCGTGGAGGCCGAGGGTCTTGCCCTGGAGCATGCCGTAGACCTTGAGCGACTGGAGCCCGAAGGCCGTCTCGATCGACTCGTAGGGCACGTCGCCGAGGGTCGCGCCTACGCCGGTCTGCGTCGGGGCGATGACCGGGAAGGTCGTGGTGCCGTTCTCGACATCGAAGACGTTCTGGCCGATGACGAGCTGCGCGCCGCCGCCGAACTTGAAGCGCGGGAAGTTGATCAGGTTGATCTGGCCACCCACGAGGATGCGCTGCGAGGTGATCTCGCCGGGCACGAAGCCGCTCGCAGCGTAGTCAACGTCGTCGCCGTTGGCGTCGTAGGCCTCGCTCACCACGCCGTAGGCGTAGCTGACCCACAGCTTGACGGGCGCCTCGTCGGCCGAGCGGCCGAGCGCGAACGTGTCGTTGGTGATGTCCTCCTCATCCGAGGGGGTCGCTTCGTCGCCGATCACGACGACCGACTGGGAGGCGGCAGACTCGGTGGCGGCCTGCTCGGTGGTGGTGGCGTCCTTCTTGGTGCCATCCGGCTTCTCGCCATCCGGGCTGCCGAAGAGCAGCGAGCCGGAGAGCAGAGCCACGAGTGCCAAGTTGATCATGGGGTAGATCCTCTGGTTGAGAGAAAGGTCGGGGAAGTGGGGGTGCAGACGGGAATCGCGCGGAGCCTATGAAGGCGGGCCGGCCGGTCCTATGCAGGTCGGGGATGGAAGGGTCCCGCCCTCTTGGGAGCCGAAGCACGCGGGACTGGTTCCGATTCGGCAACTTACAATGCCGCCCCAAACACTTCCAAGCCTACTTTAGAACTCCTCATTTCCCGCCTCTAGGTTCTTCAGCGCCGTTTCCGGATGCCCGCCCTCGTCTCTCCCCAGGCCGAGGCCCTCCTCGACGCCGAGCGCACGCTGCTCGACCGCCTAGCCGCTCTGCTCGCCGCCGCCGACGCGAACCCGGCCACCGCGGCCCGCCTCGCCGAAGTAGCCGCGAACCTGTCTGACTTATTTCTGGTGGTCGTCGTGGGCGAGTTCAACGCGGGCAAGTCAACGGTGCTCAACGCGCTCTTTGGCGAGGTCGTGATGGAGGAAGGCCCAGTGCCGACGACGGACAAAATCACGGTCCTCCGCCACGGCGACGCGCCCGAGACGCACCACCGCTCCCCGTTCGTAACGGAGCGCCGCCTTCCCGCGCCGTTCCTGCAGGGCCTCACGCTCGTCGACACGCCCGGCACCAACTCAATCATCCAGGAGCACCAGGCGCTCACCGAGGACTTCGTCCCGCGCGCCGACCTCGTGGTGTTCGTGACCAGCTTCGACCGGCCGCTCTCGGACTCGGAGCGCACGTTCCTCGGCTTCATCCGCGACACGTGGGGCAAGCAACTCGTCTTCGTCCTGAACAAGGCCGACCTCGCCGACGACGCCAACGAAGACCCCGACGCCGCGCTCGCGCAGGTGCTCGCTCACGTCCGCGAGGGCACGGAGCGACTGATGGGCTTCACGCCGAAGATCTTCCCCGTCGCTGCCCGCCTCGCCCTCAAGGCAAAACGGGACGAGTCGACCACCTTGGACGCTGATCCGCGTTGGGAGGCGAGCCGGTTCGCGGCGTTCGAGACCTACCTCACGGACACGCTCACGGACGCGCACCGCTATGCCCTGAAGCTCCACGCGCCCCTCGACGCTGCGCGGCAGCTCTTCGGGCACGCTGAGCAGCGCCTCGCCGAGCGTCGCACCATCGTGGACGACGACGCAGCCGGGCTCGACCGCCTCCACGAGCGCTTCGCCCAGAAGGAAAGCGCCCTCGCCACGACGACCGAGCAGGCGCTCACGGCCATCGACAACGAGCTGCTGGAGTTGGAGCAGCGCGGGCGGCAGTTCCTCGACGACTCGATCCGTGTCTCGAAAATCCGCATGCTGCGCGACCGCGACCGCTTCAAGACGGAGTTCCAGCAGCAGGTCCTCCGCGACGCCGAAGGCCGCATCGAGACGCGCATGGGCGAGGCCGTGGACGCCCTCCTGCGCACCGTCCTCGACCTCTGGAACGACACCTACACGCACCTCGCCGACCAGAAGCGCCGCCACGCAGGCACGGCCGCCCGCCAGGACGACGCCTTCCTCTACAACCGCGACGAGGTCTTCACGGCCGTCGCTCGCGAGGCCCGCCGCACGCTCGACGGCACAGACCTGCAGGAAGAGGCCCGTCGCATCCTTGAAAACGCCCGCTCCGCCGCGACGCTCTTCGCCGGGGGCCTCGGTACCGCTGCCGGGATCGGCCTGCTCGTCACCGCCATCGCCACGACGGCCGCGTTCGACGTGACGGGCGGCCTCCTCGCCGCGCTGGCGATTGGGGCGCTGGGTTTCCTGGTGCTGCCGCGCGAGAAGCGCAAGGCGATCCGCGAGTTCAAGGAGCAGGTCGGGCGGCTGCGCGAGAACCTCCGCGACGCGCTCCGGCAGACCTTCGAGCAGGAGACCGACGACGCGCTCGCCCGCGTGCGGACGCTCGTGCGCCCCGTGGAGACCCTCGTGGCCGAGGAGCGCGCCAAGCTCACCGCCGCCGAAACGGAGCTAGAGACGCTCCGCGCCGACGCGAAGGACTTGCGTGCCCGCGTGACGAAGGCGTTTGGGGAGGCAAAGGTGTGAGTGCCCACTCTTCGACCTTCGCCTACCTCAGCCAGCGCAGGTCGAAGTAGAGCGGGCGATGCGAAGGCGCAAACAACCACCCTCCGGGCGGATGGACGACCAGAACTTCTCCACGGTCGAATTTCCGCGTGATGGAGAACACGCCTGTTGAGTCCACGCCGCCGAGGCGTGTAGCCGTCCCGTCTCGATTCCACACGGACACAATTGCGTCCTTGACAGGGCTGCCTCTCCGACCATCTCTTCGAGTACTAAATACGCTCCCTCGGACTGTAAATCGGTGCGACGCTGGATCATATACGATGTGATCGGTCTCGACAAAGAACTCGTCGATCTCGTGTGTGCAATCAGCCCCTCTGTCTACGAATCCGTACTCCGGGTAATCAATCCATTCAGGATCTAGCCCGCCAACCGGTGGCACCACGTTGACTAGCGCATCCCGATAGAGATCAGCTTCCAACAGGATTGGGGCCGCAGGCTGGTTTAGCAAAACGCACCCTGTAAGACTGGTACTTAGACTCAGCAGGAGCGCACGGTAAAGATGGGGCATCAACGAGGTGCGAGCGACGACTCTCAAGACTTGCACGGTGCAGAATTCTGATTCATAGTCTAACAGGGGTACGCTCGCGCCCGAAGTGCAAATTTCAGCACCACGCAGCCGCACTCGGCCCGATCTTCGCCCTCGACATACACCGGACCACCCACCACGGACACCCGTGCGCTTTCTGATCGACCAGCGGCTCGTGCTGAGCGTGATCGTGCTCAACGCGGTCGCGCTCTTCGTGGCGGCGTTCCCCGACCTCGATCCGGGCACGCGCGCGGCGCTGCGGTGGGTCGACTTCAGCTGCCTCGTCTACTTCGTCGTGGAGGCCGCGCTCAAGATCTGGGACGCGCGCGGCTTCCGCGGCTACTGGACCGATCCGTGGAATCGGTTCGACTTCGTGATCGTGCTCACGAGCCTGCCCGCGCTCGCGGAGCCGTTCGTGGAAGTGCCGACGCGCGCCTTCGCGGTGCTGACGCTGCTGCGCCTCGGGCGGTTGCTCCGACTGTTGCGGCTCTTCCGCTTCGTCCCCGAAATCGACAAGCTGCGGCAGGGCGTCGTGCGGGCCATTAAGGCCTCGGTGCCGGTCTTCCTGGTGTTGGCGCTGTTCAACGTGATCCTTGGCCTCGGCGCGACGCTCCTCTTTGGACACGTTGCGCCGCAGCACTTCGGCGACCCGCTGCACGCGCTCTACACGCTGTTCAAGGTGTTCACCGTCGAGGGGTGGTACGAGGTGCCGGACGCGCTCGCGGCGGAGGGCATCGCCACTGGGTGGATCGCGGCCATTCGTGCTTATTTCGTGATCGCGCTGCTCTTCGGCGGCCTGCTCGGCCTCAGCCTCGCCAACGCCATCTTCGTCGATGAGATGACGCTCGACAACACCGAGAAGGTCGAGCAGATGGTGCAGGACCTGCACGCCGAGGTCCGCGCCCTCCGCGCTGAACTTCACCTCAGCACGCACGGCAACGACCTTGCCAACCCAGCGCCCGAGGCCGCGCTCTCAAGCGGGCCGGGCGAGGTAGCTGGCCCCGAACCCGGCGACGACGACGACCGCCAGCAGGCCTAGCCCAACGTAGAGCAGCCGCATCGCCCAGCGGTCGAGCCGCGCCACGCGTTCCGGGGCCGTCTCGTCGCCCTGCTTCGGCCCCACCGTCGCCAAGAACGCCCGCCGCGTCCACACGACGCCCTTGAGCACCACGCCCACCGCGAGCAGCGCGACGGTCAGCCAGGCGAGGACGGTGAGCAAGGACCACATGCAGGTCGAAGGTCGAAGGTCGAAGGTCGAAGGTCGAAAAGGTGCCGTGCTTGCGGAGGAGCGTCAAGGCAATATCGCGAGACGGTATCGGGACGGCTCCCCCCGTTTTGGTTGACGGTCGCTATGCTCCCAATCAACCAAAACTGTCCCCCTCACGTGTGAGGGGGACAGCTTGACCGCCGTCCAGGCGTGTCAAGCGAGGGGAGCCGCGCCGAGCACCGTCTACTATTCGCTAGCCCCCCGCCGCGAGACGTCCCTGCGCCACGCACCGGCTCGGCAGCCCGTCCGCGTCGAGTAGCACGGCGGCCTCGCCGCGGAGCACGCGCAGGAGGTCTGCGCCGACGATCTCGCGGCGCCAGCCTTGGAGCACGGGGTGGTCGGCGGGGTCGGCGTCTGGACCTGCCTCCACGAGCGCGCCAATGCCGGACTTTGTGCTGAGTAGGATCGGGTCGAGGTCTTCGGCGGTGCCGCGCCCCACGACGAGCGCGTTGAGGAGGTAGGCCTGGCTGCGCTCGGCGGGGTCGTCGCGGTGGGGCGGCGTGGGCGGCGGGAGCGCGTCGTCCGGCAGGCTGTGCGCGTATTCGACGGCCTCGCGGAGGGCGTCGCCGTAGCGGTCCCGGTCGCGGTCGTCGAGGGCGCGCACGCCGAGGAGGTTCGAGCGGCGCGGGTTGCGCTGGGCGATCTGCACGAGCGCATCGTCCGAGACAACGCGGCGGCGCGGGGTGTCTTGATAGCGTGCCTCTGTCTCGCGCCACGCGGCGAGGGCGTCGAGCGTGACGCGCTGGCGGGGCCGCAGCCGCCCCTGGCCCTTGAAGCTCAGGCGGTCGGCGACCTCCTCCGGCGTCTCCTCAGTGTAGAGCGACGGGTCGTCGTAGGCCGCCCGTTCCTGATCCGCGATGGCCTGTCGCCCCTTCGCCACGACGAGTTCTTCCAGCCGGTCTTTCACGTCGAGGAGGTACTCGACGTCGGCGAGGGCATACGTCTGCTGCTTCTGCGAGAGCGGCCGCCGCAGCCAGTCGGTGCGGGCCTGCGTGGCGGGCATCTCGACACCCACGAGGTCTTCCACGAGGCCCGTCAGCGACGCCGTCGCCGTGAGGCCGACGAGCCCGGCGATGCGCTGCGTGTCGAAGACGTTGACCGGCAGCCCGCCCGTCGCGCGGTGGAGGATCGTGAGGTCCTGCACGGCGTCGTGGAGCACGACCGTCACGTTCGGGTCGGCCAGCACGGTGCCGAGTGGCGCGAGGTCGAGTGCGGGCGCGTCGAGGAGGTGCGTGTCGCCGCGTCCGAGGCCGATCTGTACGAGGCCGAGGCGCGGGTAGTAGGTCCGGTCCCAGACAAACTCCGTGTCGATGGCGACGGCGTCCGCCGCCAGCATGCGGTCTACGAGGGCGGCGAGGGCGTCAGGCGTGTCGATCATCGGGCTGGGCAGTTCGGCTGTCGGCGAAAACGCCGCAATATCCGAACGCCTTCCTGCTCTGCCTGCCTCACGCTCGACTCTTCACGGACCTACAGCCGCAGCGAGCAGCCGAACGCGGCGGCTGTGGCCTCGGGCGGCGTGCCGCCGGCGCCGAGCGCATCAAGCGCGTCGCGGGCATAGTCGATCTCGACGAACGACGGGTCCGAGGCGCTGTCGTCGAGCGCGCCCTGATAGGCAAGCGTGCCGTTCCCGTCGAAGACGAAGACCTCGGGCTGGCGCGCCGCGCCGAGCGCACGAGCGAGGCGACCGCTGGGATCAACGAGGTAGGGCAGGTCGCCGTAGCGACGCGCCTGCTCGGTGCGGGCAGCCGCGTCCACGTCGGCGGCCGGCGTCGGGTCCACGAGGGCAAAGCCGAAGCCCTGGCTGCGGTAGTCGCCCACGAGCGCGAGCAGGCGCTCTTCGTAGCGGTCGACCCACGGGCAGTCGGCGCCCCACAGCACGACCACGAGGCCCTGCTCGCCTTGGATGTCGGCAAGCTGCACCGTCGCGCCGGTCACCGTCGAGAACGACGTGGTGGCCTCGGGCAGCGCGTCGCCGGGCTGGAGCTGCGCCTGAGCATAGGGCGCGCCCACGAGCAGAGTGGCGAGCAGAAGAAGCGTCAGGAGCGTGCGCATCGCGCTAGGGATCGAATGAGGGGAAGATCGACGCCCGTTCAACGCGCCAACGCGGCGGTTTCTTCCTGGGTAGCATCGACTTTGCAGGAACGAATCTTGCTGCTCGCTTCGTTGATTGCTGTAGTGTCTATCTTAGGTTAAACAACTCGGTATGGCTGTTAAACTTCGTCTTCGTCGCCTTACTACTGCAAAGCGCCCACGCTATGCGGTCGTTGCAACCAAGCGGTTGGCACCCAACCGTGTTCGTGTTATCGAGAGGCTAGGTCACTACGAGCCCGTCCAGAATCAAGGCAAGGTCACGCTGAAGGCCGAGCGCATCCGTTACTGGCTACGGCAAGGAGCCCAACCCTCGAACAAAGTTAGATCTATCCTCTCGACACAGGGCATTGCCGTTGGTCCTGGCCTCACAGAGGACGAGGTAGCACTTGACTTAGAACTGTCACGGATCCTGAGCGAGGTCAGAGAGTCTGCTCGCGTCATCGCCACAGCCTCTCAGAAAATCGATCACCTTCTTCCGATCACGAACGAGATCGCAGAGACGTACGCGCACGCATCAAACGACTGAGATGGGGTGGGTTGACACAGCAAAAGATCTCGGTAAGGAGATCGCAGCACTGCTGAGACAAGTCATTACCCTCGAAGGCAAGGTCCATCACCTTGGCGAAAACACGGAACGCATTCGCAAGGAACAACAGGAGTTCATAGATCACGTCAACGAGGACGTCAGAGAACTCCGGAGAGACTTTGATGAGGTCCGTCGTCGCCTCGCTCGGATCGAAGGCACACTCGACGCTACCTTCCAAAAATCATACAAGGAAGCGTTATTACAACTCGCCCGCGAGTACCTCGACAAGCATGGCTCGCTTGACGGCTTCGACCCAGGCCGTCTCACTGACGCAGGCAGCCGCGACAGCTAGCCGCTAAGTGCTGCGGTTTCTTCCTGGGCGGTGGTGTCCGCAAGCGCAGCGCGCGCTGCCACGACGCGGCGGTCGAGCGTTTCGTAGTCGACCATGCCCTCCCAAAAGTCGACCAGGTTGCCGTCGCCGTCGTAGACGAACGAGGCCGGGAGGCCGCCCGACCAGCGCGGGTTCATGTCGCGGAGGAAGGTCGTCGAGCCCGGCTCCTTGATGTAGGTCACGCCCTCGACCTCCTGCTCCTTGAGGAAGTCGATGGCGAGGCGCACGTCGTCCTCGTAATCCATGCTTAGGAAGCGCACGGCCACCCCGTCGGCGGCCTTGCGGCGGCCGTACTCCATGAACTCGGGGAACTCGACGCGGCACGGCAGGCACCACGTCGCCCACGCATTGAGCACCACGATCTCGGCGTCGAGCGCGACGAGCTCGGCCTGCAACTCGCTCGCGTCGACGGAGCGCAGATCCGGCTCACCGGGCGCGACGCTGTTGTCAGCGCAGCCGACGAGGAGAAGCAGAACGAGGAGGGCTAGGAATCGCATAAGGCTCTTTCGCAACACGCAACACGCAACACGCAACACGCAACACGCAACACGCAACACGCAACACGCAACCGTCAATTCCCGCCTATGCAGCCCGTTCCGCTCATCGTCGAGCGCAGGCCGTCCTCATCGGGAATCCGCAGGACCGGGTAGAGGCCGCCTTCCTGGAGCGCGTCGCCGAGGACGTTCCAGGCGACGGCGCCGTCGTCGGAGCGGGGCTCCAAGATGGTGAAGGCGAGGCGCGCGAGCGGCTGCGTCATCGGCACGACGACGCCTGCGACGGGGCCGTCGACGCGCTCCCAGGATCCCGTCACCTCGGTGATCTGCCGCTGCTGGAACTCGCTGAGCACCTTCACGGAGTCGATGCGGAAGCCCTCGGCGGGACCGCAGAAGCCTTCGCGGGGGATACCCCACGTGATGCCGTGCACGTCGAGGAGGTCGCGGAGCCCCTGCAGGTCGCGTGGGAAGACGTAGGCGGCGGTCAGCGTGTTCGTCTCCGTCGCCTCGAAGCGCGTGAAGGCGGGCATCACCTCCGGCGTGACCACTTTGCGGCGGTGGCGCACCGGCTCGCCCGTGGTGGGATGCGGGATCTCCACGGTGTCGCCCATCAGGATCGTCGTGTCGCCCTCGCTCACGTGCTGGGCGCGCAGCGCGAACGGTTGCCCCCGGAGCGCGCCCTGTGCAGCCTCGGCGTCGAGGCGGTCGGTGAGCGCCTGGATCCGATCGGCGTGGGCCGCGACCACGTCGGCGATGCTGATCACGAACATCCTCGTGGCGTTGATGCGCTCCTCGAACGTCGCGTAGCTGTAGGCCTCGCTCAGAATCCCGATGCGGTTGCGCAGGCCGACGTAGTTCGTCGAGAAGCGCGGACGGGCGTCGAAGGTGTACCAGCCGCGGGGGCGCGTCACGGGCTCGCCGAACGCGCCGGGGACGTTGCCGTAGTCGAAGATCTCGTAGCCGATGCGCTCGCGCACGGAGTCGCGGACGGCGGGCAGGATCCGCTGCCGGACCTCCGCGTCGAGCGCAGGCGCGGTGTTGGGCGAGAGCGGCGGGCTGTAGGTGAGGTGGTAGGCGTGCTGCGTGCCGTTGGTCGTGTGCAGGTCGACGACCACGTGCGGGTCGTAGTCCTCGAAGAGCTGCAGCATGGCGCGCGTCTCAGGCGCGGCGACCTTCACGAAGTCGCGGTTGAGGTCGAGGCCCTGCGCGTTGGCCCGCTGCCCCATGCCTTCGATGGGTCCGTGTTGGTAGGGGCGGTTGTCGAGGGCGATGCGCTCGTTGCCGTCGGCGTTGTAGATCGGCGCGATCAGCAGCACCAGGTTCTCCCAGAGGAAGTGGTCGTCCCGGATGTCGCGCACGAGTTCGAGCAGCGCCTCCTTACCCGCCACCTCTCCTGCGTGGATGTTGGCGAACACGAAGAGGCGCAGTTTGCCCGTCGCCAGGACGGCCTCGGCCGACGACGAATCCGCCCCGACGACGACGAGCGGCAGCGGCCGTCCCTCGACCGACTCGCCGAAGCTCGTCAGGTGCAACTCGTTGTAGAGCGAGGTCAGCTCCAACTGCGCTTCGATGTACGTCATTGCTGCGTCGTAGGTCGTCGTAGCCTCGTAGTTGGAGAACTCGGCGGCGGTGTAGTTCAGCTCAGGCGGGGGCGGGCAGCCGAGGAGTGCCACAGCGAGAACGAAGGACAGCAGGCGGGACATAGGCAGCAAACGGTCGAGCAGAAACAGCGATCGGGCAGAGTATAGGCCCGGCCGCGCTGCGGCGGCGGGCACCCTCCCCCCAACGCCGCAGCCCGGCGCGGCATTGCACGGAGCCGCATCGCACGGCGCGGCCAGCGATGCACACTCTGGGGCCCACGTAAGCGGAACGACGCTTGCAGGCGTCTGGTAGGCCCCACAGCCAACCTCTACGTCGCCATGTCCGACTACATGCCTATCGCCTGCGGCTTCCACGATCGGCTCGAACACTGGGCCGTCCGCCGCGACCCGATCACGCTCGTCTGGCGCGACACCCTCGCTGCCAACGCACCGGAGCGCACCGCGCGCGTCCGCATCGCCGACCTCTTCGCCAACGACGGCGCCGACTGGGTTCGCCTCACGCTGACCGATACTGAGGGCGACGGAGCTCCCGCCGAGGTCGTCATCCGTGCCGACCAGGTCGTCTCTGCCGAGGGCCACCGCCTCGCCCAGGCGTGCTGAGCTATCTCGGTGCCCCCATCTTCATCTTGTCATCCGGAACTACCCGATTCCTGTCTCTCCCCCATGCAGTTCGACCCCGCCAAGCTCGCCCGCCTTGCTGAGAAGGCCGACCTCAAGCGCCTCCTCGACCGCCTCGACGGGATGAGCGCCGACGAGATCGCCTCGTTTGTGGGGACCGGCGGCGACGGGGCGCAGGGACAGCCCGCCCTCCCCAAACCGCGCACCGTCAAGGAGCCGGACGTCGACTTCTACCGCTTCTTCGAGCGGCACCTTACGGCCGAGCAGCAGCGCACCCGCGAGGTCGTCCACGCGTGGATGCTCGACGAGGTGCGTCCGATCATCAACGACTACTGGGAGCGCGGCGAGATGCCGTTCGAGCTCGTCCCGAAGATGGCGGCGATGCTGCGTGAGGCCTATGGCGATCATCCCGGCCGCCGCTACTGCTCCGACCCGCTCCTGACCGGCCTCGTCGGGATGGAGGTTGCTCGCGTGGACCCGTCCGTGGGCACCTTCCTCGGCGTGCACTGGGGGCTGTGCCTCATCTCGCTGCACTTCTTCGGCAGCGACGCGCAGAAGGCAAAGTGGTACGACCGGCTCGAACGCTTCGAGGCCATCGGCTCCTGGGCCCTCACCGAACCCGAGCACGGCTCCGACGCCGCGCTCGGCCTGGAGACGACCGCCGAGCGGCGCGGCGACACCTGGGTGCTCAACGGTGCCAAGAAATGGTCTGGCAACGCCACCTTCGCCGATGTGACGGTGATATGGGCCAAAGACACGGCCGATGGCAACGTGAAGGGCTTCCTCGTCGAGAAGGGCACCCCTGGCTTCACCGTCGAGAAGCTGCCGGGCAAAATCGCCAAGCGCTCCGTCGAGAACGTGCTGATCGGGCTGGAGAACGTGGAGGTGAGCGAGGCCGACCGGCTGCCGGGCGTGAACAGCTTCCGCGACGTGGCCGCGCAGCTCGCCACAGCCCGCGCGGGCGTCGCGTGGGAGGCCTGCGGCATGGCCATGGGGCTCTACGAGCAGACGCAGCGCTACTGCACCGAGCGCGTCCAGTTCGGCAAGCCCATCGCGGGCTACCAGCTCGTGCAGAACGGCCTCGTGGAGATGCTCGGCAACGTGATCGCCATTCAGGGCATGGTCCTCCAACTCGCCACGCTCTACGACGACCTCCGGGCGCTGCACGCGCGTGCGTCGCTCGCGAAGGTGTTCTGCGTGAGCAAGATGCGCGAGACGGCCAGCATCGGGCGCGGCCTGCTCGGCGGCAACGGCATCCTGCTGGAGCACGACGTGGCGCGGCTGTTTGCCGACGCCGAGGCGGTCTACTCCTACGAGGGCACCCACGAGATGAACACGCTCATCGTCGGCCGCGCCATCACCGGGTTGAGCGCGTTCGTGTAGGAGATTGTCCCTGGTCTTTTGTCCTTGTTCGTTCGATGGGACACGTCACTTCGTTGCTTGGCAAAATCAGGGTGCCCGCAGATCACGGGTGGGAGAACGCAGCCATGCTCAACGAGGCTGCGATCAGGGCACTCCCAGAACGTGACGAGTATCCTTGGCTCGAACGTTCCATGTTTGCCCTTAGGCAGACACCTTCATTCTACCGTGAGCGAACGCTCCATTTCGCTACGACAATGAAGGCCATGTCAGACGCTGAATTCGAGACGTGGCTCATCAAGTTCGAGCAACTCCTGCGCGACATGTCGTGGCTCTCGGTCGATGTGTTCATCGAAACTGAGGGCCAAAGCTCACTCTCCCGATATTGGTGGGTGACACAACGCTATGACGGTGGTGCTTCCTCCGTGTGGGAACGAGGCGTAGACCGCTTCCGCTCTATCAGCACGCCTTCCTGAACGTCACAACAGCTCTCGGAACTCGTCCACGGTCAACCCAGCCTCGCGGATGATCGCGCGGAGCGTGCCCTTGGCGACCTCTTTGTGGTCCGGTACCACCACGCGTCGATGCGGCGCGACCGCCTGACGTAGGATCATATGGCTTCCCTTCTGCCGGTCGAGATCGTAGCCGAGCTTCGCCAACGCTTTGACCACATCGCGCCCGGAGACTACCGGAAGACGGCCCACTTCTACACCTCGACGAGTTCTTCCGTGATCGGCGGCGGGATGGGATCCCCATGCGCCTCTAGGCTCTCGATGTAGAGCGCAATCGCCTCCTTCACGCTGACGAGGGCCTCCCCCCGCGTCGCACCATCCGCGATGCAGCCAGGGAGGCTAGGGACGGAGGCGATGAACACGCCGTCCTCGTCGGTTTCGATTAGAACTCGATACTTCATAGCAGCACACATCGGGTGGAAGACACCGGATGTACCCTGGCGATCCTCTGAGGTTCAGCGGCGGTCTGTTCGGCGGCAACGGCATCCTGCTGGAGCACGACGTGGCGCGGCTGTTTGCCGACGCCGAGGCGGTCTACTCCTACGAGGGCACCCACGAGATGAGCACGCTCATCGTCGGCCGCGCCATCACCGGGCAGAGCGCGTTTGTCTAACCCCGCTCTTTACTCGGCTCCACGCTGCGCGTCTTTCTCACGTGCCTCTGCGATGAGGTCGTCAAGCGAGACCTCTCCAATCCACGTGTGGCGCTCGGCGGTGTAGTCGCCGCGTCCGGTGTCGAATTGGCGGAGGAAGCGAAACGCGTCCACCACGCCGAGTGCGCGCACAAGCGCCGCGTGGCCGTCCCGGTTGATATCCGCAAGGGGGCGAGTCATGGCTGAGGCTTTAGCGTAGCCGAAGGATCAGTTCGAGGGGAGATACGACCGCCGTGCTCTCGGTGTTCGCCGCGTGCCCCCGGTTGAGCAAGGCATCGTCTGTCGTGCAGAAAATGTCCGCCCGCGCTTCGACGGCTGCTGCCAGGTGCAGCGCATCGAGCGCCTTGATCCCGTCCGCCTCGTAGCTGCGCGCTCGCCGCACAACGCCCTCTTCCATCGGCATGTAGATCTCGGCTAGCGCAAGCGCGTCCTCCGCATGGGCACGGCGATCCGGAAAAGGACACCGAGCATTTTCGATGGCATGTACGCTCGACGCGACGAGACGCAGGGTGCCGACCTCGCACAAAGACAGCACGTTCAACACCGCGTCTGCTTCTGTACGGACGCGCAGTTGTGCCTAGTCGTCGAACGGACGCTGAAGGGCACACGAGTCGAGATAGACGAGCATGCTGGCAAGCTACGACGCCCGGCCCACCTGCTCGGCGGCAACGGCATCCTGCTGGAGCACGACGTAGCGCGGCTGTTTGCGGATGCTGAGGCGGTCTACTCGTATGAGGGCACCCACGAAATGAACACGCTCATCGTCGGCCGCGCCATCACCGGGCTGAGCGCGTTCGTGTAGCGAGCCCAGACCGAACCAGCCATACGCTCAAAACAGGGTGCGGTACTCGCTGGGCGACATCCCCACGTGCTTCTTGAAGGCTGTGCTGAAGGCGGCCATGTTCGTGTAGCCAACCGCGAACGCCGTCTCCGTCACCGGCGTGTCGTTCGCGAGGCACTCCATGGCCCGGAGCATTCGCGCGGTGCGCAGGAAGTCGCCCCAGGGCATCCGGATCTCGGCCTTGAGCTTCCGCATCAGCGTGCGCGGCGTCATCGCGACCTCTGCGGCGACCTCTTCGAGCCGCACTGGCTCGGCGAGCCGAGCCTCGGTGTAGCTGAGCGCGGCGACTACCTGTTCGGACCGGGCCTTCGGCAGGACGAGTTGACGCCCCAGCGCCATCTGCTCGATGCACAGTTCGAGCAAGGTGAGCAGGAACCGCTCCATGTGGGCCTCCTTCTCGGTAGACGACGCAGACCACCCCTGCGCATGCTTGATCATCTCACGCATGACCGGAGAGACGGAAAAGACCTGGAGGGTGTCGGACACCGCCGGGGCAAAGTCCTTCGCGAAGAAGATCGAGGCGCACTTGACGCGCTTGATGTTGGTCGTCTGGACGTGGGTCCCGGCCGGCAACCAGGCGGCGCGCGACGGTGGAAGCCGCCACGAGCCGCGGTCGGTTTCCATGAGGAACAGGCCTTCCAGGCCGTAGAGCAAGACGTGGCGATCGAGCGCCATCGAGAGGTCGACGGCCTCCATCACGATCGTGTGGAAGAAGACGCGGGCCCGGCTCTCGTGAATGGCGCGCAGCACCTCCTCAGGCGTCCGTTCCGCACCCGACGACGCCCCTTGGTCGCCCCCCTCAGAGACGGGGTGCTGGTGCTCGGAGGCATCGATAGTCGTTTCCACGAAAGGGTTCGTCGTCTCGGCAAAGGCACGCTCGGACCGACATCCCTACGTTTTTCCAGCGGGGCTTTCCACCGCACTCACTCGACCACGCACCGCAGGAAAAAGCGACCTATGCGCCGATCCAACACGATCATACTGATACACGGCAACTTCGTCAACCACCACGCTTGGGCCCACTGGAAAGCCCACTATGAGGCGCGCGGCTACACCGTCTACACGCCTGCCAACCCCGGCCACGAAGGCACGCCCGCAGACCTCCGGCAGAACGTGCACCCCGACCTCGGCGCCACAGGGTTTGTCGACATCGTCGAGCGCCTGGAGCAGTTCATCGACACGCTTCCCGAGGAGCCCTTCGTCGTGGGTCATTCGATGGCGGGGCTAGCCGTGATGAAGCTCGTCGAGCGCGGCAAGGCCGTGGCAGGTGTGAGCCTCCACGGAGCCCCGCCGAAGAACGTGGCGCCCGTGCCCTTCCAGACGCTCAGGACAGCGCTACCCTCGATCGGGCTCCTCTCGCGCAAGAAGACCTGGCTGGGGCCGCGCTCGTGGTATGACTATGCCTTCTTCAACACGCTGCCCGAAGCGCAGCGGCAAGCCGCGTACGACCGCTCGATTGTACCGGAGAGTTTCAAGGTCGGCCGCCAGCTCCTCTTCCACCGCCTCGCGCGCGTTGATTTCTCCAAACCCCACGTGCCGCTCCTGTTCGTCGGCGGCGGCAGCGACCACATCTTCCCAACCAGCCTCACGAAGCGGATCGCGAGGCAATACAAGGACCCGCAGAGCAGCGTCGATGTCAAGATCTTCGAGGGGCGGAGCCACTTCACCTGTGGCGAGCCCGGATGGGAGCACGTGGCCGACTACATCCTCGACTGGTACGAAGGACTCCCCTCTGCGCAAGACCCAACCATGTAACGTCTTTCACCTTCTCGTGCCTGACGTTCCGATCGGCGCGACATGGTGCGGCTCTTCCACCATGCTGGGCCACATCAGCGGCCGCGCTATCACCGGGCTGAGCGCGTTCGTGTAAGACCGTGTGCGGGTAGCGCGGTCAGGCCCCGGCGGCTACGACCACCAGCCTCCCATCCATTCCCACAGGTCGCTCCACCACTGGTAGGCGTCGTTGCCCTCCGATGGCTCCGCGCACGGCCCCTGTGTGGCGCCCTGGCTGAGATAGTACTCCAGCGCTGTTCCGGACTTGCTCATGGTGAGCCCGTTGTAGCAGATCACGGTCTCACTCGGTTCCTGCGGCCCCCCCGTGGGAAGCTCCTGCTCCGAGGCCTCCGCCATGGCCTGCTCGCTGGCGGTGGAGCTCTGGGCCGCTGAAGCCAGGTGCCGGATGTTGTCCGAGGAATAGCCGAGGCGACGCAAGGCCGGCTCCAGGCGCGCCTGGTCGAACTCGAGCGTGACGTTGGGGCCGAAGTTGACCGCAGAGCCATAGCCCATGCCGTTCTCGATGTCGGTGCGCCACTGCTGGTCGGCGGCGATCTCAGCGTCGCGCTCGGCGGTGTCCCAGGCCCCGCGCCGGTGCCAGTAGAAGACGGCCTCGTAGATCAGGTCCTCGGCGAGGAGCGTCTCGTGGAAGAGCTTGACGCGGAGCGCGCCGCCGCGGTCGTAGAGCCACTTGGTGTTGAAAGGCCAGTTGAGCGGGACGCATCCGGTATTCCACGGGTAGGTGTTCCACGTGCAGTCGGCCTCGGGGTCAGTCGTAGGCTCGTCGTCGAAGTGGTGCTTGAGGAGGCGGAGGCTCCGGATGTCGATCTCGAACGCGTCGATGTCCTGCGCCTCGAAGGTGCGGGTGCGGTGCTGCGCGATGTCGCTCGCGGAGAAGCCGCCGAAGCCGCCGTTGATGGAGCCGACGCGGGTTGTGTCCTCGGCGGCCAGGCGGAAGTTGGCGAGGCCGTCGTAGCTCAGGTTGTCGAACTCGAAGAAGACCTGGTCGGTCGGGCTGAGGTTGCCCAGCGTCTCCGAGAGGCGGCTGTACGATTCGTGGGGGTTGCCGCCCGGCCGGTCGAGCAGGGTCACCTGCCGGTCTGGCATGAACCGCTCGCTGCGGTGGGTGTGCTGCGTCCACGAGTTGGAGTACATGTCGATCTCGCCGCTCGGCTGCGCCCACTGGCCGGTCATGTCGCGGTAGATCGTGAGGTCCATGTGCCCTCCCGGCGGCGGCGCCTCCTGCTCCACGATGAGCGCCCCGCGGATCTCGGCCGTCCCCGTGCTCACGTCCATCCGCACCTCCTGCTCGAAGGAGCGAATGTAGATGAGGCCGTCCCACCGGAGTGTGCCCTCCACGACGAGGTTGCCCTCCACCAGGAGCACGCCGTTGCCTTCGAGCGTTCGCCCGGACGGGATACGCAGGTCCCCCTCGACCCGCACGAAGCGGGCATCACGCACGCTGCGGCTCCCGCGCTGCCCGTAGGCCTGGTTGCTCGACAGCGTGGTCGACGCCGTCAGCTGGACATCTTGCGCAGTGAAGCCCGAGAGGATGTCCCCGTAGAGTTCGACGAGGCTCGGCGTGCTATACGCGCTCAGCACCGACCCCAGATCCTGCCGGGCATCGAGGCCTTGGCGCGTTCCAGCCGCCGCACTGAGCGCCGACTGGATGTTGTTCACCATCGTCGATGCGCTGAGGATGTTGTCGAGGCGGTAGTCATAGAGCTTGCTGTAGTCGAGATAGCTCGCGCGCAGCAGCCCGTCATCGTCCACCGCGTTGATCGTCGTCATGGGGTCGATGGTGGCTGTGGCGTAGGGCGCGTCGATCCAGAGCGGCCCGGGGAAGTCCACGTCGGTGACGAGGTAGTTGCTCGCGATGCTGTGCTGGCTTCCGCCGCTCATGCCCGTCACGGAGAAGTAGACGGTGTCGCCGCGCGGCTCGAATCGGTCGATGCGCACGCTGCGCCCGTCGATCTCGAACGTCTCCGCGAGCGGGAGGTCGTTGTTGAGCTGACCGCCGCGCAGCATCGCCGTGAGGACTGCCGTGTGGGCGGCGTCGGCGGCCTCGCGGGCGAGCGCGAGGTCGTGCGTGGCCGACTGCTTGCGCTGCGCGTCGAGCCGCGTCGAGGAGTCTCGGAGCAGGGTCGTCGCCGTCGTGACAGCGGCAACCATGACGATGAGTACGAGGAAGCGTCCCATGACAGGGTACGAGGTCGGTCGGGGAAAAGTGGAGGACGGAGCGCAGGCAAAGAGCCAGCGTGGTGCGTCAGTCGTCGTCGCCACCGCTGCTGCCTCCCGACTCCCACGTTGTGGTCGGAGAGGACGCCCCCGGGGTGCTGCCGGTGACGAAGCCTCCGCTCGCAGAGCGCTCGAGGTAGGTGAGGTTGGGTGGGCGCACCGTGTGCCCAAAGCGTGCCACGTTGATCTGGCGCTCGGAAGCCTGGTCGCTGGTGAGCGCCGCGGTGCCCTGGCTCGCCAGTTCGACGTTGAGCTGCAGCGCGTAGAGATCGGCCGGGGCCGCCCCGTCGGTAACTGGTGCCCCGCTGGCACCGAACAGGGTCACGTCGAAGCCAATCACGGCGTCCGCGACCGGCTGCGTGTCGGCGCCCATAAAGGTGTCGATGTCCCGGTGGAGGACGTAGGCCGTTCGGACCGAGTCGCCCACGGTGTAGGAGCGCCCAGCCGGCTGCGTCCAGTAGCGCACGGTGCCAGGTTCTTTATTACCGGGCTCGGTTTCAATCAACCCGGGGCACTGAATGGACTTCACGACCCCATCGCTGTGCCGTTCGAGGACGCAGCCGGACGGGGCGAGGCCCATATCCCCCGCATCGCCCTCGGTGACGAGGTTGTTGAGATCCTGGCCGAGGCTGGTCATCACGGCCTCGCCCCGCGTCTGGAGCTCGTAGCGCATGGCTTCGTCGACGCTGTTGAGGCGCTCGCGCATCTGGAACACGAGCAGCGCCACCAGCAGCACCGTGCCAACGATGATGGCTGAGAGATGGTCGAGGAGGACGTGCATGGACGGGTACGTTGGGGCGGCGGGTCAGGCGGACGGGGCGGCGGAGAAGCGGGTGGCCTACTGGTGGAGGAAGAGCTTGGCAGGCGTGAGGGGGACGTCCAACGTGATCTCCATCGGCGGGCGGTCCGAGGCCACCTCGACGGCGCGTGTCACCACCGTGACGCTCTTGGCCGTGGTCTCGCTTGCGCTATCGATCTCGAAGTCGAGCGGACTGACGTAGCGCACCGAGAAGGACACGGTGTAGTCCTGCGTGCCCTCTCCGATGGGCTGGCTCACCGTGATGCTGTATCCGTTGAAGTCGTCGATGTCGTCGAAGGTGTCGGGGCTGGTTTCCCCGGCTTCAGGGCCGAGGCCCGCTGGCGGGGCCAGGCCGGCCACGTCGCTTTCGGAGCGCATCCCGAGCACGCCCACGTCGGCCTCGTCGAAGGCGTAGTTCTTGACCTGGTTGGCCCAGTGGAGCGCCACGTTGAGGCCCACACTTTCGATCTCGCGGGCAATGGCGTTGCGTTCGGTGTTGTTGACGTGGCGGTGCATGGTGAGCCCCACCATGGTGAACATGAACACGGCAATCAGGGAGTAGAAGGTCTGAGTCATGGGGCCGTCGGCGGAGAGACGCAGGGCGTGGAACTTGACGAGGACCCTATGCCTCCGAGAACAGCGTTCCTCTGGCGCCGTATCTCACTATGGGACCCGGTTGTGGAATCGGAGTGCGGTAATTCCCGGCTCTATTGCCCTCTAGCAACTACCGTCCCATTTTAGGACTGGGCCCCTTTCGAAACGGGTAGACAGACCTGCCAGAGGACCCACCGCATGCCCCTTCGTACCGCTCCCGTCCGTCCCTCCCCAGCGCGGTCTCCCAGTCGAGTCGGCGATCTGCGCAGCTTCCAGCGACCGCCATAGCACGGGGCCCCCGCGATTTTTCTGTGGGGACGCCTCGGCCTTCGAAACCTGCCCCCCGGGCTCGCCATTTGCGCCCGCTCCCGTTCTCCCGCCAACACCCCGCTCCCGTGTCCGACTTCACGCCCCTAAAACTCGCCGACCCACAGCCCGTCCTCGACGCCGCAACGTATAACGCCGACGGCCTTGTGACCGCCATCGCGCAGGACTATGCCACAGGCGACGTGCTCATGCTCGCCTACATGAACGCCGACACGCTGCGCGAGACGCTGGAGACCGGCACGATGGTCTACTGGAGCCGCTCGCGCCAGAAGGTGTGGCGCAAGGGCGAGTCGTCGGGCAACACGCAGCGCGTCGTGAGCGTGCACGTCGACTGCGACGGGGACGCCATTCTCTTCAAGATCGAGCAGATTGGCGGGGCTGCGTGCCACACGGGGCGCCGCACTTGCTTCTACCTGGAAGCCACCAACGACGGTCTCGTCGAGCGCGGCGAGCTGCTCTTCGACCCGGCCAAGGTATACGGCTCCTGAACGGCGCCCGGCGCGGCGTTCATCGACCGCACTGCCTCTATCGACCGCGCACCTTGTTGACGATGAAGAGCAGCAGGATCGCGCCGACCGTGGCAACGACGATGCTGAAGATCAATCCGCCGTCGTCGCCGATGCCGATCAGGTCGAACACGAAACCACCGAGGATCGCGCCGAGGAGGCCGACGCCGAGGTTGCCGAGCAGGCCCATCGAGCGCTTCATCACTTTCTCCGCGATGAAGCCTGCAACGAGGCCGACGATGATCCAGAAGAGCAGGCCGCCCATGACTGCGTAGGGTTGGTGGTGTGAGGCCGGTGGTGCCTCTAAAGTAGGCGTCCGTCCGGACTCTACCAACCAAACCGGACCAACGAAGTCTGGACGATGATGTCGCGCGGCGGTACGAACTAGCGCTGCGTCGTGTGCGCGAACTGGGCACCGAGGCGGGCGCAGAGCGTCTCCAGCGCGGCCTGGTCCTCGGCCGCGGTGAACGCATCCGGGTCGTCCGAGTCAACATCGAGCACGGCGAGGAGCGTGCCCTCAGGGGTGAGCACCGGCACAACGACCTCCGAACGCGTCGACGACGAGCAGGCGATGTGGCCGGGGAACGCCTCCACATCGGGGACGAGTTGCGTGGTCTGGGTGCGCGCCGCTGCGCCGCAGACGCCCCGGTCGAATGGGATACGCAGACAGCCGTGGCCGCCCTGGTACGGCCCGACGACGAGCAGGTCGTCGGACACGGCGCGGTAGAAGCCGGTCCAGTGGTAGTGGTCGAACGCGTGGTGCAGTTCGCAGGCGACCGTCGCCATGGCCGCCGTCCAGTCCGTCTCGCCGTCCAGCAGCGCGTCGATGCGGGCGGCGACCTCGGCGTAGCGCTCCGTGCGGGTTGCGGTGTGGGCGGCGGCGGGGGGTGCGTGCGTGCTCATTAGGCGTATTCGGGGTTTTTGCCATTGATCGTGGCGAAGTGGTCGCGCATGAGTTCGATCTGCCGCTCCATGTCGCCGTTGGTGCGGACGAGCGGGCCCAGCCGCACTTCGCGCGTCGGATAGTCAAGCGCGATCATGAAGAGCGGCACCTGCGCCCGGTGGGCGATGTGATAGAAGCCCGTACGCCAGCGGTTGACGCGCTTGCGGGTCCCCTCAGGCGTCACGGCGAGCACAAACTCCTCGCGCGCGAAGAGGTCTACGACGTCTTCGACGAGGTGGCCGCTTCGGCCTCGCCGGACGGGAATGCCTTCGAGCAGCCGCAGGAGCCACCCGAGCGGGCCGCGAAACAGCGTGTGCTTCGCCAAGAACCGCACGCGCACCCCGATGGCGACGGCCGCGGCTAGGCCGATCAGCCCGTCCCAGTTGGAGGTGTGGGGCGCCACCACCAGCACGAAGCGCGGCTCGTTGGGCAGCTCGCCTACGATGCGCCACCGGCCGCAGACCGCAAGTACGAACCGCCCGAAGGCCCGCGAGAACGCGTTGCCGCGCCGGGGGGCCGCATCGCCAAGGGTAGGAATCATCGGAGAGGTGGATGGGATCGGTTGGGAAACGGAGCACTTCCTGGGTTGGGTTCCTCGCCACGCCAGCCTCCCCCGATCCGATTCCGTGAGACGATGTGCCTCTGGCGGAAACCCTGACCTAGTCATCCGGTGAACTCCAAGGGTACAACGATCCGATGGGCGCATCCAGCCCCATCCTGCCCTGCGTGTCTCGATCTTGCCCTGGCCCGTGTCTACCTCTGTCTCCGCTCTTGCCGTTGCGCCAATGCCGCCCCCAGGGACGGTGGCGCGCGGGTATGCCGGGCCGCTCCCCCACTTCGACCCAGCGCGTCTCCCCATGTCTTCTCGCCGTCGCGGTTCGTCCTCGTCAGGCTCTCGCTCATCTTCGTCCCCCGACTCAGCCGAAGCGTCGCGTTCGGACTCTGCGACGCACGAAGCGTCCGGGCCGGACCTGCAGCTTGCCACCTGGTGCGTGGCCATCCGCAAGGCTGACCCGCGTGCCTTCGAGGCGTTCTTTCGCGCGACTCACGGCGGCCTCACCCGCTTCGCCGACTCCCTTGTGCGCGACTCCGCTGTGGCCGCCGACCTCGTGCAGGAGGCCTACGCCCGACTCTGGGAGCGCCGCGCCGACCTCGACCCGACTCGCTCGATCAAGGCCCTTGTCTACCGCACCGTGCGCAACCTCGCGTACAACCGAGCCCGTGACCGCCGCACCCGCGCGGACCTCCTCGCCGAGCATACCGCCGGGACCCCGCTTGCCACAGGCGTGAGCGCAGCCCCGCTCCCCGACGCCGAGGCCGAGGCCAAAGCCTTGGACGCCCGCCTCCAGGCATGGATTGCCGATCTCCCCGACCGCCAGCGCGAGGCCCTCACCCTCAGCCGCTTCGACGGCCTCTCGCACGCCGAAATCGCCGACGTGATGGGCGTCTCGCCCCGCACCGTCAACAACCATCTCGTACAGGCGCTCCGCACGCTGCGCGACCGCCTCCACCACTTCGCACCCAATCTCCTGAACCGATGACGCGCCCCACCCCGCCGGTGCGCCGCCTCGACCCAACCGCCGCGCACCGCCCCGACCTGACCGACGTGTCGCCTGACGAACAGGCTGCGCTGGACCGTACCTGGGATCTCCTCGATAGGGCCCCCAGCGGTACGTCCTCCGCGGACACAGACGCGGCATGGAACGCGCTGGCCGGGCGCCTCGCGCTGCCCTGCGACACCGCCGTCCAGCCCGCTCCGGCTCGACGGTCCATCCCGTCCACACGCCGCCGCCGTGCGCGTTGGCCTGTGGCGCTTGGCGTTCCAGCCGTGGCCCTGCTCGCGGTGCTCGCGCTCGTATGGCCCCGCCCCGTCACGCATGTGGCGCCTTTCGGCGCTCAGCACACCGTCACGCTGCCTGACGGCTCGACGGTGCATCTCAACAGCGGCGCTCAGGTGACGCACACCCGCGGCTTCGACCGCCTGCCCTTCCTGGCGGCTCCGACCCGCACCGTCCAACTCCGGGGCGAGGCCTTCTTCGACGTGGTGGACGCCGCGACTGCCGACGGGCGTCCCTTCGTCGTGGAGACGTTCAACGCTCGGGTCGAGGTCGTAGGTACGCAGTTCAACGTGCGCGCCTGGCCCACCGAGGCGAACGCACAGACCACGGTAACGGTCGAGGAGGGCGTTGTGAACGTGGCTCCGACCTCGCCGGACCCTGAAGCTGCCCCCTCCGACGGCATCCGGTTGACCGTGGGCGACGAAGCGATGGTAGGTCGCGGCAGTGCCGTCGTGCAGACCGAGGCGGCTTCGGTGGAACAGGCGACGGCCTGGCGCCGCGCTGGCCTGGCTTTCCGAGGCGTCCCCCTCACCGCCGTCGCGTCCGAGCTAGAACGGCGCTACGCGACCGTGCTCCGCCTCGACACGAATGTGGCCACGGAGACGCCGCTGTTCTACTACCAGCCCGCGCCCGGCTCGCTTACGGCCGTGCTCGACGACCTGGGTCGCGCACGCGGCTTCCAGTACCGCGCCACGAGCGACGGCTACCACCTCTTCGCCGCCACCGACTGATGGGCGACGGGCCGTTCTTCTCAGGGGCGGAGGCCGCCCTCTGGGGGAACGCCTGATTGAAGGCAGCCGTCTCCCCTGCCTATCCTGGGAGTCCACCTCTCTAACGCCGTTCCCATGCGCTATCGCACCCCCACACACTCCCCGGTGGTTGGCTCCGCCTGGTCCCTGTGGTGCTGTGCGGTGTCGGTGTTCCTGATGGCGCTCTCCAGTCCTGCGTATGCCCAGGACGCTGACGCAGAGCCCCGTTACACCCTGATGCTCCGCGGCGTCCCCGCCAACGAGGCGCTTGAGGTGCTGGTCGAGGAAACGGGGCTCAGCCTGCTCTACGAAAGCGGCCTGGTCCCCTCTGATCCAGTCTTCTGCGCGATGCGCAGCCAGCCCGCCGAGACGATGCTGCGCTGCATCGTGGACGCGATGGACATCGACTTCTACCGCCTCAGTTCGGGCACCTACGTGCTCACGCAGCGCGTGGAAGCGGCGACCCGCTACGGAGCCTTCGCCGGTGAAGTCGTCGATGCCGAGACGGGCGCGCCGCTTCCCTATGCCACAGTGCTTCTCGCCGATGCCACAGGCACCGCGACCGATGCGGATGGACGCTTTGCGCTCGCCTCGCTGGTGGCCGGTCCCTACCGCGTCGCCGCCTCCTATGTTGGTTACGAGGCCATCGAAGACAGCGTGCTGGTGGAGCCAGGCACCCAGGTCCGCCGTCGCCTCGCGCTTCGCCGGACGACGGCGCAGGCTGCCCCGGTGGTGGTAAACGGCCTCCAACAGCGTCTCCCGTCATCGCTGCTCGGCAGCGGCGAGGTTGCCCTGAGCGACGCGCCGGACGCGCCTCCAGCCGAGGACCCGCTCACCCAGGCCGCCTCCGTGCTCGGCGTGACGCAATCGCCTGCCTTCGCCGATCTGCACATCCAGGGCGGCGAAGCGGGCGAGCATCAGATTCTCCTTGACGGCATCCCTGTCTTCCGCCCGATCGCGCTCGGGCGCATGCTAGGCGCCTTCAGCCCGCTTGCCCTCGGGCGTCTGAGCGTGCAGAAGGCGGGGTTCGGCGCTTCGCATGGCAGCTACACGGCCGGCGTCATCCAGGCCGAGCATGCCCTGGGCATGAACGCAGGCCCCGGTCTGGACGCGGCGCTTCTCACCGACCAACTCAGCACGAGCGCCCGGCTCGATGCCCCGGTGCGGATCGGCAAGGCGACCGGTCGCGCGATGGTGGCGGCCCGGACGAGCCTCTGGGACGTCTTCCGCGACCCGATGCTCGACCAGACGCTACGCGACTGGAACGTCATCGACCCCGTCTTCACGCGCGACCTCCTCGGCGGCGTCGCGCCGGTCAGCGGTTACGAGGCCCACCGCCACGGCTCCGACCTCCGCTTCAGCGACCTCCACGCGGCGGGCCGCCTACGCGTCTCGCCGTTTACGACGCTCCATGCCACGGGCTACATCGGCCAGAGCGAGATCGGCACCGAACTGTTCGCGGGCAACTTCGCCGGAGAGGCTGGCGGCGACGACCCGCTGCTCATGCTCACGCGCGACCGCTACCGCTGGACTAACGCGGGCGGGCGACTGCGGGCGACGGCGCTGCTCGGTGCTCGCACCGCTCTCGACGTGGGCGTGCGCGTCAGTGTGCACGACCTCCACCACGCCTACGCAATGGGCGCGGCCACCCTTCCCGAGGTCGAGGACACGCCGACGGCCGAGTCCCGGCTCCGCGACCAGCTCAACGCAACCGAGACAGCCGACGACGACAACCTCGTGAACGAGTGGGCAGGCGAGGCACGAGCCACGTACAGCCTTACCCCGGCCCACCTCCTCGAAGGCGGCCTGGAGGTGGCTCGGATCGCCCACCGCTTCCGGCTAGGGGGCGGCAACGGCCTGGGCCTGAACCCGCTAAGCCTGGATGACGCGCAGTGGCGTATCGCCGGGTTCGCCACGCACCACTGGACCCTTGGCGTGCGGACGGTGATCGAGCCCGGCCTCCGCGTGACCTACGTCCCAGATCGCCAGACGGCGTATGCCGAACCGCGTCTGAGCATCCGCCACGACTTCGCAGAGGGACCGATCACTGCGGTTCGCCTCGCGGGCGGCCTCTACCGGCAGTTCGTGGGGCAGTACGACCTGAGCAACCTCGGTCCGAGCGCGCTGGCCCCCTCTGTACGTTTCTGGATCCCCGTAGGCCGCGGCATCGCCCCCCCGCGCACCTACCAGGCCGCCCTCGATGTGCTCGCCACGCCGCATCCAGCGTGGACCCTACAGGCCGAGGGCTATGCTAAGTGGCAACCCCTCCTCCACGCCCTCGACTACGATGCGCTCGTGCAGCACGCCGCTGAAGACACCGCGATGGAGACAATGACGCAGGCCGACCTGCTCGAAGAGGGCGAGGGCTATGCCTACGGTGTTGCTGTGCGCCTGACGCATGCGCACGACCGCGGCACGACCTCGGTGAGCTACGGCTATGATGTCGCTCAGCGCCGCCTGCCCAGCCGCTTCGACGGGCGCTATGTGCAGGCCCCCTGGAACGAGCCGCACCGCCTGACCGCCCGCGCAGACCTCCGCGTGGCAGGCCCCTGGCAGGCGCACGGGCGCTGGCGGACCGTGCTCGGCCGCGCATGGGGCTACCGCCAAGCCTACTACGACTTCTTCGAGGACGCCCCGCTCGGGACCTTTGCCTTCGACACCCCGTCAGACGACACGGTCCCCGCGCACCACGAACTCGACCTCGGCGTTAGCTTCACGCACGCCTTCGGCGCCGTCCGGCTCGGCACCCCGACGATCGCCGCCCGCGTGGACGTACTCAACGTGCTCGACCGCGACAACGTCCTCGACTGGAGCCTCCAAGGCTCCGAGGCGGCAGCGGGAACCTCCAACGGTACTTCCTACGTGCCATTGACCCGGTACCTCCCCGGCCGCAGCGTACGCCTGAGCCTCCAGCTCCGCCTCTAGCACCTCTCCCCCGTTCCCTGCTCCTCACGGGAATCTAGCCGTCTATCGGTTTCGAATCTGGCGCGCAGGGCGTATCCTCTGCGCTTCTCCCACGCCTCGGCGTACCTTTGGTGTTGCGACCTCCCCTCTTGCTCCTCTGCACACCAGTCTCTTTCTGACCACCCACACTTCCTGCCATGCTGACTCGCCTCACCTCCCTGTTTCTCCTCCTCGCTCTAGCTGTTGCTTGGGTCGGGTGCGACGGTACCGATGAAGAAGTCGAGCCTGCCGACATCCAGCCCCTCGGCCAGTTCATTGCCGAGAGCGTCCGTCTGAACACGCTGGAAGCCGCGCTGCGCACGGCTGGCCTGCTCAACGACGACAACTCGACGCCGCTGAACAACGTCACGATCTTCGCGCCTGAGGACGCGGCGTTCGCCTCGCTGAATGCCCTCACGGCTGCCGGCGACGGAGGCTTCGTGGATGCCCTCCTCGCTGACGAGGCCGCCCTCACGTCCATCCTGCAGTACCACGTCGTCGAGGGTCGCATCCTCAGCAGCGACCTCCAAGACGGCCAGACCGTGACAACGCTGGCCGGTGAGCAGCTCACCATTCGCGAGGTCAACGGCTCCTTCTTCGTGGACGGCGCGCCCATCACGCTCCCCGATGCAGAGCTTCCCGACGCCGTCGTGCACCGCATTGGCAAGGTGCTCACCGGCTCGCTCAACGTCGTCGAGTTCGCGCTGCTCAGCCCGAACTTCTCCACGCTTGTCACCGCCCTCGCCAACACCGGCGAGTCGGACGACGCGGGCGATGACGACCTTGTGACGACGCTATCTGGCGCTGGCCCCTTCACGGTCTTCGCGCCGTCGAATGCGGCCTTTGGCACGCTGCCCTTCGCCACGGACTCGCTCCTCGTGGACGCTCGTCGCCCAACGCTGTCGAACGTTCTCACGTACCATGTTGTCCCGGGCGTTGTCTTCTCGGACGAGCTTCCTGAGACGGCCAACACCGTGCGTGGGGTCGAGGTCACCTTCGACGGAGCTACCGTGGACGAGATCGCCATCTCTGCGACTGACTTCCGGCTCTCCAACGGTATCCTCCACGTTATTGACGGCGTTCTCCTGGGTGGCACGACCATCGCCCAGCAGGCAGAGATCAACCCGACGCTTGCGCCACTAGGCAACGCTCTTATTGAGGCTGGCCTGTTCGAGACGTTCAACGGCACTGACCAGTTCACAGTGTTTGCCCCCGCGAACACAGCGTTCGTGGACACCGAGAACGGCGATGCCGAGCGCGTGCAGATCGCCGATGCTTCTGAGGCGGGTTTGCTCGGCCCGATTCTCCAGTACCACGTGGTGGAGGGTCGCGTTTTCTCGCGCGATCTCTCCAATGGTCAGATGGTAACTACGCTGACAGGTGAGACAGCTGAGATTACGATCGAGGCGGGCACTGTTAACATCAACGGAGCCTCGGTGACCGCACCCAACCTCCGTGCGTCCAACGGCGTAGTCCACGTCATTGACGAGGTACTGCTCAGCCAGCTGAACGTCGTGGAGCGGGCTATTGTGACTCCGGGCCTGGATGCCCTCGTCAGTGCCGTTGTGGATGCCGGGCTTGCTGACGCGCTGGCCAACACGCCGGGCATCACGGTCTTCGCTCCCGACGACGCAGCCTTTGATGGCGGCGGAGCTACCAGCGACGTCCTGCTCTACCACGTCGCCCCTGCGCAGGGAGACGGCAGCCCGATCTTCTCTTCGGAGATTACAGACGGCCTTACATCACCCACCCTCCTTGATGGGCAGTCGCTCACCTTCACGTTCGGAGAGGTAGCGGGCAATATGGTCATCTTGATCAACGCCGACGGCGACGACGAAGACGACGATGACCCACGGGTTCTCATCGCAGATGTGGAAACGTCCAACGGTGTGGTCCACGTCATCAATCAGGTACTGATGCCGTGACGTGAGTCCAGCTCTCAGCTCGGTCAAGCGGGGTGTCCACACGGGCACCCCGCTTTTTTTACGGCGATGTGGTACCGTTTCCACCTGCACTTTTTCCGGCGCGGAGTGTGGGAGTTCGAGCCGCCGCTGTACCTTGCACCGATTGCTCGTCTCGCCTCTCTAGCCCCTCGGTATTCATGTCGCGGCTGTTGCTCCTCGCTCTTGCTCTCTCCCTCATCGGCTTCGTCGGCTGTGATACCGAGGACGAGGACCCGGCCCCGCAGGCGCAGACGAACCTCGCCGATATGCTGACGGTGAACTCCGCATTTTCTACGCTTGAAGCGGCACTCGGCGCGGCTGGCCTGACCGACGCGCTCCAGGCCGACGGCGAGTTCACTCTCTTCGCACCCGACAACGACGCCTTTTCAGCGCTGAACCGGGCTACCTCGGCCCCGCCTTCCGAGACGGTACCGCTCAACGGCTTGGTGAGCACGCTTCTGCTTCCAGCCAACGTGGATACCCTCGCGTCGGTCCTCACCTACCACGTGGTGCCCAGCCGGGTTGAGGCCGCCGACCTGAGCGACGGCCAGACTCTGAACACGCTCGAAGGGAAGACGCTCACCGTGCGCCGCGTAGGCAGCGACTTCTTCGTCGAGGGCGCACGTATCACAGACACGGACGCGCCTGCGACGAATGGTATCCTACACCGGATCGAGAGCGTCCTCCCCGGGGCTGTTGACCTCGTAGGCTTTGCGAGCCTCTCGCCCGAGCTCAGCACGCTCGCCACGGCTCTTGACGATGCGGGCCTTGTCGATGACCTCCAGGCAGCCGGGCCGTTCACGGTCTTCGCGCCCACCAACGCCGCCTTCGACGCGCTGGACGCGGTCCCCGAAGGTGACGCCCTCGCGTCGGTGCTGACCTACCACGTGGTCCCCAGCGCAGTGTATGCCTCCGCGCTGCAGGACGGCGGCACAGTCATGACGCTCCAGGGGCAGTCTCTCACCTTCACCTTCGAAACGGACGAGGAGACCGGCGACGTGAGCGTGTTTGTCAACGATGTCCCCATCCTCGCCACCGACTTTGCTGCCGACAACGGCATCGTCCACGTGATCGGCGGCGTGCTCCTTCCTGCTGAATAAGCACGCGCCGCACGCACCGATTGCCCGAGGGGCCGCGCATGCTGAACTACATCTGGGTCGGGCTGATCGTCACGAGCTTCGCGTTCGCGCTCACGTCGGACGTGACGGACTTCACGCGCGACACCTACCGCAACGGCACCCCGCTGCCCGTCGCGCTGGAGTTCGACGCGGCCTACGACTCGGAGGCCCGCCGACAACCCGCTAGGGTACGCATTGATGGGGAGACCTACGGCGCGTTCTTCAACACCGATGCGCGCCCTGCCGACGCCTACGACGCCACGCTCATCCGCACCGCCGAGGGCGTCCAGCTTCGCCTCGACGCCGACGCCGACCTCCCGCACCCGCTCGGCACGATCCGCGACGTCACCAACCCACGCACGGGGCAGCTGCAAGGCGTCCTGAGCGCCCTCGCTGCCGACTCGGCGGGCATCGCCGCCACGACCACGGTACGCTTTGAGCCGGTGCGCTTCGTCAAGATGAACGCGATCAGCCAGGCCGCCCTCGACTTTGCGGAGACGGCGGCGAGCATCGCGCTCGGTCTGATCGGCGTGCTGGCGCTGTTTCTCGGACTCCTGCGCATCGCCGAGGCCGCGGGTGTGATCCAGGCCATCGGGCGCGTCGTGGAGCCGGTGCTGCGCCCGCTCTTCCCCGAGATCCCAAAGGGCCACCCTGCCTTCTCGATGATCGTGCTCAACCTCTCAGCGAACGTCTTCGGCCTCGGCAACGCGGCCACGCCGTTCGGCATCAAGGCGATGGAAGAGTTGCAGACGCTCAACCCGACGGAGGACACCGCCACCAACCCGATGGTGATGCTCCTGGCGATGAACACGGCGAGCGTGCAACTCGTCCCGCCGGTGCTGCTGCTCGCGCTGATGGGCCTGCAGATCAACCAGCTCATTTTCGCCATCATCCTCGCGACGGGCATCTCGCTCGTGGTGGCGATCACGGCGGCGAAGCTGTTTTCGCGGCTTCCTGTGTTCCGCGCCTCCGACCCAAACCGGCTGGATGCAACCAGGCCGGACACGCCCACTTCGCCGTCGGAGGGCTAGATGGAGACGTTCCGCGAGATCATCAGCTTCGCCTCGGCCTTCGTGCTGCCGGCCATCCTCGTGGGCTTCCCGCTCTACGGGCTCTACAAGCGCGTGCCTGTCTACGAGACATTCGTGGACGGTGCCAAGGAGGGCTTTAACGTGGCCGTGCGAATCATCCCCTACCTCGTCGCGATTCTGTTTGCCATCGCCATGTTCCGGGCGTCGGGCGCGATGGACTTCCTGATCGCGGGGCTGCGCCCACTGCTCGGTGCCATCAGCATCCCTGCGGAGGTGCTCCCGATGGCGATCCTCCGGCCGCTCACAGGCTCCGGCTCGGCCGCCATCGTGGTGGACATGATCAATGTCTACGGCGAGGACTCCATCCTTGTGAAGATGGCCGCCACGATGTTCGGCTCGACGGAGACGACGTTCTACGTGATCGCGGTCTACTTCGGCGCCGTCGGCGTCAAGAAGACACGCCATGCGGTCGCCGCGGGTCTCTTGGCTGACCTCGTGGGGCTCATCTCTGCGGTCTATATCGTGCGCTGGCTCTTTGGATAACGACACGCGGGTCAGCCACGACCGAGGTTAGATTCGCGTGAGGTTAGCCGGGGCGTGCGTCGCGTATTTTGGCAGTAGACCCACTGCCCCACCGATGCTGACCCGCCGTTCCCGTTCTGCCCGCGCTCTCCCGTCGAGCAACGAGGAGTGGCTCGCGGCCCTGGACGACGACCGCCGTCGTGATGCCGCGCTCGCGGCGCTGCGCCCCGTTCTCGTCCGGGGCCTCCGTGCGGCGCTCGCCCGCCGCGTCCCGGCGCAGGCACACGCGCTCGCCGAGGACTTCGCGCAGGAAGCGCTGCTGCAGATCCTCGACAAGCGCGACACGTTTCGCGGCGACGCCCGCTTCACAACCTGGGCGCAGAAGATCGCCGTCCGACTCGCGCTCTCCGAACTGCGGCGCAAGCGATGGGAGAACGTCTCGTTCGAGGACCTGCTCCCCGACGGCAGCCGCGCCGACGACCGCCTCGGCGCCTTCGCCGACGACGCGCCCGACCCCGAACGCTCGACTGAGCAGCAGCAGCTCGTGGACGCCGTCGTCGCGGCCATCGACGAGACGCTGACGGAGCGGCAACGGACGGCGATGCAGTTGCTCGTCTTCCACGGCGTCCCGATGGATGTGGCTGCCGAACGACTCGGCACCAACCGGAACGCGCTCTACAAGCTGGTGCACGACGCCCGCAAGAAGCTGCGCATCGAGTTGGCGGCTCGGGGGATTCCGCTCGAAGAGCTCGGCGACCTGTAGCGCGGGGCGTACCTTGGAATCGCCCAATTCGTTCGGGGCGCCCATTTTTTCTGGGGCGTAAGACCCGGCGGCCTCGTGCCGTCTGACGGTCCTTCCATCCCAGCCGTCGCGCCTATCGTGATGACCGATACTGCCCTCCAACACCTCGCTTCGTTCCTCGCACCCGAGATCGACCCTGAGCTCACCTGCGGGGAGTGCAATGCCCAGGCCGGGCGCTATGCCGAGCTTGTGCAGCGCGGGCAGGACCCCGCATCCGTCCTCCCCCTCGTCCAGGAACACCTGGACCATTGCCCCGAGTGCATGGAGGAGTTCCAGGCCCTCATCGACTCGATCATGGCCAACGCTTCGTGAGCGCTCTCAGCGATCGCCTCTGTTCTAGACCAGCCGGTCGCCGATGAGCGTGTCCAGGCGGTGGAGGGCGATGCGGAGGCGCTGCGTGACCTCGGAGGTCGGCGCGCCCTGGCGCTTGGGGTCGAGGCCGATGTTGGCCCAGAGGTCGCGGTGCAGGTCGTTGATCACCTCGTCGCGGAGCCGGAGGCCGTGCGGGGCAAGCGCGGCGCTGATCTCCTCGCGGCGCTCGCGGATGTTGGCTAGCGTCGAGCGGTAGGCGTGCTCACACACCGTGCGGCGCTGGCTGAACGAGAAGATGTTGGTGAAGAACATCTGCGTGTCGTCGCGGCGCGGCTCGAAGAGCAGCACGTCCCGTCCGGCATATCGGTCCTCGTAGGCCGCCAGCCCGACGTTGAGTCGCGAGTGGACGAGCGTGCGCAGCGTCTGCGACATCACCGCCGGCATCCCGAGGTCCACGAGGCGACCCGGGCGGATGAAGCCCTCGTGCCGCGCAGCAGCTAGGTCCACTGGCACGATCGGGTTGACGCAGAGCACGAGGTCGGCACCCTTCTCCAGCGCCACCGAGGCATGCATCGTCTTGAGGAGGACCCCATCGACGTAGTAGTTGCCCTCGATCTCGACGGGCGGATAGAGTCCAGGCAACGCTGTCGAAGCCTGCACCGCGCGGGCGATCGGGACGTGGTCCAGCCCTGGCTCCCCGAAACGCACCGCCTCGCCCGAATCGAGGTCGGCCGCGACGATGTAGAGCTGTTGCCGGAGCCGCCGAAAGTCATTGGTGCGGCCGTCTTTCTTGAAGACACGCTCCAAGAACGCCCGGAGCGGGTCGTTGGCAAACAACCCGACCGGGACCGCGCGCGTGAGCCGGTCGATAAACGTGCCGACGACGCGCAGGTCGGTGGGATTGCGCGCCACATCCTTGAACGCATCGAAGAGCAAGCCGGGGACGCTGAGGCCGCGCTTGAGGAACTCGCCGAACGCGGGCATGAGGAAGCGCTCGGGCTGAAACGGGTGCTCGCCCGGGTCCGTCGTGACGATGCTGCGGCAGAGCTGCGAGGTCGTCAGCCCATTGGCGAGGCACGACGCCACGAACGCGCCCGCCGAGACGCCGACGTAGATCGGCACGCGGGTGAAGTCGAGCCCCTCGATGGCTTCGTCGAGGGCGCGGAGGGTGCCGATCTCGTAGATGGCTCCCTCGCCGCCGCCCCCCGCGAGCGCGAGCGCGATGGTGCTGCCAGGGCGCGAGGTCGTAGCATGGCCGTTCGGAGCGGCCCCGTTGGAGGTCGTGGGCATGGGCGCGAGAGGTGGGGGAGCAGAGCGCGCAGTGTCTCAAGCCGAGACGCTGGAGAGAGGCGCGTCAGAATAACAAAAAGCGCGCCGACGGGGTGGGGACGTCGACGCGCTGGGGATACGCTGTGTGGCCAGGGCGCTTAGCGCTTGCGGAGCTCGGCGACAGCCTTGGCAGCTTCGTCCTTGCCCTGCACCTTCTTCAGCACGGCACCGCCCACGCGGACTTCGTACCAGCCCCCGCCGAGGTGCTTGGCCGAGATGCCGCTGTCGGCGTCGGCGCGGTCAGAGCGGAGCTTCTCGATGTTGGCGGCGAGGCGCTCGACGCTCTCGGTGAGTTCGGTGATCTCGCGGCGCGTCGGGACGCCGAGGCGGCGCATGGCCGTGGTGACGGCGTCCTGCACGTTGTGCTCGACCTTCTTGCTGGCCTCCCCCGCCACGAAGACGGCCTCGTCGCGACGCTCCAGGAGCGCGGTGGCTAGGTTCGACGCCTGCGTCTGAAGGGTGGTCACGGCGCTCTGCGCAACCTCGCGGCCGGGGACGGTGAGGTCAAACGACGCCCCCTTGTCGGTCATCTGCTTGAAGAGCTTCGTGCCTTCCTCCTCAGCGAGGGAGAGGACGCCGAGGCCCGCGAGGACGATCTTGTGCGCGAGCTCGCGCGCGTCGGCAGCGGTTGTCTGTACGGCTTCGACCTGACGCTTGGCAAGCGCGGTCAGGGGCGCTTCGTTCTGGGTAGCCATGGGAGTTCGGTGTTGGGAGAGTCGGGAACGGGGTGGCAGCGGACGAGGACCGGAGCGAGGATCTCAGAGCCCCGGCCCTCGTCGTTTGCCATCCTCCTGAATGGAGGTCAGACGACTTACGCCTTGCGGAGGTCGTCGACCTGCTTGTTGAGCTTGGCGACGGTCGCCTGGAGGGTCTGCACGTCCTGACGCGTCGGCATGCCGATGCGGTGGAGCGCTTCGGCGACGGCCTTCTCGACCTGCGTCTGGAGGTCCTTGGCGGTCTTCTCGAAGAGCTTCTTACCCTCCTCAGCCTGCGCCTCAACAGCGCCGGTGAGCTCTTCGGTCTGCGCCTTCACAGCCTCGACGGCCTCCTCGGACTGCTTCTCGAAGCGGGTGAACTGCTCCTGCACGAACGCACGGGGGCGCTCCACGAGTTGCTGCGGCCACTCGACCTCTTCGCCGCGAGCGACGAGGTTCGTGTACGTCTTGGTGGTCTCCTCGGCCACGGCCAGGTAGGCGCCGACGCCAGCCCGGAGCACGTCGAGGGTAGTCTTGCGGACGGCCTCCGAGGCGTCGAGGGCCGTCTGCGAAGCGGTCTTGGCGGTCCGGCGAAGGTCGATGATCGCGCGTTCGACGAGCTCTTCGACCTGCTGGACGTAGGGGTTGTTGGTCTGGGTAGCCATGGATGGTACCTCGGGGTTGGATGGATGAAACAGGTGGGGGACGTCGGTTAGCGGTCGCCCTGCTCGCTGGGGTTCGACCCGAGCGTGTCGAGGTGCGACTCGAGTGCTTCGAGGCGGGCGCGGAGGCGCGCCATCTCGTCGCGGATGTCGGGGCCGGGCGCGTCCGACGTGTCGTCGGCCTTCGCGCGGCTGGCGGGGGTGAAACGGTCCATGGAGGTCTTGACGAAGTCCTCGACCTGCTGCTGGACCTGGCGGACGCCTTCGCTGCTGGCGCGGACAGCCTGCTCGCCCGCACGCACGGCGGTTTCGCTGACACGCTCACTGACGCGGGCAGCGTTGAGGCTCAGCCGCTCGCCCATGCGGATCACGTCGTGCAGAAAGCCCTTCGGGAGCGTGTTGCCATCCCGGCGGCTCTCCTCGGCGATGAGTTGGGTGAGCACGGCCGCCGTGACATCTTCGCCCGTCTTGTTGTCTTCAACGCGGATCTGCGCACCATCGCGGATGTGCCGGGCGATCTCGTCGAGCGAGATGTAGCGGCTCTGCGTGGTGTCGTAGAGCTTGCGGCTGCCATAGCGCTTGATGAGGCGCGGGGCGTCGGCGGCAGCGTCGGACTGGGGGGCGTCAGACATCGGAGCAAAGGGATGAAGGCGATAGCGTTGACGGCGGCTTTGACGCATTGCGGCATCACCTGTTCCCAATATTGACACATCGCGGCACAAACGATAGCCACAGCGCGGCATTTCACGATGGGTTCACGGCCTGCGCGCCGCCCGTTCACGATTGCGCCCGTCTCGCCCCACCAATACCGTCGGGAGCCCGATCTTACCAGCGTCGTCTTTGCCTCTCCTCCAACCCGCCCCCCGATGCCGCACATCGACGTACGCCGCCGTCACGACCTTGGCCGCGAGGCAGCCCGAACCCTCGCCACGGAGCTAGCCGCCGACCTCGAACGGGACTACGGCGTCGATGCTCGCTGGGACGGCGACGTGCTGCGTATCGCCGGCCGCGGTGTCAAGGGTGACGTGGTCGCCACCGACACGGAGTTGCGCGTCCAGGCATCGCTGAGCATGATGATGCGTCCGCTGCGCGGCGCGCTCACCCGCGAGATCGAACGCACGCTCGACGAGGCGCTGAGATAGCGGTCCCAACGCCCGCCATCTCTCCCCGATTGGCCTACCGTTTCCCTAGACCGGGGCATTGTTCATGATCGCCCAGACGAAGCCGACGATCAGCAAGAAGGAGAAGAGCAAAAAGCTCATCGTGAGCAGTAGCGCCGTGTGCGTGACGCTCTCAGGCCGCTCGTAGGGAGGAATGAGGTCCTTTTCGAAGGCGTAGGCGGCGCGGGCCTTCGCGATGTCCTTCGCCAGCGCAGCCTTTTTGGCTTCTTGCTCGGCCAGGTACGCATCCACGGCGTCGTCACCGGCGGCCACGAACCGGCCGTAGCCGCTCTGAACGGTCATCCCACCGGGCGTGGTGGCTTCCACGCGCCAAAACAGGTCCGACGCACGCACAGGCAACGTGCTGAAGAGCGTCAGCTCAGTCGCGGTGCCTGCATCGAGTTCGAGCACGTCGCCTGCAAACGACTCATCGTCGGAGATCTGAACGACGTAGCCGGTCGCGTTGGGCACGCCGTGCCACTGGAACGATGCGGCACCGGCATCCACGAGCGCGCCGCCGAGTGGGCTGATCGGGCGCGGTACGTTCTCGGCTTGGGCCGCGCCCTTGCTCTTGGCTTGCGTGGTCGTTGGAGTTAGCAGGGCAGTAGACATGATGGGTTGAGTCAGGTGAACGCGGTCAGGAATGGACCTCTCAGGACGAAGGGACATGATCATCCTCAATCAGGATGCGGAGCGCCGGCGTCTCGACATCGTCGAACTGCCCAGAGCGGACAGCCCAGCGGAACGCGAGCACGCCAGCCCCAGCGAGGAGGAGGGCGAGCGGGATCAGGACGTAGAGGACAGCCATGGCGAGGTGGTCGTGGGTCCGGGGTCGGTTGCGACATGGTGACCGGAGCTTCCCGTCGAGTGACCAGGGGTCAGGGACGACGGGACCGCGCCGTCGGCACGGAAGGAGCGCTGCAGGATGGACGACGCCACCACGAGCAGCGACGAGATCGGCATGGCCACAGCGGCGACGAGCGGGGTCACGAGCCCGAGCATCGCCGCAGCAGCGCCACCGACGTTGTAGACGAGCGAGATGCCGAGATTCCGGCGCACCACGCCGAGCGTGTGGTGGGTCCCGGCGAAGGCTTCGGCGAGCGGCGCGAGGCCGAGGCGCGTCAGGAACACGTCCGCCGCGACGAGGCTGGCCGTGCTGCCCCCGCCGACGGCCACGCCCACGTCAGCCGCTCGTAGCGCCGCAGCGTCGTTGACGCCGTCGCCGACCATCACGACCACGCGGCCCTCGGCTTGCAGCGCTTCGACGGCATCCCGCTTTTCTTCGGGCGCGACGCCGCCGTGGGCGCGCTCCGCAGGGATACCGAGCGTCTCTGCAACCGCCGCGACCGCCGACGGGTGGTCGCCCGAGCAGAGGTGGATCGTCAGCCCAGCCGCTTCGAGGGCGCGGAGGACGGCAGGCGCATCGTCGCGGAGGCGGTCGCCGATGGCGCACACGGCAGCGGGCTGCCCGTCGAGGGCGATGGCGACGGGCGTGTGCCCCGCACGGGCGAAACGGTTGACGGCCCCCGTCAGTGTGTCGGAGACCCCATCGGTCTGCGCCCACACCCACGTCGGCTTGCCGACGATCACAGCCTGCCCGTCCACAACGCCCCGCACGCCCTGCCCCGCCTCGGCCTCGAACGCCTCGGCCTTGAGCACCGGGCACCCGCGCGCGGCGACGAGCGCCGTCGCGACCGGATGGACCACATCTGCTTCGAGCACCGCCGCGAGGTCGAGCGTGGCGTCGAGGTCCACCCCCTCAGCCACGGCCGTCTCTACGAGCTCCATGCGGCCCTCCGTGAGCGTACCCGTCTTGTCGAGCACGACGGTGTTCGCTTCGGTGAGCCGCTGCGTGGCGGCGTCCGACTTCAGGAAAATCCCCCGCCGCGCTGCGCGACCGGCCGCGACGGCCATGGCAAGCGGCGTCGCCATGCCGATGGCGCAGGGGCAGGTAATCACCAACAGCGCCACGACGTGATGCGCGGCGAGAGAGAACGTCCCGAAGAACGTCCAGGCCACCGCCGTGAGCGCTGCTAGACTCAATACGCTGAGCGAGAAGTACCCGCTCAGCCGGTCCGCGAGGAGCACGACGCGTGCCTTACGTCCCTCCTCGTCGCGGACCCATTTCAACAGGCGGCCGACGCGCGTCGCCTCTCCGGTAGCCACTACCCGGACGCGAAGCGGGCTAACTAGGTTGGTCGCACCGGCTTCCACGGCATCGCCCTCGGCGACGGCCACCGGGCGGCTCTCGCCGGTGAGGACCGCGTTGTTGAGCTGGCTAGTACCCTGCGTGACGATGCCATCGACGGGGATGACCTCGCCTGCAGGAACCTCGACGGTCTCGCCGCGCGCCAGTTCGTCGAGGCGCGCCACCACCGTTTCGCCGGAGGCTGACACGCGGCGGACCATCGAGGGAAGAAGCGAGAGCAGCCGCTCGGAGGCATCGCCTGCGAGGCGACGGCTGCGGAGTTGGAGCCACCGCGCCGTCAAGAGCGCCGCGACGAGGACCGTGATCGAGTCGAACCACACCTCGCCCTGACCAGTGACCGTCGCCCATGCGCTGTGGAGCGTGCCCACGCCGATGCCGAGCGCGATGGGCGTGTCGATGTGGAGGCGGCGCGGGTCGCGGGCGCGCCAGGCGAGGCGCACCGATGCCCAGGCGCGCTGAAAGAACGGCGCGCCTCCATAGCCGACCGCCGGGACGGCGAGCGCAAGGCTGACCCAGCGCGCGAAGGCCGCCATCGTCGCGTCCGCCTCCGCGTCGAGGCCGGAGTAGAACGCGAAGGCGAGCAGCATCACGTTGCCCGCGAGCGCCCACGCTACCCCCATCCGCAGGAGCAGCTTACGCTCGGCCTCGGTGCGGCGGCCTGTCGCCTGCGTCCGCATAGGCCGCGCCGCATAGCCAAACCGCGCGAGCCACCGTCCGACCTCGGAGAGCTTGACGGCCTCGGGGTCGAATGTGAGTGTAAGTCGTGCCCGCGGGAGGTCGAGTACGGCTTCTGCAACGCCGTTGATCTCGAACGGTAGGCGCTCGACGAGCCACACGCACGCGGCGCAGTGAACGCCATCGAGGAAGAGGTGCGTCCGGCGCAAGCCCTCGCCCGCGTCCGTTGTGTGCTGTGCGAGAAAGGCATCGGTGTCGAGTTCCGCCAGTTGCAACGCGTCGCTTTCGGCAGGCCGTGCATCTCGCTGCGATGCCGCGACACCGCGCAGGCGGTAGTAGGTCTCGCCGAAGCCCGCCGTACTGAGCGCGTCGTGGACAACCTGGCAGCCTGTGCAGCAGAAGGCCAGCGGCAGGCTATCGCCGCCGGCGGTACCGAGCACCGGGCGCGGCCCCACGGGCAGTCCGCAGTGCACGCACGGCGTCTCCGGCGCGAGCGGAGCGCTGATGGGTACGCTATGGGTCCGCGCGTCGCTCATCGCTCGGGCGCGTACTCGGAGGACTCGACCACCGTCACGCCGCCGTCGACGTTTGCCATGTAGGCGGTGTAGAGCGCCGCCGTGACGCTCATCGCGAGCAACAGCACGATGAAGAGCGGCCACGCGATGTGCGGCGGAATCAGATCGCGGCGGGGCGCCTCGTGGGGAGTGTGACCGTTGGATTGCACGATGGTCTCTGTCATGGAAAGATTGCGAGGGTGGGTGAGGCGACTCGGTGTGGTAGTGGAGCCTATGGAGCGTCACCGCAACACGGCCTCACTGCGACACCGCCGCACTCATTCAGAAGGGCCGAGCAGGACGTACTCGACCTCCTCGACGGTGCCGTCGTCGAAGTCGAGGGCGAAGCGGGCGGTGCGCTCGTCGTCGGTGGCGAAGGTGGCGGCGGAGACGACGACCCATACCTCGACGCGCTTCATCTCCTGCGGCGCGAGCAGGACGGGCTGCACGCCCACGATGCGGAGCGTGGCGTTGGCGGGGTCGAGCGCGCGGATCTCGAAGGCCGCGTCGCGCGGGGTCTGGTTGCGGACGCGGAAGCGGAGGCGGTTGGCGACAGTGCCATCGGGGAGTTCGGTGTACGGCAAGCCGACGGTCCGCCCGACGTTTACGTCATAGCTGCCGCGCGTGGCGACGCCCACCGAGAGTGCGGTCACGAGCGCGGCGAAGAAGAGCGTGTAGAGCACCGTCCGGGGACGCACGATGCGCGTCTTCTCGCCGTCGAGCGCGTGCTCCGAGGTGTAGCGGATGAGCCCGCGCGGCAGGTCCATCTTGTCCATGATGCTGTCGCAGGCGTCGATGCACTGGGTGCAGGCGATGCACTCCATCTGGAGCCCGTCGCGGATGTCGATGCCTGTCGGGCAGGTGCGGACGCAAGCGTAGCAATCGACGCAGTCGCCGAGCGCCTCGCCCGTCTTCTTGTTGTAGCGCACGCCGTCATCCTGCTTCTTGCCCTTGCCGCGCGCCTCGCCGCGGGTGAAGTCATAGGACACGATGAGCGAGTCCTCGTCCATCAGCACCGACTGGAAGCGCGCGTACGGGCACGCGATGGTGCACATCTGCTCGCGGAAGTAGCCGAAGTCGTAGAGGATGAGCGCCGACGTGCCCGCCATCATCACGAAGTAGCCCCAGTGCTCGCGTGGGTCGCCTTGCATGTAGGTGAGCAGCCGGTCCCAACCCACGAAGTAGGACACGAAGACGTGGGCAAGCGCAACTGAGATGACCCCGTAGATGCCGAGCTTGAGGGTGCGCCGCCACGCCCAGTCCATCGAGCGTGGTGCTTCGTTGCGGCGCTTGCGGACATGCTCCGGGCCCTCGATCCACCGCTCGATGGGACGATAGAGGAACTCCAGATAGACGGTCTGCGGGCAGCCCCAGCCGCACCACACGCGACCGAGGAGCGCCGTAAGCAGAAATACCGAGACGAGCGCGCTCAGGCCGAAGAGCAGCAGGTAGAACGTGTCGGTCGGGTAGAACGTCGCGCCGAAGAGCGTGAACTCGCGTGCCATCACGTCGAGCAGCACGGCGGGCTTGCCGTTGATTTTGACGATCGGCAGCGCCACGAAGAAGGCGATCAGCCCCCAGCCGAGCACCAGGCGGCGCTTCCAGAAGCGGCCCTTGCTAGGCGTCGGGTAGAGCCACTTTCGCTTACCGTCACGGTCGAGCGTGGTCAGGACAGCCTCGGGAGATTCGAGGATACCGACCTCACCTACATCGACAAACTGGGGTGCAGGCATGAGACCAAACCCCGTAGAGGGGCGCTGGACGACGAAACGAAGGAGAGCCGGGCCTGTGGCGCAGGGCGTCGGCTCGCGAAACGGTGGCACACGCAATAACCAACACGGGCCGCCGCATCTGCGACGGCCCGTTGCCGTGTGCCCCGTGAGGGACCTCTGTTCGTCTGCGTAGGGGAATTCCCCACGCTGCTCTACAAGATCAGAAACTCCAGCAGGAGCGGCAGCGCGTAGAACAACCCCACGATGTAGGCGATGGCGTAGAGCCGATTCTTGAATGCCAGCTCGCCCACGAACTCGGCCATCCGGATCGGGACCTCGCGGAAGAACGGGATGGGGTAGATGAGCACGATCCCGAAAATGTTGAACAGCAGGTGCGCGAGCGCGATGGTCAACCCGGCCGCCGCTGCTGGCTCTCCGCTCGACACCGCCACGAGGGCGGCTAGCATCGCCGTTCCCGTCGTGCCGATGTTCGCGCCGAGCGTGTAGGGGAAGATCTGCCGGACTGTCAGGATGCCCGCGCCCACGAGAGGGATCACGATGGACGTGGACACCGATGAGCTCTGCACCATGAACGTGATCACCACGCCGCAGAGCATCGCCACGATGGGGGCGCCGAAGATGTACTTGTGCAGCAGGCCTTCGGAGCGGCCCAGCACGAGCGCCTTCAGGATCTTGACGAGGAAGCGCAGCGAGAGGAAGAGCCCCGCCAGGCCGACGATCGCCATCAGCCAGGGGATCTCACCAAGACCCGACGCGATCAGCTCCGCCACGAGTTCGAACGGCGTGTCGCCCGGCTCGCCCGAATCGACACCCGGGAGCGCGTCGGCGAGAGCTTTGGCAGGCGTCGAGATGACGTCGAAGAGGACCTCCAGCGGGAGCAGGATGAGCACCGCCATCCAGTTGAAGAAGTCATGGACAGTCGCGCCTGCCATGGCGCGCTTGAACTCGTCGGGCCGCGTGATGTGGCCCATCGAGACGATCGTGTTCGTGACCGTCGTGCCGATGTTGGCACCCATGATGACCGGCACCGCGTTCTCGATCGAGAGCGTGCCCGCGGCCACGAGCGTCACCACGAGCGAAGTCGTCGTCGACGAACTCTGCACGAGCGAGGTGACGAGGATGCCCGTGATGAGCGCTAGGATGGGCGTGTTAGTTGCCTTCTCGAGCATCCCCCGCAGATCGAAGGTCCCGCCGAGCGACTTGATGCCGTCGCCCATGACCTCCAGACTGACGACGAACAGAAACAGCACCCCGGCGAGGGCGAGCAGGTTGAGCCACGTCGACGCGCCGCCGCTGCTGGGGGCGGGCGCCTGCGAGACCGGCGGGGTCGTGGGTTCCATCGAGGTTGGTCCTTAGTGGCTTAGTCCTTTGATAGTGCTGGCTGGATGCACGTCTGCGAGGCCGGAGTCGGTCACGGCCCCGACCAACGACCGGGGACGCGCGACTAGCAAACCGAGTCGCTACTCGTCGTCGCCGTCGGGGCCTTCGCGAAGGCGATCGAAGGGGCGCACGACCGCCGAGGCGATGGCCGCCAGGTGCGCGGCCGTGCGGAAGTGCAGGCGGGCCGCGATGCCCAGCGCGAGCGCGTCGGCCACCTGCACGTCGTCGGCTTTGGCGAGGGCAGTCACGAACGCCTCCACGCGCTGCCGGATCTCGGCGGCGGCCTGCATCGCAGCCTCGGCAGCGTCCTGGTCGCTGTCGGCGAAGGCGGTGCGGACGGGGCCAAAGAGCGCCTGCACGTCGGCGCTGATGCCGCGCAGCGTCTCGGCGTGCGGACCCGCGAGCGGCACGTCGGTGAGGTCGGCGACCTTCGCCAGCGACTTCGCGAGGTCGCCGGTACGCTCAGCATCCTGCACCACGGACGCAATGGTGAGGCTCAGCGGTACCTCTGCCTCGCTGCTCAGGGCGAGGTGGCTCAGCACCGCCCGCTGCACCTGGCGTTCGCGCTCGTTGACAGCCTGATCGGCCGCGTCGAGATCGGTGAGCGGGGTGCCGTCGAGGACGTGCCCGGCGGCGGCCTCGAACATCTGGGCGGTCGCGGCCAGCATGGCGTCCATGTGACGCAGGCTCTCGGTGACGAGCGCAGGCTGCTGCTGGGTAAAGAGGTCAAAAAAGCCCATCGGGCGCAGAGGTGGGGGAGCGGAACGGAGCCGTACAAGTAAACGGCCCGCGACAACCGCAGACGTTACGCGAGTGTTACCGGCCTTGCTGCGGGAGCGAATTACCGCACGATTTACACTGGATCGCAGTTCATCGCGTCGGCCTAGCTCCACCTGCCTCTTCTTTCCCCCGTTTTTTGGTGTCCCCTCGCCCGGCTGTGTCTTCGTTCCGCCATGCCACCGCTGCCGACCTGCCCGCACTCGCCGCGCTCTACCGTGACGCCGTGCTCGCTGCTGGACCGATTGCCTATACCCCAGCGCAGGTCGCCGCCTGGGCCGCGTTTGCCGACGAGCCAGCGTTTGAGGCGTTCATTCTCGGCCCGGAGACGCTCGTCGCTGAGGACGAGACGGGGCCGACGGGTTTTGCCGGATGGCGGCCCGACGGACACGTCGCCTCGCTCTACGTGCGGCCCGACTGGACGCGCCGAGGCCTAGGCCTGCGCCTCCTCGCCGCCGTGATCGAGCGGGCACGGGCTGCGGGCGTCGCTCGCCTGTACTCCGAGGCGAGCGTCTTCAGCCGCCCGGTCTTCGAACGCGCAGGCTTCCGGCGCACCGGCACCGAGGTGGTCGAGCGGCGCGGCGCCACCTTCACGCGCTACCTTGTCGCGCTCGACCTCACGCCCCCACGCTCGCCGTGACCACCCAACTACTGTTCACGCTTCTCGTGCTCGCCATCGCGGCCCAGCGCATCGCGGAGGTGCGGCTGAGCAAGCGCCACGAGGCGACGCTGCGCGCCGAGGGCGGCTACGAGGTCGGCCACGCGCACTTCCGCTGGATGCAAGCACTGCACACGTCGTGGTTTGTGGTGATGCTCGCCGAGGTCTGGCTCCTCGACCGCCCGTTCATTCCGTGGCTTTTCGGCGTCGCACTCGCAGTCACGCTGCTCGGGCAGACGCTCCGCTATGCCGCGATCCGCACGCTCGGCGATCGGTGGACGGTGACGATCTGGGTCCTCCCGGACGCGCCCCCAGTGACGGGCGGCATCTACCGCTACGTGCGCCACCCCAACTACCTCGGCGTCATCCTCGAACTCGTGGCCGTGCCGCTGCTACACACGGCCTGGCTGACTGCGCTCGTGTGGTCCCTGCTCAACGCCTGGATGCTGCGCGTCCGCATCCGCGCCGAAGAAGCCGCGCTGGAGGACGCCAACCAGTACACCGAGTCGTTCGGCGGGACGAGCCGCTTTCTTCCTAGCTGACCGCGCTGACCCATCGTAGTGTGGCGAGCGCATGAAATGCGAGTCCCCCACGGAACGAAGGCAGCGAGCCTGTCATATTTTCTAGCCCTTGCCGCGTTCGTCTAGGGGTCCAGGACGCCGGCCTCTCACGCCGGTAACACGGGTTCAAATCCCGTACGCGGTACTCCTGAAACGCCGTCGCACCTTTCGTGCGGCGGCGTTTTTCGTGTGGTGAGCGGCACACCGGGGTAAGTTTGCCCCGCCGACTCACCTGCTCGGACCGCCCTCATGCCCGACAACCGCTGGCAGCTTCTGGAGCGACTCCTCGACGAGGCCGCCTCGCTCGCCCCGTCGGAGCGGGCGGCGTATCTGGACGCGGCCTGCCCGGATGCAGGGCTACGCGCCGAGGTCGAGTCGCTGCTCGCCGCCGAGGAAGACGCAGGCGGCTTTTTCTCCGACCTCGGTGGCGCCATCGCCGAGGGTGGTGCGATGCAGGCAGCGCTCACCGAAACGCTCGTAGGCACCCAGATCGGGCGCTGGCACGTCGACGCCTCGCTCGGCCAGGGCGGCATGGGTACGGTCTATCGCGTCACGCGTGCCGACGGCGTCGTGGAGCAGACCGCCGCGCTGAAGCTGCTCGACTCGATCCGCCCGGACGTGGTGGCTCGCTTTGCGCAGGAGCGGCAGATCCTCGCCCGGCTGGACCACCCCGGCCTCGCTCGTCTCCTCGACGGCGGGGCGACGGCGGAGGGGCGACCCTACCTCGTCATGGAGTACGTGGACGGGGTGCCGATCACCGACTACGCGGCCGCGCACCGGCTCAGCGTCGAGGCGCGCGTGGCGCTGATGGCCGAGGTCTGCGAGGCCGTGCAGGCCGCGCACCAGCGGCTCGTGGTCCACCGCGACCTCAAGCCGTCGAACATCTTTGTCCAGGCGACGGACACCGACCATTCCAGCGGCCATGACACGCCGACGCGTACCCCTGTCGCCCGCGTGAAGCTGCTCGACTTCGGCATCGCCAAGCTCCTCGCCGACGACGACGCGGCGCTGCGCACGCAGACCGAGCAGCGCCTCCTCACGCCCGCCTACGCCGCCCCCGAGCAACTCGACGGCGGCACGATCTCGACGGCTACCGACGTCTACGCGCTCGGCGTGGTGCTCTACGAACTGCTCACTGGCCAGCGTCCGTTCGAGGCCGCGACGCCGAGCGCTCTGGCTGTAGCCCAGTTGCAGAGCGACGCCCGCCGCCCCAGCACCGTCACCGCAACCGGCTCCGACGCACGCCTTGCCGAGGTTGGCCTTCCCGGCGTGCAGCCGCTCCGCCGTGCGCTCCGCGGCGACCTCGACGCGATCTGCCTGAAGGCGCTCCGCCGCGATCCCAACGCCCGCTATCCGTCGGTCGAGGCCTTTCACGACGACCTACTGCGCACCCTCGACGGGCGCCCGGTAGCAGCGCGCGACGGCGCGACAGCGTACCGAGTCGGGCGCTTCGTGCGACGGCACGCGCTCGCGGTGTCGTTCGCCGCGGTGGCGGTGCTCGCGCTCGTGGGCGGGCTGGGCGTCGCCCTGTGGCAGGCGCAGGTCGCCGCGTCGGAAGCGGAGACTGCGCGGGAGCAGGCCCGCCGTGCCGAGGCTACCGTCGCGTTCATGACGGGACTCTTCGAGAGCGTCGGGCCTGAGGAGGCACGGGGGCGCGCGCTGGCGCCCGCCGACCTCGTCGCCCGCGGCCGCGCCCAGATCGATGCGCTCGACACGCAGCCCAGCGTCCAGGGCGAACTGCTCGCCGTGATGGGCCGCCTCTACCAGAGCCTCGGCCTCTACGCCGCCGCCGACTCGCTCCACACCGAGGCGCTCGCCCTCCGCCGCAGGCTCCTCGGCCCCGAGCACCCGGACGTGGCCGAGAGCCTCTTCGACCGCGCCGCCGCGCTGTTCATCCTCCGCGACTTCAGCGCCGCCGACTCGCTCCACCGCCGCGCCTACGCGCTTCGTGCCGCGCAGCTTGCGCCGGAGGACCCACGCCTGCTGGAGAGCATCGTCGCCCTCGCCACGAGTGCGTCCAACTTCTACGACCACGCTCGCGCCGACTCACTCTACACGGCGGCGCTGGAACGGTGGGACGGCCCAACCTGGGAGCGGCACCCCGTCCGCCTGAGCGCGCTCGTGGGCCGCGCAACGCTCCTGCTCGACGAGCAGCGCCCCGCCGATGCGGAGCAACTTTTCCGCTCCGCGCTCCCGCTGCTCACCGAGACACGCGGGGCCGACCATCCCGACGTGGCCGACGTGCACTACAACCTCGGCGAGGCGCTTGCGGCCCAGGACCGCAACCTGGAGGCACTGGAGGCCCACCGCCGCGCGCTCGACCTCTACCGCCACCTCCACGGCGACGCGCACGACCTCGTTGCGACGAGCCTCTATCGCCTTGCTGGGATCGAGGAACGCACCGGCGGCCTGGCAGCCGCGGAGACCCACTACCAGGAGGCCGCAGCCGTCTACGCGGAGACCCTTGGCCGGGACCACCCCTGGTCTGCGTACCCGCTCATCGCCCTCGCCCGGCTCCTCCAGCGCGAGGAGCGACTCGCCGATGCCCTTGCCGCTCTCAACGAAGCCCGCACGATCTACCGCGCCGCCGACCTGGACCACCCCGACAGCCGCATGGCGACGCTCGATCTGCAAGCCGGGCGCGTGCTCCACGAACTCGGGCAGCACCGAGAGGCCCGAGTTCGCCTCGCCGCCAGCCAACGCAGCTACCGCGCGCAGCTCGCGGACGCCCAATCGGACGCCGACACCGCCGCCATCGCTCAAGTCCAAGCCCGGCTCGACGCCATCGAGACGCGACTCGCCGCGCTCCCGGAGTAGGAACGCGGCGAGCCCGCGGCGGTCGTCGTTCGGTACGCTCAGTCGTTATCGCGGGGCGGCTCGCACTTGCAGCCAGTGCGCGGGCACCTCGGCTTTGCGAGGGTACCGAACGTGCGCAGCGTGACGTCGAGGCGCGCGGCGGGTCCCCGGCACGACTCGCAGGTCACGAACTGCAGGGCCAGCACCGACTGCCTGCGGTTTGTCACGGAAGACTCGACGGCGAAGTAGGCGTTGGGATAGTAGGTCGGGACAGCTACCTGCGCCGCGCCAGGCTCCGGTGGCGGCGGGCAACGGCGGGCAAAGTCAAAGCCGTCGGATGCCTTCGCGTAGAGGTCGGCCTCCGCCGCTGCCACACCGAGCGCGACGAGGTCGAGGCCGTGCTCACTGGCGAGCGCGTCGGCCTGCTCGCTCAGGATCAGGCATGCCTCCGCCCCCTTGCCGAGGTCAGCGCAGAAGGCTTCACGGGCCGCTTGGAGGTCGATCTCTTGGGCGTAGGCTCCCGGCACGAAGTGCGCAAGCAGTACCGGTCCGCGCACCTCTGCCGCTGCGTACTGTAGGTCGTAGTAGAACGCTTCCGCTTCGGCGCTCCCGTTCAGGTCGTCGGCCGTTGCCGCGAGCGGGTCGCCGCCTGCGCTGGCCACCGTCGTCACAGCATCAGGGCCCACAGGCACTGCGTCCGCGTCGAGTTGTGCTAGCTCGCAGCCGACGAGGCTCAGGGCTATGAGCGCCACAGCCCAGACATACGAGGCGGGGGAGAAACGAATCGAGGGCATGGCTTTCACCAGAGGGGGCTACGAAAACGAAAAGGACAGGGACACAGCCGCTCTCCACCTCCATCACGCAACGCGTCCTCGTCTGGGATCAGCCGGGTCCGACTTTTCTCGCGGTCGCCCTCGCTAGGCGTCGTGCTTGCCCCTACGGCGCGGGCCCGAGTTGGGCCGCGGTCCACCCCAGGTGCGCCCACCCATCAGATCGTAGCGCTTGAGCATGCGGTAGACCGACGAGCGCGACACGTCGAGGGCTTGCACGATGTCTTCCACCACGCCCTCGCAGACGTCGTGGGCGTGCAGGAAGGCGGCCCGCTGCACCTCTTCCATCGTGGGCAACTCGTCTACCGTCGTGCCGTCACGAAGCAGCGTCGCCGCTGAAGGGCGCGGCTCGACAGGAATGGCTGCCGTAGCGCGCTGAACGGAGTGCTCTGCCTCCACGTTGAGCTTCGGGGGCGCTACGTGCAGCTGCACGGGCTCCTCCTGCAGCATCAAGTCAGACGGCTCGATGACGGGGTCGTCTGTCAACAGCGCTGCGCGCTCCACCGTGCTCTTGAGCTCCCGCACGTTGCCCGGCCATCGGTAGGTGAGGAGCGTCCGGCGCGTGGCGGGCGAAAACGTGCGCCCAGTCACGTCCGGGTGCTGCTCCGCAAAGGCGCGCAGGAAGTGCTCGGCCAGGAGCAGGATGTCGGCACCGCGTTCGCGCAGCGGCGGCAGCGCGACCGGGAACTGGCAGAGGCGGTAGAACAGGTCTTCCCGGAACGCGCCGTCGTTGACCATCTGCTCCAGGTCGCGATGGGTGGCAGCGATCACGCGCACGTCAACGCGCAGCGTCTGATAGCCCCCGACGCGCCGCAGCGACCCATCCTGCAGGACGCGCAGCAGTTTCGCCTGCAAGTCCGGCGCGAGGTCGCCGATCTCGTCGAGGAAGAGCGTCCCCCCGTCGGCGAGTTCGAAGACCCCGCGGCGGCGGGTAAGCGCGCCCGTGAACGCCCCCTTCTCGTGGCCGAAGAACTCCGACTCCATCAACTCACGCGGGATGGCGGCGCTGTTGACCACCACGAACGGCGCCGCGGCCCGGGTCGAGCTGTGATGGATCGCCTCGGCGACGAGTTCTTTTCCGGTGCCGCTCTCCCCCAGAATGGTCACGGCGAGGTCGCCGCGCGTGGCCTTCTCGATGGTGCGGTAGACCTCCACCATGGCCTCGCTCGAACCGATGAGCTGCGGCCCATCAGGCGGGAGCGTGACCCGGCGACGGAGCGCCTCCAGACGGGCGGCTGTGCGTCGACGGTCTGCCACTTGGCGCACCACCAACGGAGCCTTCACCATGTCGTCCTGCGCTTTCGTAAGGTAGTCGTGCGCGCCGAGTTCGATGGCGTCGAGCGCGACGCGGATGGTCGTCTGTGCGGACACCATCACCACGGGCAGCCCAGGGCGGGCGAGCTTGAGCCGGCGAAGCACCTCCAGCCCATCGAGGCCCGGCATCGACACGTCCAGGAAGACGAGCGCGGGGTCTACGCCCGCATCGACAGCGGCGAGCAGGGCCTCGCCCGATCCAAAGGTTTCCACCTGCGTCTCCTCCCCTTCGAGCGCGTCGATGGCCGTGCGGACTCTACGGGCGAACAGGGTGGCATAGTCGGGATCGTCGTCGGCGATGAGAACGCGAAGCGGCATGAGGGGACGTGGCTAGAACGCACCGCCAGGATGAGACGAGCGGGAGCGCAGGGTGGTAGTTCGGCTCGGGGCAGGTCACCGTCGAGGTAGACCGTCCCGACTCGTTTAGACACCTCGGCACCACGGATCTAACTCCTCGGGGGACCATGCTGTCTTAGAAGGCGCAACCGGCGGCACGTGCGTGTGCGGGGTGGACGCCGCGAAGGACGTAGCTCACCGAGCCAGCCTGCGCGTGACGTCCCTGGGTGGGGCCTCCAATCTACGACTGAGCCCTCTGCTTTCAGCCAGAGCCCTGCGCGCGCAATTCCGATCTATCGAACAGATCTAGCGAGAACGATCACCTATGCGGGTCTGTCCAGCCGCACTTGGAACCGCGCGCCGCCGCCCGGAGCGTCGAGCACCGCCACATCGCCGCCCCACGCCTTCACCGCGATGCGGCAGAAATAGAGGCCAAGTCCTGCTTTGCCAGGGCGACCGCCGACCTGGCTGAACGCCTGGAAGAGGAACGGGCGGACGCTCTCTGGCACGCCCGGGCCCGCATCGTCGACGGTGAGCCACACGGTCTCGGCGTCGCGGCGTAGGGTCACGGTGGCTCCTTCATCGGCCGGCGTGTAGCGTAGGGCGTTGTCCAGCAGGTTGTAGACGACCCGTTCGAGGCGGTTCTCCTCGGCCACGACGAGACAGGGTTCGTCTACCCCCACCATGGCGAGCGCCTGCTGCCGCGTCCGCGCTCGCGGCCCCAGTGCCTCGACGACGCGGCGTACGACGAGCGCCGCGTCGCACGCCAGGCCCGTGCGGTCAGCGGCAGGGTTAAACGCATCCACCTCCGCGCGGAACACGTCCAGAATAGAGCGGATCATCTCGCGCATACGGTCGGCCTGCCGCAGCGCGATGGTGAGGAGTTGCTGCGTCGCCTCCGGTTCAGTTGCGCCGGCCTTGAGGTCGTCGTCGAGGAGTTGGAGCGCGCCGCGCACGCTCCCGAGCGGGTTGCCGAGGTCGTGAACGATGCAGTGCAGCAGCACCTCGCGGCGCTCGATCTCCCGCTGGATCCGCTGGCGGTCAAGCGCTTCCTGACGGGCCGACTGGAAGACCTGCTGCATGCCCGCGAAGTCGAGCGCCGGCGGTCCGATCAGCAGCAGTGCCCGGCCGTCGAGCGTGAGCGCCATCGCTTCGAGCGGCCGCTCGCGCCCGTCCGGGGCCGTCTCCGTCCACGGACCCGACCGGAGCGGTTGGGCCAAGCCCGCCGCCCAGTGCGCCTCGGCGTCCAGCAGGAAGTTCTCCAGAAACAGCGAACGCGCCGCCAAGTCGAGGCCGCTGCCTGGACGTCCAGGATCGCCGAAGAAGGCATCGAACCACTCCGGCGGCAACCCCAGTCGAATGAACAGGCCGTCGAATCGCTCCAGAAGCGCCAGGTCCAGGCTCGCAGGTAGGGCGCGGGGAAGCGGTCGGGGCAGTGGCGATTCCTGAAGCATAGCGGGGCGGCTGTAGACGCGCCGAGGCTGAATGAGGACAGGGCGCATCGTCGCAGCGAGCACGGCGTCGCAGCGCGCATGGGCCCGCGTGGTGGTGGCTAGCCGAGCATGCGCGCGGCGAGGTCGTGGAACGCCGCCTCCACGCCCTCGGCGCTCTTCGCGCTGGTGCGACGCACCTCGTGTCCGGCCGCCTCCAGGGAGGCCATGCGCGCGTCGTCGAGTGACCACTCGGTGACGAGGTCGGCCTTGTTGAGCAGCATCAAGTAGGGCACGGCCCCGGTGACCCTCTGCGCCCGCTCGTGCAGATCGAGGGCGTAGTCGAGCGTGGTGGGGCGCGTGCCGTCTGCCACCAGGAGGTAGCCCGCCGACCCACGCAGGTAGGACATTTGCAGCTTCTGGAAGGAGTCTTCCCCGTTGAGATCCCACACCATGAGTTCGACCCGCGCCTCGCCGAGCAGCACGGCCTTCTTGTCGATCTTGACGCCCAGCGTGGTGAGGTACTCGTCTGAGAAGATGCCCCGGACGAAACGGCGCGCGAGGCTGGTCTTGCCAACCGCCGACGTTCCGAGCAGGCAGAGTTTCTTGCGGATCATGCTGCAAGCTACGCCGCACCGTCGCTCTGCGCGTGGCGCCGGGCGTTCTTACCGGCGCTGCTGCGGTGGCGCCGCGTTGAAGGGGACCGGCCACACGTAGAGCACCTCGACGGTGTCGTTGGCCACTTTCCCTGGCTCGAAGCGTAGCGCGCCGATCGCCGTCAGCACATTTTCGTTGAGACCGCCGGGCAGCCCGATCAGGATCTCGCCGCACGTGGGGACGCCCTCCTCGCTGAGGATGAACCGGGAGAAGACCGTGCCCTGCACCTTGGCGCCGCGCAGCGCGGGCGGATAGTCGAGCAGCTCGGTGTAGAACTGCTGGATCGCCATCTCGCGCGTGGGGAGCAGCGAGGGCGACGTCTCGGGGACGGCGATGACGCTGTTGCCGTTGTCGGCCAGGCTGCCGCCTTCGTCGCGGACGCCCTCGGGGCAGGCGAGCCCTGTCGCCTGCGGCACGATGCGCGCGGGTCCGGACGCCGTGAACGGCGTGTCCTCGCGGTACTCCCCGCCTAGCTCGACGAGCAGGTCCGCGTAGGCCTTCCCCAGCCGAGCGGCGATGCCGGCCGCGTCGAAATACGACGGGCGGTCGACGAATTCGCCGAAGCGCACGAGCGAGCCGTCGGTGTGGGGCACGATCTGGACGAGCAGCCGGTCGCTCGGCGTCTCAGTCGCGAGCGTGTCTGCCACGACGATGGCTTTGTTGAACAGGACGGCGTCCGCCATCTCCGCGAGGTCGTCCGGCGCGGCCTCGTAGACCGCTTCGAGATAGACGGGGTAGCCCTGGAAGCGCCCGCCTTGGTCTTCGGTGTCCGCGCCACCGTTTGTAGACGCGCACCCGACCATCACGAGAGGGAGCGCGAGCGCGCAGGCAAGACGAACCAATGACGGGAGTCGCATAGACACGGGACGATCAGATTGAGCGGTGGAGGAGACGAGATACCACGGTGCCGCCGAGAGAACGGACAACGGCACGGCGGTCGTGGGGCAAAAAGGTAGCACCCTCGATGTTTGTGGGAGGTTCGAGAACCCCACGGCACTTAACACTGTTATCTGGCTTACGGTCTCTACCCTTCCTACGATGCTTCCTCGGTTCGCCACGGCGCTTCGCCACCTCCGTCCGCTCCATCATCCGCTCCAGGCATTGCGGCAGGTCGCCACGTGGCCGGGCCGCCGCCTCGTCGCCCTGCTAGCCGTACCCCTGCCGCCGCTCGACCTCCGCCCGCGCGACATCGACCGCGAGTTGCAGCGCCGCAACGTGCGCTACTACATCGGGCCGGACGTGCACGCGCTCACGCAATCGCCCTCGCCCAACTGAGAGGCCCGAAGACGACCCTAGAGCTTGTCATGGACTCTATAGTCTGGCTCGACCTCTCCATAATTGGTCGTCATTCCCGCGAAGGCGGGAATCCATGCGCTGGCGGGGCAAGGTGAGAACCCGCATGGATTGGCTGCGCCGGCCTTCGGCTCCCGATCTGGGTCGGGAATGACTCTGGAGGGCGGTACTGAGCGTTGGAGACGTCGATTTTGAGCGCTGGGCACCGTTCTAGTTCATGACAGGCTCTAGAGAAAGAGCACCGAGGCGATGGCGAAGTAGACGGCCAGCCCGAGGATGTCGTTCGAGACGGTGATGAACGGTCCCATGGCCAGCGCGGGGTCGATGCCCGCCTTCGCCAACAGGAGCGGCACCGTCGCGCCGATGCCCGTGGCAATGATGACCACGAGGAAGAGCGAAAGCGCCACCGTGGCTGCGAGCGCTCCCCCTGCCCCCTCGGCGAAGCCTGGCAGCACCAGTACGGCAACCCCGAGCACGATAGCCAGCACGACTCCGTTGAGCGTCGCCACGACGAGTTCTTTCCCGAGGCGTCGGAGCAGGTCCGAGCCCCACAGATCGCCCGAGGCGAGCCCCTGCACGGCGATCGCGGCCGACTGGATGCCGGCGTTGCCCGCCATCGCCATCACGACCGGGATGAACACCGCGAGCACGGTCGCGCGCTCCAGGCTCCCCTCGAACCCCTTGATGACGAGTCCCGAGAGGAACGCGCCCACGAGGCCCAGCAGCAGCCAGCCAAGCCGCCCACGGGTGATCTGCAGCACCGACGCCGAGAGTTCCTCGTCGCCCGCGATGCCGCTGGCGCGCTGGAGGTCTTCCTCCGCCTCGTCGCGGATCACGTCCACGATATCGTCGATGGTGATGCGCCCCAGCAGCACGCCGTCCGCGGAGACGACCGGCAGCGCGATCAGGTCGTAGCGCTCCATGAGCCGCGCGACCTCTTCCTGGTCTTCGTCGGGCTCGGTGGTGACGATGTCCGTGATCATGAGGTCGCGCACCGGCCGCCCCTCGCGGGCGAGCAGGAGCCGCTTGAGCGGGACGATCCCCTGGAGCCGCCGCTGCGCATCTACGACATAGACGGCATAGACCTGGTCGACCTCCTCTGCACACGCGCGCACCGCCTCCGTGGCCTCGGCGACCGTGGCGTCCTCGTTGACGACCACATAGTCGACCTCCATGAGGCCACCGGCTGTCTCCTCGTCGTAGCCGAGGAGGTGCTCCACCTCGGCCCGGTCTTCGAGCTGCGGCAGCACCCGCGCGAAGACGTCGGCGGGCAGGTCCGCGATCACGTCCGCCGCGTCGTCCGTATCGATCTCGTCGATGAGCGCCACCAGTTCGGCGGGCGAGACCTCGTCGAGAAGGTCAGCGCGGTAGGCCGACTCCAGTTCGGGGAGCACGAGGCCACCGCGCTCGGTGGGCAGCCATCCGAGGAGCGTCTGGCTCTGCTCAGGTGGCAGGTGGCTCATCAGCTGAGCGAGGTCAGCCGGGTGCAAGTCCACGGCCAATGTGCGCACCATGGCCGCCTGCCCATCCTCGATGAGCGCGCGCACGTTCTCGACGAGTTCCTCGTCGACATCGAGAGGCGCGTAGGTGAGATCGGCCGTATCGGGCATGGGCAGGCGAAGAGCGGTCAGCGGACGAGGCGGGAAGGGAGCCAGATTGAATGCGAGGCACGAGGATGGGTTCGTGACGAGCAGCCCCGCTCCGTGAATGCCGTCTTGTGAATGTAGACTCGTTCCAAATTTCCCGTCCGGGGGCCAACCGCGAGGAAAAGCGTGGCTACAGTCCGGCCGCGGCTGTATCCTGCCGGGGTTGCGTCACCGATGCCATTCCCAGCGTCTTGCCAGTCGCCCTCTGATCGCATCCCCTAGCCCCACCCCAAAGCGGAGGCCCATTCGGGTCTCCGTTTTTTGTGCCTGGTATTTTCCTGGGGCGCTCGCGCGCGCCGACCTCCCCCCAACCTATCCCACCTTTCCATGGAATCACCCCAGCCCACGCCCTTCCGCGCCCAACGCCCCATGACCCCTCGTGACCAGGAGAACTGGACGCGCTCGCAGAACCGAGACTCGTGGCTCGTCTTCCGCATCATGAGCGAGTTTGTGGAGGGCTTCTCGACCCTTGCCGAGACCGGCCCGAGCGTGACCGTCTTCGGTTCGGCGCGGACCAAGGAAGGCCAGCCGTACTACGAGATGGCACGGGCGCTCGGGCGCGAACTGGCCAGCGAGGGCTACGCGACCGTCACAGGAGGCGGGCCGGGCATCATGGAGGCGGCCAACCGTGGCGCCCACGAAGCCGGGGGCGTGTCAGTGGGCCTCAACATCATCCTCCCGTTCGAGCAGGGGTCCAATCCTTACATCGACCACGACAAGACGCTCTCCTTCGACTTCTTCTTCGTACGCAAGACGCTCCTCGTGAAGTACGCCCAGGGCATCGTGGTGATGCCGGGAGGCTTCGGCACCATGGACGAGTTGTTCGAGGCACTCACGCTCATCCAGACGCACAAGGAGGCCCGCTTCCCGGTTATCCTGATGGGCGTGGACTATTGGTCGGGCCTCCTCGACTGGCTGCGCACCCACATGCTCGGTGCGGGCAACATCTCGCCGAAGGACCTCGACCTGTTCACCCTGACGGACGATCCCGCCGAAGCTGTCGCCCGGATTGTTCAGTTTTGCCAGGCCGAGGGCGTCGCCCCCAATTTTTAAGGGCCGCATCGGTTCTTTGTGCAACCTTCATCCGACCTCGGTGTCTTTTTGGTTGGTTGCACGAATACGTCCCGTTGGCCCGTTCAGAACCCGGAGTGCGTGTTACCTCGCTGCCCCGCATCGCGTCTTAGGGCACCGGGGTACCCCCTTTCCCCCTGACGTGGCACATCGTTGGCCGGATCCCTGCCCGGTGCGCTCCGTTTGACCACCGCTTCTCACTCCAGATCGCTAACAAATAGCTCCTTACATGTCCCGACTAGCTCTCCTGCTCCTGTTCGCTCTCGTCGCTGTGCCTGCCGTTGCGCAGTCCACGGAGGAGACCCCCATGGCCGACGCGGCCGAGATGACGGAGTCCGCTGAGATGGCCGATGAGGCCGCCCCTGCCGAGGGTGCCGCCGACGCACGCACGGCCTACACCCAGAAGCTCGAAGAGGCGCAAGCCGCCGCTGAAGCGGACACGGCCGAAGGCTACCTCCAAGCCGCCAGCCTCTACCTGGAAGCGCGTGACATCGCGGCGGAGTCGGGCGACGACGAACTCGTTCCCTTCGCAGCTTCCGCCACGGAGAGCGCGGTGGCCTCCTACAAGAGCGCCGGTGATGCCTACAAGGCCGCCGCCGAGGCCGCTGGCGAGGACGAGGCCGCCGCAGCCACGGCCTACATGAGCGCTGCCGAGCAGTTCGTCCTAGCCGCCGACCTCACGTCAGGGCTGGACAACGCCGGCAACGAGGCAACCCTCCGCTACTTCGCCGGCGACGCCTACGCCGACGGGGGCGACTTCGAGAACGGCATGGCCCAGCTCAACACGGCCATCGAGCTCGCGCCGGAGGAGTACAACTTCCAGCTCGTCCGTGCCCAGGTGATGATGAAGTCGGGCGACATGGAAGGCGCGCAGACCTCGCTCACCGAACTCATCGCCACGACCGAGGCGGCTGGCGAGTCGAGCGTGAACAGCATGGCGGGCCAGATGCTCGGCATGACCTACCTCCGCGCGGCCAATGCGCAGATCAAAGACAAGGACTACAGCGCAGGCATCGCCACCCTCGACGAGGCGGCTCCGCTGCTCGGCGAGGACAACGAGACGCTCAACAAGCTCTACGCTGGCGCCTACTACCGGCTCGGCGCGGCCCAGGTGCAGAGCGAGAGCTTCGGCCCCGCCCAGTCGAACCTGGAGCAGGCCCTCGCCTACGCCCGCCGCGCGGGGATGGACCGCATCGTCGGTGCAGCCCAGCAGCAGCTCGACTACATCGCCGAGGTCTCGGGCAACTAAGCCCCGACGCTTAAGCCCCGACGCTGACGCGACCCGCTGAAACGCGAAACCGCCGCCTCGGTATGTCCGAGGCGGCGGTTTCTTTATGCCCGTGCCCACGGCAGTGGGCGGCCGGCGGAAGGCCGTGAGGCGATTGCTCCTACACCGTGTGGCGGCTCCCCATCCAGATCACGGCAACGAGGAAGAGCACCGCAAGCAGCACGCTCGCGATGGGCAGCCATTCAAGACCGGTGCCCGTCGGGTAGGGCGGGTCTTTGAGGAGAAGGAGCACAGAAAGCAGCATCATGGAATGGTCAGGCTGAGGTGAGGCGAGGGCGGACAGCGCGAACATAGCCCATGCCTAGGAATCGGTTCCGATCCGGTCCGCGCATCGCCTCCTCCACGGCGAAGGTAGAAAGACGGATGCGCCTCCGCCGGCCCAAGCCCCTTAGCTGTAGCCGTTGCAAAAACTACCGGGTCGTGACATTATCAATGTCGATAGCAGCATCGGAAATCAGCACGAGGCGTTGAAACTTCAAGAGCTGAGAAGCGCGGTAGCCGAACCCTTGATCGGTCGCGTTGAATGGCGCAATCCCCGGAGTCGGATCGGTGAAGTTAGACCCTCCGAGAATGGGCTGGCCCAGACCGTCCTGGTTGTAGTCGTACCGCTTACTGTAGACGACATCACCGTTTTTCGTGAACCGCGAGTAGTGGACGGACGAAGGTCTCTGCACGGAAATGGCGCGCGCCTCGTACCTGCCTCGTCCCATTTCCTCCACGTCGTTGAAGTGCGTCTTTGCGCCGTCTAGGAGATACTGGGTCTCAACGTTCCAGATGTGCGCATAGGGGTGCTTCTTGGGAATAAACCGGAACGTGACCGGCCTTTGCGGCCTGTACGTCACGACCATGGCGAAGTTATCCGCTGTCTCGAAGCAAGCATGGACCTTTCCTTGAGACCCCAATTCCCCCAGTGTGAAGTAGACATTCAACTCCTCTAGTTCGCCGAGATTGAACTCGAGGCTGGGATCAGTGGGATCTGGACAACCGTCCAGTTGAGGGTTAGTAACAACCCCTCCCTCGCTGGCATCAGCAAACGGAGACGAGCTGACATCTGGCGAGGGCGTCTGGGCTGTATCACAGGCAGCGAGTACGAAGACGGCGGCTAGAAGTAGGGCTCCAGTGGTACCCAAACTGAGAGCGCGAGAGAAGATGGTGGACTGCATCATGGGTGGGGTTAGGTGAGATGAGGGCGCACGCGAGAGCCGGCTCGAAGACCATACTCATGTGACGCCGTGTTGCCAGGCCCAGGCGACCGCCTCGCGGCTGGTGCTGACCCCGAGCTTGGCGTAGATGTTGGACACGTGGTTTCGGACCGTGTTGACCGCGATGAAGAGGGCTTCGGCGATGCCTTCGTTGGAGTGGCCGTGGGCCATCATGCGGAGCACCGACTCCTCGCGGGCGCTGAGGCCGCTGTCCTCCTCAGCTGGAATTGGCGTGACGAACCACCGACTCTCGCCGCGTGCGACCGCCTTGATCGCTTCGACGACGAGAGACGGGGCCTTGTCCTTCGTGAGATAGCCAGAGGCCCCTGTCTGCAGCAGCCGTGTCACGTAGGCGGCACTGTCATACGCCGAATAGGCCAGGACGCGGGTGACCAGATTCTGCTCTGCGATCCGTTCGGCGACCTCGTAGCCCGGCACCGACGGGAGTTCCATGTCAAGCAGCAACACGTCCGGCTCCAGCCGCTCGACCAAGCGCAGGGCGATGGCGCCGTCCCCAGCTTCGCCGACCACGTTGAGGCCAGGATCCGCGTCAATCACGCGGCGAAGCCCCTGGCGCAAAATCGGGTGATCGTCCACGACAATCACGGAGATGGGAGCAAAGACACTTGCGAGGCCTCCCGTCGGAGACTGCATGCCAGAGGAAGAAGCGGTCATGGTCCTCGAGGTAAAACAGGTTCAGCAGGACGGGGGTGGTTAGCGGGAGGAAGCAGCCGGTGCCGTGGCCCGTGGCGGAGCAGCCGTAGAGCCACGCGGGGCAACAACGACGCGCTCGGGGATGCTGAACGTGACGCGCATGCCAGGATGTAGCCGCTCCCAGTCCACCATGCCGCCCAGCAGCGTTGCACGCTCGTGGATGCCCAGCAGGCCGAATCCTCCATCCTCTGAGCTTGCCATCAAACGGCCCGCCTGGGCCTCGAAGTCCAGCGCACTAGGGTCGAACCCGTCGCCGTCGTCTTCGATGACCAGACGGAGCATACCCCGTTCTTGCTGCATCCGGACCCGCACAGCGGTTGGCCGGCCGTGCTGCAGCGCGTTGGACACGGCTTCCTGCGTGATGCGGAAGAGCGAGAGCCGCGCATCTTGCTGCAGTGCAGGCCATTCCTGCTCCACCTCCAACTCGATGTCGAGACCACCCTCCCGCTCGCGGAGGCGCTCGAACAGCCCCTCCAGGGCTGGCGCAATGCCAAACGGGGCGAGCGCAGGCGGCAACAGTCCCTCGCTGATGGCACGGAGTTCACGAATCGTCTCGTTGACCTGAGCACCCATCGCGTGCTCAGGGCCTTCCGCTTGCAGCGATAGTTCCAAGGCGAGCGCATGCAAGTCTTGGACGGGGCCATCGTGTACCTCGCGTGCAATCCGTCGACGCTCGGCCTCCTGGCTCCGCTCCTGCAACAAGCGCGACTGGAGAAGCTGCAGCCGCCGCTTGCGCTCCCTGCGAAGGAGCAGACTGAGCGCTAGCACTCCCATGCCTAGCAGCCCCACAACGACGAGCAGAAGAAGCCCGGCCAGGGAAAACGACTGATCCAGCACGAGCCGAAGCCCTTCGCTGTCGACGCCCACCTCTAGCTCAGACCTCGAAATCGAGTCTGCTCGGACCAGGTCATCGTAGTGGCTCACCAGCGCGCGCAAGATGACCGGCTTGAACGAGATGGCCCCCGCCCCGCCCTCAACCAACTCAATCGAGACAAGGCTGTCGGGTACGAGTGTGTATGTGTAGATCAACAGCTCGCCGCTGTCCGCCTCGATGATCAACTCGCCCTCGACCCACCGATCTGACTCCTCGGCACTCTGGGCGTCTCCGGCGGGCGTCGGCGCAGGCTGCGCAAGGGAATCCGGAGAGGCCATCAGCAAAACGGCTCCCAGGGCAAGCACACGCCCCACGGCGCACATCCGGACCTTCAAGGTTCCAGGCAGGCAGCATCGAGGGGCAAGAGCACGCATGCACGTAGTGCGGTGGATTGGGTGAGGTCGCGCAAGGTATTCGATCGAAGAAGGCAAGAGATAGTCCTCCTGCACTAATCCGCGTCCACAAAGAGGTGCCCGCTCGTGTGACGAAGGCAGCATGCTCGTAGCCGCCGTTCCCCAGCGCTGACCTCGCAAGCGCGCTAGTCGAAATGGCGCGCCTGATCCACAGCAGAGGTCGGCCCGCTGTCCAATTTGGTCCCATCAGCGACAGCACGGTGCCGTCGCACTCGTCAACCCACACACTCCCATGCACTACGCATCCTACTTACACCCTACCCGCTGGGCGTCCTTGCTGGCTCTCACGTGTGTCCTACTGCTCTCGGCGTGCGACACCCTCGACGACACCGAAGGCGTCGCGGCAGCCCCGCAGGCGTTCTCCTCGGCGAGCGGCTCCGCCACCGACCACCGCATCACGTTCCAGACCCAAAAGGAATTTGAGGAGGTCTACGCCCTGCTTGCCGCGGGCGACGAGTCGGACCTCAACGCCTACGAGAAAGAGCGCGGCTTCACGTCGATGCGCTCAGCCGAGGCGTCCGACGCCAACGCGACGAAAAAAGGCAACATGGCGCCCGAAGACGCCTACGTCGGCGTCATCGAAGACCCAGTCCTTGCGACGCTCGTGAGCCCGCAGGGCCTCATCCAGATCGGCGAGGCGCTCTACAAGGTCGGGGAGGAATACGTCTTCGAGGGCACCAAGTACGACGCGGAGTACTTCGCCTCGTCCGAGGAGAGCGACCTCAGGGAGACGAAGAACACATCGGCCTTCCGCATCATCCGCGAGACGCCCCACATCCCCGATCCGAACGGGCCCGGCCCGGAAATCCCCGAGCCCTCGGACCCGGACACCACCTCGGCACCCACGCCGCCGCCCGCTCCGAGCCGAGCCCATGCCCAGCTTGGCTCCCGCTATCGGCTCAACGGCCACTCCTTCATCACCGACTTCGGGTTCATCGCCATCGCTGGGGTCACGACGAGCGTGAAGAAGCGCGGCTGGTTCGGGATCTACTTCCCCGTGCGCGGCGACGTGCTCAGCCACACCGCCACGTTCGGCTCTACGACCGTGTCGAACACCTGCACCCGAGCATTTGTGTGCTATTCCGTGGTGTCCGTCTCGATACCTGGTCCGCTCACTGGCACCCTCTCCACGACGCACAACGCGACGCATGCGGGTGACTCTGCAACCGTTCAGACCAGCGTGACCGTCGAGTAGCGGCACGACCCATCCTCTACCCGCCCAGCGCCCCACTGCGATCACTGCGGTGGGGCGCTGGCGTGTATCGGACGGGCCTACTGTGCGCGCACCCAGATCATGGCGGTGCGCTCTGGGACGGCGACTGCCTGCGCCTGCCCGCCGTCGAGCGGCGAGCCGAGCGTGCCGTCCGGGTTCACGCGCTGGCCGTCGCTGACGAGCATCCACGTCCCGTCGGCGAGGTCCACGCCAGGGAACGTCTGCGGGGCGTCGCTGCTGTTGACGAGCACGAGCACGCGGTCGTCCACGACGTAACCGAGCATCTGGGTGTGATCCGGGGCGAGGAAGCGGTAGTAGCCCTCAGGCTGCGGGTCACCCTTGCGGAAGACGGCCCCGGCCTCGGACAGACGGAAGTCGATGAGGCCGCGCCAGAACGCGAGCATCGCGGCGTAGTCGCTCGCCGCGCCATCGGCTGGGGTCGCGCCGACAGTCTCCCAATCGTATTGGTTGGCGGTGCGCAGGTTGTAGGTGTCGCCGCGCCCGTTGATGTAGACCGGCGTCATCGCCGTTTCGAGGACCTTCTGGCCGCCCATCTCGCTCTGGAGCGGGGCCGCGCCCTTCGAGCGGAGCATCTCCGAGCCGCCGTTGAGCACGATCGGTCCGAGCGAGGTGAAGAGCAGCGTCGCGGCGACGCGGTAGCGGTCCTCGTCCACGCCCGCGCGGCCGTCCCAGGCGTCGTCGCCGGTCTTGTTGCGCGCGTAGCGGTCGGGCAGCGCCCAGTTGTCGTGAATGTCGAGGTAGTTGATGCCCATGTTGGGTGTCGCCTCGTCGGGGAAGCGATTCGAGAGCGCGCGCATGGTCTGCTCGCGCACGGTCCCGTCGCCGCCCGCGAAGCCGCGGCTCTCGACGGCGGGCATCGGGTCGGAGGTCGGCCCCTTGAACGCGTTGCGGGCATCGTCCTGGAAGAAGGTGATCGGGCTATCGACCTTGTACCAGTCCCAATCCGGATTCGCCTCGAAGGCGGGGTCGTTGGAGCCGATCCATGGCTCGCCGTAGACGATCTTGTCGCGCCCGATGGCCTCGCGCACGGCGCGCAGCGTCTGCTCGTCGGTCTGCCCCGCGAGGTCGATGCGGAAGCCGTCGACGCCGAACTCCTCGATGAAGTGGAGACACTGGTCGATGAGCCAGCGCTGCACCATCGGGCGGTCCTCCGACTTCACCTCGTTGCCGAAGACGCCGATGTGGTCGAAGGTGCCGAAGAGGTCGGGGAGGATGCGATAGTAGTAGAGCTTGTCGATGCCGTTGAAGTTGAGCACCTGCTGCGTGCCCTCCATGTTCTCGCCAGTGTGGTTGAACACGAAGTCGACGATGACGGCGATGCCTTCGTCGTGGAAGGCCTGGACGAGGTCGCGGAACTGCTCGCGCTCCGCGCCGGGCTCGGTGCCGCGCTGGCGGAAGCGGCTCTCGACGGCCATGTAGTGCGTGATGCGGTAGCCCCACTGGTAGTTCTCGTCCGCGACGCCCTGCGCCTGCATGAACGGGTCGTCGGCGAAAGCGTCTTGCCACACGTCGTCGGGGTAGTGCAGGAATTCCTGCATCGGCATCAGGTGGACCACGTTAACGCCGAGGTCTTTGAGGTAGTCGAACCCGATGGGCTCCCCGCGCGAGTTGGTGAGGCCGGGCATCGTCATCGCGGGGATGGTGCCCTTGAGGTCGTCGGAGACGGGGAGGCGGTCGGTGAAGTCCTGGACGTGCACCTCGTAGGCGATCACGTCCTCCATCGCCGGGATGCCACCCGCGAGCGGCGTGGCGGGCTCGGTAGCGCGCCAGATGCGGGCGCGGCCCCAGCCGTCGTCGGAGACGCGGGCGTAGGGATCGGTGACGCGGATGCCTTCCTGGTTGAAGAAGTGGTTGCCGGGATCGTCCGGCCCGACGACCTCGAAGTCGTAGTACGTCCCGTGGAGGTCGCCATCGAGCATGATTTCCCAGACGCCCTGGCTGTCGCGGGTGAGGGCGTGCGAAGCGGTCGCGTCGCCCGTGCGGTCGTCGTAGAGGTTGACGGTCACGCCGTCGGCACGCGGGGCGAAGAGGCGAATGTCGGTTTTAGAGCCATCGCCGTTCTCGTCCAGAGTGATCTCAGCGCCGAGCGGCTTCTCGGAGTACATCGTGCGCCAGAGCCCGTCGAAGTTGGCCCAGGCGCGGAGCACCTCGTCGCTGCCGGGCGCGCTGTACTCGACGAAGTAGATGCGGTTGAGCGCAAGGTCCTCGGCAGGCACGACGAGGAACTCATCGGCCTGGTTCGGCAGCACCGCTGCCACGGGTGTCTCGTTGCCCTGCGCGTCGAGGATGCGGTAGCGCAGCGGGCGCGTGGACGTGCGGAGGCTATCGCCTGCGAGCTTCACCCAGACGGCGCGCTCGCCGCGTAGCTCAGCGCGCATGCTTGACGGCGTGACATCGTGGAGGAAGATGAAGTTGCCGCCCTCGGCGTTGGGCGCCCCGCCCGGCGGGTCGAGCCAGACGCCGTCGTTGACGCGGAATTTGAACGGCGTGGCGGGCTTCAGAAAGCCGTAGCGCGGGTTGTAGATCGAGAGCGCCCAGACGCCGCTCTCCGTCGGGCGAAGCTGCCGTGTCGGATCGTCCATGGCCGTGTCCCAGCCTACGAGCGCGCCCGTCACCACGACCCGCTCCGGCACCGCATTGAGGCCATAGTGCCCAGGTTCGAACAAAAACACCGTCGAGTCGCCCCGGATCGCGTAGCCCTGGAGGCGTTCGGCGTCGGAGAAGTCTTGGGCGAACGCGGCGGGCATGGCGAAGCAGAGGAATAGGAGGAGACGGCGCATAGGAGAAGCGGCTTGGAAAAGGACGCGGGAAGATAGGCTGAGGGGCGTATTTAGGTGCGTGAGGGCACGCGTGTGTCATTCAGGCCCAACTCGGCTCGCAGGGCCTCCACGAGGTCCTCCCAACTCTTCACGGCGCTTTGGTTGCGAAGCAGCCCGACGCCGCTGCATTTTTCGGCGTCTGTCGTCTCCTACACGTCTCCGCGCTATGATCCCCCGACTTCTTGCCGTCGCCGGTGCTGGCCTCGTCGGCCTCTCGTTCTTCACGCTCCTGATGGCCATCTTCACGAGCTGCCACTCGTACTAGGCGAGCCATGCGTGCGCTCGTACTCGGCGCTCTCCTAGTGGCAGGCCTCGCCACCTATGCGCACTGGCCGCTCGACCCGCTGCCTTCGGAGACGAGCGCCGACGCGGTCTTGGTCGACAAGCAGGCCCGCACGCTCACGCTGCTGCGTCAGGACGAACCGTTGCGCGTCTATCGGATTTCGCTCGGGGGTGCTCCCGTCGGCCACAAACAGCGGGAAGGCGATGAGCGAACCCCCGAGGGCACTTACATCCTCGACTGGCGCAACCCCAACAGCTGTTGCTATCGGTCGCTGCACGTCTCCTATCCGAACGAGGACGACCAGGCTCGGGCCGACACCGGCGGTTATTCACCAGGCGGCCACATCATGATTCACGGGCTGGTGAACGGCATGGGATGGCTTGGTCGCCTGCACCGGCTGTGGGACTGGACGGACGGCTGCATCGCCGTCACGAACGCGGAGATGGCGCAGATCTGGGATCACGTGCCCAACGGCACCCCGATCACGCTGCTGCCCTAGCGGCGCGGCGGATTACCGCAGCCCGAGCTTGCTGAACGCACCGTCCACGACGAGGTGCGCGCCCGTGATGTAGCTCGCGGCCGGCATCGCGAGGAAGGCGACGGCCCGCGCGACCTCTTCCGGCTCGCCGACGCGCTCGAGCGGCGTCGCGCCGATGATCTTCGCGCGCTTGGCGTCGTCCTGCAAGACTTGCTCGGCGAGCGGCGTGCGGATGTACCACGGGTGCACGGCGTTGACGCGGATGCCGTCCGGTCCCCACTCCACGGCGAGGAAGTCGGTGAGTTGGTCCATCGCGCCCTTCGTCATGGCATAGGCCGCCGTCGAGGTGGCGAGGATGCGGCGGGTGGACACGGACGACACGTTGACGATGCTCCCGGACGCGGCCTTGAGGAGCGGATAGCACGATCGCGTGAGTTCGTAGGCCGATTCGAGGTTGACGGCCATAAGGTGCCGCAGGTCGTCGAGGGTATAGTCGAGCGTCGGCTTGCGGAGGTTGGTCCCGACGTTGTTGACGAGCGTGTCGAGGCGTCCGCCGAACTCGGCCTGCACGGCATCGAGGACCGCAGCACGGCCCTCGGGCGTCGCCACGTCGGCGGCCACCCCGCGCGCGTCGTAGCCTTCGGCGACCCACATCGAGGTCTGCGCTTCGACATCGGACGCCGTGCGTGCTGCGACGAGCACCGACGCGCCCAGATCGAGGAGTTCTTCGACGATGGCGCGGCCGATGCCCTGCGTGCCGCCTGTGACGAGCGCGGTCGTGTCGGAGAGAGTCCAGGCGTCAGACATCATCTTGAGGAGTTAGCATGGGAGATCCACTCTATCTTCGGGCGAGCAGGTCAACAATCCAACGCTTCAGATATGCCCGGCAAACCACATCCTTTGAGCGCCCCTGGCCGTTTCTATGTGGATGCTGATTGCTGCATCACCTGTGGAGTACCGTTGGTTGTAGCACCTGACCTCTTTGCCTGGGCACCAGACGTCGATGGGCACATGGGCCCGTGCTACGTCAAACGACAACCCGCAGCCGCTGAAGAGCTTGAGCGCATGCACTTGGCCATGGAGTCACAAGAGGTTGGCTGTATACATGACAGAGAAGCGGAGGAGGATGCGTAGCTGATCTTAGTCGTGATTCAGACGCGCCTGTAATGCTGCGTCCACACGCGGCCACTCGTCGGCGAGGATGCTGTAGTAGATCGTGTCGCGGGTGCGGCCCGTCGCGGTGACGACGTGCTGGCGGAGGATGCCTTCTTCGGTCGCGCCGAGGCGCAGGATGGCGGCCCGCGACCGCGCGTTGAGGACGTCCGTCTTGATCTCGACGCGCTGGCAGCCCATCTCCTCGAAGGCGTGGCGGAGCATGAGCCACTTCGCCTCCGTGTTGACGGCGGTGCGCTGCCAGGGCCGCGCTACCCACGTCCATCCGATCTCCGCGCGGCGGTGCTCTGGCACGATGTTGCCGAAACGCGTGCTCCCGACCACACGTCCGCTTGCGCGGTGGATCGTGGCAAACGGCCGCATCCGACCGCGTCGCTGCCCCTTGAGCGCGGCCTCGATGTAGGCACGCATGTCGTCCCGGTCGTGCACAGTGGACGTCGTCCAGCGCCACAGTTCTGGGTCGAGTCCAACCTCGCACAAGGCGTCGAGGTGGCCGAGCGTGAGCGGCTCCAGACGCACGTGCGTGCCTTCGAGCAGGACGAGAGACGGCGTCACCGCGGCGCTGTTAGAGTCCAAACTGGTAGCCGATGCGGAAGTAGGGCAACACCGGCACGCGCCGGAGCTCGTCCTCGATCTCGTCGAGTTCCTGCTCCAGGTCCGCCTGGAACTCCGGCTCGTCGGCCACGGGCCCCTCGGCGGTCAAATCGGCGCTGGCCGTCGCTGGGATAAGCACGCCGAGGCTGACGTTGAAGCCCGCCCCACGCCGAGCGACCTCCAGGAGGACGGACGGCCCGCCTACGGAAAAGTCCCCAAGCACACGACCGACCTCGTTGGGCGCATAGGTCTCGTCGCCGATCTCGACGCTCTCGGTGGGCGTGGCGACGCCCTCCAGGCTGTAGCCGCCAAACATCACGCCTCCGCCGACGGCGAAGTTGCCAGCTCCGGGGTGATAGTGTCCGAGGATCAGGATCGAGAAGGCGCTCGGATCGAGGTCGTAGTCCAGGTCTTCGATCTCCACATCGATGCCTGGGAAGGGCAGCACGGAGAACTCCGCGGACGCGCTGAACCGAGGCGTGACGCGCACATTGCTACTGAGGCCGAGCCCGGTGAGCGTGAAAATAGGGCCTACGGACACCTGCACGTCCCCTCCGTCTTGCGCGCGGCTGCTGGGAACGACGAGGATGCTGGCGAGAAGCGGTACGAGGAGGCAAAGCGAACGGGACATGACGACGCGGCTGTTGGCGAGAAGGTAGCGCGGCTGGGTGGCATGCAGGTAGACGGCACGTACCTGGTAGATACAACGACCATGGCTCCGCTACCACCGTTTTTTTGCTCCGCTACGCACCACCCACCTGCTCAGGCGATACGGCCTAGCGAATGGTGCGTAACCGCTCGCCTGAAGACGCCTCCCAGAGCTTGATCGTCGTCCCCTGCCCCACGGTAGCGAGGGTTTGCTCATCAGGTGCAGCGTCTACAAAGAAGGCAATGTCGGTGTCGGCTCGGACGCGCCAGACCTCGTCGCCGGTCTCCAGGCTCCAGAGGCGCAGCGTGCCGTCCCCGCACGCCGCCGCCACGTGCGTGCCGCCGCGCGCAAACGTGAGCGCGTTGACGAAGCCGCCCGCATCGAAGGTGGCGATTGGGACCGGGGCAACCGAAGCCTCGCCGCCGCTGTCGCCAGCGATGTCGTAGACGACGACCTTGCCGCTGCTCCCGGCTCCGGCCACGCGCTGCCCGTCGGGCGAGAAGCCCGCTGTGACGAAGCTCAGCCCTGCCGGCCTCCACGAGGCGATCTCGTCGCCTGTGGCGGCGTTCCAGAGCTTGAGCAGCGCGCCGCGTCCCGCTGTCACGAGGAGGGCCCCGTCGGGCGAGAAGCGGGCCGCCGCCGTGACCTCGTCGTGCGCCTGCGTGCGCCAGGCGATCTCGTCGGGCGCGCCTGGCTCTGTTGTCAGGTCCCACACGATCAGTTCGCCCTCGGTGGCGGTGGTCGCAAGGCGGGTGCCGTCAGGCGAGGCGTCCACGTAGAACAGCGTGCCGGTGTGGCCGCGCAGCGTGCGCGTCAGCTCACCAGTGGCAAGGTCCCAGAGTTTGACGGTGCCGTCGTAGCTCGCGCTCGCGAGGCCGCGCCCGTCGGCGAGCCAAGCGACGTGCACCACATAGTCGTCGTGGCCTGGCAGCGTCTGCACGAGGGCACCCGTGGCGCTGTCGTAGACCCGCAGCGTACGGTCCGAGGCGGCCGTCACAAGCTGCGTCCCGTCCGGCGAGAACCGGACGGAGTTGACCGCCACGCCCTGCGCCACCGTCGGAGCACCGAGGCCGAGCAGCAGCGCTCCCACGAGGGCCCACCGCGTCACGACGCAGCCTCCGCCTCCTCGTCCCATGTCTCAATGGCTTCCAGGACCGTCTCCACGATCTGGTCCTCGGGGACCGTGCGAATCACCTCGCCGTGCTTGAAGAGGTGCGCGCGCCCGCGGCCGAGCGAGATGCCGAGGTCGGCCCCGGCGGCCTCGCCTGGTCCGTTGACGGCGCAGCCCATGAGCGCCACGCTGAGGTCCTTGTCGAACTTGCGCTCGGCGACAGCCTCCTCGACTTCGTTGACGATCGAGAACAGGTCGCCGGCGAGACGGCCGCACGTGGGGCACGCGATGATGTTGACGCCGGGGCGGCCGAGGCGCAGGCTCTTTAGGATGAGGTGCCCCACCTCCACCTCGTGTTCGGAGTCGGCGGCGAGGCTCACGCGGATCGTGTCGCCGATGCCGTCGGCGAGTAGGCTACCGATGCCGATAGCCGACTTGATCGAGCCCGCCTTGACGGTGCCGCTCTCGGTCACGCCGAGGTGCAACGGGTAGTCCGTGCGCTCGGCGAGGATGCGGTAGCTCTGGATCATGAAGAACACGTCCGAGTGCTTCACCGAGATCACGATGTCCTCGAAGCCCTCGCGCTCGCACACCTCGACGTGGCGCATCGCGCTCTCGAAGAGCGCCATCGGCTGCGGAAAGCCGTACTTGTCGAGGATGTCTTTCTCCAGCGACCCCGCGTTGACGCCGATGCGGATCGGAATGCCCTTCTCCTTGGCCGCGAGCAGCACCTCGCGCTCCCACTCCGGCTTGCCGATGTTGCCGGGGTTGATGCGCACCTTGGCGATCCCAGCGTCGATAGCCTGGAGGGCGTACTTGTAGTTGAAGTGGATGTCGGCGACGAGCGGCACGGGGCTGCCCTGCACGAGGTCGGCGAGCGCGTCGGCGTCCTCGGGGCGCGGCACGGCCACGCGCACGATGTCGGCCCCGGCGTCGGCGAGTCGCGTGATCTCCTTCAGGCAGTTCTCGACATCATACGTCTTGCCCGTCGTCATCGACTGCACGGCGATGGGCGCGCCGCCGCCGACCTGCACGTCGCCCACGAAGACGGCGCGGGACTTCCGGCGAGGGCGCTCGACGGTACGCGAGGGCTGATCAGGGGACGGAGCGGCGGACGAAGGCGGGGGGGCAGTCGCAGCCATGACGGGCACGGGGATGAGCAGGAAGAGAGGACGTGAAGTCGCCCCTGCCAACCACCTGTCGCGCGGATTGTTCGCAGGGGCAGCCTGGCTCCTGATCGGGCCCCTCAGGCAGCCGTTCACACAGAATTGCATGGCTTCTGGCTCCGCAATCGCTCTACACTTGGCGCACCGGAGCGTCCTCGATCGCGAGCGCCGCCTCCGTCTCCCCAACCAACCTCTGGCTCACGTCCATGCGTGCACCTGTCTGGTTCCTGGCAGCGCTCCTCGGCGCCGCACTCTTCACGGGCTGTGACTCCTCGTCCTCATCGGAGGCGCTTCGACTGTTTACCGACGCCGATGCCTACACCGCGGACGCCACCGTGACCCTCACCCTCGCCAACGACACGAGCGACGAGGTGTTTGTCCACCCCGAACTCTGCGGCCTCTTCCCGCAGACCCGCACGGAGGACGGCTGGGACGCGGCCCCGCCCTTCGACCGCCTCGACTTTCTGTGCACGCAAGTCGTGCGGGAGCTGGCTGACGGCGAGTTGGTCACGGTGACGTTTTCGCTCACCGAACTCGACGAGCCCGCGGGCACCTACCGCTTTACCTACGGCACGTCGATGGGTCAGGTGACCTCGAACACGTTCCAGGTGACGAACTGACGCTCACTGGCCGGCGCCCTGCCCATTGTCTTCGGGGCGCCGGTCTTCGGCTTCGATGCGGAGGCGCTCGGCGGCGTCCCGGAGGCGCTCCGCCTCGCGCTCGAACTCGGCGGCGCGGCGCTGGAGCAGGTCGACACTCGGGCGCATCGCGTCGATATCGCGCGGCGCGTAGGCCAGGCTCTCCAGCTGCGCCAACGCCGCTTCCAGTTGGTCTCGGACCTGTTGGTAGCCGTCCTCGCCACGTATGTCTGCGAGTTCGTAGAACTGCTCCGCAAGCGCTGCCAGATCCTCGCTTAGGCTGAGCTCAGTGAGGTCGAGGCTGAGCGTCTCTGCGTCGTACTCCTCCATGAGTTGCTCGACGGCGCGGGCGATTTCCTCGGCGCTCACGGCCTGCGCCTGCGCAGCCTCGCGCTGCCGCTCATAGCTCTCCTGCACGCGCCGATGCGCTTCGTGCAGCGCTTCTGCGTGCTGGGCCGCCACCGTCTCGATGCGGGCCTGCAAGACGGCGAGGTCACGCTCGCGCGCGGCGTCCCGCCTGATCGAAACGCTCGTCGGAGCGGTGCCCGTCATGCCGATGCTTTCCCCATCACTGGGCGGCGGCGGCGGTGGGGGCGGCGGTGGCAACGTCGAGGATGGCGCTGGTGGCGGTGGCGGTGGGCTGGCTCCCGCAGCTTGCTCATAGCGGTCGCGGAGCCAGCGAAGCCCCGCCGCGTCGAGCGCCTGAGCCGTTCCATCGACCTCGTAGACATCCACGAGAGCACCCTCCGCATCGGTGCGGGCCTCGTAGCGGCGCTCCACGCTCGGCAGTTCCTCGTGCACCAGGAGACGCCCGCCTTCCGAGAGCATGACCCCCCGCTGCGTGAAGGTGACGGTCCCCTCGCGCTCCACCCGCAGCCGCGTGCGGTCGTCGTTGCGGGTATAGGTGAAGGTTACGAGGGTATCCGGTCCAGCGATGGTGACCGCAGCCGCCGGGGGGGGAGCGGGTGCATCAGGAGCAGGCACCACAGGGGCCCGCGTCACAGGGGGCGGCGCCACCGATGCCGTCACTGCGGGAGGCGCGGAAGCCACCACCACGGCGCTAGCCGTAGGGGAAGCGGGCGGGGTCGGCGGGGTCGGTGCTTCGAGCGTTACGGCGGTCGTGGGCGAGGTCCCGGTCACGGCCGGTCCCGCGCACGCCACCAGCCCAACAACGCAGCAGGCGGCGAGCACGACCGGCCAGCGGCGGCTCGCGGCCGGCTCGGCTCCGTCGATGAGGTGCTCGACCCGATCATTCAGGGCGCCTCCCCGCCCGGCGGCCATGCCCGGCACCAGATGCGGCAGCGCCGCCGATGCGCCGTCGAGGCGGTGCGCGCGCAGGCGACCTGCGGCGTCCACGAGGCACCGCGCCATCGCCAGCGGCGAGGTCTGCTCGGCCGCCCAGCCATCGCAGAGGCGCTCAGCCGCAGCCTGCTGACGGCGGCGCGCGAGGTGATTCAGCGGCTGGAAGAAAAACACGCTCTCAACGAGCGCGAACACGGCGAGCCAGAACGGATCGCGCCGGGCGAGGTGCGCCACCTCGTGCGCCAGCAACGCACGTTGCTCAATCGGCGCCGTGTCCTCGACCGCCCAGGTCGGCAGCACCACCTCGTCGACGCCGAGCGCGACAGGCACCGCGAGCGTCCTCGACTGCGTCAGGTGGAGCGGATAGCGCAAGCCCGCACGGATGCCCAATCGTTCGACTTCCGCAAGGAGGTGCGCGCGCTCGACCGGCACCCGGTCGCCGAGGCTGTCCACAAACCGCCGATGCGTTCGCACGCGCCGCAGCCCCTCGACGGCAAACCCGAGCAACCAGAAGCCTACCAGCACGGCTATCCACCGCGATGCCGTCTCGGGTAAGCTCCAACTCGTCCGGAAGCCAACAGGAGCCCATCCTGTGGTGGCTGCGGTCGCCTCGTTCAGAAGCCCTGGACGCAGGCTGCGCTCGATCACGAGCGGGGCGGCTTCTCCCCTTTCCTGCACGACGATCCGGTCTGCGCCTACTTCGACGAGTCGCCCAGCATCCTGGCCTCGCAGGACAACCAGCGTGCTTTCCGACGCCGACGACGACGCGTAGACCGAAGGCTGAAGCGCCATCTGCGCACTCGTTGTGACAAGGCCCGCAAGCACGGCAGTCTTCCATAGCGCGTCCAGCGTGAGGGCACCCGTGATCCACCGGGATGCCAGCCAGGCTGCGCCGAGCAGCAACGTGCTGTGTAGGGCATAGGTCGCCAGCCACGCCGTGAGGGTCTGCACCCAAGCCGCGTCAAAGAGAGCATCAATCATCGGTCGAGTCGGTTGTCGTGGACGAAGGCGACGCGCTGGGGGACGAAGCGTCGGCGGACGGGGTGGAGGCGGGGGGTTCGTGCTGCGCGGCTTCGAGCGCATCGAGTCGCGCGCGGAGTTGGTCGAGGTCGGCGGCGGAGAGCTCGTCCTCGCGCAGGAGGTGGCTGACCAGCGCGGCAGGACTGCCGCCGAAGAGGCTGTCGAGGAGGCTGCCCGTCATGGAGCGCCGGACTGCCCGGCGCGTCACGGCGGCACGGTAGACGAGGGCACGGCCGTCTTTGCGGTGCGCCACAATGCCCTGCTTGGCGAGACGCGCGAGGATGGTGCCCACGGTGGTAAGCGCGAGATCGCGGTCGAGCGCCGCGTGGACATCGGCGACGGTGGCCTCGCGCCGGTCCCAGAGGACCTCTATCACGGCAAGCTGGAGCGGGCTGAGCTGGTCAGTAGGCATGGAAGACCCACGGGTTTTAACTACAACTGTAGTTGATACTACTACACCTGTAGTTCGATTGTCAAGAGCAAAGGTTGCGCCTGGCCAAAAAAGCCGGAGGGCCGCAGGACCTGCTCCTGCAGCCGCCGTCAGGATCCGGGTCCCGCGCAGTGCTCCGCGAGCGCCTGCGCCTCCGCGTACCGCTCCGTCTTGTGCAACGCCTCGATGGCGTGCTCGCACAGCACGGTGGCGTCGGGGCGAGCGCGGGCCTGCCCAGCCCACCGGTCTGCGACCACGTCCAGGCTGGTGTCAGCGGCGTGAACGCGCAGCAGCGCTCGGTAGGCATCGCCTGCATCGGGGTCGAGCGCGCGGGCTCGCTCGTAGGCGAGAGCGGCTCGACTCCAATCGGCTTCGGCCTCGTGCAGACGTCCGAGCAGCAGGTGTGCGTCGCGGAAGGTCGGTGCGTACTCTGCCGACGCCTGGGCCGCTGCCTTCGCGCGGGCAGGCTGTCCGGCTGCGTCGTAGTGGCGAGCCAGCAGCAGGTGCAAGCGCGGACTCGATGGGTAGAGTGCGAGCGCGGCTTGAAGCCGGGACTCCGTCTCCCCCGCCGGACATGTCGTCTGTGCCACCTCGAATGCAGCGTCGAGGCGGTCTTCGCTCTGGGCGAGGTCGCTCGCGAGGTCTCGCAGAGCGAGCCGTCCTTCGAGCGAGGGCTGCGCGGCAGCCTGCTGCGCCTGCGTCTGCCACGCGGCGGCCTCCGCGACGGCTGACGTGAGCGCGTCGCAGGCGTACGGTGCCTCGCCCGTAAGCGCAGCCAGCCGAGTCAGTGCCTCGGCGGGCGTGTTGGGGTGCGTGACAGCTTCGGCATACGCAGTCTGAGCAGCCTGATCGTTACCGAGCGCTTCGTGCACACGCCCGAGGCGCGTCCAGACCGCAGCATCGTCGTGCTCGATCTGACGACGTTCGTAGACCGCAAGGGCTTCACCCCAGCGCCCGAGCGCTTCGAGCGTGCGCCCCACCGCGTCAAGCGCATCGGGTGTCACCGCATCGGGCGTCGCGGTCTCGGTGGCCGCCTCCTGCGCAGCCTGCTCGTACAGAGCCAGGGCCGCATCGAGGCTGTCGACCCGCTCATAGGTGCGGCCCGCCCGCAGGAGCATCGCGGCAGGATCTACCCCCAGGTCACGCAGCGTGGCGTAAGCAGCCCGTGCACGCGGGCCGTCGTCGAGGATTTCGAAGAGAACCGCTTGCTGTTCGACCACATCGAGCCGCTCCGGAAACTGGGTGCGCATGGCCGCGAGCAGGTCCACCGCACCGGAGAAGTCGAACGCCGCAAGGTGGGCGGCGAGCGCCGTCTCGTAGACAGGCAGGGCGGCGGGATGATGCTCACGTAGTTCGTCGAGCACGGCAAGGGCGTCTGGGAGGCGCTGCTGGGCGAGGAGCGTGCGCGCGTAGGCCAATCCCACGTCGAGGTCGGCAGGCGTCCGTGCGTACAGGGCCGCGTAGGCATCGAGCGTTTCATCGGTACGGCCGAGACGACCGAGTGCGGCGGCCTGGCTGCGGAGGAGGCGCGTGCTGCGAGGTGAATGGCGCAGGCCCGCCTCGGCCACGTTGAGTGCGTCGTTCCAGGCCTCCGCTTCGAGATGGAGCGCTGCGAGGTTGGCGTGGATGTCCTCGTCGGCGGGCGCGAGCGAGCGAGCCTCGCAGTAGTGCGCGACGGCATCAGCGCGACGCCCCTGTTCGTACGCCCGCCCTCCGGCATGCTGCAGCACCGTCACGAGGCGCTCGCGGACCTGGGCCGCAGTCACGTTCGGCACGGAGCGCCCAGCCTCCACGGCCTCGTGCACGACGCGGTAGAGCGGCAGCGCAGCCTCGACCTCGCCCTGCTGCAACGAGGCCTCGGCGCGGAGTTGCGTCAGATGGAGATCGCCGGGGAAACGTTCGAGCCCCTGCGCAGCCACGACATCAGCCCGCTGTGGCTCTCCCGCCTGGAGGTGGGCCACCACGAGCGCCGGGTAGGCATCACGCAACACCGGGTCAGCCGTGAGCGCGGCTTCGAGCGAAAGGATCGCCGCGGCTGCCTCGCCCGCCTGGAGACGAGCCAGCCCCTCGGCGAAATGCTGCGTTGCCGGCTGCGCCGAGACAGCGCTCACCGTGAGGAGCGCCGACAGAAGGGCGACGATGCCGACTACTCGACTAGGAAGCGCCTTGCCTAGTTCTCCCCTCTCTGTCATCCCGGACTTGATCCGGGATCTGCACAATCCACCGTATGGATTGACTAGCGTCGGCCTTCGGCTCCCGCCTTCGCGGGGATGACTCTGAAGCGGGTTGGCCCCTTCATTTCTCGCAAATGGTACGGAGTGGCGCATGGCTACGGGCGTCCAGCGGTGGCCGGGCGAGCTTGAACGGCCGTGCTCGGTCGGCTCTCGTTGCCGGAGGTATCCACCGCCACAACGCGATACCATTGCCCGACGGCGCCAGCAGGGTCAGTCCACATCGACTCGGGCACGAGGCCCTGATGTGCCGGGGCATAGACGCCAGAGGGCGTAGTCGCGCGCTCGACGCGGTAGCCCATCAGGTCGGCCGCTGGCACCGGCTCCCAGGCGAGCGCGACGCTGCCTGCCTCGGCCTGCGCCTGGAGGTTGCGCGCGGTGCGGGGCGGGCTCGGGTCGCGCAAGAGCAGCGTGTCGGCAGGCGACGGGAATCCTTCGTTGCCGAGCGAGTCGATGGCGGTGACGGTGTACTGGTAGGTCTGGCCTGGCGTGACGGCCTCGTCGCGGAGGTAGCGGTCGCCCTTCGGCACGCGGGCCACGATGCTGTCGCGCGTCGCGCCGGGGTCGCGTCGGCGGACGAGGTAGGCCGTCACGTCCTTCGACGCCGAAGCGGGCCACGCGAGGGCCACGCGTACGCCCTCGTCGGAGGTCGCGGCGATGTAGCTCGGCGGCTCGGGCGGCGTGAGGTCGGGGATCTGCACCGTCGTGAAGGTCGAGTCGCTCACGTTGCCTGCGCTGTCCACGGCAGCGACAGCGTAGCGGTAGAACGCGCCCTCGGCGAAGCCGCCGCCCGCGGCCCCACCGTCCGTGAAGCGGCGGCCGAAGAACGCGGTCTGGTTGAGATGCTCCCAGGCCTGGCCGCGTGCTCCAGCTCCGTCGTCGTTCGCGCGCTGCCGGAGGATCATATACGTCGCGAGGTCGGGCGCGGGCGGGCGGTCTTCCCAGGCGAGCGCGACGGTCTGATCGTTGTCGGCGATGGCCGAGAGCGACGTAGGGGCGGCGGGCGGTACGCGGTCCTCCACGTAGAACGTTGCCGCGTTGCTCCGGTCGCCCTCGTTGCCCGCTGCGTCGAGCGCGGTAACGGCGTAGTGCAGCGCCTCGCCGCCGACAGCGGTGGTGTCGAGGTGGGCCGTCTGCAGGGGCGCGAGTGGTTCAGCGGTCAGTCGGCGGTAGGGCCCGGTGATGCGTGGGGCGCGGTAGACGTGGTAGCCCGCGAGGTCAGGCGCAAGGCTCACCCGCCATGTGATCTCGGCAGCAGCCCCCTGGCGACCGCTCGACCCGCGCACCTGCACGTCGGCGATGCGCGGCGGCGGGACGTTGTCGACCACCTCCAGGCGGAACGGATCGCTGCCGACCTGCTGGCCCGTTACGTCGCGCACGACCACGGTGAGCGCGTAGGTCTCGCCCAGTGCGGGGACGGCAAAGCTGCGGGTGTAGGTGCTCGCATCGCTCGTGCGCAGGATCGAGCGGGGCGTCATGCGGAGCGCTTGCGCGCTGCCCTCGCGCTGGGCGTAGACGTCGAACCGAAACGCACCGGGACTGCCCGTGGCCGGGTAGGTCCAGGTGAGCGTCACGTCGCGGCCCTCATGCTCAGCGCGGAGGCGTGTCGGGGCCTCAGGCACGCTCGGCGTCAGCGATACCGTCGCAGAGGCCTCGACGCCCGTGGGCTGGTCGTCCTCGTCCACAACCTCGACGCGGTAGGTGGCGCGGCCCTGAGGTGCATCGGCGTCCACGTAGAGCTCGGCCAGTGCCTCTGCCACCTCGGGAAACCCCGCTCGCATGATCGCGCCGAAGTCGGGCTGCGTGCGGACGCGAAGGAAAACCGCCTGCGGGTCGTTGCGCTCGGCGAGCGTGGCCACCTCCGAATAGACGGTGCCGACGCGACCTGCGAACGTGACCCCGTCCTCCGCCGGGCGTAGGGGCTCCGGCGTGAGGAGCGATCCGTCGCGGTAGACGCGCACGCCGCCCCGTGTTGGAATGTCCAGCGTGTGGTAGACGTAGGCATCGCCGTCGGCCTGCGTGAGCACGCGCACCTCCTGAGCCGTAACGGGGACGCTCAGCAGGAAGCTCGCGGCTAGAACTGCGAGGCCCCATGCGAAGCTGTGGAGCCTGCAAACCGGCTTGGATGTGATACGAATCATGAGCGGAGCGGCAAACGGAACAGGGGCGACGACGCATGCCGCCACCCCTGTCACGGAGTTCGTCGCCCGAGTGGATCAGGCTCGCCGCGATTCGCTCAGTTACCGCCGCCGCTACCCGGGAACGTGAAACCCGGTGGGAGGGTGAGGACCGGCCCACTCGTTTGGATCACGAACTCGTTCGACGGAATCGTGTCGGTGACGCTGGTCTGCTGGCCGGTGGCGTCGCGAACGTAGACGGTCACGCGGTCGCCGGGCTCGGCATTCCCCATCGGGATAGTCTCCGCGATGGTCGTCGGTGTCGTCGCTGGCGGGTCGAGTTCGGCGAGCGTGCCGGACGTGACAAAGGCCGAGCCATCCGCCTTGATGATGAGGTAGGTCACCTTCGTGACGCCGGTGCCGGTATCGTAGACGCCGTTGAGCGTGATACCGAGCGTGGACTCGCCGAGCAGCCAGTTGGGCTCGTTGTACGTGAGTTCGAGCCCAGGCACAGCGGGCGGGCTGAGGTCTGGGACGACCGGGCCCGTGCACGAGATGTTCGAGGGCATCCCCTGGCCGTTGATCGCGCGGATACAGACGTAGCTTGGCGTCGGAGGCAGTTCGGTCTGGGGAACGACCACGAAGGGCGACGCTGGCAACGTCCAGATCTCGCTGTTCTGCGAGACGCGGTCCACGTCGGTCCCGGACGGCCAGCCGCGCACGTCGGTCGCGCCGGGCGACGAGCCGATGGCGTACTGGTAGCCGAGGAGTTCCGTCTCAGGGTCGATTGACTGCTGCACGGCGTGGACGTAGAGCACGTCGCCACGGAGGCTGCTCTTCGCGAGCCGTCCGACGGCCTTCGGCGTGGTCGGCGGCGTCGGGTCAGCGGCGGTCATCGCGACGGAGAGCGGCGTGCTTAGCTGCCCCGCGTGGTTGACCGCGAAGACGTGGATGTAGAACTCGTCGCCGAAGTCGCGGAGCAGGTTGTAGTGACGGTTCGGGCCACCCACGAAGCTCAGCGATGTCTCGGTCGTCGTCGTGCGGTTGATGATGTCACAGCCTTCGGGGACGGCAGCGTCTTCGGTGAGGCAGTACAGGTAGTGCATCACGCCCGACTCCTCGTCTTCGGAGGCCTGCCACGACAGCGAGGCAACCGGCACGAGGTCGGAGCGGACCATGGCGTTGTACTCCCCCCACGACGGAGTGCTCTCGTCAGCAGGTGTGCTGGTTACTAGAGGATTCACGGCGTCCGTGTAGAGCGGGATGTCCTCCCACACAGGCGGAGAGAAAGGCAGATCGTCGAGCGCCAACATGGATAGCTGCGATGGAGCCGTCGGCGGCGACGGGTCGAAGACGATGCCGTGCGGATCGCTGATGGTCCGGCTCGTGATCCCTACGCCGTTCGTAGTGCGGACGCTCACGTAGTAGGCCCGCCCTGGCTCCATATTGAGGATCCGTGTGCGCGCGTCGAGCACCTTCTGCATGCGCGACTCGCCGGGCAACGGCCAGTAGTCCAAGTCGCCTTCGAGGCGGCTCCACGGCACCACGTCCTGCCCTCCCTCGCTGGAGCCGATAGCGTACTCAAACGTGGCAATGTCGGACTCGCGGTCCTCCGCTACGACGTGGAGGCGAAGCCGTTGGCCGTCGTTGGTCCACCACCGCTCGACAGGGACGGGGAACGAAATCGTACCGAAGCTGCCCATGAGCACTTGCGTGCCTTTCTCGTAGAACGACTCCAAATAGAGCGCCGCGCTCGGTGCTGTGACATCCCGGGTTTGCACGGGCGTGCCCGCAGGCGTGCTAGGCGCTCCGTTTGGTCCGAGCTGAAGCTGGAAGCTGCCTCGCCGAACGGTCATCCGTCCCGCGGGTCCCCGTACACGCACGCCCACGCTGTAGTCCTCCTCCTCATAGGGTGCGTCTGCTGCGAACGCATCCCGGATGTCACCAACTCGGCGGTAGCGGACCACGGTAGCCGCGTCGGCATTGCCGACCGTCTCGTAGTTGTAGAAGCCCGTGCCGACATCACTGTCGGACCGTCCGGATTGCGGATCGTCGCGACGCTCGATTTGGACCTGGATCGCGCTCTCGGCCAAGCCAAGCGGGTGCGTCGTAGCCCATCGGATACTGGCTTCGTTGAAGAAGCTGATCCGGTTCGGCGTCACCGTGAGCGCCGCGACGGTCGGCGGAGCGAGGGCGTCTTCGAGCGCACCGCGATAGCCCGCGTAGGCTACCGACACCGAGTCCCCGGTGCCGTAGGCGGCCTCGCGCCAGACGGCGTAGTTATCCACGAGACCATACAGTGTGGTGACGAGGTCCGCCTTCACGTCATAGGCCAAGTCGAGTGACTCGGTCATGTCGGCGTAGCTCGCGCGCACCGCATTGAGGGCCAAGCGGTGCTGCTCTCTGATTGGGTCGAGCGTTCTGGTCAGGTGCAGCGCAGCAGCGGGCAGGCCGAGGTCGTGAATATCGTACCACAGATTTGCCGCCTTCCCCTCGATGTCGTTCTTGATGGCAACACGCTGGTTCGAGGCCTGGGTGCGCGTCAGCTCGCGGTGGAAGCTGCTGAGCGTGGGGTCCCAGCTGAAGCTTGCGCGTGGGTTGAACGTGCTCGCGTCCTGCCCGTCGCGGAGCGCGTAGACGATGCCGAGCCGAGCCGCAGCGCGGCTGGATGCCTCAGGCGTCAGTGTGAAATCACCTTCGCCTCCGGGTACGTCGCGGCTGCTGAGAATCGGCAACGCGTCGAGCGTAGCCCGGAGATCGAGCCGGCTGTGACGGCCGAGGAGAAACGCTCGCTGCTCCCATTGGAGGTTGGCGAGCTTGGCGTAGTACCGATCCGTTGCCTCAATAGCTCCGGCGAAGTCTTCGGCTGCTTTGTTGACCGCGGCTCCAGCCAGCGCCTGGAAGAAGGCGGCCAACATGTTGTCTGTGGGAGCCAAGGCTTCCGGCACGCTGGGGTTCGAGCCCATCAACCGGTCGATCTCTCGGACGCTCTGGGCTACGTCCTCAATGGACTCACGGAAGGCGGCGTCGAGCGCCTCGATCTCGGCGCGTGTCTGCGCGGCAAACCCCGCCTGCTGAGAGGCCAGGCTCCCATCGATGGAAAACGACGTGGAGGCGGTGATGACCCCGCTCGTGTCGGGGACGAACCGGCTCTGGACCGGCGAAGTGACGAGCGCAGCGAGCATATCGTCAAAGGCCTGCGAGGCGTCGCCCAGCTCGGTGATCGCACGCTGCTGGACGTTGGAGAGGTGCGGCAGCACGGCTTCGGCGCTACGCTCGGCGCGGGCCACGGCCGAGTTGGCCCGCAGCAGCGCCGTCTCGGGAGCAAGCTCGGCGTTGGCTGGGATGGTCGTGAACGGCGAGGCCGCATAGCCGAGCACCGTGCGCGTGCTGTTGAGTCCACTGGGAAGCGGCGCCTGCTCGTTGGCCGCCATCAGGTCGAACCAGGCGCGGCGCTCGCTGTCGTCAGCGAGGTAGAGGTTCGTTCCAGCGCGCTCGAGGTCTTGCGTGGAGACCGCGACGGGCTGGTAGGCCGGCGGTGTCTGGAGCGCCTCCTTGGCAGCCGTCATCTGGTTCTTGAGGTCCTCGATGCGTTGACGGAACTGGTCCCGCTGGGCCTGCGCCTGCGCGACGAGATCGCCGTGCGCGCCTTCGCCGGCGCCGCCGTCCCAGCCGCCGCCGTCGAGCGACATCCAGGCACGGAGACAGGGCTCGCTGAAGAAGAGATCCACGCACCCCTTGACGCCCGCATAGAGCTGGTAGCCCCCGCCGCGCCGAGTGACGAAGGCCCCCTTTGCCTCCCCGTTGATGCAGAAGCCCAGGCAGGCCTCGGCGGAGAAGGTCGCGTACGCCCCGAACGGCATGCTGAAGCCGGGCGCGTCGATGAGCCAGATCGAGGCACGCGCCTCCGCGTTGATGCTGATGATGCTCGCGATGTCGGCCTCAATGCCCATGCCCGCCTCGATGAGGAAGCCGTCGGACGAGGCGAGGAAGGTGCCATCGGCGTCCAGGATCGAGTAGACCTCGAAGTCGGCCTCACCGATGATGCCCCATATGAGGTTGGACTGCCCCTCCGGCATACCCATGAATAGGTTGAGGTCGAGTTCGCCCGTCAGCACGACAGGCACCGCGAGGTCGAGCGCAACGCCGCCTTCGAGGAAAAACGGCTCGTACTGCGCGCCGATGTAGAGCCCGGCCCTGAGTTCGGCCCCGGCAGGGCTTCCCTCGCCGTCGAGTTCGAGGACGGTGCCCTGAGCGTCGAGGTAGACCGACTCGTTGGTGACCTGGAAATACGCCTGCGCGTCGATGATGTAGGGCGCGACCGCGTTGCCGATGCCCGCCTTGGCATAGAGCATGGCCGCGAAGTCGGCGTCGAGCGAGGTAGGTATCCCGCCGGGGCGCACGGGGGTGTAGTTGAACGGCGCGCCCTGGATGGCGTCGGTGACCATGCGCAGGTCTTCAGGCGCGGGCTTGTAGAAGAAGCCCCCGCCCAGACCCGTCGCCGTGACCACGCCCGGCACGATGGGCACGCCCGCGTCGGCCGCCACGGCCACGAACAGGCCGAAGCTGAGTTCGTCGTTCTTGTTCGAGAACGAGCCCGCGATCGCTGCGCCAACGGCCTGGCCGCCTGCCTCGAACGCGCCGGTGCCCGAGGCGCGTAGCAGCACGCCGTCTGGACCGCTCTCGTAGAGCAGGCTCGCGTTCATCTCGAAGAGCTGGCCGATGGCGAGGTTGGCGTCGTCCACGGCGAAGAGTTTGGTCGCATCGGCCGTCTCGTAGAAGAGCACCCGCCCGATGCCGCCGCTGAAACCGCCGCCGCCGTCGGCGTTACCCGACCCGCCGAACGAGATCGTGAGCGCGTCGCCTGTGGACGGGGCCGGAGGCGTGCCGCCCTGGACGGCGTCGCTACACGGGCCGAAGCAGAGGTAGCGCCGCACGCCGGACACCTCGCGCGTCGGCGGGGCCGCGCCGGGGTCGCCGGGCGTGTCGCCAGTGCTCTCGGCGATCTGGATCGTGAACGACTCGCCCTCAGCAGCCTCCTCGTAGACGAACTTCCCAAGCCCGAGGCTCACGATATCCATCACGCTCACCGATCCGGTGCCGTCGAGGTTGCCCCAGTCGGTGACGCCATCGGGCGTGATCGTGAGGCCCTCGTAGCCGAGGCTCGCCGCGACGTTGGGCACCGTGAAGCCGGCCGTGCCGCCGAGCACGACCTGGAACTGGCTCTGGTCCGAGACGCTCGCGTCGGCGGTGACGCTGAGGTCGAAGAAGCCGAACTCGACCGCGAAGGCGGCGTGGCCGGTGGCGTTGTAGCGAAGACCCTGGCCGGGGCTGTAGCCGAGCCCCGCGTTGGCCGGGAAGCCCGTCGCCTCGCCGAAGAGGATCTCGGCCTCACCGGAGGCGCGATCGCCCTGCTTGCGCGGGATGAGCACGCGCCCGTTGGCGTAGACGCCCGAGTTCTCCGGCGTCAGTACGTCGAGCTCGACGCCCGCCTTGGTCAGCTCGAACGTGGCGAAGCCGTTGTCGCCGAGGTCGTAGCGCAGGTCCGTCTGGAAGGCCACGGCGGCGGCGACGTTGACGGTCCCGTCGGCGGCGTTGCGGTCGATGGTAAGCGTGCCCTCAGCCTCGCTGTCCACAGGCGCGGGGAGCGTGGCTTCGAGCGTCGCAGCGAGCCGCATGCGCGCGTTGTCAGCGGAGAGCGTGAGCGTCTGGAGCGCGACGTAGTCCTCCACGAGGTCCACGTCCCGCACGGTCGCCTGGCCGAGGTTGAACTGACCGTCGGTCGCCACCGAGATGTTCTGGAAGGCGATGGCCTGCTCCATGAGCGTGAGCGTGCCGCTCTGGGCGCTCACGGTGAGCACCCGCCCGCTCACGGCGAGGCCCGGCTGCAGGAGCGTGAGCGTCACCGCCCCGTCGAAGAGGTCGGCCTGCTGGTCCGGCACCGTCAAGCCCGCGCCGCCAAGCCCGAAGACAAGCGACGGCTGCGACGGCACGTTCTCGACGCCCACGCGAAGGTCCTCGACGCTGACCGCAAGTGGCTCGCCGAGCACGTCGTCGAAGGCGACCTCGCCGGAGAAGGAGACCACGACGCTGGTGTCGGTGACCTCCAACTCGACGGGGTCCACGTCGGCGGGCTTGAGGTCGGCGAGCCCGAGCGGGATCGTGGTCGGCAGCGTGACCGGATCGACGCTGAACGCCCACTGGCTGCTCACGTAGCCCGCGGTGTAGAACAGCCGCGCGGGCACGCCGCTGTCGTCCGTGAGGAGGCTGCTCGCGACGGTACCGGCGAGGTCGATGCCGTTGGTGTTGCCGAACGAGAGCCGCACGCCCGTCACGTCAACGGTGAAGGCGTCCGGCTGCGGGCTGCCGCTGAGCGTGCCCGTCGTCTCGAAGGTCAAGACGGCGGCGAGGGTCGGGTCGTAGGCGGTCGCGTAGGTGCCGATCTCGGCGGTGCCCTGGAAGCCGTCGGGGCCGAGCGCGAGCGTCGCGTCGAGCGCGTCGGCGTTCACGCCGTCGAGGCCGTCGGGCAGGTCGATGCGGAGGCCCGCTTCGAGCTTCACGCCGCTGCCCGTGCTGGTGAGCGCGAGCGCGGTGAGGCGCACCGGCAGGTCGAGCGCCGGTTCGAGGTCGCCCTCGGCCTGCAGGGTGAGCGCGCCGCCCGTCGGGTTGTAGGCGGCGTCCGTCGTGAGGCTGAACGCGGCGAGCACGGTCGGCGGCGCGCCGGTGTCGTCGAGCGCGGCGAGGACGATCGGCAGCGGCTCGTTGGGGCGCGTGGCGAGAGTGTAGCCGCCGTCGGACTGCGGCGTGATCTCGACGAGTGGCTGCCCCTGCGCGTCCTTGAGTTGGATGTAGGCTATGTCCTCGGTCGGTAGCGGAAGCCGGTCCGGTAGCAGCGCCACGACGCCGCCGCCCACGTGGAAGCCGGACGCGTCGAGGTAGGCGAGCGGCTCGGTCGCCCGGCCGCCCTCGTCGAGGTAGAGCGCCGCTCTCCCCTGCCGCACGGCGAACGCGCCAACGTTGACCGCGAAGCCGTTCTCGAATTCGAGCCGGAGGTTGCTGCGCACCTCGCCTGCGAAGTTGAAAGCGCCCGTGCCGCTCCCGGCGAAGCGGAGCCCCTGCGCGTCGAGCGTGACGGCGCTGTTGAAGTCGAAGCGGAGGCCCTCGTCGGTGAGCGGCGGCGCGCTGGCCGCCACGAGGCGCAGGTCGAGCGGGCTCAGCGGCACCTCCACGCCCACGCCCGCCGCGATGACGGCGTTGCCACTCGTGACGGCGGCGGTCTGGAGGTCCACGAGGAGGTCGTTGAAGGCCACATTCACCGTCGCCGGATCGGCGTTTACGGTGCCCTGCGCACGGAGGCGGAGGCCCGCCGCACTCAGCTCGGCCTCGTTGACCGTGAACGCGAGCATCGGGTCCTCGAAGGGCAAGCCGAGGCCGAAGGGCTGCGTGACGAGGATCGAGCCGTCGGCGATGGTGCCCGTGAGCACGTCGAGGACGAGGCTGCCGGTGATCTGCGTCGGCGGCGCGGCGGCGCTCGGGCCGGGCAGGTCCACCACCACGCCGCCGTCGAGGCGGACGAGCTGCACGTCGTTGGTGTAGCCAAAGGCGAGCTCGGAGTTGGTCACGCGCAGCTCTGCCGGACCGAGCGCAAGGGTCCCGCACGGGGCGAAGTTCGCGACGCTCCCAGCGAAGCCGAGACCGTCCACGAGGGTGACCTGGAACGTCGTCGGCTGCGGACAGGACGGCGCCCCGTCGCCATTGGCAAAGTTGGGCAGGTCCTCCAGCGTCGCGTCGAGGTCGAGGTCGACGGCCTGCATGCCGCCGCGCTCTTCGAGCGTCCCGACGGCGCGGGTGACAACGAGCGTGGGGCCGCCGGGCGCGAGCGGGAGACGCGCGCCGCCCTGCGGGGTGTGCGCGGTGATCGTGCCCGTGAGGATGCCGTCGCTGTAGCCCGCGTCGGTGACGGTGAAGCCGTCCACGGGCACGAGGCCGGTGTCGGCGAAGCCCGGCAGCCGCAGCGCGAAGTCGAAGCGCGGGTCGAGGCCGAAGGCGGTGCCGCGGTACCAGTCGAAGACAAGGTTGGCGGCGGTGCGCAGCGCGAGCGGCTCGAGCTCGACGCCGCCGAGCGCGAAGCGTGGCAGTTGGAGGCCTGGCAGCGAGCTCCGGCTCACGTCCTGCGGCGGCACCACGAGGCCCTCGTCGCGGATCTCGACGCCGCGCAGCGGAAACACGAACGGCGCGCTATCGCCCCCATTGGGTCCCTCCACGTCCACCACGACGGCGAGGTCCACCTTGACCGCGAAGTCGAAGCCCGTCTGGGTGTCGTAGCGGAACTCGGCGAGCGTCGTCAGCGAGTCCACGCGGATGCCAAAGTCGTCGAAGCCGAGCGTCGGTCGCTCCCCGAAGAACGCTGGGGCAAAATCGGTCACGGCGATATGGCCCGGCCCGGCCTCGACGGTCATCGTCGCCTCCGCGACCGGACCAGCGTCGCCGTTGACCCGCAGCCGCGCGTCGGCGTCGAAGGCGAACGTCGCGCTGCCGGGTGCAGATTGCGTCACGGGCACAGTCATCGTTCCGCGCACGGCCTCGACGAGCAGATCCACGCGGTCGCTGCCGGACACGACGGGCACGAGCTCGGAGAGCCCGCCCACGTCGAACGTGCCCCGCGCGACGCCGTCGGTCGTGATCGCGAGCGTCACGTCGTTGTTCGCGCCGACCGTCTGGTCGAACAGCTGCACGTCGCCCTGGAGGAAGAGCGCCGACTGCGGCCGACCGTCGATGGTGCCGACGCCGTACTGTAGCGCGCGCACGGTGAACGGCACGTCGGGGCCGAGCGCGAGACCCTGCGGTACGCTCGCCGCGATGGTGCCGCTGACGAGCTCGGGGCTGCTCGGGTCGGTCGTGAACACGGCGTCGTTGAAGGCGACGGCGAGGCGCGGGGCAGGCTGGCCGCCCTCAGCCAGCGCGGGCACGACGAGTTCGAGCGGCTCGCTCGGGCGGGTGCGGATGCGCACGGCGTCGTTGGCGACGGGCTCCAGGTCCACGAGCCAGCGGTCGTCGCGCTTGAGGACGACGTAGGCCACGTCCTGCGACGGCAGCGCGAGGGTGTCGGGCAGCAGCGCATCGGCGATGAACGCTGGGTCGAGGTGGAAGCCAGCCGGGTCCATGTAGGCCACGCGGCGGCCCTGCCACAGGAGGTCGGCCTGGCCGTCGCGCACGCCGAACGCGGGCGAGAGCCCGACGACGAAGTCCTCGCTCATCTCGACGCTGAAGTCGCTGTCGTAGCGCTCGGCGTTGTCGCCGAGGCTACCGTCAAGGGCGAGTGCGGCGGCGGCGGTCCCGCTCGCGCGGACGCCCGCCGAGTCGAGCACTACCTGCCCGTCGAGGTCGAAGCGGACGCCCGGCGTGAAGCCGAGCGGCGCACCGAGCGCGACCGCCTGCCCGTCGAGGTTGCCTGTGGCCGGGTCGATGCCCGCGGCGAAGGCGAAGGGCGCGTCGAAGACCACGCGGCCCGACGTCAGCCCGTCGAGCGAGAGCGCAAAGCGCGCCTGGTCGAAGGTCGTCCCGATGGTCGTCGTCCCGGTCTGCAACTGGTGGCGCCCGTCGATGAGGAGGCCGTCCGTCGAGAGCTCCGCGCGGTTAATGCGAAAGGTCATCGCAGGGTCGGCCGTGCTCGGGAGTTGGAGCGTGAACGGCTGGTCGAGCACGAAGCGCACGTCGAGGAAGTCGCCCGTGACGAGGTCGAGCACGAACGAGCCGTCCACCGCCCCGCCGTCGGCCATCGCGAGGCGCGCGGTCGCGTCGAGGACGGCCTCGGAGCCGAGGCGGCTGGTCTCGCCGAACGTAAGCGTCGCCTCGCGGATCGACGCCTCGAACGGGCCGATGGCGACGGGGCACGACGGGCTGGTGAGCGCAACGCGGCCGTAGAGGCTGTTGCGGACCGTCAACTCGCCTTCGCCGAGCGTGCCTGCGGTGCTGCCCGCGCAGCCGAACGGGGCAGCCGCGACCAACGCGGCGTCGAGCCCGAAGCGGCCTCGGGCTTCCAGGTTTTCGTCGGCGCTGAGGCGCTGCCAGTTGAGCTGGCCGTCGAGGCGGCGGAGTTCGAGCGCGAAGCCGGCCTCGCCGAGCTCCCAGCGGCACGGCGCGAGGTCGTCCAGCCGCAGCTCGCCGCCGATGATGTCCTCGCCATTGATGGTGCTACGGAAGCCCGAAAAGCCGATCACGGCGTTGGCGAGGCACGCGGGCATGGCCTCCGTCTCGGGCAGCGTCACGTCCGCGTCGAAGGCGAGGTCCCACGGCCCCGGCCCGATGCGCTCCCACGAGAAGAGCGGGAAGGTGAACGCGTCGATGGTGAGCCGCCGGAGCGTCATGCCGAAGCCGTCGGCGGTGAAGGCGGCCCGGGCGAGCGCCGCGCGGTCGAGCGCGACGGCGGGCACGGTGAGGCCCGCGTCGGAGATCGTGAAGCCGTTGGCCGACGCGACGGTGAGGTCGTCGAAGCCAGGGAAGCGCAGCGCGGCGTCGAAGCCGAGCGCGAAGTCCCAGCCCGCGCCGGGCGTGTAGGCGAGGCGGTCGGCGCGGAGGTCGCTGAAGTCGAGCGCCACGAAGCCGAGGTCGAGGCTGGGGTCGGGGATCGGGCAGTCGGGCACGACCTCCTCGATGGCGAACGCGCCGCCCGTCTGGAGGCCGCCCGCGATGGCGAGGCCGCAGCGCACCTCCTCGCCCGTAGCGGGATTGTCCACGGCGAGGCCGAGGCGCGCCTGGAGCGTGAGGTCGTAGGTGAGCGGCTCCTGGAGCGGCCCGAGCGTGCCGCTGAGGCGGTCGAGGCGCAGCGTCACACGGTCGCTCTCGCCCACGAGCGGGAACTCGTCTGTGGAGCGGCAGGCGAGCGTCGTCTCGCTCTCCGTGTCGAGGCCCTCGGCGGTGAGCCGGAGGTCGTTGACATCGCAGCGGAGGCTGCCGAGCGCCTCCACAACGCCGGCAGCGGTAATGGCGGCGCCGGGGAACGTCGCGCGGAAGCTTGTCACGAGGACGCGCAGCGGGTCGTCGCCGAAGGCGAAGAGCGGGTTCTCGGGCGTCCCGCCGCCTTCGAGCACGCCCGCGAGGCCGCCGCTCGTGACGGCGAGCACGCCCGTGAGCGTCTCGTCCGTGACATCGGGCACGCGCAGCTCGGCCTCAACGGCCACGCCCGTGTCGAAGGCCCACGTCACGGCGCGGATCGTGAGTGGCTCGGCGTCAGCCATCGGAAAGGCCTCCGGCACGCGCTCGACGCGGAGCCGTCCGCCCGCCGCGCGTTCGAGGTCGTCCTTGGCGAGCGTGAGCCCGTCAAGCGTCGCGTCCAGGCGCATCGTGTCGTCGAGGTCAAGGCGCATCCGCGTGGTGCCCGAGAGGACGTAGCTGTCCGCCGTCTCCTCAACGGTCACCGTCCCGCGCTCGATGGCGGCGGGGAGGTCGGGCAGCAGCGCGAGTGCCTCTTCGAGGATCACGTCGCCGAGATCGGCCAGTGTGCCGGGCGGGGCGGTTGGTGGCAAGCTCGGTGCCCCCTCGCTCGTCTCGCGCTCGTCCACACGGAACGTGCCGACGGGGCTGAGCCCGCGGTTGCGGCCGTAGGGCTCGCCGAACTGGAGGGCTTGCACCTGCCACACGAACGACGCGGCGAGGGGGAATAGGTCGAAAGGCGCGTCGGACGGGCGGTAGATGTAGGTCGTCGTCGGGATCTCCTCATCGAAGAGGACGGGGTTGGCGACGATGGCGTCAGTGGGCGTCTGGCCCGCGAAGAGCGGCTTGATCGTGAGGCGGTAGGAGAGCCCAGCAGCTCCGGGGCGCGGGAGGAAGGCCCAGGTGAAGATGGGCGTCGGCGGCTGGACGGCCTCGCCGTTGAGCGGCACCACCAGCTCGGGCGGATCCGGCTCCTCGACGGTGAACACGACGCAGAGGTCGCCCGTGCCTCCTACCTCGCGCGGCGGCCCGTTGCCGAAGTCGAAGATGGTCACGCACAGCTCGTAGAAGTCCTCCGGGATGCCGTCGCGGGCGACTTCGTCGATCAGGCTGCTCTCGATGTCGATGGACTCCTCGGCCCCGCCGAACTCGGGCCACGTGAGCACCCGCGTCTCGCGCGCGCCGAGGCTGATGCGCGGCTGCGCCGGGTGCCCGTCGATGGTCTGCGCGACGAGGCCGCGGCGGTCGCCCGTGAGCGTGAAGGCGAAGCGCAGGTCGTCGAAGTCCTCGCCGGTCGTGTTGCGCACGGTGGCGCGGAGCAGCGTCGGGTCGTCCTCCCACGCCTGGAGGTCGCGCGGCAGCGGGTCGGCCACGCGGATGTCGAGCGCGACCTCCTGCGCCCGGACGGTGCCGCCGAGCGCAACGACGACCGCAAGCAGCGAGAGAACGGCAAGCCGGGTGCGCGACAGCATGGCGAGGCGCGGTATGAAGAGGCGCCGTGTAGCGGGGCGCGGGAGCGTGACGAGGGGCACGGGCATGGCAGAGTCCGGCGAGCGCATGACGTAGGGGCGCATGACGAGGGGGCGCGGTCTAGAACTGGTAGGCGTAGCTGAGGCGCGCGGTAGCCTCCGTGTAGCCATCGCTGCCCCGGCGGGGCACGGCGTAGGCGAAGCTGCGGGTGGCGATCTGGAGCTCGACGCGGCTGTTGGCCTGCACGCGGTAGGTGCCGCGCAGGCGCGCCTGGAGGCCGCTGTCCGCGCCGTCGGTCCCGGCGACCGCGTCGTCGAGGACGATGCGGTTGTAGGAGAGCGTGCCCGAGAGCCGCAGCTTCCGGTCGAGGAGGGCCGCCGAGACCGTCTCGGCGAGCGTGAGGACCGTCTGGTCGAGGTCGCGCGCGAGGCCCTTGGTGAAGGTGCCCGTCGTGGCGATCGACAGCCCGCTCGGCCAGGCGAGCGTGTGCGTCAGCGACACGTCGTGGTTGCGCGTCGCCTCGTCGATGCCGCGCGTGAGGTTGCGCTGCGCCACGTCCTGGAAGCGGTACGACAGCGTCGCGCTCTGCTGCAGCGTGCCCGTCTGCCAGGTGTAGCCCGGCGTGATGCCGATGGTCTGCGAGACCTGGCTGACGCGCAGCGTGTCGCGCTCGCGCTCGGTGCGCAGGCCGAAGTTGGTGTAGTCGAGCCCGAGCGTGGCCCCGTCGAAGGGCTGCGCGTTGACCGACGCCGAGAGCAGCAGCCGGTTCTTGGTGCTGATGCGCGTCCCAGCGACGTTGTTCTGGCGCACGCCCACGCGGGTGGCGACGCGGAGCCGCCGGAGCGTCACGCGCGGCGCGACGGTGACGTCGAGGAGGTCGCGTTCGAGTTGGATGGCCCCGGCGGAGGTGTAGCCCGGCCCGACGTAGCGCGTCTGGACGCCGAGCGCGAAGACGCGGCCCGGCGTGAGGTCCAGGTCGAGCGTCGCCGCACCGTCGACGCGGGTGGAGAGTGTGGGCGTGAAGAACGGCTCCACGAGACTCGCGAGCTGGTCAAGGTCGCCGAAGGCGAGGGAGTCGGCGGTGCGGTCGCCGTTGGTGGCCGCGAGCGCTACCTCGCCACTGAGACGGGCCACACGCGGGACGATGGTCGCGCCAAACTGCATCGAGAGGGCGACGTTTTCGAGCGGCGTGGCCGTGCCGGGCCGCTGGACGGACGTGGTGTCGTCGGCCGCGCGGAGGCCGGTGAGCCAGAGGTGCCAGCCCTCCTCCTTGCCCACGCCAAGCTGCACGGCGGTGAGCGTACGGCGGAAGAGGCCGTCTCGGAACGCCGCGCTGTCAGCCTCGACGGCCTGCTGGCTGCGCCCCCGAATCACGCTCAGCCGAAACACGCCCGGCGAGAGCTCAACGCCGCCGCCAAGCAGCCGCGCATCGGCCAGGGTGAGTTCGCTGAGCCGCGTCGAGAAGTAACCCGCGTGGAGCTGCGCCCACCGCCACTTCGGGCTGATGCCGAGTTGATTAAACGGCTGCTGGAAGCCCGCCTGCTCGGTCGAGAGGAATGCCGAGAACGGGATGCTGAGTTGGCCGCCGACGTTGAGCGTGAGTTGCGCGTTCAGGCCCGCCACGCCGCCGGGACGCCGGTTGTCGACGAGGCCCGTCTGGCTGTAGCCCTCGCTGTAGACCTGGACCCCGCCCGACACGCCCACGAGTTGCGCGGTCGCGGGCAGACCACTCAGGCACACGAGTGCCAGGAGCAGGCTTCGCAACCCACGCATGCGCGTATGGCGGAGCACGGCACGGGCCACGCGGGGAGAAACAACGGGCATATCGAGGCGACGCTGGTAGGAGCTAGATGGCCTCGCACGAAGCCGACTACCCCTACCACGTCAATTCCCGACCGAGTGGATCAAGCCCACTACGTCAGCCTCCTCGGCACTCTCCAGACACGCCTTCCTAACGAATTTTTTCCCAAACCCGAGCTCCCAAGAGCGCGGTGCCCGTCAGATCACCAGCCAGACCACGTAGCCGACATACACCGACATCAGCAGCGCGCCCTCCCAGCGGTCCATCGTGCGCTGCGTCGCCATGGTGATGTGCACCAGGAGCGTCACGCCGATCATGACCGCGAGGCTGTCCGCACCAACGCCGTCGGACGCGATGGGTTGGATGAGCGCCGTCGGGCCGAGCACGCCGAGCACATTGAAGACGTTGGACCCCACCGCGTTGCCGAGCGCCATGGTACCCTGCCCGCGCATCGCCGCCACGACGGTCGTGGCAAGCTCAGGCAGGCTCGTCCCCAGCGCCACGAGCGTTAATCCGATGACGGCCTCGGACACGCCGAAGCCGCGCGCCGCCGACTCGGCGCCTGCGAGCAAGAGCTTGCCGCCGATCACGAGCCCGACCAACCCGACGGCGACGAACAGGAGATCGCGCCACACGGACGCCCCGAAGCTGACCGGCAGGTCTTCGGCGATGGGGGCGTCGGGGTTGTCCGCCACCGCCTCGCGGGCCGCACGGTGCACGGCGGCTTCCCGTCGGCTCTGCCAGATGCTGTACCACACGTACGTGACGATGCCGACGGTGAGCACCGCCCCCTCCCAGCGCTCGACGCTGCCATCGAGCAGGAAGGCAACCATGAGCAGCGACGACGCAAGCACCACGGGCATATCGATCCGGATCAGCTGCCGCTCAATCGCAAGCGGGGCGATGGCCGCCGCGACGCCGACGATGAGCGCGAGGTTGGCGATGTTCGACCCGACCACGTTGCCGAGCGCGATCCCGCCGTCGCCCGCGAGCGCTGCGGCGATGCAGATCACCAATTCGGGGCTACTCGTCCCAAACGCGACCACCGTGAGCCCCACTACGAGCGGCGACAGCCCGAAGCGGAGGGCCAACGCCGAGGCGCCGCGTACGAGGGCCTCCGCGCCGACGAGCAGCAGCGTGAAGCCGCCGACCATGAACGCGAGACTCTGAAGCAAGGACATAGGAGAGCGAGGTGTGCGGAAAGCTGCACCGACGTACACAGGCCCCGCGCGAATCGTTCAGGCTTCGCCCCGGCTTCCCCTCTTTTTCGGGAAGGCTCGTCGCTGAAACACTTTTCGCACACATACAACGAGATAGCTGCCCGCCTACCGCCCCTGCACTGTCACGGTCCCTACTCCCGCTCGCGCCTCCACGCGCGCTCCAGACGCACCGCCGACGCGACCCGTCACGCGCTGCCCCGTCTCCGTCTCGGCTCGGTCCGTCGATGCCGACGCGAACCCGTCCACACGCACGAGGCCCGTGCCGCTCGCGGCGTCGAGTTCGGCGTCCGTGTCGGCGGGCAGTTCCACGTCGATGCGCCCCTCCTCGACCGCAACGATGAGCCGGGCCTGCGGCGCCAGCGCTGCCACGACGGCCTCGACGCCCCCGGCTGCAGCGATCAGATGCGTGGTGTCGCTGGCGAGGGCGTCGGCGCGGACGGCACCGTCGCCCGTCTGCGCGGTCACCGCTGGCCCAGCCACCTGCGTCAGCGTAATGGCGCCCTCGTCGAGCTGGAGGTACAGGCGAGCCTCGGCAGGCACGAGGGCCTCGAACGCGGTTTCGATGCCGGGCGGCTGCGGGGCAGGCGCGATGACCTGCACGATCTCGTCGTCCCCGTCGATGCGGACCACCTCGCCGCGACCGAGCCGTTGGCGGGCCGAGCCCTCCGTCGCGCCGCGTGCCGTGCGGACGACCTGCACCGTCGCCACCGTCGCGGTGTCGCTACCAGTCACCTCGATGCGGCCGACCTCGGCCTGCAGCACGAGCGTTCGGCCGTCTAGCGCGATCGCGTGCGTCACCGTGTCGCGCACCGCCAAGCGCTCGAACCGAAATGGCGAGTCGCCATCGCCTGAGCACCCCGTGCACCAGAGGACCAACACGAGGCATGACGCACGGACAAGGCGGGGAATCAGGGAGCAGTCGCTCCGATGCCCGTTTGTCTGCCGACCCGCGACCTGCGAACCTTGACCTGCGCCGCTCACGACAGCGTGATGCGCTGGACGAAGCGACGCACCGCGACCCACGAGGCGAGCCAGCCGAAGAGCGCGCCGAGCACGAACACAGCCCCGAACGTGGCGAAGGGCGAACCGAGCGGCCAGCCACGCCCAGCCAACTGCGGAATCTGCCCGAGCAGCGCGCCGTAGGTCGCCCAGATCACGGTGCAGGCGACCACGGCTGCGATCAGCCCCTGCGCGATGCCTTCGACGAGGAAGGGGCGCTGGATGAAGCTGTTGGTCGCGCCGACGAGCTTCATCGTGCGGATGAGCATGCGCCGCGCGTAGATCGTCAGCCGGATCGTGTTGCCCACGAGGAAAAGCGCTGTCAGCACAACCAGCACCGCGAGCGCGAGCGCGACCGTCTGCACCACTCGGAGGTTTTCGATGAACCGGCTGATGAGATCTTCGTCGTACTCGACTTCGTCGACTCCACGCATCGGTTCTACTGTCGCAGCAATCGCGTCGATACTGTCCGCGTTGGCATACTCTGGTGTGACCTGCACGCGAAAAGAGGCGGGGAGAAAGTTCTCGCCGACGACGTCACCGGCTCCTTCGCCAAACTCTTCTTCAAAGATGCGGTAAGCCTCTTCCTGGGAGATGAAGGCTGTCTCGGCAATACCTGGGTGACCAAGGAGACGATTGTTGACGACCTGCTGCGTTCGCGTGTCCGCACCGAGGTCCAGGAACACTTCGAACTCGCTCACGCGCTGAAGCAGGTCATCAACTTCTTGCTGACCCAGCCACAGAAATAGCCCAAAGAGCCCGATGAGCACGAGCGCCACCACGAGCGCGCTCACGGAGGTGACGGTGGCGAACTTGGCGCGGCCGAAGCCCGCGAGGCCTTCGCGGATCGAGTACGAGAGAGCCATGCTGGAGGTCGAGGGTCGAGGGTCGTGTGCGGCGAACCTGCGGCAGCCGTCCCAAAATACCGTGGCGGTGTGGCGGTGTGGCGGTGTGGCGGTGTGGCGGTGTGGCGGTGTGGCGGTGTGGAAGCAAA
>JBCBEX010000003.1:0-117577 GCA_038528235.1 Bacteroidota bacterium
TGCGCGGGCGCGCTGCCCCGCTGCTCCAGGTAGGCGAGCACGTCTTGCTTCGTCAGCCGGCCCTCGGCGCCACTCCCGGCGAGGCCTTCGAGCTCGCGCTGCGAGATCCCTTCCTTCTCGGCGATGGAGCGCACGAGCGGCGAGAAGAACTGGCCACTGGAGCCGCGGCGTGGGATCGGCCCTGCGCTCACGTCGGCCCCGTCGCCGGAGACACTGCCACCAGAAACATGGCCGCCGGAGACGGCAGGGGAGACAGGGGCGGCGACCGGCTCGGCCGTTGGCGCTGCCGGGACGGCACTGGGCGCGGGCACCGCAGCCCCATCGCCCACGGCGATGCGCGCGATGATGGCGCCGACCTCGACCGTCTCGCCTTCCTCGGCGACGATCTCGGCGAGCACGCCCGCGGCCGGGCTAGGCACCTCGGAGTCGACCTTGTCCGTCGAGATTTCCAGCAGCGTCTCGTCCAGTTCAATGGCGTCGCCGACCTGCTTCTTCCATTCGAGGACAGTGCCTTCCATGACGCTCTCGCCCATCTTGGGCATGACGACCTCGACCTGCTCCGCAGACGAGGGCGGTGAGGCTGGCGCCGCAGCAGGGGGCGCCGCAGCAGCAGGGGCTTCAGCGACCTCCTGGGCCGGCGCCGAAGTACCCGTGTCGGGGGCTGCCGCGCCGTCGCCGCCGACCTCAGCGTTCACGTCGGTATCGATGACGGCGATCTTCGTGCCCACGTCCACGGTGTCCCCTTCCTCCGCGAGGATCTCGACGATCCGTCCGGCTTCGGGGCTGGGCACCTCGGAGTCAACCTTGTCGGTGGAGATCTCCAGGAGCGTCTCGTCCTGCTCGATCGTGTCGCCGATCTGCTTCTTCCATTCGAGGACAGTGCCCTCCATGACGCTTTCGCCCATCTTGGGCATGACGACGTCTACGCGAGCCATAGTGCGGTTGCGGCTGTGCTTCCCGGGGGAGCTTCAAAGGGGTCGAGTGGCCGCGCCCGCCGGGCGACGCACGCGGGGCTCGAAATATACCGCACCCCCCGCTCCGGAAGCGGTTCGCGGCGCCCGTGCGCGTGAAGAGGTGACACAGAAGTGCGCAGGAATCCCCACGACCCCTGTGGAATCCTGCGGGCCACGGCTTCCCACCTCACAGCAGGCCGTCCTCAGGATGTCACCGCGCAAGCATGTGACCGCGTGATGATGTCACCGCGCGCAACCGCCGCGCAGCGCTCCTGCAGCGCATCAGACCGATGCTCCCCAGGGCTACACCATCTCGCGGAGCGATCCGATCGGCGCGGAGAGCACGTTGGTGAAGCCATCGACATCCTGCGCGTCCAGGAGCGGCTCGATGGTGCTGAGCAACTGGCTCACGCACGAGGCGCGGTACATAAGGTCTTCGCGCACCTCGCCCTTGCTGCCGAGACGGTATTGCACCAACGCGTTGAGCTTGGTCCACTGACACTTGAGCTCGATGTAGTGCAGTGCCAGCATCCGCTCCAGGTCGGCTGCGTCGTCCACATCGCGTGCGAGCTGTAGCACCTGGTTGCGTAGGCCTCTGGCGTAGGCAAGCGTGGCTTTGACCTGGGAGGGCACCGCCCCCTCCCACTCGCTGAGGGTCTCTTGCCAGGCTGCGTCGATCTGCGGGTCCTTAAGAACTTCGTTGATGATGGTGGGCGTGACCATGGGGAAAGGCGACTATAAGGTGAGGACAGGGAGTGCGGAGAACCGCTCCAGGATGAGGTAGCCGCCAGCGGAGTCCGTGCCCACCACGAAGCATGGGAGCGGCACGGACGCGTGGCTCGGGCCACGCTGGCGTGCTCAGAGGCTTGGCAAATACGGTACCCAACCCCTTTGGCGACTTCGCAGGTTTTATGGCGAGGCGAGAGGTTTCACATCGGAACTACAATCGGTAGAAACAACCAAATCGTCCATGAGAACAGCCTGTATCATCCTGATATTGCACAATCATTATTGTGTTGTATTTAGATACATAATGGTTTGGGTGGGTGTAGCGCGGAGCTATCTAGCTGCCCTCATGGCGCCCCGGCGTTCCTGGCTCCTCGGTCCTGGTGTCTCGCTTTGATATGGTGCACGCGCGGCAAAAAAATCGGCGCGCTGCTTGTCCATGCAGTGGCCACTCCGGTACACGAGACCGCTTACTGTCCTAACCCTACCCCTATCTCACCATGTCTTACCCTACGCAACAAGACGTCGCGTCGCGCGGTGAAGCGCAGCTACTCCAAGACGCGCTCGGTGAGAGCGACCCGATGCTGCTGCTCGAGCTCGTACGCTCGATGGAAGCGCAGCTCTCTCAACTCTACGGTGGCGACATCGCGCCGAGCGGGACCGAGACCCCCGCTACCCTCCCCGCCGTCTATACCGCCGTCGGTGTGGAGTCCGCGGACGAGTTCGTCGAGCTCGTACGCTCGATGGAAGAACAACTGGCGGCCTTCTACGACGCAGACTAGCCGCCCCCTCTCGCCCATTTGCCACGATAACCTGTCTACCCCCATGACCGAACCGCGCGCGCCCTTCGATCTATTCGAACGCGAGTTGGGGACCTCCGAACCGGAGGAGATCGTCGAGTTGGTCCGCTCCATGGAGCTCCAACTGAGCGACCTCTACCGCGAGAAGGAGTACTCCAGCGACGGCGACACCCCGAGCCAATACGAGCGGGTCGCCAGCGAACTCTACGCTTTCTACCTTGACCGTGACCGCCTCCGCGAGCGCTACGGCGTCGACACGAGCGACGACCTGATGGCGCTCATCGACAGCATGGAAGAGCAGCTCACGGACCTCTACACCTCCGAGGACGGAGCCGAAGGCAGTGCCCCCGCCGAACCCGAGGAGGCCTCCAAGCTGCGACGTGCCGTCGAGATGATCCAGCGCGAGCTGAAGGTGTCGTCCGCCTACGACGTGGTGGACCTCGTCCGCTCCATGGAAGAGCAGCTCATCGAGCTCTACCGCGACCGCGAGGCCACCGAGGCGGCGATGGCCGCGATCGAGGAGGGCGACCCGGTGCAGCAGCTCCAGGGCCTCTACGCCAAGCTCGAAGTCTTCCAGCGCGAACTCGGCGTCGAGGAACCCGACGATGTCGTCGAGCTCGTCCGCTCCATGGAAGACCAGCTCACCGAGCTCTACCGCGACCGCGAGGAAGTGGAGGCCCGGCTCGCGCAGCGGGCCGACGGCGACGCTGCCGAGCAGGCCGAGGCCATCCGCGCGCAGCTGGAGGTGCTCCAGCGCGAACTCGGCGTGGGCGAGGCCAGCGAAGCCATCCTCCTCGTGCAGAGCATGCAGGAGCAGCTCAGCCAGCTCTACGCTGACCAGGAGCGGCTGACGAGCCAAAACATCGCCGACATCGACACGGCGCTCGACATGATCGCCAACATGCAGGATCAGCTCACCGAGCTGTACCGCGACAAGGAGGTGACCGAGGCGGCGATGGCCGCGATCGAGGAGGGCGACCCGGTGCAGCAGCTCCAGGGCCTCTACGCCAAGCTCGAAGTCCTCCAGCGCGAACTCGGCGTCGAGGAGCCCGACGACGTCGTCGAGCTCGTCCGCTCTATGGAAGACCAGCTCGTCTCGCTCTACGAGGCGCAGGCGAAACTCGCCGAAGACGGGCTCCCGACCAGCCTTGAGATCACCGACCTGATCGAAAACCTCGAGAGCCAGCTTGCCGAGTTCTACGAGGAGCGCGAGCAGCTCGCCCGCGCTGGCATCGCCGACGTCCCGACGGCGCTCGAGATGATCAGCTCGATGGAGGAGCAGCTCACGTACCTCTACCGCGATCAGGAGATTCGCGAGGCTGCCGACGTGGGCGACCTCTTCGAAGCCGAGGACCTTCCCGAGACGGCCAAGAACGGCTTCCGCATGCTCGACGCCGAGATCGAGCGCTCGAAGCGCTACGCCTCGCAGCTGTCCCACATGCGCGCCGAGGTGCAGAACCTCCGCCACGAGCTCGAACTGGCCGGCGGCATGCGCGACCAGCTCGAAGCCTTCGAGGAGCGCCTCGAACAGCTCCAGCGCACGAGCATGAAGACCACGGGCGAGAAGCTGCTTGCCGGCCAGCGCCTCGTGGACCTCACCCGCAACCTGGAGCACCAGCTGCGCGCCCTACAGACCGAGAAGGGCAAGATGACCGACTCGGGCCTGGCCGACATCGACGAGGCCCTCGCCCTCATCGCCAGCCTCCAAGCTCAGCTCCGCACGCTCTACGCCGAGAAGCAGCAGCTCCTCTCCGTCGGCTCCAACGACCCCGACGAGTTGATCGCGATGATCGACACGATGGAGGACCGCATTGCGCGCCTCAGCTCCGACAAGGAGCAGGCCCAGCACCGCGAGGCGCTGTTCCTCGAGAAGCTCGGCATGACGGACCCCCACGCGATCATCAAGCGGGTGCGCAAGCTCGAAAACCAGCTCGAAGCCGCCGTGGCCCAGAGCACCTTCGAGACCACGCTCGGGCCGACGCTCACCGACGACGCGCCCAGCGTCCCGGTGCCGACCGGGCCGTCTGCGGAGCCCTTCGTCGGCGCTGACCTGATCGGCCAGCTCGACGTGCTGAGCAACCAGCAACTCGGCTCGCTGCGCTACGGCGTCGTCCGCCTCGACAACCAGGGGCGCGTCCGATTCCTGCACGAGTACGACGGCGAGCTCGGTGCCATCGACCCGATCGCCGCCGAAGGCCAGGCCTTCTTCCGCGAGATGGTCCCCAGCGCCAACAGCCGCATTTTCTACGGCCGCTTCAAGGAGGGGCAGCGCGAAGGCCGCGTCAACGCCGCCTTCCCCTACACCATCACCGACACGCCGCAGCCGACCAACCTGGTCGTCCAGGTTTGCCGACCGAGCGACGCCTCCGACACCTGGATTTTCCTCAAGCGGTCCTAAGACGCCGCTCCATCTTCACCCAACGCCCAGCCTCAACCACGCTAAGGACCCATGACTACCCTCGTTTCCAACGGCACTGCCCCTGCGTCCATCCAGACCTCGAAGCTCTCGTTCACCGGCGACCTCGAACAGCTCAAAGACATGAGCGAGGCCGCCCTGGACGCTGCTGACTTCGGCATCGTGAAGGTCGACGACGAAGGCGTGATCGCCTTCTACAACACCTACGAGTCGCAGCTCGCTGGCGTCGCCCCGGAGCAAGCGGTCGGCCGCAACTTCTTCACGCAGGTGGCCCCGTGCTCCAACAGCCGCCTCTTCCACGGGCGCTTCAAGCAGGGCATTGCCCGCGGGGAGCTGGACGTGCAGTTCATCTACACGTTCACCTACAAGATGCGCCCGACGCTCGTGCGCGCCCGCATGTACCGCGACAGCGCAGGCCACAACTGGCTGCTGATCAAGAAGCGCTAGCCCAGGGTCTCTCGCCCCTGACTGGCCCTCGCGCCCTCGCCGGCCAAGGCGTCTCGCTCTGCCGAGCGCCTGCCCGCGTAGGCGGTGCCCACGGTTCCATCCTTCCCTCGATGACGTCTGCTTCTACCGTGCCTCCCCTCAGCGCCCCGGCCCTCTGCAGCGCCGGTCCTGCTCTGGCCGAGGCGGGACACACCCCATCATCCGAACGGATGCGGTGGCAGCAACTGCTGCGGCAGCGACTCCGAGGGCGTCCCCAGCCGATGCTCGTCTCCGGCGAGGCTGCGACCCCAGCAGCCTCGCTCTGGACCGGCGCTCGGCGCTGGATCGAGGCGTTCCGTGCTGCCGGGCTGACCGCAGGCGACCGCTTGGTCGTGGCGCTGCCCTCGGGCACGCCGTTTGTCCAGGTGCTCGTCGCGGCTCTCTGGGAGGGAGTGACCCTCGCACCGGCTGCCCCCGGCACGGACGTAGCCTCGCTGATCTGGACCCTTGATGCGCGCGCTGCGGTGGCCGACACCGAAGGCCGCCATATCTGGACCCCCGACGGCGTAGCGGGGCCGCTAGGCCCCCTCCCGTCAGCCCGGAAGGCCGCGGAATCGCCCACCGAAGGCATCTGTTTGCTTCTGCGTACGTCGGGCACAGCCGGCCCTGGCCGGTGGATTGCGCTGAGCGACGCCAACGTTTTTGCGGTGCTGGACAGCCACACCCCGCACCTGGGGCTCTCCGAGCAAGCCTGCGTGCTTGCCGGGCTGCCCTGGCACCATGCGTTCGGCCTCGTGCTGGAGTTGCTACCCGCGCTCCTGGCCGGGGCTGAGATCGTGCGCCTCCAGGACCCACGGGACCCGGAGGCGCTGCTTGCCGCCTTCGACGCGTGGGCACCGACGCACTTCTCGGCGGTGCCGCTCACCATACGGCGCCTGCTCCAAGCGGGCGGACGGGCCCGTCTCCATCGTCTGTCAGGAGGCGTGGTGGGCGGCGCTCCCATCCCGGCAGACGTTGCTCAGGGGCTCAGCGGATCGCTGCTGCGTGTCGGATATGGCCAAACCGAGGCCGGTCCTGGCATCATGCTCGGGGAGCCGGGGCGTTTCGTTCCGGGATACCTCGGGCGCCCGGTAGGCTGCGCGGTACGGACCGACGCGGATGCCCAACTCTACTTTTCGGGCCCCAACGCACATGCCGGAGTCTGGACCCAGAGACACTACCGCCCCACCGAGGTAGGGCGCTGGGTTGCCACCGGCGACTGCGTCCGCTTGGCCTCGTCCACGCAGGCGCCTGGGCACCCGACGGAGGCGATATCGTCTCCTGAGGAGGCGCGTCTCCCCAGCGACAGCGACACGCTGGCCTATGTCTTCGATGGCCGCGTGTCGGACTCGTTCAAGCTGTCGAACGGCCGCTTTGTCCACGCCGGTCGCACCGAGTCGGCGCTGCGGGACCTCGTCCCCGGCCTTCTCGACGCCTTGCTCTGCACCTTGGACGGGGAGTCGCTCACGTTGGCCCTCTTGATGAAGTCCGGGACAGCACCGCCGCCGCTCTCGGCACTGCGAACGGCACTGGGACCGCTTGCCGACCGTCTTGGCAGCGTCCGGGTTCTCACCCCGGCCACGTGGGTGCGGCACAGCAAAGGCACCCCTGACCGCGCCGCCATTGCCCGTGCCCTTGCCGCCCAGGAATAGCCACCCAGGAATAGCCACGACCTGCTTCCCCGCACGTGGTGGCGTGCTCCTCGCTCACCCGTTTCTAAGCCACGGCGACCTCGTCTGGCTTCTCGTCCAGTCTTCCTCATGACCTCCATTCTGCTCCACCTCGGCCCTGACCATCAACTGACGCCCGACAAGCTGGAGGCTGCGGCTCTCGCAGGGCAACTCTCGGTCCGCCTCTCCGATGCCGCGCGGATGGCCATGGAGAGCTCGCGCGATGCGCTCGAGGCTGCCCGTGCCGCTGGGCAACCGATCTACGGGCTTACGACCGGATTCGGGCCGCACGTGTGTTACCCGGCGGCCAGCGACGCACTCCAGGGCGCCGGTCTGATTGCGCACCTCGCTGCCGGCGCCGGTGCCTTCGCCCCCGCCCCCGTTGTGCGCGCCACCGTCATCGCACGCACCCAAGCGCTCGCGCAGGGCTACTCTGGCGTGGACGCGTCCCTAGCCGAGTCCCTGCTCGGGCTCGTCAAGCACGGGATCGCGCCGGCCGTCCCAGAGATTGGCTCCGTGGGCGCGTCGGGCGACCTCACGCCGCTGGCTCACATCGTCCGCGTGCTCACAGGCGAGGGGACCACGATCCATCGCGGGCGGCGCGAGCCTGCTATCCGGGCACTCCTCCGAGCCGGGCTGCGCCCCCTCAGCCTCTCCAGCCGGGAGGCGCTGGGGCTGGTCAACGGAACCGCCTTCATGACCGCCTACCTCTCGCTCGCCGTTGCCCGCGCCGAGCGCTTGGTCGAGACGGCCGAGCGGCTCACGGGTTGGCTCTACCGTTCCTTGGGCGCGCGCCGAGCCGCGCTGGATGCCCGGCTGCACCATGCCCGCGGCCACGCCGGACAGCGCCGTAGCGCCGAGGTCATCCGCACCGAAATCGCTTGGGGCGACCCCGCCGAGTCGGAGGACGACACGCGGACGCTGCAGGAGGTCTACGCGCTCCGCTGCGCCCCGCAGATCCTGGGCGCTTGCCGCGACAACATTGCCCATGCGCGCCGGCTCACCGAGGCCGAGCTAAACGGTGTTTCGGACAACCCGCTCGTGTTCTCGGATGGCCCAGCCGTGCTGCACGGCGGCAACTTCCAGGGCCAGCAGATCGCCTTTGCGGCGGACGCGCTCAACGCGGCGATCACGCAGGTGGGCGTCCTGGCCGAGCGGCAGCTCGACCTCCTGCTGGACCCGAAGCGCGGGGTCGTTGGCGAGGCACCGCTCCTGCTGGCCTGGGAGCCTGGCGAGACGAGCGGGCTGGCGGGAGCTCAGCTCACGGCCACCGCCCTCGTTGCGGAACTGCGCCACCACGCCCAGATGAGCGCCGTCGCCTCGATTCCTACCAACGGCGGCAACCAGGACGTCGTCTCGATGGGCACGATGGCTGCACGGACGGCCTATGGCCAGACGGAGCGGCTCGCGCCCATCCTGGCGGCTGTGGGCATGGCCTTGGCTCAGCTCGGCCACCTGCGTCGCCACGAGCGCGCTGGGGGGACGCCCGTCACCGCACCGCCGTGGATGCCGCGCTTTGCCCCGCTGAAACAGGACCGTGCCTTGCACGAAGACCTCCACCGGATCGCCGCACGCTGGCTCCAACCGACGGACGCGCTTGCCATGATGCCGGTGCTGGTCGACAGCGACAGCCACGAGGTCGCCATGGCCGAGGAGGGTGCGCTCGACGTCGATGCACCAGACATGGGTGCGTCAGACATAGATGTGTCGGACATGGGTGCACCAGATATGAACGCTCCGGGCATGGATGTGCCGGAGTCGCACGGCCCAGACCTGCCGCACCAAGGCGATGGAGCCCCGTCGCCTGACTCGGAGCTACCATCCTGGGAGTAGGCAGCGCTCGCACGCGCCCTCCCCTGTTGCGCCCCGCCTGGCCCTGATAGCTGATAGCCATGCGGGGCGCACGTATGTCGAGGGCGACCCTTCGCACTCGAACCTGATTAGAACTCGAACTCGATGCCGACCACCGGGAGCAGAGAGAACTGCTCGGCCTCGTCCACGCGCTGCTCGGTGAAGTTCCAGAACGTGTCCTCGATGTTGGTGCGGCTGTAGGCGTTCCACAGGCTCACGAACGTGGTGAGGTTCGTCGCGCGGAAGTTGAAGCGGCGGTCGACGCGCAGGTAGAGGCTGTGGTAGGCCGGGAGGCGCTCCTCGTTGGTGCGCGTCACGTCGCGAACCTCGGCGTCGAGGGCGATGGATTGGCCCACATCGATGGGCGTGGTAGGCCGCCCGCCGAGGTAGCTCCAGCGCGCGCTCAGCTCCCACTTGGCGTTGGGCTTCCACCCGCCGATCACGCTGAACTGCGTCTGCGTGTCGAAGTCGCGGTTGCGCCAGACGCCGTTCTGGTCCTCGTACTGCGAGCGGAAGTAGGACGCGCTCACGAGGCCGTAGAACGCCCGCGATAGCTTCTTCTGGACGAGCAACTCGATGCCCCGTGCCCGCGCCCGGCCGTCGCTGGTGAGTGCGCCTGCATAGTCGCCGCGCTCGTCGAGGACGTAGACCGGCGTGCCGAGCGGGTTGCCGTCGGCGAACTGCGGCACGTCGCGGTAGGTCTTGCTGAAGCCCTCAACGGTGAGCTTGAGGTCGGGCGCGAGGAGCACGTCGACGCCGCCGATGAGGTGGTCGGCGCGGACGTGCGGGAGCGTCTCGTTGGCGGCGCTCTGGGCGCGGACGTAGAGCGGGACGGCCTGGCGGTAGACGCCGCCTGCGGCGCGGAGCCGCACCTTCTCGGTGAGGTCGTAGGCGAGGCCGAGGCGCGGCTGCGGGTAGACGTCCTCGTTGAGCGAGCCGTAGTCCACACGCAGGCCGGGGCTCACGGTGAGCCGCGCGGTGGGCTGCCACACGAACGTTGCGAACGTGCCGAGGCGCGCGCTCGTGAGGTCGAGGTCGAACCCGACGGCGCCCTGCTGCGCGCCCGCCGCGCTGACGTAGGCCGCCTGGTCGAAGTCGAACGTTCCGCGCTCGATGGTGCCCTCGACGCCCGCCTCGACCTCCAGCTGCGGCCCTAGCTGCAGCGTGTTCACGTTGCGCAGCGTGAGGTAGCCGTTGCGGAAGTCCTCGCGGATGTCGCCGAAGCCGTCGCGCACCGACGTGACGGTGTTGCGCCGCTCGATGAACGAGTACGACAGCGCCGTCGTCGAGTAGCCGCGCGCGCCCCAGAGCGAGCGGAGGCTCAAGCCGACGGTGTTCTGCTGGTTCTCGAACACGCCGAAGGCCGCTTCGCCCGCATCGACGGCGTCCTCGGCCTCCTGCGCGAACTCGCTCGACCCGTAGAGATTGAGCACCGAGAGGCGCTGGCTCGGCGAGAGGTCGAGCGTGACCTTGCCCTGGAGGTCGCTGAAGCGCGGCGCGCCGCCCGCGTCGATGGCGTCGGCGACGAGGTCGAGGTAGCTGCGCCGCCCCGAGATGAACGCCGAGCCGCCAGGAATCGGCCCCTCGACGATGAACGTGCCGCCGGTGAAGTTGGCCCCGACCTCGCCCGTGAGGCGGTCGCCGCCGGTGCGGTAGCGGATCTCGCTGATCGACGAGAGGCGGTCGCCGTAGGACGCCGAGAAGCCGCCTGAGGAGAACGTGATGTCGTCGATGAACTCGGTGTTGATGAGGCCGGTCGGGCCGAACGATGAGCCGTCGGGCGTGGAGAAGTGCTGGGCGTTGGGAATGAGGATCTGGTCGATGTAGAAGCCGTTCTCGGCCGGGCTGCCGCCGCGCACGAAGAGGTCCTGGCTGGTCTCGCCGCGCGAGGCGACGCCGGGCAGCGCGTTGAGGACGCGGGCGATCTCCTGGCCCGCGCCGGGGGAGCGGCGGATCTCCTCGGTGGAGAAGGCCACCGTACTCGTCGGCGCGGCAGCGGGCGGCTGGAAGTAGCCCGCCGTGACGGTCACCTCGGCCCCCTCGATGCGGGCCTCGTTCAGAAGCACATCCGCCGTGGCCGGGCGACCTGGCTTCACGACGATGTCGGTGCGGACGAGCGGGGCGAAGCCGATCGAACGCACTTCGAGCGCGACCGTCCCGACGGGCACCGCGGTGATGACGTAGCGGCCCTCGGCGTTGGTGGCCGCGCCGAGCGTGGTGCCCTGCACGACCACGTTGACGCCGGGCAGGGCTTCGAGCGTGGCGGCATCGCGGACGGTGCCGGTGATGGAGCCCGCCGACTGGGCGAGAGCCGGAGCGGCGAGGAGGACAAGCGGAAGAGCGATGAGCGGCCAGAACGACCGGGAGAAAAGCAGATAGGCGAACATGGTAGCGGGGTGCTGAAGTGAAGTGGATGGCTCCAACCTCCCCACGTCGCTTCGCTACGCCGCGCCTGCGCCGACGGGTGGCTCCGAATCCCGACGAACGGTCGTTCTTCGCAGACAGGCGGTGGGCAGACGCGACCTGCAGAAACCTGCTATAGCGCTTGGGACCCCAATAGCCCAGCGTTAGCTTCCCGCGCCCTCCCTCCACCCGCACCGTTGCTCAGATGCCTAGCCGTCCCTGGTCTCGCCGCACCGCCCGCCGCCGTCTGGCATGGCTCCGTCGCTCCGCGGCGGCGGGCACGCTCACGCTCGCGATGCTGCACGATGCTCCCATTGCAGAGGCCCAGGCTCCGGTCGCGGTAGGACCGGAGTTTCAGGTCAACACCTTTACCACGGATTTTCAAGGGAACGCCTCAGTCGGCATGGACGCTGACGGCGACTTCGTGGTCGCATGGACACGATTCGTTGAAGAGGACTACGATGTCGGCGTCTACGCCCAGCGCTTCGCCGCTGACGGGTCTGCACAAGGCTCAGAGTTTCTCGTCAACACCTTCACCGAGGGAGACCAGTTCGGCCCTTCCATGGCGGTGGATACCGACGGCGACTTCGTGGTCGCGTGGACGAGCCGGAACCAAGACGGCGACGGCAACAGCATCTACGCTCAGCGCTTTGCCTCTGACGGGTCTGCACAAGGCTCGGAGTTCCGCGTCAACACCTTCACTACGGGAAACCAGTCCGCACCCTCCGTGGCAGTAGACGGGAAGGGTGACTTCGTCGTGGCGTGGGCAAGCCGTGACCAGGACGGCGACGCGTACGGCGTCTATGCCCAGCGCTATGCCGCTGATGGAGTACCACAGAACGAGGAATTCCAGGTCAACACCTCCACTGCGGGCGACCAGTTCGGTCCCTCGGTAGCAGCAGACACAAACGGCGACTTCGTCGTCGCGTGGCAGAGCAGCGGGCAAGACGGTGACGAGTTCGGCATCTTCGCCCAGCGCTATGCTGCCGATGGCACGCCTCAGGGCAACGAGTTTCAGGTCAACACCTTCACCACGGGAGATCAGTTCGGTACCTCGGTAGCAATAGACGGCGACGGTGACTTCGTCATCGTGTGGCAGAGCCAGGACCAGGACGGCGATAACGACGGGGTCTACGCGCGACGGTATGCTGCTGACGGGTCCGCACGAGACCCGGAATTCTGCGTCAACACCTTCACCACGGGAAGGCAGGATCTTGTCGCGGTGGCGATGGACACGGAGGGCAACTTCGTGGCCACGTGGACGAGCCGCGACCAGGGCGGCGACGTTGACGACATCTTTGCCCAGAGCTACACCGCCAACGGGCTTGTACAGGGAAAGGAGTTTCGCGTCAACACCTTCACAACGAACCGCCAGCGTAATTCCTCGGTGGCGGTGGACGAAGACGGCAACTTCGTGGTCGTGTGGCAGAGCTTCGGCCAGGACGGAGACACGGACGGCATCTTCGCTCAGCGCTTTGAAGCATTCCCCCTCGCCAACGAGGACGACGCGCCATTGCCCACTACCCCCGCGCTCGATGCCGTCTTCCCCAACCCGGCCCGCGACGCCGCCACGCTGCGCTACGCCCTGCCGACGGCCGCCACCGTGCGCCTCAACGTGACCGACCTGCTCGGGCGCGCCGTGCTCTCGCGCACCGAGGGTGTGCGGCCCGCTGGCCAGCATGAAGCCCAGATCGCGTTGGACGGGCTACCGAGCGGCGTCTACGTGGTGCGCCTCGACGCGGACGGTGCCAACGCGACGCAGCGCGTGACCCTGATCCGATGACGATCCGGTAGCACGCGCTGCGTTGGGATGTCTGGGCGTCAGGAGTGCCGGCGCTACTGCGACTCGGAGATCGTGAGCGTGGCCGACTGCATCGCATCGCCGTAGGTGCCGACCCAGATGTCGTAGAGGCCGTCGGCGGCGTTCGGGATGATGAGCAGCGGGTTGCTGCCGTTGCCCGAGTCGTCGTCGCACGCCCACGTGCCGTCGGGCATGTTGACGAGCAGCGTCGTGTCGCCCTCGGACTCGACCGAGATGAAGAGCGGGCCGGAGCCGCTGGTGGTGTAGTAGAGGTCGACGTCGGGCGCACCGGCGACGTTGCCGTAGGTGCAGTTGCCGAAGTTGGGCTGGAAGGAGCCGCCCGCGGTGAGCGTGGTCGTGCTGGAGCCGAAGCCCTGGCTCACGCGCACGTCGCCGTAGGTTGGCGCAGCGCCGATGTCGATGCCGCTCGCCGTGCTGCCGCCCCCGCCGCGGGGGTCGATCTCGGAGATGTAGAGCGTTGCGGACTGCATCTCGTCGCCGTAGGTGCCGATCCAGATGTCATAGAGGCCCGCCTCGGCGCTCGGGATCGCGACCACCGGGTTGCGGTCGCCGAGGCCGTCGTCGTCGCAGAGCCAGGAGCCATCGGGGGCGTTGATGAGCAGCGTCACGTCCGAGTCCGATTCGGCGTAGACAAAGAGGTTGCTACCCCCAGAGGTGGTGTAATAGAGGTCCACGTCCGGGGCGTCGGCCACGAAGCCATAGGTGCAGGCCCCCTTGTTGACCTCGATGGAGCCACCGGCCGTGAGCGTGGTCGTGTGCGGGTCGGGTCGGAAGCCCTCGTCCAGTTCGACATCGCCGTAGGTGGGCGACGCGGCGACGTTCTGGGCCGAGGCTGTGGCGGGGACAAGCAGCAGCGCGAGCGCGGCTACGACGATCGTGGGGAGGAGACGAGGCATAATTGGGGAGCGGGAAGGGGAGTCGAACCGTGTGTGTTGGTTTGCATAGCGCAGTCTACCACCCGACCGGATCACCCTGCACCAGCGGCAAGCGGAGGCACCTGGGCCGACCGAGCGCTGAGCAAGGCGTTCCTAGAGGTTAGGGGCCCTTGTTTCCCTTGCCCCCCATACGCCCCTCGAGACCGCCCTCGTCGGCAATGAACAGCTGTGCTTCCTCCATCTCGCTTCCGTACGTACCGACCCAGATGTTGTAGAGCCCCGCCGCCGCGCCCTCGACGATGACGAGCGCGTTACGGTCTTCGCCCGAGTCGTCGTCGCAGACCCACGTACCGTCGGGCAAGTTGACGAGCAGCATGACATCGCCGGCGGACCCTGCCCCGATGCCGAGCAGTTGGGTGCCATCACCCTCGTAGTAGAGGTCTACGTCTGGGGCGCTGGCCACGTTACCGTAGGTGCACTCGCCGAAGTTGGGCTGGAGCGAGCCGCCAGCCAGGAGCTCGATCGTGTCGGAGGTAGCGCCCTGGCTCAGGCGCACGTTGCCGTAGGTCGGGTCAGCGCCGACACTGATCTGGCTCGCGGACGAGCCACCACCGCCGCCACTACCGCCGCCACTGCCACCCGGGGCGATCTCGGAGATGTAGAGCGTGGCCGCCTGCATCTCGTCGCCGTAGGTGCCGATCCAGATATCGTAGAGCCCGTCGCTGGCGTTCGGGATTGCGATGAGCGGGTCACGGTTACCGAGCCCGTCGTCATTGCAAAGCCAGGAGCCGTCGGGCGCGTTGACGAGCAGCGTCACGTCGGCATCCGATTCGGCGTAGATGTAGAGGCTGCTGCCCCCGGACGTGGTGTAGTAGAGATCTACGTCCGGCGCCTCAGCGACGAAGCCGTAAGTGCAGGCCCCTTTGTTGACCTCGATAGAGCCACCGGCTGTGAGCCGAGTCGTGTGGGGGTCGGGCCGGAAGCCTTCCGTCAACCGAACATCGCCGTAGGTGGGCGACGCGGCGACGTTCTGGGCAGAAACCGTGACAGGGACAAGTAGCAGCGCGAGCGTGGCCGCGACGATAGCTGAGGCAAAACGACGCATAAATCTGGGGCGATGTGGGAGGGTCCGAAAGGAAGCAGCCCTACCAGCGGTGATGGGCAGGATGCTCATGGGAAGAATAGGGCATCGGTCTAGCCTACGGGATCACCAGTTTCAGTGAACATAACTCCGCACATATACCATACTGTTTGCTGTTGGCAGCAGGTAGATGCTCGGGCATGTAGACCCTGCGAAAGGGCGAGGCTGCGAAACGGAGCGTCGGCCAACATCGTGCCAGCACGCCCGCCGTCCTTTCCCTTCTCCCCACCGTCCCATGGCCTCCGACCCGACTCCTTCCGACCTGCACGCGCTCCGCGAGCGCGCGGCGGCCCACACCGAGCAGGCGCTCGCCTACATGGCGCAGTTCGGCATCAAGCCCGAGGGGCACGTCCGCCCCTTCCTTCCGCCGGAGACGCGGCAGCAGACCATCGACCGGCTGCCCTACCGCCACGCCGCGCGGCAGGTAGTCGTCTACGAGACGGAGCCCGGCGAATTCTCGGCGCTCTGCCCGTTCAGCGGCCTCCCCGACAGCGGGCGCGTCCGCATCGAGTACGTCCCCGGCGATTGGATCCTCGAACTCAAGAGCCTGAAGTACTACCTCATCTCGTGGCGCGACGTGGGAGCCGCGCAGGAGGACGTCACGGCGCTGCTGTATGCCGACCTCGCCGAGCACCTCGGCAACCCGCAGCGGCTCATCGTCGAGACGGTCTACACGGTGCGGGGCGGCATCAACACGACGTGCCGCGTGGATAGCCGCGATCAGGACGACTAGCGGTCCCGGTGTGGAGGTATGCGGGTATGCACGTGTGAAGGTACTCCTTCTCGTCCATACATTCAGACGTACACACCTTCATACAGCGACTTCGCCTGCGGAGTCGATCTCACTCCTCCGTCGGCACCCCAGCGGCCCTGAGCGCGCGGAAGCCGCCGATGTTGTAGGCCTCGTAGCCCGCGTCCCGGAGGACGTGCGCCGCGCGGTCGGAGCGAGCGCCGGAGCCACAGTAGAGGTACACCGGACGCTCAGGATCGAGGCTCAGTTCAGCAACACGCCCCGAAAAACCCGGAAGCATGTAGTTCACGTGCTGCGCGCCCGCCACGCGTCCGCGCCCGATCTCCATCCCGGTTCGCACGTCGAGGATCTGCGCCGCCGCCGTGTAGCGGGCGGCGAACTCGCGCTCGCTCATCGTCACGCGGGCCGTGTCGGCGGGCACGGTGGGCTGAAGAGGCCTCGACGCCTCGACGACGGCTTCGGGGCTGCCTGCCAGCGCCGCCGGAGCCTCGCGGGCGAGGATGCCAACGCCCATCACGAGGAGGAACACCGCGAAGCCGCGCCGGAGCATCGCCTGCGGGACGTGCTGGCTGATTCGGTTGCCGACCGTCGCGCCGACGATGCCGATGGCGGCGAACACGCCGATGAGCCGCCAGTCCACCACCAGCCCGTCCAGGGCGAGCACATCGACATACTTCCAGAAGCCGACGAGGCTCTTGGCCGCGATGATGAGCAGGCTCGTCCCGACTGCCATGCGCATCGAGAGGCCGCCGAGCAGCACCAGCGCAGGCACGATCAGAAAACCACCGCCGACGCCCACGAGCCCTGTCAGCACGCCCACGGCCAGCCCTTCGATCACGATTTTCCACGCGGCCTGCCGGGGCCGCTCGCCCTCGACCTCCTTGCGGCCGCGCAACATCAGCCCGGCCGCGAGCAGCATCACGACGGCGAAGAGCGCGAGTTGCACCGGCCCAGAGACGTAGGCCGAGAGCGCCGCGCCGAGGTACGTCCCGAGGATGCCCGGCACGCCGAACCAGCCCACGCTACGCCAGTCCACCGACCGCTGCCGCGCATACGGAATCGCCCCGACCGCCGCGATGGCCCCGACGATGGCGAGGCTCTCGGCGATGGCGACCTTGTCAGGCTCGCCCGCGAGGTAGACGAGCACCGGCACGGTCAGGATGGAGCCGCCGGAGCCGAGCAAGCCGAGCACGAGCCCGATGGCAACGGCACCCAGGAGGGCATACAGCATGGATTAAAACGGAAGGATCAGGAGACATCCAACCCTGCCGCGCCTCCGTGGTGGGTTCCCATCGCAGGACGTCTGCGTGGGAAGAAGGCGAGGCGGGTCGGAAAGGACACCGCGGAGTCTACGCCGCAACGGCCGCGTCGTCGGTGATGGGCGCGCCAATCTTGGCGTAGCGCGCGAATGTGTCGTTGACGTACCGCACATGGTGGCCCTGCGCGGCGAGGAAGGCGGCGCCAGCGGCAGCGCGGGCCCCCGAGGCACAGTGGACGAGCAGCGTCTGGTCTGCCGGGATGCGGCTCTCGGCGTACTCGGGCAGGCGCGTGTACGAGGCGTTGACCGCGCCCGGCACGTGGCCGCTCGCGAACTCGGCCGCAAAGCGCACATCGACGACGGTAACGCCTGGTTCGACGCGGCAGGCCTCCACCTCTGAGAAGTCGATCTCGGGGATCGTGGCCGAAGCCCCGCCCTCGGCGAAGTAGCGGTCGAGCGTCTTCGGCTCGGCGAAGGCGACGGGGTGGTCGTAGCCGATGCGGATGAGGTCGCGCACGGCTTCGTCGATGTCGTCCGCGTCCACGATGAGCAGCAGCGGCGTCGTTTCGTCCATGACGAGCGAGCCCACGACGGTGTTGAAGCTCTTGTTCATCGGGGCGTAGAGCGATCCGGGGATGTGCTTCGCCATGAACGCCGAGCGGTCGAGCCGCGCGTCGATCACGAGGGCCTCGCCCTTCGCGACATAGGTCTTCAACTCGGCAGCGGAGAGCTTCTGCGGCTGCGGCAGCCCGCCGAGCACGGGCACGCCATCGCGGTTGTCGCGCTTCATGCGCGCGAAGTACATCTGCGGCTCGGGCTGGCCGCTGAGGATGGCGTCCACGAAGGCGTCCTCGCCCGCGTCGGCCGCGCCCAGCGAGGCGTTGTAGAGCGCCTCGTAGCCGACGGTGCTTTGCGGGACTGCGCCGAGCGCCTTGCCGCACGTCGAGCCCGCGCCGTGGGCGGGCCAGATCTGGGCGTAGCCGGGCCAGTCGCGGAACGTGTCGAGGGAGTGGTAGAGCGTGCGCGCCGCGCCCTCCTGGACGCCGTGCATGCCCGCCGCCTGCTCTAGCAGGTCGGGCCGCCCGAGGTCGCCCACGAACACGAAGTCACCGGTCGCGACGCCGATGGGCGTGGTCGCGCCGCTGCCGCGGTCGATCACGACGAAGCTCATGTGCTCGGGCGTGTGGCCCGGCGTGTGGCTGGCGACGATCTCGATGTTGCCGACGATGAAGGTGTCGCCGTCGTGCAGGAAAGTGGCATCGTAGGCACCGGTCTTCGCCCACGCGCTCTGCCAGTCGGGGCCGCCCTCGGCGGAGAGGTAGAGCTTGACGCCGAGGCGCTCGGCGAACTCGCGCGCGCCCGAGAGGAAGTCGGCGTGGATGTGCGTCTCGGCGACGGCCACGATGCGCAAGCCCTCGGCCTCCGCCGCGTCGATGTAGCGGTCGATGTCGCGCTCGGGATCGATGAGGAGCGCCTCGCCCGACTTCTGGCAGCCGACGAGGTAGGCGTACTGGGCGAGCTTTGGGTCGAAGACCTGACGGAACAGCATGGCTTGAGGAGGTTGGGGGACGAGCCGCGCGGCACACGCACGGTCGATGGTAAGAATCTGCTCGTCCTATGTTGTAATAACAAGTTAGTTCCAAGGTATGGAAGGCCTTGGCATGGTGCTGTCAGGCGGACCGTGGCGATGGTGTAGGGGCTCCTCGTCAGTTTCCGGGTAGGATCGCCGTTTGCGGTACCTTGCCTCGAACGTCGCCCGCTGCTCTATGTCCCTCGATCCTCCGCCGCTCACCTCCGGTCGCCCGCGCCACGAGCAGGTGTCGGACTGGCTCCGTGAGCGCATCCGTGCGGGGGAGGCCGGGCCGCACGACCAGCTTCCGAGCGAGCACGAGATCGGCGAGGCGTTCGGCGTGAGCCGCATCACGGTGCGCCGGGCGCTCCAGACGCTGGAGAACGAGGGGCGCATCTACCGCCGCCAGGGCCTCGGCTCGTTCGTCGCGCCGCCGCTGGTGCCGCAGGGGCTCGTGCGGCTGACCGACTTTGCGCAGGACATGGAGCGCGCCGGGCTGACGGCGTCGAGCGAGGTGCGTCACTGGGGGGCCGTCCCCGCACCGCCGCCCGCCGCGATGTGCCTCGGCCTCGACGCGGGGGCTACGGTGATCCGCCTCGACCGCCTGCGCCTGGGCAACGACAAGCCCATCGCCTTCGACCGGACGTGGCTGCCGCCGTTCTACGCGCAACTCCTCGATCCGCACGACCTCGCCGTGGAGACGATCTACAGCATCCTCGAACGCGAGTACGACATCCCGGTCCTGCGGGGTCGCGTCCGCATTGAGGCCGTCGCGGCGCGCGACGAGGAGGCGGAGGCGCTGCGCGTGCCCGAAGGCGCCCCGCTGCTGCTCGTCGAGCGGACGAGCTTCACGACAGCCGACCGGCCGATCTACTACCAGCGCCGCACCTACCGCGCCGACCGCGTGGGCTTCGACCTGGAACTCGCCCGCGACCCCGAGGCCGCCGCGACGGAGCACGCCGGGATGCCCCTCCAGGAGTTCGAGCCCGTGTTTAAGGAAGACGCCCCTTGATCGGCGGCACCCGTCTGAGAAGCAGTGCACATCGCGACAAAACGGCTCCCCCTGCCCTGCGTCGCCTGCGCTCCTCGGGCTGTCCCCCCCTCGTCTGCGAGGGGAGACAGTTTCGCGACCCTTCAGGGGGAGCGGAACGGGGGGAGCTTTAGTGGACCGACTCTACCCGATCAGTGGGGTAGGTGGTCACGCAGCGCAGCGTAGGCCCACGTCCCTGCCATCGCGCTGAGGAGCGCCACGACGATCACGCTGAGGCCGGTGCCGAGGAGCGCGAACATCGGGCCGGGGCACGCGCCGAGGAGGCCCCAGCCGAGGCCGAAGAGTGTGCCGCCGATCCAGTAGCGCGCACCCGGCAGGCGACTTGGCCCCCAGGCCTTGCGCTCGATGGTGATCGACTGTCCGCCGAACGTCTTCGCCCCGACGCGCCGGATGAAGTACAAGCTCAGCGCGGCAACGGCCAGCGCGCTACCGATCACACCGTACATGTGGACGCTGTCGAAGCGAAACATCTCCTGGATGCGAAACCACGAGGCGACCTCGCTCTTGACGAGCACAACGCCGAAGAGCGCGCCGAGGAAGAGGTAGACGACGAGGCCGCCGAGCGAGATACCGCGCTCCGGGGCGTCGCCACCGGTCTGCTGGGTGTCGAGGCAGGCCTCGGGGAACGCCTGCACCGGACGGGGAAGGGTGGTGGTGGACATCGAGCTAGAGCAGGATGGGGAGGAGGACATAGGTGAGCAGAAGGCCACCAGCGAAGAAGCCGAGCACGGCCACGAGCGAGGGCACCTGGAGGTTGGCGAGGCCGCTGATGGCGTGGCCGCTCGTGCAGCCGCCTGCGTAGCGCGCGCCGAAGCCCACGAGGAATCCACCCCCCACGACGACGAGGAGGCCCGGCACGGTGCCGAGCGCCTGCCAGCTCACCAGCTCCGCTGGCACCAGACCGCTCAGGTCCTCGATGCCGAGCGAGCGGAGGTCGGCGACGGTCGCCGCGGCGAGGTTGACGGGGTCGGGATTAGCGAGCACGGTCGCCGCGAACGCGCCGCCGAGAACGATCCCGAGCGCGAAGGTGAGGTTCCAGAGGCCTGCCCCGCGCCAGTCGTAGCGCAAGAACGGCAGGCGAGTCGGGAGGGTGGCCGCGCATAGGTGGCGCAGGTTGGCCGAGACGCCGAAGGCACGTCCGCCGACGAGCAGCAGCAGCGGCACCATCAGTCCGATGAGTGGCCCGGCAACATACCAGGGCCACGGCTGCGAGAGGGCGTCAAGCATGGTTGGTGACAATGGGCGAGGAACGACAGGGAGCGCTCCTATCCCTCCAAATCCATTCTTGTTCCTACTTGTAATGTCAAGATAGATTCAAGGGACCTCCGCCTCGATTTCCTCTGCGGGTACTGCTCAGACGAGCATCAATCCTGTAGCACCGCGAGGGCGACCTCGACCTGCCTCAGCCCGTCGCCGCGGTTGGGGTGCGTGCGCGTCGGACCTCGGAACCAGTCGTAGAGAGCCTGGCCCGGACACGCGGTCCCGACCGCCACCTCGCGGTGGAAGCGCACATCGTCGACGGTCAGCCCGTGAGCATGCAGGCGGTCTGCGACGAGGCGCACGAGCGCGGTGCGCTGCGCGGGCGGCGGCAGCGCCTCCTCGTAGTTGCCGATGACCGAGATCGTGATGTGTCCGGCCGAGGCCCCCGGCGGCGTCATCGGCGTGCCGGCCTCCTCGGGCGGCGTCGTGATAGTCGTGCCGCCGAGGCTGTCCTGGCCGGCGGCATCGCGGAGCGCGTCGGGGAGGTAGACGGTGCCGCTCGCGGGGACGAACGCCTCGTCGCGCCCGACATACACGGTCCCGGAAGGCCCGATGAGGTAGTGGTAGGCGATGTCGCCCCACTGCCGTTCGCCGCCCTGGTGCATCGTCTGAATCGCGCGCACATGCGCTGCCTCGCCGTCGGGACCCACCTCGGTGTAGGTGTGGTGCACCGTCACGTGGCGGATCGGCCCATTGTCGGCCATCGAGCGGGTCGGCGCGGCGCTCCATCCAGTTCGGTCGACGGGAGCAGGGTCAGGAACGTCGAACGAGGACGGCCTGGGCGTGCAACCAGCTACGGTGAGCAAGAGCATTGCTGGGAGCGCAAAGACGAATCGCATCGGGAGACCGAGCACGTTGGAGGAGCGCGCCTCAACGTGAGGAGCACGCCTCAACATAGCGCCGCCGGCCGAGCATCGAAGCCCGGCCGGCGGCGGTGGTGTGCGAGAGGGCGGGGGATACCGCCCGGGGTGGGGTGTGCTAGGCGCGCTTCGACTTCGCAGGAGCCTTATCAGATTTCGGCACGGCAGCCGACTTCGGGGGCTCCTTCGGCGCAACGAGCGCGTAGACGAGATAGGAGGTGTAAAGCATGGCGTAGGAAATGAGTGGTCGGTGGGGTCGACGATCGCGTGGGCTAGATGGGAGGCTAGACGGTAGGGCTGTCGAGGGGGTTGTCGCCACAGCGGAGGCAGCGGTATTCGCCGCGCAGCGCGTTGACGCGCCAGGGCGTCGTTGCCTCGCAGTGGGGGCACTGGTGCCAGTGCTCGGTGGTGGTGATCGCCGGGAGCTTTCCAGACAGGTCGGCGAGCCACGAACCCATCAGATGGAAGGGCAGCATCGACATAGTCAGAGCGGGTTGGTGTTTATGGAAGAAGAAGGCTAGCAGCCCGAGCCACGATGCCTTCCGGTGTGCTTCCACGAGGGCACCGGCGGGCTGTTTCACCCCTCAAATCGCCGAAATCGCTTCCAAAACACTATGTTTACATTCCAAGAGACCCTCCCCATGCCGCAATGCGTCAATGGAAGCGGTGCCATTGCTTCCGGAACCGCTTTGCCCTGGAGACTATGCGCAAACCATGAATAGCGGCGTCGGTCTCGCACCTGTAGGCGCAGTCCTACGCAACACGCCGCGTCTGCCCGTGCATTGCCTACATGCGCGCTGCCTAGGGGGCCCGCCGCTCGCGCCAGCGCACGGCCACGATCTGCCCCACAATGGCTCCCTGGAGCGTCATCGCCACTGCATTGGAGAGGATGAGCGGCCAGTTGGTGATCAGTAGTCCATAGACGAGCCACAGGACGACTCCTGTGAGGAACATCCCGTAGGTCACCAGCGAGAGGTCACCGACCGATTTCGAACGCCATGTCTTGATCGCCTGCGGAAGGAAGGCGAACGTGGTCAGCGCAGCCGCCAGCAGGCCAAGCGCCGTGACGAGGGGCGGTTCGGGCATGGCTAGACCTGGCCGTCCCACGCTGCGGCGTGCGGCGCAAACGCCGTGCGGAGTTGCGCCACCATGGCCTCCGGCAGCGGCCCGCGCTTCACGATCTCGACGTTCTGCTGGAGGTGCGCGGCGTTGGTCGTCCCGACGATGCAGGCATGGGCACCCGTGTGGTAGACCGCAAAGCGCAGCGCCACATCTTGCCAGTCAGCGCCGAGGTCGAGGCCCATGGCGCGCATGCGGTCCCAGTAGACCTCGGCGTAGTGTCCGTCGGGCCGCTCGGCGAACCGCCACGGGGCGTTGCCGACGGGGCGCTTGGCGATCACGCCCCGGCCGCGGGTGCGAGCCTCGGCCACCGTGCCCTCGATGTCGCGCTGGTCGAACACGTTCAGCGACGTCTGCAGGCTGCCGAAGGCCCCGCTTTCGAGCGCGTAGGCGAGGTCGTCGTTTTCGCCGGAGTAGGCCGCCACGCGGACGGTCCCAGCCTCGACGGCCTCGTTGAGCGCCTCCACGACGCCCGCGCTGCGCAGCGTCTCGGCTGGGCACGAGTGCAAGTGCACGATGTCGAGCACGTCGCTCTGGAGCCGCTGGCGCGCCTCCTCAATACCGCGGCGGATCGTCTCCGGCGTCCAGTCGGGCAGCCCTTCGATCCCGTAGCCGATCTTCGTCGAGAGGACGAAGGCGTCGCGGCGGTGCGATAGGAAGCGCCCGATCCGCTCCTCTGACAGCCCGTAGCCCCGCGCTGTGTCGATGAGCGTCACGCCTGCGTCGAGGACGGTGTTCAGGAGTCGTTCGACGTCATCGTCCGGCAGGTGCGCGTCGCCGATCTGCCCGGCGCCATAGCCGAGGGCCGAGACGGTCAAGCCGGTCTGTCCGAAGGCGCGGGGGACCAGCGCTGTGCTGTCCGCCGTGGTCGCGTCTGCCATTCAGGAGCCCTGCCGCGCGTCGGTGAGGCGATAGTACATCCCCATCGGGTCCGACTCCAGCACTTCAAGCGTGCCGGTGATCGTGATCGGGTCGTAGGTGAAGTCAACCGGCTGCGAGGTCTTCACCTCGATCATCGACTCCGAGGCGCCCGGCAGGCAGTAGAAGCAGTCGGCGAGCGGGAAGGCGATCAGGATGAAGTGGGTCTGCTCTAGGGTCTGCTGAATCGGAAAGATGAAGCCCTGGATGGCCACCTCCTCGCCGTTGAGGCCGTCGACCTCCGGCGCGAAGTTGGGGACGTAGCGTCCGTCCTGCCGCTGCAGTTCGACCTGCGCGAGCGTATCCCAGTTGATGGCTTGTTGGGCCTGTGCAGGCAGTGCGCCCAGCGCTAGCACAACGAGGAGGAGCAGAAAGGCACGCATAGCGACGATGTCCGGAGTAAGTGAGGGCGAAAACGCGCGTACACGAATGCGGAAGCCGGGCCCGAGGGTTCCGATTATGAACACAATCCATACCGAAGCTTCCGCAAAAGGACAGGATTAACGAAGCGTCTGGTGGGTATCGTCCGTCAATCCAGTGTAAATCACGGCCGACGTAGAAACCTCCAGATAGGACATCCGTTGCGTCGCTCTCTAGGCTGGCCCCCAACACTGGCGTTTCGCTTCCTCGCTCTCGTGTCCCGCATCGCTTCAGCTTCCGCGCTTTGGGTCCTGCTCGGCTTCGTGCTGGGCGGCCTCGCTGCCCCCGTGTTGCACGCGGTCCAGCACACCACCGAGTGCGCGCACGCGGGCGACCACCACGCGCACGCGGGGCACGCACACGATGAGGACTCTGCATCGAGCCATCTCGTTGTGATTGCCGCGGACCACGCCGAGTCCCCCTGCTTCGCCTGCGCACTCTGCGCGGTGCCACTCACCTCGACGACGGCAGGGGCCAAGGCCGTCTCGCTAGCCTCGTGCGCGACGGGCGAACTTCGCTTCGCGACCACAACGGTCCCAGAGAGCCCGACCGCTTCGCTCTACGCACCGCGCGGCCCTCCTACTTGCTGATTCCCTGCTCCACCCACGCTTCGTGCGTGCTGACTACGGTGGAGCCGTTGTGGTTCTGAGAATTAGCAAGTCGTCCGATCGGAGACCTATGGTCGCTCTCTCCCGCTGCTTGGCGCTCACCGCGCTGGCAGCCCTCTCCCTACTCATCGCACATCCTGCCTTTGCGCAGGAACAGGAACGCCTACGTTCGTTCTCCGGCACCGTCCTCGATGCTGGGACGGGTGCGGCGCTGCCCGGCGTCAACGTGATCCTCGATGCAGAGCGCGGGCTCGGCGGGGCCACCGACAGAGACGGCCGCTTTGCTATCGGCGGGCTTCCCCCGGAAGCATTCATCGTCCGCTTCTCGTACATCGGCTACGAAGCTGACTCGATGCGCATTGACCTACAGCAGGAGAGCGTCCGGGCGCAGGTGACGCTCGACGCGGTCGCTGAAATCATCGCCGAGGTGATAGTGGAAGGCGAAACCGAGCTGCTGGAGCAGGGCGCGCAGGCCATTTCCATCCTCGACGCAGACGCCCTGGAAGACGCACGGGGACAGACCATTGGTGAGACCATCGGGGCGTTGCCCGGCGTGACGACCCTCTCGACCGGCCCAAGCATCGTCAAGCCCGTCGTGCGCGGGCTGCACTCGGACCGCCTCGTGATCCTCAACAACGGCGTCCGACATGAGAGCCAGCAGTGGGGCGCGGAGCACGCGCCCGAGATCGACCCGTTTTCCCCAGATCGCATCGAGGTGATACGCGGTGCGGCCGGCGTCGAGCATGGCGTCGGGGCGATCGGTGGCGTCGTGCGCTTGGAGGAGGCGCCGCTCCCCACACAGGTCGGTGAGGTCAGCGGGCAGCTGTCGCTGCATTCGTTCTCGAACAGCCGTCAGGGCGTGGGATCACTCGAGATGGAGGGAGCGCCGCTGCCAGGCCTCGGTGTGCGCGTCCAGGGGAGCCTGCGCCGTGCCGGAGACGCCCACACTCCCGACTATGTCCTGGGCAACACGGCCTTCTTCGAGCGTGGAGCCAATGCCACCGTCGGCCTGGAGCGCGAGCGCTGGGGCGTCGAGGCGCACGGAAGCGTCTTCGCCACCGACATCGGTATCTACCGTGGCTCGCACTTCAATACGCTCAACGGACTCGACACCGTTCTCGAGCTCGGTCGCCCGCCTGTTGACTACGACTTTAGCTACGAGATCGACGCGCCGAAGCAGGACATCCAGCACTACATCGGGGCGGTCCACGGACATGTCGATCTCGGACGCGATGGCACGATCCGCGTCGAGGGCCGCTATGGCTTCCAGCAAAACGAGCGCGCCGAGTTCGACGCCGACCGCATCGGCGGGCGCGACCCGCTGGAGCGGGCCTCATTCGAACTCACCCTCCAGACCCACACCCTAGACCTCAAAGCGCGCACCACCCCCACAGCTATCGCAGGCGGCGACGGCTTCGCGGTCGTCGGCGTGAGCGGGATGCTCCAGCGCAACCTCAACACGCAGGTAGGCTACTTCATCCCCAACTTCCGCGCCTACACGGGCGGCGTGTTCGCCCGCGGCGAGTGGGTCCGAGGGCCGCTTGCCCTCGAAGCCGGGACCCGACTCGACTATCGTTGGCTGCGGGCGTTTCCCCGCGTACGGGCCGGCGGCGGCGAAACGCAGCGCACCATCACGGACTACGTGGGCCTAACGGGCGTGCTCGGTGCCACCTATCGGTTCGGGACGGCCTGGAGCCTCGGTGCCAACGTCGCCACGGCATGGCGTCCCCCGAGCGTCAACGAGCTCTACGCGCGGGGCATTCACCATGGCACGGCTCAGTACGAGGTCGGCGATCCCAACGTCGGATCGGAGCGGGCGCTCGAAGCAAGCCTCACGCTGCGTCATCAGACACCCACGCGCGAACTGGAATTCAGCAGCTACGTCAACCGCATCAACGACTACCTGTACCTCCGCCCCATCAACGACCTGGTCGTCACCAACCGAGGCGTCTTCCCCGAATTCCTCTACACGCAAGACACGGCCGTGATCGTCGGTTTCGACGGCGTCGTCACGCAGGGATTGGGCCGCTTCACTCTCGGTGCAACGGTCTCGGTCCTGCGCGGCACCAACCTTACGCGGGACGAGGCGCTCCTCGGCATGCCCGCCGACCGGCTCGAACTCTCCGCAGGCGTGGACCTCGGGAGTTGGGGGGTCCTGCGCGACGTGACTGCAGAGACGAGCGTCGACCTCGTCCGCGAGCAAGACCGCTTCCCCACACGCCTGGACGAGGACGGCATCACCGTGATCCCCGTGGACTACGTCGAGCCGCCTGAGGGCTACGCGCTGCTCGGCTTCGACCTCGGTGGCGAGATCGCCATGGGGCCGTCGGTGATGCGCGTCAGCCTCAGCGTCGACAACCTGCTCGACACCCGCTACCGCGACTACCTGAGTCGCTACCGCTATTTCGCGCTAGACCCGGGACGCAACGTCGTCCTGCGTCTGGCGCTTCCATTCGGAGCCTGATCCGTCTCTCTCGCGGCGCGCGTTCAGGCCCCGGCGCTCCGCACTCTCACCACGTACATCCCAATCCATCTCACCATGACTCTTACTCGACGCTTTCCCTCTTTCCTCTTTCCGCTAGGCCTGGCCGCGCTGCTGCTCGTCGTGCTGCCTGCCTGTGACTCCGAAGACCCCGACGACGAGCCCATCGCGGGTGAGGAAGAGGTCTTCTCGAACGTCAAGATCACGCTGACGCCGGTCGGTGGCGGCACAACCATCACTGCAGACGCCGTCTTCGACGAGAACGGCGAGAACGGCCAGATCCCGAACATCGCGCTCATGGCTGGCACGGCCTACAACGCCGTCATGGAGTTCAGCAACCGCTTCGAAGACGACCCCCTCGAACTCAACGAGGAGATCACCGAGGAGGAGGATGTCGCCCACCAGATCTACCTCATCCCCGAGGGAGCTACGGCCGGTGCCCTGACCATCTCGGACCGCAACGTCGATAGCGAAGGTCTACCGCTCGGCAGCGAATTCACCCTGACCGTTGCAGCCAATGGCAACGGAACCGGCACCCTTCGCCTCGTGCTTCGCCACTACGAAGGCAACGAAGACGAAGTGTCCGGCCAGAAGGCCGGTGACCTCGTTCCCACCGCTACGGAAGTGCCCGGCGTGGTCGAGAACGACCTCAACTTCACCTACCCGGTGACGATTCAGTAGGTAAGGGGACTGAATCGACACGAAGCGCCCCGCTCGATCACATTCGAGCGGGGCGTTTTCTATTGTAGGAGCCTGTTGTGGGTGCCGCCTCAGTGCGAGGACATACGAGCCGCGTCATCTGCTCACCATGCTGCAGGGGAGCAGCTGTCATCGCCGTGTAGAGCTGCCCTTCCATGTGTCCTGACGCGGACGGGCGTGCCCGCCGTGGACGCTCCAGTTGCGCGACGACTCCACCCACCTCGGGTAGTCGCCACGAATCTCCTTGACACGGATTGCTGCAGCTACTTTTGTTCCTCTCGACACTTCACCCAAAGCTCCGGTTGCCCCATCGTGCTGCCGTTGATGGGTCTCCATCGCCTACCACCCCGTCAACCATGACGCCGTCTGTCCCAGCTCTGCCCCGTGCCCTCGCCCTGCTTCTCATTCCCGCCTGTCTCCTCGTGTTCGCCGCCTGCGACTCCAACGACGACAGTGCCAGCGACGAGAACGTGATCTCGACCGTCAACCTCACCTTCACGCCACGGTCTGGCGGGAACGGCATCACGTTCATCGCGAACTTCAACGACGCCGGCGTGCTCCAGGACGCGACCAACATCATCCTGGATGCCAACACGACCTACACTGTGAGCATCGAGCTACTCAACACGTTTGTGACGCCCGCCGAAGACGTCACCGTTGAGGTCCGTGACAACGAGCCGGAGAAGTACCGCTTCTTCTACACGCCCGGTGGCGGCGCCGCCCGCCGCCTCACGGTGTCTGACCTCGACCTGGACCGCGAGGGGGACGAACTCGGCGCGACGTTCGCCGTCACGGTCTCAGACGGCAGCACGACCACCGGCACGTTCCGCGTCAAGCTGCGCAACTACCTGGATCCTGACACACTCCCTGAAGCCAAGCGCGACGACACGGCGACGGCGCCCGAAGTCCCTGGCATCGTGGGAAACGACCTCAACTTCACGTTCCCCGTCACGATTCAGTAGGCGACCCGGACTAACCTGAAGCGCCCCGCTCATCTACTCTCGAGCGAGGCGCTTTTTTGTGTGGGGACACACGCAATGGGGCCCCTCCCCCTGCCGAGCACTAGCGTCCGCTCTAGCCTACGGAGCACGGCACTCGTGGTGGTGGTTCAGAGGGAGGGGCAACTCGTGGAGGTGCCGAGGAGCGCGGCGGCAGCGCGGCGGAGATCGGTGGGACTCGTGGGCAAGAGCACCGTCGCGTGGGGACGGCCGAGCACCGCCGCAGGCCGCGTCCGTCCCCCCGGTGCCGACTCTTGGGACGCGATCAACAGGGGAATCCCCCGGTAGGCCTCGCTCAGGAGGTTCAGATCCGGCTCCGTCTGGTGGTCAAGCGTATAGAGGTCCGCCACGAGCAGCTCGATGTCGGTCTGCGCGAGGGCACGTACGGCCGTAACCGCCACGACCTCGAACGCTGGGTCCAGGCAGTGCTTCAGGAAGACCTGAAGCGACGGCGCATCCGACACTATGGCGACGCGGACCCGTCTGGGCGCGTCCAGGTCGAGGCTATCGATGGCGTGCTTCATGCGCGGGGACACGGCGTAGGGCGCCGTGGGAGTGACAGAAAGGCTCAGGGCAGCCCAGAGCATGACTGGGGGGAGGGTTCCGTGGTAGGGCTCTCAGTATCGGGAGCCACTGTGGGCGTGCGCGACCAGAAAGCGCGCATAACACTGTTCAGTACGCCTGTGCACGGATGCCGCAAGCCCGTGCGCGCTTTGTGCACAGCACTGCCCTGCTACCGCCTCATCGTGCAACACCAAGTCCCACCTAGGACGGCACACGTCACGATGAAACTTGGTTGGCCTACCCTATTTCTTTGCCCTCGGCGATGTAGGCGGTAGGCGTGCGACCGTAGGCATCCCCGAACGACCGGGTGAAGTAGGAGACGCTGTTGAATCCGACGGCGTAGGCCACCTCGGCCACCGTGCCTGACTCCTTCCGGAGAAGCAACGCTCCCTGGGCGAGGCGGTAGGCTCGGATCGCCTCGGTGGGCGTCGCGCTGAGGAGCTCGTGGGTCCGGCGGCGCAGCTGCGAACCGCTCAGGCCCACCGCCTCCGCGAGGTCACGTGCAGAGAACGCGGGGTCCGCGAAGCGCTCGTGGATGACCGACTCGATGCGCGCCCGCAAGTCCTCATCTGCGGAGACGACTCCAGGGAACGCGTCGATGACCGGAGTCGGCGTGGCGGTGTGGCGCTCGCGCCAGGCCCGGCGCGAGGCCAGCAGGCTAGCCACGGTCGCGCGAAGCTCGCGGGGGTCGAACGGCTTGGCGAGGTAGGCATCGGCGCCCGACTCGAGCCCGGCGACGCGGTCTTCCACGTCGGCCCGCGCGGTGAGGAGCACAATCGGCACAAAGCCGAGGTCGGGGTCGGCGCGCAGCGCTTCGGCAAGCGCCAGCCCGTCCATGCGAGGCATCGCCACATCGCTCACCACGAGGTCCGGCGTCCGCTCGCGGGCCTTGGCCAGCCCGGCCTCGCCGTCGGCCGCCTCCACGACGAGGTAGTCGGCCCGAAGCAGACTCGCCAGGTAGGCCCGCACGTCGGCGGCGTCTTCGACTACCAGCACCGTCGTTCGGTCAGCGGCGGCATAGCCCGCAAGCCGGCCTGTGACGGTAGGTGGCTGAGCGGGAACGGCATCGGCCAGGTCTGCCTGCGGCACGTAGGCTTCGCCGACGGGAGCCCCGTCTAGCTGGGCGTCCCGGACAGAAAGGCGCACGGTGAACGTGGTGCCAAAGCCCGGACGGCTCTCCACACCGACGGTGCCGCCGAGGAGTTCGACGGCCTCTTTCACGAGCGCCAGCCCGATGCCGGTGCTGCTCGCCTGCCCCTCGTCCACAAGCGCAAACCGCTCCCAGATGCGGTCGATCTGGTCTGGGGGAATGCCGATGCCCGTGTCGCGGACCCGTAGTGCCGCGGTCGCGCCCTCGTCCTCGACCGAGAGCGACACACGCACCTTGCCACCCTCGGGCGTGTACTTGATGGCGTTGGCGGTGAGGTTGAAGAGGATGTGTTCGAGCAGCGCCACGTCGAAGTCGCCGACCACGCGCTCGTCGGGAGTCCCCCAGGAGAGGACGAGTCCGCGCCGGGTGGCATGGCCTTCGAACGCGACCGCGAGCGCAGCAACGAACTCGCCGAGGTCGACGCGCTGGAGCCGGACCTGGGTCTGCCCGACCTCCATCCGCGAGAGGTCGAGGATCTGGTCGATGAGGTGGAGCAGCCGGCGTCCGTTTTGCCGGACGCGTTCCAGCATCGCGCGGAGGTCGTCCCCGAGGTCGTCGCGAGCGAGCGCGTCTTCGACAGGGCTGAGGATGAGCGTGAGAGGCGTGCGCGTCTCGTGGCTGAGGTTGGCAAAGAGGCGCCGTTGCTGCTGGTTGGCGACTTCGAGCGCCTCGGCCTGCCGGGCTGTCTGCGCCTGTTCTCGGGCGAGGTCGCTGGTCCGGTTCGCCACCTCGATGCGCAGCCTCCGCGCGCGAGCGCGCGCCTCAGTCGTTCGCCACTGGACGAGGGCGCCGATGGTCCCCAGCACCCCTGCAACGAGCAGCAGCTGGAACCACCAGGTGGCCCACCACGGGGGCGGCAGCACAAGGCGCGCCAGCGTCACGTCGTCGCTCCAGACACCGTAGGCACTGCGGGCACGTACACGAAACGCATAGGAGCCTGGGGGCAGGTGGGTATACCGGGCCTCGCGGCTCGCCGTGAGCGGCTGCCAGTCCGCATCGGCTCCGTCGAGGATGAACTGGTAGCGGTTCTCCTCCGGCGCGGCGTAGTGCAACCCGACGTACTCGAACGAGAGCACGTCTTGGTCGGACCGCAGGCGCAGTGGCTCTCCGTCGTCTAGCATCGCGGCAAGCGCACCAGGGCCAGGGACAAGGATGTCGGCACCGGCAACGATCCGCCGAAGCTGCACGGCGGGCGGGTACGGGTTGTCGCGCAGCCGCGACGGCTTGAATACGTTGAGCCCGTCGATCCCGCCGAACATCAGGGTCCCGTCGGCTGCTTTGTGGTAGGCCCCGCGGTTGAACTCGCGGCCTTGCACCCCACGTGTCGCGCTGAGCGTGGTCACGGCGCCGGTAGCCGGGTCGAGGCGCGCGAGGCCGCCGTTGGTGCTCACCCAGACATACCCCGTGTCGTCCACAAGCACGCCGTTGACGAAATTGTTGGGGAGCGACGAGTTAGACCGGGAGTAGCGTGTCGCTTGCTCGGTCGCCACGTCGAAGCGCGCAACGCCGGCGGTGCTGCCGAGCCAGAGCACGGAGTCGCCCTGTGCCGCGACGGCTTGGAGGGCGTCGTTCGGGATCGAGGCAGGGTCGGCGGGGTCGTGCCGGAACGTGGTGCGGGCGCCCGTTCGCGGGTCGTAGCGGAGGAGGCCGTCGTTCGAGGCGAGCCAGAGTACGCCGTCGGCGGCTTCGTGGACCGCGCGTACGATCACGGGGAGGCTTTCCTCGAACTGCCCGGTCACCGGATCGAGCGTGGCGAGGACGCTGCCCCCTACCCACAGAGTGCCTGCCCGGTCCTCGTGAACGAACGCTGGGCGCCAGATCCCATAGGCCGCGCTGGGGAATAGGTAGGTCTGCGCCACGGCGCCCGAGACGGTGTGCCGCCGCACACCCCACTGTACCACCGACCACAGCCGCCCTCGCCGATCGAAGTCGAGGCCGTACACCGTGGCGTCGTCCTGGTTGGCCCAGGGTACCTCCGGCGGCGGCGTAGGCAGCGGGTAGCGGGTCACCGCCCCCGTCACGCGGTCGATGCGGTTCAGGCCTTGCGAGTTCAAGCCCGCCCAAATCGCAAGCGAGTCCGACGCGATCGAGCGAAGACTCGGTGAGGCCAAAGCACCGGGCTCACTGCGGTAGACGCCGATGGGCGAGGTCTGGAAGTCCGCGTAGGCCACCCCACTGCCCGCCGTGGCGATCCAGAACATCCCCGCGGAGTCGTAGAGCACATCCAGCGCGGGGGCCTGCGGCAGGTTGATCGCGTTGCCCGGAGCGTTCGAGCGCACCGTGAGGACCTGCTCGGTGTTCGTGTCGAAGAGCACGAACCCCTCGGGGGTGGAGAGCCACAGCCACCCGTTCGGCTCAGCAAAAAGCGTCTCGATCGGCTGCTGGAGCCGCGCCGCATCGAAGGCCTGTGCCGTTCCGATGCCTGGATCGTAGACACGCAGCCCGTCGGCCGTCCCCATCCACAAGCGACCGTCGCGGTCGTGCAAGCTGGCCACGCTCACTCCCGACGCTTCCACGCCAGCGAGATCCTGACGCCGGAGCACACGTGTGCCTGGGGCGACGTGGTAGAGCCGTCCGTTTTGCATACCCACCCAGAGACCGCCCCCCTCGGCGTCCGCGAGCGCCGTGACGCTAAAGCGGCCGCCATCCCGCAGGTGCACCAGCGCTCCCGTCGCCGGGTCGCGCCGCACGAGGCCGTCGGCGGTCCCGATCCACAGCGCACCATCCGCACTCTGGTGGAGGGCGTTGACCTGGCCGTTGGGAAGATGTGCGGCGTCGGGCGCACCGACCGGGATGCGTTCGAACTGCTGCGTGCTCGGTAGGAAACGCGCGGCCCCGGCGCTGTTCATCCCTACCCACAGCGTACCGTCGCGGGCCACGAGCAGAGCACGCACGACCGGATCTGGCAAGGAAGCTGGATCGTCGGGGTCTAGTTCGAAGACATCGAACTGGTACCCGTCGTAGCGTGCCAGACCGCCTGCCGTTCCAAACCAAAGGAAGCCGAGCGAATCACGAGCTACGGACGTCGCGAACGTCTGCGGCAAACCGTCTTCGATCGTCAGGTGCTCAAAACGCAAATCCGCACGCTGAGCGGCACCGCTCCCGACCGTTAGCGCGCCCAACAATATGCAACCAATCCAGCGACCCAGCACCTTACCCCAGGGTACACGCTCTAACGACTTAGCCTCGCCGTCAGAATACGCACAGGCCAGGCTCGCTGCTAGACTTTTTGACAGCACCCAGGCCGCGAATCGTCGCAGAGTCAGCAGGTCGCTGGGGTGTCACCAAATTGCTCCCTTCGAGGAGACTGTCACGCCCGGTCCTTCGCCGCGAATCGCCGTAGTTTCTCGCCGTCTGCTTCGCTCATCAACCCCCGCCGACAATGGGCCGCGTCATCCAGACCGGCGATACGCCCGCCAAGCGCCGCCGCGCCCACCAGCGCTCCTGCGCCGAAGTCCTCCGCCTACTCGCCCAGAACGCCGGCCTCGCCACCGGCCGCTTCGACGAGGAGGCGCGCGACATGGTGGCGTTCCTCGTCCACAACCTGCGCGGCATCTACCGCACCATCGACGAGAGCGCGCACGCCTGGGACGAGCGCAACTACTGGAAGAAGTCCGAGAAGCTGCGTGCCGACTGGCTCTGGGCGCGCTACGCTGCCGACGACCTCGAAGCGCTGCTGCTGACGCAGAACTGGGCAGCCATCCCGCCCGCGCTGATCGCCCTCGTACCGCGCTTTCAGGACGTGACCGTGACCAAGCTCACCCGCGACTCCGACTGGTGGTGCGGTGCCTACCGCGCCCTCCAGCGCGCCGCTGCGAAGAAGGCGGAAGCGTAATGGTGCCGGTGCTCATCAGCATCGGGGTCCACGGCAGTCTCTTCCTGCTTTATTTCCTCTATGCCTCCTCGTTCTTGCGCGACACGCGAAGTGGAGGAATGGACATCGCCTTCGCGTGGCTTCTGCGTCAGGCCAGTGAACTCCACATCCAAGGTGTGCTTGTCTGGGCGCTTGTCTTTCCTTCTTTCGCGAGCCTAGCAGGCGTAGCGACGAGTGCCTTGCTAGTTGCCTTAGCGTTCCGCTTCGGGGGAAGCTGGATCGCGTTTATGTGGAAGCGCTATAGCTAGCCGGGCGGTGCTCCACTGCTCGTCCTGTTCGCCTAGCACAGCGTCCCCCGAGTGCGCATCAGCGCAGATGGCTGGTGTCAGCCGAACAGTGCGCCGCTGGCGAGGCGCGTCGGAAGCGTGCCGGTAGCGTCGAGGAGCGTGAGCACGGCCACGTTGTAGGCGCGGACCGCAGCGAGTTCAGCGGCGCGGGCGTCGAGGTCGGCGCGGACGGCGGCGACGAGGTTGTCCGTCGTCCCGAAGCCGAGGTCGGCGTTGATCTGCTCGGTGCGTAGCCAGTCGCCCGCGATGGCCGTGGCTTCCTCGCGGGAGGCGAGTGCCTCCTCGGCAATCACGAGTTGCCGGTAGGCTTCCTCGACGTCAAACAGGATGAGTTGCTCGGCGGCGGTGCGCTGGGCGCGGACTTCGTCGCGCTCGGCGATGGCCTGGGCGACCTTGGCGCGCGTCTGGTGGTAGGCGAGGTTGAGGCGAATGCCCACGCCAGCGCGGAGGCCCGTCCCTAGGAAATCGTCGGAGACGTAGGGGTTGGCCTGCTGACGGCGCCCGGCCGCATAACGTCCTCCCTGGGTGATGCTGAGGAAGAGCTTCGGGTAGAAATCGGAGCGTGCCACCCGGACGAGCGCGTCGCGCGCGGCATAGCCCGCCTGCGCCCGGCGCATCTCCGAGCGCTGCGCAAGGGCGACATCCTGGTAGACACTCAGGGCGTCCCGTTGAAACGTCACCGCCGTGAGGTCGAGGTCGGCGGGCATGACAACGGCGTTGGGCGTGAGCACCTGGCGGGCGAGCGCGATCCGCGCCAGCGCCGCCTGCTCGCGCACCTCGGCTACCTGGCGACGATACTCCTGCTCGAAGAGCCGCAGTTGAAAGAGGTCGGCGTCGTCCACGTCCGGATCGCCCTCGTCGAGGAGCGCCTGAAGCTCGCGCTGGGCCACGCCGAGCGCATCGCCCGCCTCCGCGGTGAGCGCATCGAGGCGCTGCGTGAGGAGGAGCGTGTAGTAGAGGTCGCCCGTCCGCAGCGCGACCTCGCTCGCCTTTTGGTCTACCTCCGCCGCTTCCAGACGGACACCGGCCTCCGCCGCAGCAATCTGCCCGCCCAACTCACCTGCGGTGTAGAGCGGCTGGAGGAGTTCGATCTCGTACTGGTTGTAGGGCCGCGGGTCAGCCCAGTCGTTGCGGAGTTCGGAGTTGAGATACTGCGCGTTGAGATCCAGCGCCGGGTCGACTCCCCTCAGGCCGGGTGCGACGGCATGGCCGGTGGTGAGTGTGAACTCGGTGGCGTAGCGCGAGCGCCGCGCCTGCTGCGCGCGGGCCTCGGCGAAGTCCTGCCCCGCTGCTTCGATGGCGACCTCCGGGCTGCCGTCGAGCGCGCGCTGCATGGCCTCGGCGAGGTCGAGGCGGAGCGTGTCCGGCGAGGCGGACGGCTGGGCCGCCGCGAGCGGGGCCGTGAGCAGGAGCAGCAGGAGCAGGCGCATGAAACGAAACCGAAGGCTGATGGGCAACGGCCGCAAAGTACCCGCGCGGTACGAGTCGAGGACGAACCGAAGTCCCGGACAGCCGAGCCGCGACGCCGACGGGTAACGCCGCCGCGATTCTTCGCTTGACACGGCACCAGCCCACCAGCACCTTTACAGACCACCATCCCCCCTCGCCCAATGTCCTCCAGCAGTCCCCAATCGCTCGGCGCCGTGCTCCAGTCCGTCATCGACCGGATGGGCGCGCGGCAGCGCATCGACGAGGTACGAGCCATCGAGCAGTGGGCGCACCTCGCCGGGCCGACCGTCAACGGCGTCACGTCGAAGGTGTGGGTGCGCGAGGGCGTGCTGTTCGTCCACCTCACCTCGGCGATGTGGCGGCACCAGCTCCACCTCCAGCGCGAGCGCTGGCGCGAGCGGCTCAACCAGCAGCTCGGCCGCGAGGTCATACGCGAGATCGTGTTCCGGTAGGCGGCGTCCGGCACGCCCACGTCTCGACAGGTCTAACCGTGGCAGTCTGACCAAGGAATGGTCCATCGCGGGCTCTTTCCTGACGGGCTTCGGGTTGGTATCCTCCGCGTGACCGCTGCGTCCCCTCCACCCCACCCCTCGCTCGTCATGTCTCAGCGCTTCCGCCTCGTTGCGGCGCGGTGCGCCCTCGTTGTTGTACTGCTCGGCCCTACCGTCGCCTCCGTGGCGCACGCCCAAGATGTCCCGCCGCCGCCTGCCGTTGCGGCCGACCCTGACAGCGTGAGTGCCGACAGCGCCGCGGCTGCACTCACCGACTTGCTCCAACGGCTGCGCGACCAGCAGACCGAGGAGGACGATAGCCTCCAGATGACCGGGGACGGCTGGATCGTCGTGGTGTCGGAGGAGTATGGCTACCGTATTGAGTTTCCAGCGCCTCCCATCACGCAGAGCACGGCACCCAACGTAGAGTTGAAGCTCTATGAGCCCTCCGAGGACGATGGCTACGTGGCCCTCGCGGTCCGCGTCGATCCCGACCTCGCAGAGTCCTTCACACAAGCCCAGGTCATCGACAACGCCGTGCAGCGTACAGTGAGCGCCCTTGACGGGACCCTCGTTCGAGACGAGAAGACCATCATCCAGGGCTATCCCGCACGCGTGGTTGTCATCCAATCGACCAGCGGACAGCGGATCGGCTACCAGTACGTCCTCGCCGAGGGCCTCCTCTACTCCATAGGCCAGTCGGTAGCCTCGGGCGACGTGGACACCTTCGAGACGGGAAGGTTCTTCCAGGGCTTCCGGATCGACGCCTCGCTGACCTACCCCCGCCTCGCGCGGCTGATGGACGAAGCGGGCATCCTCTACACCCGCGACGAAAACGGCTTCAACGTGGTGTTCGACCTCGACGAGGACCGCGTCCAGAGCGTCTACGTGAGCAACGAGCAGTACACCGCCAACGGGGCCACCGTCACGCCGCTCTTCGGCCTCGTCTATCGGGGGAGCAAGCTGCCCCCGGCCGAAATCGCCCAGCAGTTGCTCATCGAGAACGGGCGCTTCGACACGGGAAGCTACCGGGTCTACGGCAACGAGGACGGCAGCTATACGCTCGCCTTCGTGTCGTACGTCCCGATTGATGCCGACGCCGAGGTGCTCGACGAACTGCTGTGGTTCACCGCACGCCGCGCCGACGCCGTCGAAAAAGACCTCCTCAACCAGGACAAGTGGTAACCCGATGACCTTCCAGCGCCTCGTCTTCGGTGCGCTCTGCGCCGCGCTGATCGCCGCAGCCCCCGCCCTCGCCCAGCCGCTCGACGGTTACGACCGGGCCGCCTACGTCGTCAGCGTCAAGGCCGAGCGCGCCGAGACAGACGCGGAGTTTCGCGACCCGCTAGAAACCGTCCTCGATCCCCGTAGCCGAGCCGTCTACGATGGCCTCGTCTACTATGCCGTGGACCCGGCCTTTCGGATCGCCCCCGAGGTCGAGTGGATCGAGGACGGCGAGGTGGTGACCCTACCCGCCACGGGCACGATCACCAGCGACTACCGCCGCGCGGCCCTGCTCCGCTTCACCGTCGACGGTGACCCGCACACGCTCACGGCCTACGAGTCCGTGGAGACGGAGTCCGACAGCCTCTTCATTCCCTTCCGCGACGCTACGAGCGGACGCACCACCTACGGCGGCGGGCGCTACCTCTCGGTCCCGCACCCCGGCGCCAACGCCGCGACGGCCGACCTCGACTTCAACAAGGCCACAAACCCTTCGTGCGCCTACAGCCCGGCCTATTCCTGTCCCATCCCGCCCGAGGAAAACACCCTAAGCGCGTCCATCGAAGCGGGCGTACGCAAACCACCGCAAGCTCTTATCGAGGCACTCGATTCGCCCTGGCCCGACGAGTGGACGGTCGTTCCTATCGGGGAGTCAGGCTATGAGGTAGCGCTGCCGTTCGGGACGACGGTTAAGGCAGAAACCGACGCCCAGGGAATGCGCACAGTCGAAGGGTACCTCTCTGTGGGAACGCTTGGATTTATGATTGGAGGCTTCGAGGTGCCCCTGCTCAATGAAGCAACGGAAGAGGAGCGGGCCCAAATCGCGGACTTGTTGGTGACGATGATGCACCAGCAAGGAGAGATGGACCTGCAAGAGCGCTGGACGGAGGCATTACCAGCAGGCCCCTCGATCGCGGCTCGCACCACGACGGAGAATGAGCCCGTGGCGGTTCGCTTCCTCGTCCTTGACAGCTGGTTCCTCATGCTGTTTGTGAACGACGCTGACGCGACCGGCTGGGGCCTGGAGGACCAGGACGGCGCAGCCGTCGCCACCCGGTTCTTCGAGAGCTTGCGCCCGGTGGAGTAGCTATAGCCCGAAGCCGACGCCGATACGGAGGCTCGGGTCCTGCGCGCCGAGCTCGCCGTAGACCACGAGGCCGTTTTCAAACTGATAGGCTCCGCGTATGAAGGGGTCGATGAAGACCCGAAAGGCGCGGGCGCGGCTGGCCGCCGTTTGCTCGTAGAGCGCAAAGAGGAACGACGGCCCGAACCGCAACCCCACGTCGAGGTCGGCGCGCTCGGCGTTGAGCGCGCCGGTGAGGTTGCCGGCCCGCAGCACCCGAATGCTCCCACCGACGCCCGCCGCGATGCGCAGTTCGCCATCGGCGCCATCCTTGCGCGGGGTGAAGCCCGCGTAGAACGTCGCCTCGCGCGTGAGGAGCGTTGCGAGGGGGAGCGCATAGCTCGCCTGCAGGCCGATGCCGGGGACCGTTCCCGCGCCGAGCCACAGCACCGGCGCGTCGGGAATGCCGAGCGTCTCCTGCGCCGCCGCAGACGCCGGGACGAGGAGGACAAGCAGGACGAGCAGCGCGTGGCGCATCGGCGGGGCGTGTAGGCGTGTAGGCGTGTGGTGAGTAAACCGGCCACGATAGAGTACGCCCAATTACCACCATGGGCACGACGTCGACTCCGAGCCTACTCCCCCCGCGTGCACCCACACACCCTTACACGCGCATGCTCCCGCACCCCGCCAGCTTCTTCGCCGAGAATCAGAGGCAGCGGCGCGACCACTTCACCGGGGCAACGTATGCTGCCCGGCTGTGGCTTTAGCTACCTCCACACGTTCGCACCCTCACACCTGCACACAGAACCATGGCGCTGCGCGTCGGCATCGTAGGCCTCCCCAACGTCGGCAAGTCCACGCTCTTCAACGCGCTCAGCGAGGCGGGCGCAGAGGCGGCCAACTACCCCTTCTGCACCATCGAGCCGAACGTGGGCGTGGTGCCCGTCCCCGACACGCGCCTCGACCGGCTCACCGAACTTGCGGACTCCGCGCAGACGATCCCCGCCGTGATCGAGTTCGTGGACATCGCCGGGCTGGTGGCGGGCGCGTCGAAGGGTGAGGGTCTCGGCAACCAGTTCCTCAGCCACATCCGCGAGGTCGACGCCATCGTGCATGTCGTCCGCTGCTTCGACGACACCAACGTGGTCCACGTCAGCGGCTCCGTCGACCCCGCGCGCGACATCGAGGTCATCGACACGGAGTTGATCCTGAAGGACCTCGACACGGTCGCCAAGCGCACCGACCGCGTGCGCAAGCAGGTCAAGGTCGGCGACAAGGACGCGAAGGCCGAGCTGGCCTTCCTCGAACGCCTCGACGCGCACCTCGCCGAGGGCCTGCCCGCACGCACGTTGGAGACGACGGACCAGGAGCAGGACTTCCTGCGCCCGATGTTTTTGCTCACGAGCAAAGCCGTTCTCTACGCCGCCAACGTGGCCGAGGAAGACCTACTGGACGGCAACGCCTACGTCGAGCAGGTGCGCGCACTCGCCGACAAAGAGGGCGCGGGCGTGGTGGTCGTCTCCGCCGAGTTCGAGGCGCAGCTCGCCGACCTCGACGACGAGGATCGCGCCGAATTCCTGGCGACGGCGGGCGTGGAGACGCCGGGCCTCGAACGGCTCGTGCGCGCCGCCTACGCGCTCCTCGGGCTCATCACCTACTTCACCGCCGGGCCGAAGGAGTCGCGCGCCTGGACGATCACGCGCGGCACGAAGGCCCCGCAGGCCGCCGGCGTGATCCACTCTGACTTCGAGCGCGGCTTCATCCGCGCCGAGACGATCAAGTTCGCCGCCTACGACCAGCACGGCTCGGAGGCCGCCGCCCGCGACGCCGGCGCGATGCGCTCCGAGGGCAAGGAGTACGTCGTGGAAGACGGCGACGTGTTACTCTTCCGGTTCAACGTCTAACCCACCAACACGCCACCAATGCGCTCCTGGCCGCTCCTGTTCGCCCTCGTCGTTGCGGCGTGCGACCGCGCGGACCTGGCTGTGGAAACGGACGAACGCGGCCCGCTCGACATCGTGGCTGGGACGTTTGAGGCCGAGGCGGGCAGCCTGCTCGGCGGCGGCTACGAGCGGCTAGAGGGTGACGCCCGCTTTTCCGTGGTCGAGGCGCCGGGCGAGCCGCCGGTGCTCGTCGTGCGCCTCCGCTCCATCTTCGAGGGCACGATCCTCCCCGACTCGATGATCACGGACACCTCGTACGTGGACTTCGCCCTGGGTCGCGCCACCGTACCGTCAGTCGGTACCTACCCCGTTGCCGACATCGCCGAAGCCAATGCAGCCCCAGACACGACGTTCGCGGCGTGCTACCGCACCCTCGCGTTTCCCGACGGGGCCTACCGCTCCGACGTCGGCATGGTCGAGATCGTGGCGAGCGGCGAGCGGCTCGTCGGCACGTTCGAGGTGGAGGTCTACGCGCGCTACCGGACCAGCACGGGCGCGGTCGAGCGCCGCGTCCTGCCGATCACCGGACAGTTCGACGCGCTGACGGAGCCTCCAGACGGACTGGATGCCGCTGAGGTTTTTCGGTGCCGAGCGGACGGCTGAGGTAAAAGCTGGACGGAACGCACGAACATGGATAGGCCCGCAGCATCGGGGATGCTGATTTTTTAGCACAAGGGGTAACTCAAGTCACGAGGCTCCGTACGGCGTCAGCGTTCTCTGACACCCGCCTCTCACCTTCGGATCGCTTACCCCATGATCAACGCCCTGACTCGACGCGCCGCGCTTCTGCCCCTACTTCTCCTCGCTGCGTGCAACGTGGCCCCGGAGGCGGAAGACATCGCTGGGGTCTCGGCCGAGCGCGCCATCGAGTTGGACCGCGCCCTTGCCGACGTGATGGACCAGCACGAGATCAACACGGCCGGTATCGCCGTCATCAAACAGGGCGACGTCGCCTGGAGCACCTACTACGGCCAGCAATCACCGGGCATCCCAGCGTCCAACCAGACCTTGTTCAACGTAGCCTCGCTGACCAAGACGGTGGTTGCGGAGACCGTGCTTCGACTCGCCGCCGACGGCGCACTGTCGCTCGACGAGTCCATGTCCGCACACTGGCTTGACCCCGATCTCGAGGACGATCCGCGGCATGAGCAACTCACGCCTCGTATGGCGCTGTCCCACACCACCGGGTTCATGAACTGGCGGTACTTCTCAGAGGACGGCACGCTGGCGTTCGTCAACGAGCCCGGAGCGCAGCACGGCTACTCAGGCGAAGGGTTCAACTACCTCGCCCGGTTCGCCGAGGCCAAGCTCGACGAGCCCTTCGAGGACCTGGCTCAGCGCTATGTCTTCGAGCCCGCTGGCGTCAGCGATGCGGCGCTGAGCGTGCAGCCCGATCTCTTCGAGCGGATCGCGCAGCCGCTGGACGCGGACGGGCAGTTCCCTGGCCACTATTGCCGCCCCGAAGGGTGGTGCCGAGATACTGGGAGCTTCTCTGCCGCGGGCGGCATGGTGATCACCTTAGAGGACTACGCTCGCTTCCTGATCGCGACGATGTCTGGCGACGGCTTGACGCCGGACCTCTTGACGGAGCGCAACACGATGCATTCCGACCAGGAGTTGATCGACTGCAGCCCGGTCCCCGAAGCACTATGCCCGACGCGTGTTGGGTATGGCCTGGGGTGGAATATCTACGAGGTGGAGGACGCCAAGACCATCGGTCACCGCGGCTCGGATTGGTCGATGGTAACCCTGGCGTACTACTACGAAGACAGTCGGGACGGCCTCGTCGTACTGTTCAACGCCCCCAACTCCGCCGGAATGGCGGCGATGGTGGACGTGCTTCGGCTGCTTGACCCTGACTCGCCGGAGTTGCACGGCTACATCGCCCGGCGAGACCGCACGCGAGGCTGAGATACCCGTGTGGGCTAAACAGCGCGTGGGGCGACCGCAGGGTCGTACGTTGGGGCGTTCGTCCTCGTCACGTAGCCCTGGTCCCATGCGCTGGTTGCCGTTTGCCATCGCCCTGTTCACCCTTGCTGCGCCCATGTGGACGGCCGCGCCCGTGTGGGGGCAGGCGGGTCCCCGCTTTGAGGACGGCCAAGCGCAGATCATCCCCGATTTCGAAGACGCCGAGGCCTGGATCCGCGAGGAGTTGTGGGTCGAGACGGAGTTCGATTCCGACGGCGATGGGACGATGGACCGTGTGCACGTGGCCGTTGTGCGCCCCGCGCAGACCGAGACGGAGGGGCTGAAGGTGCCCGTCGTCTACGAGACGAGTCCCTACTTCGCGGGCACGGCGGGCAACGAGCCGGGGCTGTTCTGGAACGTCGAGCACGAGATTGGCGAAGTGCCACCACCGCGCAACGTGGGGCCGGACGTACCGCTGCGGGCGCGGCCGGGCATCGCCGGGAGCCATATCAACACGTGGGTGCCGCGTGGGTTTGCGGTCGTCCACTCGTCGTCGCCGGGCACGGGGCTCTCGCAAGGCTGCCCGACGGTCGGCGGGCCGAACGAGTCGCTTGCGCCGAAAGCCGTCGTCGATTGGCTCAATGCGCGCGCGCAGGGCTTCACGCAGCCCGAGGGCGGCGAGGCCGTCACGGCCGACTGGAGCACCGGCAAGGTGGGCATGACGGGTACGTCGTACAACGGCACGCTCCCACTCGCGGCGGCCACCACGGGCGTCGAGGGGCTGGAGGCTATCATCCCTATCGCGCCCAACACGTCGTACTACCACTACTACCGCTCCTACGGCCTCGTCCGCTCGCCCGGTGGCTACCTCGGCGAGGACATCGACGTGCTCTACGACTTCATCCACTCGCGCGACTCCGACCGCCGCGCCTACTGCGACGCGACCGTCCGGGACACCGAGATGGCCGAGGGCATGGACCGCCTCACCGGCGACTACAACGACTTCTGGGCGGGCCGCGACTACCTCAACGTCATCGATGGCGTGCAGGCAGCCACGCTCATGGCGCATGCCTTCAACGACTGGAACGTGATGCCCGAGCACAGCTACCGTATCACCGAGGCGCTCAAAGCGCGCGGCGTACCCGTGCAGATCTACTACCACCAGGGCGGCCACGGCGGTCCGCCGCCGCTGGAGCGCATGAACCGCTGGTTCACCCGCTACCTCTACGGCGTCGAGAACGGCGTCGAAGACGATCCAAAAGCATGGATCGTGCGCGAGGCTGACGACCGCCAGGAGCCGACGCCCTATGCCGACTATCCCAACCGGGATGCAGCGCCCGTCACGCTCTACCCTGTCGCTGCGGAGACGATGGCCGACGGCTCTGCTGATGAGTCGGGGGCGACGCTGCACGGCGTCGGCACGCTGTCCCTCACAGACGCACCCGATCAGGGCGTCGCGACGGTGATCGACAACGTCTCGTTCGGCGGGCGGGCATTGTCGGCAGCAGAGTGGACCGAGCACCGGCTGCTCTTCGTCACCCCCGAGCTGGCTGCGCCGCTTCACCTCTCGGGCGTTCCGCGCATCCGGCTCCGCGTGGCCTCCGACGAGCCTGCTGTCAACCTCTCCGTCTGGCTCGTCTCGCTCCCATGGACCGACGGGCGGCGGGCGCGCGGTGGCATCGTCACGCGCGGCTGGGCCGACCCGCAGAACTTCGTCGCGTCCGCCGAGGGCGTGCTCACCGAGAGCGCACCGCTCACGCCAGGCGACTTTGTGGAGGTGACCTATGAACTCCAACCCGACGATCAGATCATTGCTGAGGGCCAACGCCTTGGCCTGCTCGTCTTCGCCAGCGACCGCGACTACACGCTCTGGCCCGACCCCGGCACCCAGCTGATGGTCGACCTCGACGCGACGGCGCTTGACCTCCCGGTCGTGGGCGGCGCGGCCGCGCTCGACGCTGCGCTCGGCGGCGAGTAGCGCGTCCTATCCTGCGCAGAACTCGTCGAGGAGCGCCTGGGCATCGGCGCTGCGAGGGCCCTGCTCTTGAACAACCCGCTCGAAGGCCGCGCACGCTTCGGGGCGACGGTCCTGGTAGAGGCGAATCGCGCCGACGGCGAACTCGGCGTCGAGGGCAAGGTCGGGGGCGACGAGGTCCTGGGCGGTGACGTCCCGGAGGAGCACGGCGGCGCGATCCAGGCCAGCGCTGTCGTACCCGTCGAACAGACCAAGCACACCGGGCGCGTAGGCGGCGTCTACCTCGGCGAGGGCGTCTGCGTACGCATCGCGGACGACCTCATACGAGAGCGTAGCGGCCGTCGTGTCACTGGGAGATGCACCGCGTACCGGCGCTCGCAAAATCGGGAGGGCCGCCGTCACGCTCTCTAGGTCGGCGCGCTGCTGATAGGCCGGCTGTAGCAGGGGCTCGGCAGCGAACAGCCCGATGCCCGCCACTGCAACGAGCACCACCGCTGCGGCGACCCATCGCGGGAAGGCGACACGGCGAAGCGGTCGTGCCTGGCGCGCTGCGGGGCGGTCGGTCGCGCGAGCAGGTGGACCTGGATGCGGTACGGCCGTGAGAGCCGGGGCGTCGAGGCGGTGCCCAGTCAGCCGCTCAAACTGCGCAAGCGGTGACTCGCTTGCTTCGTGCAGAGCCTTGAGGCGGGCTTGCATGCGCTCGTAGGTCGCGCGCAGCGTGGGGTCGGCCTTCAGGGCCGCTTCAACGCGGGTCTGTTGCGCCTGGGTCTCCTCGGTCTGTGCTCCGAAGCGACGCGCCACAAGCGTCTCGGCGAGGTCTTCGTCGGTGATATCGGCGCGGGCACGGAGCCGCTCCGCAAGGGCGTGCAGGCGTTTCGCGTCGTCCAGGAGCGGGCGGAGGGTGGGGTTGGCAGCCACATACGCCTCCACCTCAGCCTGCTCGGTAGGCGAGAGACTGGCGTAGAGCGTAATTTTTTCTTCAGGCGTCATCAGTCCAGGAGGTGACCGCCGCGGGAGCGCGACAGCCAACGGCAACTGCTATGCATTGCGCCAAAACGGAGCGTCGGGGCGCACGGGTGGGAGGTTGAGAGCGCGGTGGAGTCCGAGACTGAACGGATTCGGCCCACTAGACACGCGAGGAGAGTGCGCCTAACCTTGTGTCGATAAAAAAATCGAAGCGTCACCATTCGTCCCATAACGCCCGCACCGCCGGATCTTCGCGGAGTCGTGTGAGGGCTTTGTTGACGTAGGTGCGCACGCTCGCCAGCGGCCGTCCAGTCGTCTCGGCGATGGCGTCGTAGGCTTCGCGCTGCAACAACCGTCGCCGGGCTACCTCTTGCAGCGAGGGCGGCAGGCGGCCGATCGCGCCGCTGAGCGTGTGACGGATGACGGCTCGATCGAGGTGCTCGGCGGCCTCGGGCGGGCTCGGCTCCAGGTGGACATCCTCGTCCAGGGTCGTGGTTCGACGGCTGCTACCGCGGAGGAAGTTGAGGAAGGTGTTGCGGCAAATCTTGCTCACCCACGCGGCGAAGCGGGCCGGGTCCTCCACGCGGCCGTAGTTCTGCCGAGCGCGCATGAACGCCTTCTCGACGAGCGCGTCGATGTCGGTGATGCCCATCGATTCCTCGCGGAGGAACTTCGTGTGGTAGTAGCGCAGCACGTAGGCATAGGTCCAGAGATCGACCGTCTTGGCCGCGGACCTGTGCGCGACACCAGTGCCGGCAGACGCCGCGCGCATGGCGGCGAAGGCGGCGTTGGCCTCGTCGTAGGCGTCGAGCAGAAAGGGGAGCTGGGCGCACAACGCGTCGAGCGCGCGCCGGTGGGCCTGGGAGGACATACGGCCGCAAGTGAGGTGGGAGCGGCAAGATACCGCGCCGTACGGTTTTTCCCGAACGCCCGGCGGCGCGGCCTCCCATCGCCAATGCGCCTACTCTTCACGGACCCTGCCCAAGCCGTGCGTCTATATTTGAAGGCTCTGCGTGTCGCACAGAGGTCGGCTATCCCGTGCAGGTTGTCCCTCGCCACGCGTCCCCAGGCGCATCCGTCGCGCCCGGCGTGTCTGACGCGCCGTCCCCCGATTCCGAACGTCCAGACCCGGACCTCCAGACTCAGACCCATGGACCACAATTCGTTCAAGACCTTCAGCGCCAAGCCCGCCGAGGTGGAGCGCCGCTGGCTCGTCATCGACGGCGAGAACCAGGTGGTCGGGCGCCTCGCCGCGCAGGTGGCCACGCTGCTGCGCGGGAAGCACAAGCCGACCTACACCCCCCACGTCGACACCGGCGACTTCGTCGTGATCGTGAACGCCGACAAGGTGCGCTTCACGGGCAAGAAGGAAACCGCCAAGCAGTACTTCCGCCACTCGGGCTACCCTGGCGGCGCGACCTACACGACGCCGAAGGAGTACCGCCAGAAGAAGCCGACTTTCATCGTCGAGAACGCCGTGCGCGGCATGCTGCCCAAGACCAAGCTCGGTCGGCAGATGATCAAGAAGCTCAAGGTCTACGCCAGCCCCGAGCATCCGCACGACGCCCAGCAGCCCGAATCGTTTGACCTCAACCAGTAGCAAGTGCCAAGTAGCAAGCGCCACGAGACGATGTCCGGCTGCTTGCTCCCTTGCCACTTGAGACTTGTCACTTGACACTCCTCTCATGGCAGTTTCCACCCAGTACCAGGCCATCGGCCGCCGCAAGACCTCGACGGCGCGCGTCTACCTGCGCCCGGGCACCGGCACCGTGACGGTCAACCGCCGTCCGCTGGAGCAGTACCTCCCCACCGAGATCCGCCGCAAGGCCCTCCTCGCCCCGCTCGACGCGACGGGCACCCTGGGCCAGTTCGACGTGCTGATCAACGTGAAGGGCGGCGGCCTCTCCGGCCAAGCCGAGGCCTCGCAGCTCGGCATCGCGCGCGCGCTCGTGCAGTTCAACGAAGAGCTGCGCAGCCCGCTTCGCCAGGGCGGCTACCTCACGCGCGACCCCCGCATGGTCGAGCGCAAGAAGCCCGGCCAGCCGAAGGCTCGCAAGCAGTTCCAGTTCTCGAAGCGCTAAACGCTTCAGTGACAAGTGCCAAGTGTCACGTAGCACGGGTTCCCCCTTGTCACGTGCTTCTTAGCACTTCTCACTCTCCTCATCCCTCACCCTGCTCGATGCCGCAGCGGGTGTCTGGGCCGATCGCCGGTCCGGATCGCAGGCGGCGCGTGACAGCGGGGGTGGCCCAACCCAGCACAACCCATGGCACGAGTATCCCTCGAAGACCTGCTGCGCGCAGGCTCCCACTTTGGTCACCTGACCAGCCGGTGGAATCCGAAGATGAAGTCCTACATCTTCATGGAGCGCAACGGCATCCACATCATCGACCTCAAGCAGACGCAGGCGATGCTGGACCAGGCCGCCGATGCGGCCGCCCGCTTCGCAGGGCGCGGCAAAGACATCCTCTTCGTCGGCACCAAGAAGCAGGCGCAGGAGATCATCAAGACCGAGGCGGAGCGCTGCGGCATGCCCTTCGTGGCCGACCGCTGGCTCGGCGGCATGATGACCAACTTCCAGACGATGCGGAAGTCGATCCGCCGGATGGAGACGCTCCAGCGCCAGGAGCAGGACGGTACCTTCCAGCAGCTCAAGAAGAAGGAGCGGCTCATGCGCCGCCGCGAGACCGAGAAGCTCGACCGCGTGCTCGGTGGCATCGCCCAGATGGGCCGCCTGCCCGGCGCCATCTTCATCGTCGACATTCGCCGCGAGCACATCGCCGTGGACGAGGCCCGCAAGCTCGGCATCCCCGTCATCGCGATGGTGGACACGAACGTCGATCCTGACCTCGTGGACTTCCCGATCCCGGCCAACGACGACGCGATGAAGTCCATCCAGCTTGCCACGCGCACCATTGCGGACGCCGTGATGGAAGGCCGCAAGGCGAGCGAGCTGAAGCGGGCCGAGGAGTCCGCCGAAGCCGAGAAGCGCGCCCAGGACGCCGCTGAGCAGGAGGAAGCCACCGCCGAAGCGTAGGCCCTCTCTCCCAGCACACTCCCGGGGGCGGTCCGCGATGCGAGCCGCCCCCTTCGTTTGCCCACAACCTGCGGGGGGAAGCCCTTTCACACGTTCTCCCCGCCGCGCGCCAAAACCCGCCGCCGGGCGGTGCGTATCCCAACCGCTGTACCCGCCCCACATTCAAACTGAAGTACAAGGCACATGAGCATCAAAGCTGCTGACGTAAAGCGACTCCGCGACATGACCGGAGTCGGCATGATGGACTGCAAGAAGGCCCTCGTGGAGGCCGATGGCGACTTCGACGCCGCCGTGGAGATCCTCCGCAAGAAGGGCCAGAAGGTGGCCGCCAAGCGCGCCGACCGCGACGCCACCGAGGGCGTCATCGCCACGGCCCTCGCCGACGACCGCACCACCGGCGTGATCGTGGAGGTCAACTCCGAGACCGACTTCGTGGCGCGCAACGACGAGTTCGTCGCGTTCGCCGACCGCATCGCGGCGCTGGCCCTCGCCGAGCGCCCCGCTGACCTCGCCGCCCTCCGCGCGCTCGACCTCGACGGCCAGACCGTGGAGGCCGCGCAGACCGAGATGACTGGCAAGATCGGCGAGAAGATCGAGGTCAGCCGCTACGCGCTGATGAGCGCCGACAACGGCGAAGTCGTTGCCTATGTCCACCCCGGCGCTAAGCTCGGCGTGCTCGTGCAGATGACCGGCTCGAACGGCGTGCAGGACACCGGCCGTGACGTTGCTATGCAGGTTGCCGCGATGAACCCGATCGCTGCTACCCGCGACGACGTGCCCGAGGAGGTCAAGCAGAAAGAGTTCGAGATCGGCCGCGAGCTGGCGATCAACGAAGGCAAGCCCGAGCAGATCGTCGACCGCATCGCTACGGGCAAGCTGGAGCGCTACTTCAAGGACAACGTCCTCGTCGAGCAGCCCTTCGTCAAGGACTCGTCCATGACCGTCAAGGACATGCTCAAGAAGAACGAGGCCGGCGTGATCGGCTACGTCCGCTTCGCGCTCGGCGCGTAACGCAAGTCCCCCCGCAAGGAGGCGCTTCGGCTGACAAGCTGAGGCGCCTTTTTGCTAGACAGGGGGCCCCTCCACCGTACCTTCTCTCCGCCCTTCTCCTCGTCCGCCCCGCACCATGTCTGACGCCCCTGCCCTCCGCTATCGCCGCGTGCTCCTCAAGTTCAGCGGCGAGGCGCTCCTCGGCAACAAGGCCTTCGGCATCGATCCCGACGTGCTCGACCACTATGCCGCCGAGGTCAAGCAGGCGGTCCACGCGGGGGCTGAGATCGCCATCGTGATCGGCGGTGGCAACATCTTCCGGGGCGTCTCGCCCGCCGGGCGTCACATGGCCAGCCGCGCCCACGCCGACTATATGGGCATGCTCGCCACGATGATCAACGCGATGGCGCTGCAAGACGCGCTGGAGCAGCAAGACCTCGATACGCGCCTGATGTCCGCCATCGAGATGGACACCATCGCCGAGCCGTTCATCCGCCGCCGCGCCGTGCGCCACCTCGAAAAGGGCCGCGTGGTCATCTTCGGCGCAGGCACCGGGCACCCCTATTTCTCGACGGACACCGCCGCGAGCCTCCGCGCTGCCGAGGTAGACGCCGAGGTGATCCTCAAAGCCACGAAGGTCGACGGCGTCTACACGGCTGACCCCGAGAAGGACGCCGACGCGCGCCGCTTCGCCACGATCGGGGGCGACGAGGTGCTCCGCCGCAACCTCCGCGTGATGGACATGACCGCGATCACGATGGCGAAGGAGTCGAGCCTCCCGCTGATGGTCTTCGACGGCACCAAGCCCGGCAACCTGCTCCGCACGCTCCGGGGCGAGCCCGTCGGCACGCTCGTCCACTGGACCGCCGACGAGCCAACGTTTGCGAGTACGGCCGTGTAGCGGTGCACGTCAACGGAGCAGCGCGCCACGCCGTTCATACTTTCACACGTTCCTACCTCCACACTTCTCCTCTTGTCATGATCGACGAACACTTCCAACTCATCCTCGAAGAGGCACGCGACGGGATGCAGAAGTCCATCGAGCATCTCGCGCACGAGCTCGGGCACATCCGCGCGGGCCGCGCCAACCCCGCGATGGTCGAGGACGTGCGTGTGGACGCCTACGGCTCGCAGATGCCGCTCAACCAGGTCGCCACGATCAACGCGCCGCAGTCGGACCTGATCGTGATCCAGCCGTGGGACAAGTCGATGCTCGGCCCCATCGAGCGCGGGATCATGCAGGCCAACCTCGGCCTGAACCCGACCAACGACGGCGTGCTAATCCGCATCGCCATCCCGCCGCTCACGGAGGAGCGCCGCCGCGACCTCACGAAGCAGGCCCGCTCGAAGGCGGAGGACGCCAAGATCGCCGTGCGCAACGTGCGGCGTGGCGCGAAGGATCAGATCGGCAAGACGTTCAAGGCCGAGAGCCTGTCCGAAGACATGCGCTACGAAGCCGAGGACCGGCTCCAGAAAGCCACCGACGAGTACGTTGGCAAGATCGACGCGATGGCCGACAAGAAGGAAGCCGACATCATGACGGTGTAGCGGAGCGCCAGCCCGCTTTTTGAAGGATCTACACTAGGAATCGCAGCGGGGCGCGCTCATATTTCAGATTCCCCGCTCCCGGAGAGGTGCCCGAGTGGTTGAAGGGGCTCGCCTGGAAAGCGAGTGTGCCGGTTATCCCGGTACCGAGGGTTCGAATCCCTCTCTCTCCGCTTTTTTCTGAGGTCTGTGTCGAGCCTCGGTCCAGCGTCCTCGCAGGCTGGTTGCCTAGACCTCGACCTGGCTTCGGTTCGACCAGAGTCCAAGGCTGGTGCCCTCCGGTGCCAGCTTTTTTCTGTAGCGGCTTCCCCCCACCCACCCGCTTGCCCCCCGATGCTTGAGAGCATGACCGGCTTCGGCCGCGGCACCGCCCGCGTCGAGCAGACCGAAGTGACCGTCGAACTGCGCTCCGTGAACGGGCGCTTCTGCGAGGTGACGGTGCGCGGCCCGCGGGCGCTCGGGGCCTACGAGGACCAGATCCGCAACGGTCTCCGCGACCGGCTCCAGCGCGGCAAGGTCACCGCCTCGATCACGCTCCAGCAGGCGACCACCGAGGCCCCGCTCAAAGTCAACGTGGCGGCTGCCCAGGGCTATGCCGCGCTCCTGCGCGACCTCCACCAAGCGACAGGGCTCGATGCGCCAATCACGCTCGACCAGCTGCTCCGCTTCAACGACGTCCTCGTCCCTGACGAGAGCGACGCGGCCGACGAGACGGCCTGGGCTGCCACAAAGCAGGCGCTCGAGGACGCCGCCGCTGCCCTCGAAGCGATGCGCCGCCGGGAGGGCGAGGCGCTCCGCGTCGACCTCGCCGCCCGCGCCGACGTGATCGAGGCCGAGTTGCAGGCCGTGGAGGTCCGCGCGCCGCAGCGCGTCGCCGAGCACCAGGCCACGCTGCGCACGCGCCTCGCCGAACTGCTCGCCGACGACCGCCTCAACCCGGACCGCCTGGAGACCGAGATCGCCGTCCTCGCCGACAAGCTCGACGTGACCGAGGAGTGCGTCCGGCTGCACTCGCACCTGGCTGGCTTCCGCGCCGCGCTCGCCTCCGACGAGGCCGTCGGGCGACGGCTCAACTTCCTCGCGCAGGAGTTCAACCGCGAGATCAACACCATCGCCTCCAAGGCCAATGACGCCGAGATGGCGGCGCGCGCCGTGACCATGAAGGAGGAACTGGAGAAGATTCGAGAACAAGTCCAAAACGTGGTATAGAGCCAAAACGTAGCGTAGAGCCGCGCGCCGTCGCGCTCCATGCACGCGCGGACTGCACGCCTCCCCTACGTTCTCCCTGCGACCTCCGCGCATGAAGCTGATCGTCCTCACGGCCCCGAGCGGCTCGGGCAAGACCACCATCGCCCACCGGGTGCTGGCGGCCTACCCGCAGCTCTCATTCTCGGTCTCCGCCACTACGCGCCCCCCGCGCCCCGGCGAAATCGACGGCGTGGACTACTTCTTCCTCACCGAGCATGCGTTCCGGGCTCGCATCAAGACCGGCGCCTTCCTCGAACACGAGGAGGTCTACCCGGGGCGCTTCTACGGCACGCTGCGCGCTGAGGTCGAGCGTCGCGCATCGGAGGGCGGCGTGCTGCTCGACATCGACGTGAAGGGGGCGCTCAACGTGAAGCGGCTCTACGGCGCGCAGGCGCTCACGCTCTTCGTGCGCCCGCCGTCGCTGCAGGTGCTCGCCGAGCGCCTCAGCCGCCGCGCCACGGAGACGCCCGAGACGCTCCGCGTCCGCCTCGAACGCGCCGAACTCGAACTTGGCTACGCCGACAGCTTCGACCATATCGTCATCAACGATGACCTCGACGCTGCCGTCACGGAAACCCTCGGCCTGGTAGGCACGTTTCTGGGCGGCTGAACCTGCTGCATTTCAACGCAACCCCGACTATGTCGCTCAAGACCCTCGACACGACCGAACTCGCCACCAAGACGGGCAACCTCTACGAGTCCGTGGTCGTCCTCGCCAAGCGCGCCCGCCAGATCGACGCCCGCGTGAAGCAGGAGCTCGACGCCAAGCTCGCCTACTACGACGACCTCAGCCTCGACGCCGTGGACGAGCTCCGCAGCAACGAGGACCAGGCGCGCATCTCCGTCGAGTACGAGAAGAAGCCGAAGGCCAGCCTCCTCGCCGCCGACGAGATGCTCGACGAGGAGATTTACTTCCGCAACCCGAACATCGAGGAGTAGTCCTCGGTCACGCGTCCCCGGTCATCGATAGGGTGCTGAAGCCGAAACGAGGGACCCATGACCGAAGGCCAGAGCCTCAAGGGCAAGCGCCTCCTCCTCGGCGTCACGGGGAGCATCGCGGCCTACAAGGCGGCGGAACTCGTCCGTGCCTTCAAGAAGGCCGGAGCCGAGGTGCAGGTGCTCATGACACGCGACGCGGCGCGGTTCATCACGCCGCTCACGCTAGGCACCCTCTCCGAGCGCGAGGTGCTCGTCGAGATCTTCCCCGAGAACGCCACCGGATCGTGGACCAAGCACGTCCACCTCGGCCTGTGGGCCGACCTCTTCGTCGTGGCGCCCGCCACGGCTACGACGCTCTCGAAGCTCGCGCACGGCGTCTGCGACTCGATGCTCACGGCGACGGCGCTCTCGGCGCGGTGCCCGCTGCTCGTCAGCCCGGCGATGGACCACGACATGTGGCTGCACCCGGCCACGCAGCGCAACCTGGGCCTCCTGCGCGAGGATGGCGTACACATCCTTGACCCGGAGCATGGCGAACTCGCCAGCGGCCTCATCGGGCAGGGCCGCCTCCCCGAGCCCGACGCCATCGCCGCGCACGTGGCGGCGCTGCTGGGCGAGTTCGAAGACAAGGCGATCCCGCAGACGCTTGCGGGCCAGACCGTGCTCGTGACAGCGGGGCCGACGCGTGAGCCGCTCGACCCGGTACGCTTTCTCTCGAACCCGTCCACGGGCACGATGGGTTATGCGCTCGCCGCTGCCGCCGCCGAGCGCGGTGCCGAGGTCACGCTTGTGAGCGGTCCGACCACGCTCGCCACGCCGCCCAATGTGACCCGCATCGATGTCACGACCGCCGACGAGATGTACGCTGCCGCGATGCAACACAGCGGGGCCGACCTTGTCATTGCCGCGGCGGCTGTGGCGGACTACGCTCCCGCTGAGCCGAGCGCGCACAAGCGCAAGAAGGAAGCGGAGACCACCAACGAAGCCGGGGAGGTTGTGCTGCGGCTACGGCGGACGCCCGACATCCTAGCGGCCATCGGAGCGCAGAAGCGACGCGGCCAACTCCTGGTGGGTTTTGCCTTGGAAACCCGGGACGGCTTTGACCAGGCCCGCGGCAAGCTCGAGCGCAAGCACCTGGACTGGATCGTGCTTAACTATGCCAACGAGGAGGGCGCAGGCTTTGGAATCGGTACCAACCGCGTTACGCTCCTGGGGCGCAACGGGGCGCAGCAGGCCCTTCCTAAAGCAAGCAAAGCCAGCATAGCCAGGGCTATTTTAGACGCCCTGAGCGCGTAGAGGGGACTACCTTTCTCCTAGGAAAAACAGGGATCTGGGTCCCACAAGAGCCCTACGTGCGTGCGGCTCACCCTGGAGATGGAGGCGAGAACCTGGGAGATACCTTGTAAAAGCCAGGGGGGCGTGCTAGATTTCGCCCGCTTGTTCGCGTACGTTTACCGCTGCGCTACACCAAGCCACGTCCCCACCCGCCACTTCCACGAGCCGCCTCCAGCCAGCCAGCTTAGGTCTGCGCTCTCTTCTGCGCGCTCCCGTGTGGTCCGGGGAACCCTGTCTTTCACACACCAACCGGACTTTCTCATGAAGTCTATTCGCTACATTCTGCTGGCCATGCTGCTCGTCCCGGGCGCTGCGCTGGCGCAGGTGGTCGGCGAGACCAACGCGACCCTCGAGATCGCGGGCAACGAGTACGCCGTCTTCGCCACCCAGAACTACGGCGCTCAGTTCGAGAACGGCGCCACCTTCGGCCCCTTCCAGGTCGTCCAGGCCATCGATGCCGCCGGTGACGGCACCACCATCGACGGCTGCGAGCCCTTCGAGAACGCCGACGACATCGCCGGCAACATCGCCCTGATCAGCCGCGGCGCCTGCGCCTTCGTCCTCAAGGCCGAGAACGCAGCCAACGCCGGTGCCGTCGCCTACATCGTCTACATGGACGAGCGCGAAGGCCAGGAGGGCGAGACCCTCGTGAACATGGGCGGCGACTGCGACGAGAGCGTCTGCTCGGTCCCGGGCGTGTTCATGTCGCGCCGCGACTACAAGTCGATCCTGCCGGACGTGAAGTTCGAGGAGGAAGCCTCGATCGCGGTCGAGTTCCCGGACGAGCCCAGCGTGGGTGAAGTGGACCTCACGACCTGGAACATTCCAGTCTACGACGACGGCTTCTTCGGCGCCACGGCGACGTTCGGCGGAACGTCGCAGGGCGAGCTTCCGCTCACGTTCAACGGCTTCAACCCGCTGTTCGTCGGTACGGCCCTCGTGGGCATCGACGGCAACGTGGTCGGCAGCCCGTACGGTGGCACGCCGGAGTACATCCGCAACGGCACGGTGCTCACAGGTACGGTCAGCGAAGGTCGCGACCCGGCGGCGCAGGCATCGTTCGCGAACGCGGACGCGGGCGTCACCGTGACCAACCTCACCTTCGGTACGCCTGAAGGTGCTGATGGCCCCCTCTCCACGCACATCATCATGCAGCTCTCCGTGGCCAGCACCACCGGTGCTGACATCAACGATGTCTACTTCGGCCTCTTCGCCGACTGGGATATCGTGGACGACGGTGACGACGCCTCCACCAACGACTCCGGTGGTTGGAACGCCGACTACAACCTCGCTTACGTCTTCGACGCCGACATGGCGCAGTACTACGGTGTGATGGCTGTCGTTGACGAGAGCGTCGAGAACTCGGCGCTTGGTGGCTACACCACCGACTCGGGTGGCACGGACGAGGACATGTTCACGGCGCTGACAAGCCCGGTCGCTCCGGCCGAAGGTGAGGCAGAGCGCGCGGTGGTCGTCGGCCAGGGGCCGTTCACGCTCCCGGCCAGTGGTGACCCCGTCACGCAGTTCTTCGCTCTCGTGGCGGGCACCAGCGAGGCCAGCCTGTTCGCCAACGCGCAGGGCGTCTACGATCGCTACGGCATCATGGTCGCGGAAGAGCAGGAGACGCTCGTGGGCACCTACCGCCTTGAGTCGGCCTTCCCGAACCCGTTCACGGCCACGACGCAGATCGGCTTCACGATCCCGCAGACCGAGGAAGTCAGCATCGCTGTCTACGACATGCTCGGCCGTGAGGTCGCTACGCTGGCCAAGGCCGCCTACCCGGCCGGCAGCCACCAGGTCACCTTCGATGCCGCCAACCTCCCGAGCGGCGTCTACGTCTACCGCATGACCGCGGGCGAGACGACCCTGACCGAGCGCGTGACCATCGTGCGCTAAGCGTTTCGACGCAACCTGGACTACCGTCAGGGGACCCCTGACGCGCTGATCCGAGGGGCCTCGCTGGAGTGATCCGGCGAGGCCCCTTTTCGTTGAGGAACCTCGGGGAGCTGCCGACCGCCCCGCTTTGATTTCCATCATCGTGTGGCTATCGTGTCTAGCCTAGTGCCTCTTGTCTAGCTACCCGCTGCCATGCGTCCCCTCCGCTATACGCTGCTCTGCGCTCTGCTCATTCCGGGCGCTGCGCTGGCGCAGGTGGTCGGCGAGACCAACGCGACCCTCGAGATCGCGGGCAACGAGTACGCCGTCTTCGCCACCCAGAACTACGGCGCTCAGTTCGAGAACGGCGCCACCTTCGGCCCCTTCCAGGTCGTCCAGGCCATCGATGCCGCCGGTGACGGCACCACCATCGACGGCTGCGAGCCCTTCGAGAACGCCGACGACATCGCCGGCAACATCGCCCTGATCAGCCGCGGCGCCTGCGCCTTCGTCCTCAAGGCCGAGAACGCAGCCAACGCCGGTGCCGTCGCCTACATCGTCTACATGGACGAGCGCGAAGGCCAGGAGGGCGAGACCCTCGTGAACATGGGCGGCGACTGCGACGAGAGCGTCTGCTCGGTCCCGGGCGTGTTCATGTCGCGCCGCGACTACAAGTCGATCCTGCCGGACGTGAAGTTCGGGGAGGAGGCGACCATCACGATTGAATTCTCCGACCTGCCTAGCGTCGGCGAGGTAGCGACGGGCGTGGTGAACCTGCCGATCTACGACAACGGCTTTTTCGGCGCGGTGCCCGAGAACAACTACGCGCCCGTTGCTAGCGAGCTTCCGTTCACGTTCAACGGCTTCACCCCGCTTCGCATTGGCTCCGTGCTCGTGGGCATCGATGGCAACGTGGTCGGGAGCCCCTATGCTGAGGCCTCGGAGTATGTCCGCAACGGCACAGTCCTCACGGGCAGAGCCACCGATGGCCCTGCGGCGCAGGCACGATTCCGCTCGGACGAGCTGGGCGTTGAGGTCACCAACCTCACCTATGGGATCTCGGGTGATCCGTTGATCCTCCTACAAATCACCGCTGTCAGCACGACAGGCGAGACGATCGAGGATGTCTATCTCGGCCTGTTTGCCGACTGGAATGTGATGGACGATCACGGGGACTCGTCAACTGACGACCTTGGTGGCTTCGACGAGCACCTGCAGCTGGCTTACATCTACGATGCTGACCAAGCCCAATACTACGGGGTACGTGCCATGCCCGAGCTTGGACATCCGGGCCCATTTTCCGGCTACACGACCGATTCGGATGGCTCGGACGTGAGCCTCTTCGCCGGACTGACTTCCCGGGCCGCACCTGCCGAGGGCGAGGGCGAACGTGCTGTTGTCGTTGGGCGGGGGCCCTTCACATTGCCTGGCGATGGCACGCCGAGCGTCGCCACCTTCGCGCTGGTTCCTGGGCTGGACAAGTACGAGATGTTCGCCAACGCGATCAACTGCGCGATTGAGTACTGTCCAGCCGTCGAGACGACCACCGAGGCCGGCACCTACCGCCTCGCCTCGGTCTATCCCAACCCGGTCGCCACGACCGCGATAGTCGGCTTCACGCTGCCGACCTCCGAGCAAGCACGTGTGGAGGTCTACGACCTGCTCGGACGCCGCGTAGCCGTCGTGGCTGAGGGCGTCCGCCCCGCCGGCACGCACACGGTCACGCTCGACGCGACGGGCCTGCCGAGTGGCGTCTACGTGGTGCGGCTCTCCACGGCCAGCGTCGCCCTCGCCGAGCGCGTCACGGTGGTCCGCTAGCTGATCATCGCCGTGTTGTAGCGGGAGGCCAGGCTCTCCTGCGCGGTGACGACCACCTTGAACGCGTCGCGCAGGTGCGTGCGCTCCAGGCGCGAAAGTTCGCGTGGCGCGATGCGGTTGTCCGGCGTCTCGGCCGCGCGGAGTTGGCGGCCCTGGTGCCGCAGCCGCGTCATCGCCACGTACTCGAAGGCGTCGTCCTGGCTCGTGGCGTCTTTCGGGTTGACCGCACCCGCCTCGGCGATAGCGGCGAACCGGTCGTGCGTGTTCACGGCCATCACCCCAGACGCAAGCGCGTACACCCGCGCGATGTCAACCAGCGGTGCGAGGCCGCGCGCCTTGATGTCGAACGTGTCTTTGTGTTCCCCAGAGCGGTCCACGACGAAGGTGCGAAAGAAGCCGAGCGGCGGCTCGAACTGGAGCGCGTCGACGGCGAGGGTGGCGAGGAAGATCTGGTTGCTGCGAGCCGACTCGCGGATGTGGGCGCGGAGGGCACGCGTGAGGGCGTCGTCGCCGTGGCCGTGGCGGAGGTCGAAGAAGATCGTGGTGTGCATGACCGCCTTCGGGTCCGGCCGCTCGATCCACGTGGTGAAGGTGCGCTTCCACGCGGCGAGCGGCTGCCGCCAGCGCGGGTTCGTCGCCATGACGTCGCCGGGGCAGTAGACGAAGCCCGCGCCGTGGAGCCCGTCGGAGACAACCTGCGCGAGCGCGGCGAAGTAGGCGTCGTGGGCGTCGGGGTCAAAGTCGTCGTGGAGGAGGAGCGCGTTGTCCTGGTCGGAGTGGGCGTTCATCTCCTGGCGCGCCTGCGAGCCGAGCGCGAGCCACGCGTAGGGCACCGGCGGCGGGCCGAGCTTCGCCTCGGCGAGCGTCAGCAGCCGCTCCGTGAGCGCGTCGGCCACGGCCGTAGCCACCGTCCCGATATCGCGCGGCTTGGCGTCGGCCTCGATGAGCCGGAGCAGCAAGTCGGGGAGCCGCTCCGCCACCCGGGCGAGGCCCTCGGGCGTGGTCTGCTTGGCGATGTCGCCCACGATAAAGACCGGCGACGACGCCTGCAGGCGCATCAGGTCGGTGACGGTGACGATCCCCGCGAGCGCACCGCTGTCCATCACGGGGAGGTGGTGGATGTTGCGCGCGGTCATGCGCAGCAGCGCCTCGAAGGCGAGCGCGTCCGCGCCAATGACGGCCGGATTGGGCGTCATCACGCCGCGCACGGGGCCGTCGGGGTCGCGGCCCTCGGCAAGCACGCGCGTGCGGAGGTCACGGTCGGTGAGGATGCCGAAGAGCCGCCCCGGCCCACCCGGCTCCTCCGCAGCCTTCTCGACGACGAGGAGCGACGAGACATGCGCCTCGGCCATCGTCTGCGCAGCGGTACGGATCGAGGAATCGAGTGGGATCGTGACGGGCGCGCGCTTGAGCAGGCTACGAACCGGTGTGACGAGTTCGGCGGCCTGCGTACGGCGGTCGAGGGCAGCCCGGAGGCGGTGCGCCTGCGCCTCGTCGAAGAACTCGGCGAAGTCGACGTGCTGTGCGCGCAGCGCGCGAAAGGTCTCCACCGGCAGTTGGTAGAGCAGCGTGTCCTCGATGGCCGTGGCGTGCGCGCTCGCGACGCCGTCGCCGAGGAGCGAGGGGTAGCTGAAGCTGTCGCCCTCGCCGTACCGGGCCACCAGCGCCCCTTGCGGCCCCGTCACCTCGACGGCGCCCTTGCGCACGACGTGCAGGTGCGCGTTGGGCTGGCCAAGCGTCAGGATCGGCTGCTGACGACGGACATAGCGCACGTCGAGCGACCGGATAGCCCGCTGCAGGTCGGCCTCAGGTAACGTGTCGAAGGGGGCGTGGGCCGCGAGGAAGTCGCGGAGTTGAGCAAGCTCAGGCGTCATCGGCAAGGCCGCGGAAGTCGAAGAAGCAAAGCAACGAGTCGGGCGCAAAGTAGCCGCTTCACGCGCTCGGTGAGGGCCCTTGGACAGTCTCGCGCCTTTTCCCCACAGCGTCCCCGCGTTCGTCCCCGACAAGGTCCGGACGCCTTCCCCAAAAACCGCCGACCGGATGATCCTTGACGGGCGACCGTTGCGCATGTAGGGTGCTGTGCCTTCCATTCCTAACCCGATCGTTACTATGCGACTCGCCCTCCTCGCTTCGCTCTTCCTCGCTACCGCGACCGTGCAGGCACAAACACTTCTCGGAACGTGGCACGAGCCCAACGTCAGCATCACGGTCGTCTTCAACAGCGACGGATCCTACGCCGCCCAGGGCGTGCAGGCCACCGGGGGTACCTACCACGTCGACGGCACCATCATCACGCTCTACGAGCAGACGGGCGCGGTCTGGCAGTACCAAGTCACCGGGATCAACGACACGCAGTTTGCCGCTGTAGACCCGCAGGGCAACGGCTACCAGTTCCAGCGCGTCGCCGCTCCCGGCCAGACGCCCGCGTCGTCCGGGGGACAGGCGCTCGCGCAGAAGAACGGACGGGCCCTCACCGAGGGCGATGTGGAACTCGCCGTACAGTTGCTCAACTTTATGATCGGGCAGCCTATCACGAGGCAGGAGCGCCGCGAGATCAAGCAGTTCGCGCTCGGTGAGTTCGACAAGGATCCGCAGGCCTACCTCGCGGACGTGGCTGACCTGCGCGAGGCGATGACCCAGATTCTCAGCCTCAGCGACCCCATCGCGGTGGGCGGGATGCGCCAAGCGCTCGTGGGCGCGTTCCACACCCTCGCCGAGGGCATGGACGAGACGCCGCGCTTCGTGACGGTCCTGCGGCGCTACGTGCAGGTCGTGGGACAGGACCCGGCCAACAACCTCACCCTGACCTCGTGGGATGTCGATGGGATGGTGAACCTCACCGCGCTTACCGCCGAGGCCAACGGCGCGGCCATGTCTGAGCAGGCGAAGGCAGAATACCGCGCCTACCTCATCCAGGCCTTCCCAACGATGCCGCTGGCGGAGAAGCAGCAGCTTTCGTCGGCGGGCATCACGTGGGACCTCGTGGCGACCAACCTCGCCGCATTCACAGCCCAGCAGCAGCAGGCGCTCCAGGCGCAGATGCAGCAGCAGGCACAGGCGGCCTACGGCGCACAGCCGATCCCCGACTGGTCGAGCCAGTTGCAAGGCCAGGACGTGGACCCAGCGACGTGGGCGCAGCTCAGCCAGATGTCGCAGGGCATGCATGCCTCGATGATGAACGGCATTGAGGCGATGGGCGGCTCCTCGAACTACTGGGAGGTGCGCGAGATCGACCCCGCGACCGGCCTGCCTCGGTACTAGAGCCTTCCGCTGCTGCCTGTCTGCCACGGGTGACGGCCGCACACTGATACAAAAAAGGGCCTTGCCGGAATTGACCGGCAAGACCCTGGGGCTCTTAGTCGGGGCTGGGCGTGTCCGCTCTAGAATTCACTCGTCACCGGCCCAATGGCGATCCGGTTCGATGGCGCCGAGAACTCGGTCCAGAGGAAGTCTTCGCGGCAGAAGTAGTTGGTGCGGTACTCCGCCTTGGGGTCGGACGAGCCGCCAGGACCATAGGCTGGATCCGTCACCGTGATCGAGCCGCCCGAGCCCGTCGCGCTGGTCGTCGCAAACGTTTGCCAGGCACCGCCGTTGATGCTTCGCTGGAACGTCAGGTTTAGCGCGCCATTGGTGACCTGGGAGGCTGTGACCTCGATGATACCGCCACGGACGATGGCTGCCGCTGTCGTTACGGAGGTAGTACACTCGGTGGACACGTCTGATGCTGCAAGCTCTGTGGTGGCAGGTGCGAGCTCCGTGCCAGCCGGACCGGCAAAGTCGTCAGCGCATCCGGAGAAGCCGACGAAGAACAGTAACGTGAGTAGGGAAATGAAAGACCTCATGAGAGAGCAGAAGAGAGTTAGGATGGATATGAGATTTGACTATACATGCCCTATCCCCTGAGATTGTTAAGGTTTAGTAACTAACCAAGATCTTACGCCAGATTAATCCATCTCCTACACGCCTTTTACCCAGAGGCCTACATTATTATTCTTACGGGGTTTTGTCCGACACGAGGGAGTCGTGACATCCAGCAGGTCAGACGCGCACGCCGCCGCGATTTCGTCACCGCAAGGCGGAGGAGGAGTGCGATCCTATGGGGTCGGGGGACGAGTCGAACGCAGCGATGAGTCGAACGCAGCGATGAGTCGAACGCAGCGATGAGTCGAACGCAGCGGGGACGGAATCGAAGCCGGGAGCGGCCATCGGCTTGCATGTCACCACGACCTCAGAGAGACCTGCCGGAGACCGTGGCCCGCACGGGAATCACGACAGGGCCGCGGCCTCTTGTGACCCGCTTCCCACACGACTGCAGGCGCTCCGCCATAGCTCTGTGACATTCGCCGCGCCCAGGGTAGTCAGATTGGAGGCACAGTTCGCGGGCCACCGTGGCCCGCTCTCGTGTTCATCCAACCACACGTGCCATGACCTACCGCGCCCGCCGCGTCACCAGCGGCTCTGACCTGCTTGCCATGCCCGCGCTCTTTGTTCTGCTGCTTGCACTCGGCCTCCTTCTCACGGGCTGCGACTCGGCCGACGAGGCCAGCGACGCCCTCACGACGGACACCGTCACCCTTGCCTCCGCCGTCACGGGCGTGGCTTCCGATGCAGGCGCCTCGTCCGACGACCTCGTAGCCGCCTCCCGCTCGTTCGAAGGGCGCCACCTTGAGCCCGGCATGCTCTGGACGGTCGCGGCAGAGGTACATAGCCGTCTTACGCCCGAGCAGCTCACGCGCCTCGAAGCGAAGCTCGATGAGCGCCGCGCCGAACGCGAAGACCGTCGGGCTGAGCGGGGCAACCGGCCGCGGGGTCCGCGCGGTGGCCGAGGGGGTCCCCGAGACGGCGCGCTCGACCGCGTGCTGACCGACGACCTCACCCTCACCGACGCACAGCAGGCTGCCATCGACGCTATCCGTGAGGCCTACCGCGCCGAGTTCGAGGCCCTACGTGAGGGCGACCTCGCCAACGACGACCGCCGCGCCCAGGCCCGCGCGCTCGCCGAGGCGATGAAGAGCGAGATCGATGCGGTGCTGACCGAAGCCCAGATCGCGGCCCTGGAGGCACACCGTGCGGATCGAGAGGCCCAGCGCGAGGAGCGACGCGCCGCCGAACAGGCTGCGATGGCTGACGCGCTTGACTTGACAGACGCACAGCAGACGGATTTGGAGGCGCTTCGGGCCGAGATGGAAGCCCAGCGCGGGACTATCGACCGCAACGCGGCGCGCGAGGCGTTCCAGGCAGGGCTCGCAGAGATCCTCGACGACACACAGGAAGAGATCGCAATGGTCCACGCGGCGCTGCGGATGCACCTAGTGGGTGGGCCAGGGCACCGTGGACCCCGGGGACCGGGCGGACGCGGATGATCTCTCGGTCCGTGCTCTCTTAGCGCGGCGGTCGGGCATGCGGTGCCTGGCCGCCGCGCGCGTGTCGGAGAGGCCCTCTCCCTCCGCGACGCTCGGCACTACCCGTGCCTCGGGCGTCACCCTTGCTCGCTGGGAGCTGCGACCGCTCGGCGGTGCTGAGCCTCACGGAGCAGCGTCACATCGCGCTGCACGCCCACGTAGTGGTCGGGACGCGCCCCCCCGCTGGCGACAGGGACCAGAGAGAGGCGATTCCAGAAGGGAGTGCCGTCCTTGCGGTAGTTCAGCAGCTCGACGTCCACCGATTTGCCAGCGGCAAGGCCCCGGCGGATTTCCTGCACGGCCTCGGGGTCCGTGTCGGCCCCTTGGAGGAAGCGGCAGTTGCGCCCCAGGGTCTCCTCCGGTTTGTAGCCAGTGATGTCATAAAAGGCGCGGTTGGCGAACACGAGCGGCTCGCCCTCGCGGCGCATGTCGGCCACCGTAATTCCCTCGGCGATCGCGTCGAGGGCGAGACCGAGCGCGCCGAGCACCTCGAGGGCACGGCCCATGGGGTCGTCGTCGTCGCTGGCAAGGGCGGCCATGCCCGTGAGGCCGCGCAGCCCAAACACTTCAGGGTGGAGCAGCTCCGCGTCCCCCTGGCGTACGAACCGGAGCACCTCGGCTAAGGAAACGCGGCGGTGTCCGCCAGCCGTGCGGTGCGCTTTGAGGCGGCCAGCGTCGACCCAGCGCTTAAGGGTGGATTCACCTACACCTAGACCCTCGGCGACTTGGCGGGGAGAGAAGAGTTGCTTGGTAGCATTCACAGCAGATAGGAGCCTTAACTGGCGGACGATTTGAATGTTTGGCTCATACAACCTCCCTGCTCTTACGTTTCGCTACGCATGCCACGTAGGCTCGCGTCTGCAGAGAGTGCGGCCCTGAGCAGGTCAGGCAGGTCCGACATACGACGTCCCGACGGGTGCGAGGTGCACGGGTGCTGCCACGCCCGCGGGCCTCGGCGCGGCATCGGGGTGGAACAGATGTGCGAGGAGTTCGGCGCTCTCCACGAGACGCGGACCTGGCCGCGCAAACAGCCCCGAGCCATCTACGACAAACACGCGCCCGTCACGTGCCGCCGGCACCGTCGCCCAGCCTGCCACTGCGTCGAGCACCCCGATGTCCTCGAGCGCGCGCGGGATTTCGAAGCCGCAGCACGCGACCACCACGACCTCGGGCTGCGCCGCGACGACCTCCTCCCACTGGAGCGTCCGTGACGCCGTGCCTGTACGGCCCAGCACCTCAGTCCCGCCTGCGAGGTGGACCAGCTCGGGGTTCCAGTGGCCAGCCGAGAACGGCGGGTCAAGCCATTCCAGCATCGCCACACGGGGGCGAGGATGCCCTGCCACAGCGGCAGCGACGGCCTGGATCCGCGCTTCGAGCGCAGCCACCACGGGCGTCGCGTCCACGCCGGTAGCGTCGCCTACAGCGCGTATGGACCCGAGCACCTCGGCCAGCGTCATCGGTTCGAGGTTGAGCACGCGGGGCGACCCCGGCAAGCGACAGGCCGCGGCGGCGACCTCGGCCTCAGCGACCGCACACACGTCGCAGAGCGCCTGCGTCACGAGGAGGTCCGGCGCAAGCGCGGCCAGGGCTTCCTCGTCGAGCGTGTAGAGCGCGGCCTCGGTCTGGAGTTGCTCGCGGACGAGCGCGTCGATCTCAGCGCTGCTGGCGTCCGCAGGGATACGCGAGCGCGTCACGACGGGCAGACCCGCGACCTCCGGCGGCCAATCGCACTCGTGCGTGACGCCGACGAGCCGGTCCGCCAGCCCCAGCGCGCAGACGATCTCCGTGGCGCTGGGCAGCAGCGAGACGATTCGGGAGATACTCATACCGCGATTCTGCGTGTTTGTACGAAGCGAGTCCTGTCGTCCGAAAGGTATCTCACGCGGCGGTGGTCACGCGGCGGCGGCGGCGCAGACACCACTTGGCGACGCAAACGACTCCGGGCGCCACTGGTGCCACAAAGGAGGGGGGCGGAGGTATGGGATCGGCCGCGTAAGTTGCTGCTGCTCGCACCGTTGCCTCTGACCTCTCGCTCGTGGCCTCGCCGCCTCCCTCCAGTATGCCTGCTGCCGGGCGCTTCGGCACCTTCGCCGGGGTGTTCACGCCGAACGTCCTCACGATCCTCGGCATCATCCTCTTCCTGCGGACGGGGTGGGTCGTCGGGCAGGCCGGGCTCTACGGCGCGCTGATCATCATCGCGCTGGCGAACGCGATCTCGTTCCTGACCGGCCTCTCGCTCTCCGCCATCGCGACGAGCATGGATGTGAAGGCCGGGGGCAACTACTACCTCATCTCGCGCTCGCTGGGGCTCGAGATCGGCGGGGCCATCGGCATCCCGCTCTACCTCTCGCAGGCGATCTCGGTCGCGTTCTACATCATCGGCTTCACCGAGGCTATCTCAGGGCTGGCCGTCGTCCAGGGTATCCCGCCGCAGACCATCGCCACCGGTGTCGCGCTCGTGTTCGTGGTGATCGCGTGGGTGGGGGCCGACTTCGCGCTCAAGATCCAGTATGGCATCCTCGCCATTCTTATTGCGGCGCTGATCTCGTTCTTCACCGGCGGCTGGGGCGAGTTCGTGGAGCCCAACCTCACGGCGAGCTACACCGACGGCGTCAGCTTCTGGGTCGTCTTCGCGGTGTTCTTCCCCGCCGTGACCGGCATCGAGGTCGGGATCAGCCTCTCGGGCGACCTCAAGGACCCGTCGCGCAGCATCCCGCTCGGCACGATCACGTCGATTGTGGTGACGGCGCTCGTCTATGTCGGCGCGGCGGTGTGGTTTGCGTTTCAGCTTCCGGCGGACGTGCTCATCAGCGACAACCTCTCGATGGAGCGGATCGCGAGCGTGCCGGTGCTCATCCTCGCGGGCGTGGCGGCGAGCACGCTCTCGTCGGCGCTCGGCAGCGTGCTCGCGGCCCCGCGCACGCTGCAGGCGGTGTCGAAGGACCGCGTGGTGCCCGGCTGGATCGCGTCGAACCTGGGTAGCCCGACCGAGCCGCGCATGGCCGTCCTTATCACGGGCGTGATCGCCGTCGTCGTAATCTGGGCGGGCGACCTCGACTTCGTCGCGCCGATCATCACGATGTTCTTCCTGAACACCTACGGGATGGTCAACCTCGTGGCGGGTATCGAGCGGCTGGTAGGCAACCCGAGCTACCGCCCGCGCTTCAACGTCCCGCTGGCGGTGCCGCTCCTCGGCGCGGCGGGCTGCTACGGCGCGATGTTCCTTATCAACGCGCCTGCCACGGTCGCGGCGATCGTGATCTCGTACGGCATCTTCTTCGCGCTCAGCCGCCGGGGCACGCGCCGCGCCTGGGGCGACGTGCGCAGCGGCATCTGGACCTCCATCGCCCGGTACGCGCTGCTCAACCTCGACCGCACCCCTGCGGCCGACGACACGCGCAACTGGCGCCCCCACCTGATGGTGTTCACCGGGCAGCCGCACAACCGCGAACACCTCGTCGCGCTGGCCGAATGGCTCAGCCGAGGACGGGGCCTCGTGACGTTCTTCCAACTCATCACCGGGAAGGTCGCGGAGGCGAACAAGCCGAAGCTGCGCGAGACCGCCGAGCGGCACATCCGGTCGTACATCCAGGACCGCCGCATGACAGCCTTCGCCGAGGCGCAGATCGTGCCCGACTTCCGCGAGGGGGCGGTGGCGGTCGCGCAGGCGCACGGTATCGGGCCGCTGGAGTCGAATACGGCGCTGATGGGCTGGAGCGGGACGCCCGGCGGGCGCGTGCTGCTGATGGACCTCGTCCGCAGTTTCTCCGACCTCCACAAGTCGGTCCTCTTCCTGCGGATGGACGAGCGCCGTCTGAAAGAGGGTGGGGGCTTCGGGCAGAAGCGACGCATCCACGTCTGGTGGGGCGGCCGCGGCGGCAACGGCGACCTAATGCTGCTCCTCGCCTACCTCCTCACGCAGCACCGCTTCTGGGACGACGCCGAGATCTGCGTCCACCGCATCGTGGACGCGAAGGAGGCCATCGCCGCGACGCGCGCCCACACGGAGGCGCTGCTCGATGCCGTCCGCGTGGAAGCCAACGTGTTCATCATCGTCCGCAAGCCGCCTGGCAGCCCCGAGCGGCTCCCCATCCTCGACCTGATCGCGCGCAACAGCGTCAATGCCGACCTCACGTTCCTCGGCATGCCCCGCCCCGCCGAGGGCGAGTCCGAAGCCGCCGCCGAGCGCCTCGACCGGCTCGCACAGGCCGTCGGCACTGCCGTGCTGGTCCACAACGGCCAGGACCAGGAAGGGCTGCTGGAGGGCGAGTAAGCGAGGCCGCGCTAGGCTTTTCAACTCTCATCAAAACGAACGGCGTCCCGAGGCCTACCCTTTTCCTGAGTGCGCGTCCATCTAATTGACGGTGGCGTCATGTACCGGTCATAGTAATCATCCGCCAGGAAGTCACGCGTCCTCCAGGCCAGAATAGTCAGGGCGTCGAGCGGATAGACGAATGAAGTGTCGGATAGGCGAACGCGGACGAGCAAGGCATTAGACCAGCGCCTCCAAATTGGATCGACCGGAACAGCGATGTCGATCCGAGCTCCGCAGCGCTTCGGGAGATTCCAGGCTGTTCCCTCTCCAGTCAAAGCCGCCCAGATAGGCTCCTCTTCAGGTTGGCGGTACCCGATCACCACGCGCCCAGGCCAGGAGTGCTCCAAGTAGCTGATGGCTCCCGTGACAAGCGGAGTGTCGTCGAGCGCTCGAAGGTCGTCTTTGCTTAGAGCATCAACATGGACGGCAGGGCTACCGAGCGGGGCCGCTCTGAGAAAAAAGTCATCGGCACTTACAAGAGTCTGGGCGGTCCATTTGACGCCTTCGTAGTCAGCCGTCCACACTTGAAATCGAAGGATAGTTTCGTCGACGTCCTCGTGGTGTACGTTGAATTCGATCTCAACTTCGGTGCTGAAGCCCGGCTCGGTTGCCCAGGTTCCTAACGTGGTGCGCGCCATGTGAATGAAGCTGTCTTGCCGCTGAGTTACGGAGCGGCCCCACGGCGCGCCCAGCCTTCTGCAGGCTGACGCGTCGCGGTGTAGGAGCCGTTGCTACATACAATCTGAACGATAAGGGTACGCTTCAGACGAAGTCGCCAGGACTGATACTACGCCGCGCATCAAGCTGGCACCACCGTCGGCGATGCCGTCGCGCCGTCGCCGCCGAATGCGCCGGTCTGCATCTCACCGGCACGGGTGTCCTGGTCTACCAACTCGGCGTCCGTGCTGGCATCGGGGTCGTAGGCGAAGTCGCGGAAGCGGAGGCGGTAGAAGAGCGTGTAGAGCACCGGCACGAGGCCCGGCGTGAGCGCGGAGGAGGCCACGAGGCCGAAGAGCATCGCCACGGCCATCGGCGCGAAGAGCGGGTTGCCGGAGATCCAGAGCGGGATCAGGCCGCCCGCCGTCGTCGCGGCGGTGAGCAGGATCGGGCGGAGGCGCTGCTCGGCGGCGTGGATGACCGCCTGCTCGCCATCGAGCCCGCGCCGTCGGAGCGAGCCGATCCGGTCGAGGAGCACGACGGCGTTGTTGATGAGGATGCCGAAGAGCGCGATCGTGCCCAGGAGCGGCATGAAGCCGAACGCGTAGCCCGAGACGAGCATTCCAAGCGTCACGCCGATGAAGGCGAACGGCAGCGTCAGCAGCACGATAGCGGGCGGGCGCAGCGCGTTGAACTGGAGCACGAGCAGGATCAAGATCACCACGATGGCGATGCCCTGCTTGGCGTTGATCGCGTTCTGCGAGTCCGCGCTCTCCTCGATGTCGCCGCCGTAGGCGTAGCTGTAGCCCGCGGGCCATGCGGCGTCTGCCATGTAGGCCTCTACCTCGGCTTGCAGCGAGAACGGCGTCACGAAGGGCCCGGCGCCATGCGCGATGTCGGTCTCGACGGTGATGGTGCGCTGCCCGGCGTAGCGCTCGATGGTGCCGGGCTCGTAGACGACGCGCGCCTCGGCAACCTGCCCGAACGGCACGGTGCGCCCGGTCGCCTGGCTGTAGAGGTCAAGGCGGCTGAGTGCCTCGGCTCCGGCGAGGGCGTCCGTGGAGCGGAGCACGACCGGCACGAGGTCGTCGCCCTCCTGCAGCGCGGTCAGCGGCACGCCGTCGAGCGCGGTCTGGAGCGAGGTCGTGATGTCGGCCGTCGAGAGCCCTGCGCGGCGCGCGGCGTCGTGGTCCACGGCGATGTCGAGCGTAGCCTGGCGGCGGCCCCAGTCGGTGCCAACGTTCGCGGTGCCGGGGACCGTGCGGAGGTAATCACGCAAGTCGGCGGCGAGGCCTTCGAGGACAGCCGGGTCGGGGCCGGAGATGCGGACCTCCACCGGGTAGTCAATGGCCGGGCCGTTGCGGACGCGCTGGGCGCGCACGGTCACGTCGGGGTGCGCGCGCTTGAGATACTGCTCCGTGCGGATGAACACATCGGGCTGGATCTCGTGGCTCGTGCCCGTGACGAGGAGGTAGGCGTAGCCGGGGCGCGGGGCCTTCGGGGCGTACGACAGCGTGTAGCGCGGCGGCGCGGAGCCGACGTAGGCTGCCCACCGCAACACGCCGGGCGTCTCGACTTCGCCAGCAGCGGCCATGCTGCCCGCGAGGCTATCGGCGTAGAACCGCTCTAGGTCGGCGACGACGCGCTCCGTCTGAGAAATCGAGGTGCCGTAGGGCAGGTCGAGCTCGACGTTGAAGACCTCGTACTCCTTCGTCGGGAAGAACTGCTGCGGCACGAGTGTTCCGAAGAGCGCAAACGCGCCGAACAGCACCGCCACGAAGCCGCCGAGCGACAGCCACGGCCGCCGCACCATCGCCGTCAGCGTGCCGCGGTAGGTGCGGTAGAGCTTTGAATCGTAGGCGCTGCGCTCATCCTGCTGCCCAGGCTGCTCGACACCAGTCGCCTCGTCGGACGAGCGGCGGAAGCGCTGCGTAAGCCGCTCCCAACGCGACATCTTGGCATCGTCCTCGCCCGTCCCGCGATCCGCCTTGAGGAAAGCCAAGCAAAGGACGGGAATGAGCGTGAGCGCGAGCATCCACGACACGACGAGCGAGAACAGCAGCACCTCGAAGAGCGCGCTCGTGTACTCCGCTGACGAGCTTTCGGCGAGATAGGTCGGGAGCAGCGCCGCCACCGTACACATCGACGCGACGAGCAGCGGCAGCGCCATCTCGCGGGTGGCTCTGAGGATGGCGTCGCGCTTTGACTTCCCGCGCTGGAGATCCGTGAGCGTCTGCTCGGCCACCACGATCGAGTTGTCGACGAGGAGCCCGAGTGCCACGATCAACGCCGTGAGCGACATCTGGTTGATGGTGATGCCGAAGAACTGCATGCACAGGAACGCCGCGAACATGGTCAGCGGGATCGATGCCGCAACGACGAGGCCCGTCCGCACACCGAGCGCGAGCAGCAGCACGCCGATCACGATGGCGACAGCCTGGATGAGGCTCCACACGAACTCCGACGTGAGCGACTGCACGACCTCGGGCTGGTAGACGACCGTGTGGAAGTCGAGCCCTGCCGGGAGGTCGGCCTCGGTCTCGGCGACGACGCGCATCACCTCGGGGCCGAACTCGGTGAGCTTGCCGTTGTCGGCCATCGAGACGCCAACGGTGATGGCGGGCTGGCCGCTGTACCGGACGAGCTGCCGCGCGGGGTCCTGGTAGGCGTCGCGCACGGTCGCGATGTCGCGGAGCGAGACGACCTCGCCCGTCGGCAGCCGCAGCGCCATCACTTCGATGTCGGCGACCGAGTCGAACGCGCCATCGGTGCGGAGCGCGATCTGCTGGCCGTCCACCTGGAGGTCGCCGCCCGGCGCGACGAGGTTGCGCTGCTGAAGCTGCCCGATCAGGTAGCCGGTCGAGATGCCGAGCCCGGCGAGACGCGCGGGGTCGTATTCCACGACCACCTGCCGTTGGAGCACGCCGTCAAGTTGCACGCTGCGGGCGTCGTCGAGGGCGAGGACGCGGCGGCGGAGTTCAAGGGCCGCGCGTTCGAGTTCGACGGGCGTGTAGTCGTCGCCGGTGATCGCGATGACGGTGCCGAAGACATCGCCGAAGTCGTCGTTGATGAACGGCCCGATGACGCCAGGTGGCAGCGCGGGCACCACGTCAGCGATGGCCTCGCGCATCTCCGTCCACGCGCCCTCCACATCAGCGACGGTGTATTCGATCTCGAACGAGAACCCGACGGCACCCGCCTGGATGCTGGTCTCGACGTGCGAGGCGCCTTTGACTTCTTCGAGCGCGCGCTCCATCGGCTCGGCGATGTGCCGCTCGACGCGCTCGGCGCTGGCACCGGGCCAGAGCACCGACACGACGGCGTTGCGGATGACGAAGCCGGGGTCTTCGGCGCGCGGGAGCGCGAGGTAGGCGCGGAGCCCGGCGAAGGCGAGGAGGGCCACCGCCACGTAGACGACGACGCGGTTGTCGAGGGCGGAACGGGTGAGGCGCATGGGTCGGGAAGGCAGAAGTGCGAAGGAAGAAGTGAGAAGTCGGTGCAGCGCTACTTTGGTGCGCGGCACCTGCTTCTGGCGCTTCGTCAGGGGTGGGCAGAGTTGGAGAAGGACGTGCGTGGGGCTCGGTACCTGTCGGACCGAGGCCAACACGCAACACGTGACACGCAACACGTTCGAGGGTCCCCGTCAGACACGGTGGGAGGCTGCCCGGAGCGGGCTCAGCGCCCGCTGAACGAGAGGAGATCGCGGGCGAGGGGGTCGTAGCCGGCGAGGCGGACGCGCTGGCCGTCGGCCAACTCGCCGAGGCCCGCCGCCACGACGCGGTCGGCCTGGGTCAACCCGCTCGTCACCTCGACGCCGTCGCCGCGGAGCGTGCCGGTCTCGACCGCGCGGCGGCGCACGACAGCCTCGCGCTGGCCCGAGGCGCGGTCGCCGGACGCGGCGGTAGTGTCTGCGGGCGGGGCCTCTACGACCATCACGTAGGTCCCCTCCGTATCCGCGTCGATGGCGGCGACGGGCAACACGAGCGATCCTGTTGCGGCGGCACCCTCTGCGTCGGGCGCGAACTCGACGCGCGCTGTCATGCCGCTGCGTACGTCGGCGTTGGCGCTGTTGAGACGGACTATGACGGGGAACGTGGTGGCTCCGCGTCCTGCGGCCACGCCGACCTCGGCGACTCGGGCGTCGAAGGTGATGTCGGGAAAGGCCGTAAGCGCGACGGTCGCATCTTCACCCACACGTAGGCTCGTCACCGCGTTCTCGGGGACATTCACCGCCACCTCCATCGGGCTGCCCTGCGTGGTCACGAGCGCCACCGGCTGCCCCGGCGCGACGAGTTCGCCTGCCTCCACCAGCACCTCGGCGACGGCTCCGCTGACGGGCGCCGTGAGGCGCGTGTAGCCGAGGCTGCGCTCCGCGAGCGCCACCTGGTCGCGGGCCGCGGTCGCTCCGGCCTGGACGGTTTCGAGGCGCGTCCGCGCGGCATCGTACTGGCTTACCGGCACGACGCCCTGCTCATAGAGCCGCCGCACGCGGTCGTAGTCGGCCTCAGCGAGTCGGGCCTGGCTTTCCGCCTGCTGCAAGCCGGAGCGTGCCTGCTGCGTCTGGAGCGTGAAGTCGGCCGGGTCGAGCCGTGCCACGAGGCTCCCGCGACGGACGCGGTCGCCAATCTCGACAGCGACATCGGACACGACGCCGCCCACTTGGAAGGCGACGCGGGACTCGACAGCGGCGCGCGTCACGCCGGAGAACGAGGCCGCTGTGGCTTCACCCGGCGCGACGGCTACGGTGCGGACGAGCGGGGGCGGTGGCGCGGTCGGCTCCTCCGCCGAGCAGCCGGAGAGCAGAAAGAAGAGGGCAATGAGCACTCCGAGGAAAAAGCGCGCCACGAGATGGGCGGCAGGATGGGGAACGGGAGACGTGCACATGACGGCTGAAGGGATCGGGGTCGAAAGAGGTGCGATGGGGCAGCTAGGGACGGCGCGCGGTGAGCGCATCGGAGGATGGATCGGCAACGTCGAGGCGGTCGAGCGCGTCGAAGCGGCCGGTGGCGCGCTGGAGGTCCACGTAGGCCTCGGCCACGTCGTAGGCGGCGTTGGCAGCGAGTTCTTGGGTGATCCGCAGGCCCTCCTGTGCCTCCACCAGCGCCGTCACCCCGACGACGCCTTCGCGGTAGAGGCGAGCCACGTCTTCATAGGCCTCGGCGGCAGCACGGGCGGCGTCCTCGGCCTGGCGGTAGGCGGCATGTGTGGTACCGAGCTGCGTGGCGGCAGCGCGGGCGCCGAGCGCGAGCTGCTGCTGCACGAGGTCGAGCTGCGCCTGCGCCTGGAAGACCTCGGCTTCGGCAAGGCGACGCTGTGCGTTCTTGCGTCCGCCGCTGAAGAGATCGAAGCTCAGTTGGACCCCGACCGCCCACGTCTCGTCAGGCGCAGGTGGGACGGGCAACCCCTGAGGAATGGTGAGGCCGGCACCGCCGTCGGCGAGGCGCGTGCTGGCGCTGGCGAAGAGGCTCAGCTCGGGGAGATAGAGCGAGCGCTGCGCCGAGGTGAGTTGCCGCTGCCTGGCCGTCACAACGGCTTGAAGCGCCTGGGCCGCCGGGGCGTCGGCGAGCGCGTTGGCCTCTGCCTGGGCTGCGAACTCTCGCGTGGCAGCGGGCGCGTCCACGAGCGACAGTATCGGGATCTGCGCGAGGAGCGAACGAGGCGTCGCGAGGGCGTCGGAGACCGCACGCTGAGCGTCGGGTGTCGGGGCGTCAGCGGTAGGCATCGTGGCTGCGGAAGCTAGGAGAACCGCTCCCTCCCCTTCGCCAGCCTGCGCCCTGCCCGTGCCCTCCACGGCAACCTGGACCGGCGCGTCGATGGGGAGGTCGAGCGTCTGGTTGAGCGCCAGTCCAGCCACTTCCACCCCACCCCACGCGAGGACGAGGTCCTGCCGGGCCCGTGCCACCTCAGCCTGGAGCCGCGCCACGTCGCCCGCGCTCGCCATGCCTGCGTCCGAGCGCGACCGTGCGGCGTCGAGGTCGACCTGCGTCCGCGCGACGCGCTCCTCGGCGATGGCCGCGCCGGTCTGCGCACGCAGTACGCCGAGGAACGCCAGAGCCCCGTTTGAGGCGGCATCGAGGCGGACCGACTCCCGCTCGTAGCGAGCCGCTACCGCAAACCGTCGCTGTGCCGCGATGCCTGCGAACGCCGGCTCGGAGAAGAGCACCTGGAAGACTTCGGCTTCCGCCGTCCACAGCCGCTCTGGCACCGCGCCCCCGAGCGCCGACGTGGCCAGGTCTTCGTTCACGAGCCGCGCCGTGCTCGACAGGCGTACCTGCGGGAGCACGCGGCTCCGCGCCAGCGCGACAGCTGCTTCAGCAGCCTCCGCTCGGTAGACCTCGGCCCGCAACGCGGCGTTGTCGCGCGCTGCGATCTGCACCGCATCGTCGAAGCCGAGCGGTGCGGCCGTCGCGGCAGCCTCGCCCAGCACATTGGCCTGGAGAAGCACGTCCCATGGGAACACGAGGCCGAGATCGGACGCCGTCGCAGCGTTGATCGTCAGCCGAGCAGGCAACGGCCGTGGCGCGGTGAAGGCCGTCGGTGCCAGGCTGTCCGAACGCGCCGCGTCGGCGAGCGTTAAGGCCAGGTGGCGCGCGAGTACCTCCTCGAAGTCGGGCGATGCGCTCGCGAGGAAACCATGACGGACGAGCGTCGGCGTGGCAGCGAGCGTCGGCGTGCCACGCTCGGTCAGGTTCTTCGCCACATCGCGCAGTGCCGTGTCAGAGAGGCCGGTGCCCGCATCCACGTAGACGATGGCCCCTTCCGGCACAGCACTCGCAATCGCCGCGGCGTTCGTGGCCGGGACGATGTCCACGCGGGCCACACCCAGCGTCTGTGCGAGGTCGGCGCGGCGCGGCGGAGGCACCGTCGCCCAGTCCGGGTGCACCACGAGCGTCAGCGTCTCCGTGCTCAGGGTGAGGCTCTCGAGGAGAAGCGCTACATCGCGCGCGAGTGCGTTCGGGCGACGCACGGCGCGCTGGGTCTCCGCTACGAGAACAGGATCTACCAGCGCAACCTGAATGCCTCCGGGGTTGTCGGTGGTGGACCGGAAGGGCGCAGCCACGGAGGGCCACGCATCGTCAGCAACGTGGTGACCGAGGCGGTCGAGTTCGGCTTCGAGGGCGGTTTCAAGCGGGGTCGGCAGGGCGGCAGGCTGCTGCGCACGCGCGTCAAACGACACACTCAGCAGGCCGAGCAGGAGGAGGCAGCGCATCGACAGGGCGAGGAGAAGGGCAGGATCGAGAGGGGCCACCCGGCTTGTCCAACCAAGTGGTTGACCGATGAGACGAGCCCGCACGAGGTGCGTTCCACCTGGTCCAACCATTTGGTTGGAACATCTAGACAACCCTACTATAAATGGCTTCATATCGGCCGAATCGGTCACATATTCGGATGTGTTAAGCTTTAGCGAAGCCGCCTATGACACCTGCCACTCGGTCGCCGACCCGCGCCGTGCCCCTCGCGAGCGCGAAACCAAAGCGGCAGCCTAGCGCGTACCGCACCGCCTGCCCCACTGCACCGCCGACCTCTCCCACGTGCCTTTTGCTGGTATGGCCCTGCACGACGCGCATCCCGCCGTGACCGACCTCGCGCCGCCCGACGACATCGACGAGGCGGAAGTCAACATCCTCGACGCCGCGCACCGGGTGTTTCTCCGCCAGGGCACCGACGGCGCGCGCATGCAGGAGATCGCCAACGAGGCCAGCGTCAACAAGTCGATGCTGCACTACTACTTCCGCAGCAAGGAGCGTCTCGCTGAGGCCGTCTTCATGCGGGCCGTCCGCGAGACGTTCCGCCGCTTCGAGCCCGCGATGCAGCCCGACGTCCCGTTCCGCGACTTCGTCCGCGACCTCATCGTCGCAGACCTCGCAATGATGGACGACCACCCGTACCTGGTCGGCTACATCATCTCCGAATTGCACCACCACCCGGAGCGTTGGCGGCAGACCATCGCGCTCGAATTTCCTGACGGGCGCACGGCGATGCAGGCGAAGCTCGATGCAGCCATTGCGACAGGCGAAATCCGTCCGATCACCCTGCTGGAGTTCACCACGTTCCTCGTGTCGATGACGTTCTTCCCAACCGTCGGCGGCGGCCTCGTGCGCGCCTACGCGGGGGCCACCAAAGAGGAGTGGGACGCATTCCTCGACAGGCGCGAGGCGCACTTCATGAATCTGTGTCTCAACGGCTTACGCCCCACCAAGGCCTAGCCGTGACGATTACCGCGCGACCGTGACACGCTCGGCGAGTGAGGTAGTCGGCGTCGAGAGCCGCACCACATAGACCCCACTCGGCAACCTCGTCGCGTCCAGCGTAACGCGATGCTCGCCCGCTGCCCGTCGGCGAGTGTGGCGACGTGCCGCCCGAGCAGGTCGAAGACCTCCACGCGCGCCTCTTCGGCCGTGGGCAGTGTGAAGCCGACCGTTGCCGTCGAGGTAGTGGGGTTGGGGTAGATCGAGGCGAGGTGGAGGCTGTCTGGAACGCCGTCCTGGGTGCTTACGAGGGCGGCAAAGCCGCAGTAGGCGTAGGCCGCCCCCCTAGCGGTATTGCTTCCTTCGGCGCCGACCAGGGCGCAGTCATCGGAGATCGCCACGGCGCCCCCGAACAGGTCGACGGCGCCCCCATCGCTGGCGGCCAGCTTCGCGATCTGTGTCCACGTGCTCCCCTGCCGGTTGAACACATAGGCAGCACCTGTGCCAGGGCTCGATCCGTCCGCGTTGAACGAGCCGATGACGGCAAAGTCGTCGTCGATGGCCACGGAGACGCCGAAGAAGTCGCTCGGCACCCCATCCTCGGCGGCGAGCTTGTCCTGCAGGACCCAGTCGTCCCCGTCCCGCTTGAAGACATAGGCCGCGCCGGTGAGGGCGAGGCCTCCATCTGCCAGGGTCGACCCAACGAGGGCGTAGTCACCAGACAGGCCGACGGCGAATCCAAACGAGGCACCGGCACCGCCATCGCTCACGGTGAGCTTGGTCTGCTCGATCCAGACGTCATCGGTACGCTTGAAGACATACGCGCTGCCGGAGCCTGCGGCCGTGTCGTCGTCGCGCCAGGCGCCCACGATGGCGTAGTCCCCGGAGATCGATACGGCGATGCCAAACTCATCGTTGGCCGCCTCGTCGCTGGCCACGAGCTTGGCCTGTTGGATCCAGCTTTCTCCGACTCGTTCGAAGATGTAGGCGGCCCCCGAGTCGAATCCGATCCCATTGTGCTTGGGGGCTCCCACGATGGCGTAGTCGCCAGAGACCGCGACGGACGTACCGGAGTCGTCCTGGCCGTCCACATCGCTGGGGGCCACACGGGTCTGCTCCGCCCAGCTGTCGCCGTCGCGCTCAAACAGGTAGGACGCCCCGCCGTTCGTGGCGCCCCCGTGATCGAACAGCGGCGCGCCGACGATGGCGTACGCCTCGGTCATGGCCACCGAACTGCCAAAGCCTTCTGCGTCCGTACCATCGGCTGGGACGAGCATGCCCTGCTCGACCCACGCGTCGCCGATGCGGCGATAGCTGTAGGCCGCGTTTCCTTCCAGCAGGCCTACCCCGACCACGGCACGGTCACCGGCCACGGCCACCGCCTGGCCGAACAGAATGCCCTCACCGGAAACCAGCTTCGTTTCCGTGATCTGTGCCAGAGCCGTGCTGGTCCAAAGCAGGCTTGCCAGAAGGAGTGTTGAGAATCGGGCGTTCATGTCTACCTCGCGTGATGGTGGAGCGTCGTGTACCAGGAGATGGGTAGAAACTCAGCACGGAGGCTCAAGAGGGAGAGCCTCATGCCACAGACGCTCGCATCGTGTCGAGTCGCAAGCGGTCAACCGAGCAGACTGGGCCGCTCCAAGGCAGCCGTGCCATGCCCGACATCTGGAGTCAGGTGCTTCTCCTCGAACAGCAACCACCCCACCGATACTGCTACGGTCGCCACAAGCCCCCGGTGCGTACCACGAGGACTCAGCGGACGACCGTGACGCGCTCGGTGAGCGTTGCGCTCGGCGTCGAGAGCCGCACCAGGTAGACGCCGTTCGGCAGGCTCGCCGCGTCTAGCGTGACGGCGTGCTCGCCCGCGGCGCGGAGGCCGTCCGCGAGCGTCGCCACACGCCGCCCGAGTAGGTCGAACACCTCGACGCGGGCGTCCTCAGTCGTCGGCAGTGTGAAGCTGACGGTCGCGGTTGCGCGGACCGGGTTGGGGTAGACCGACGCCAGCCGGTAGGTCCCGGCCTCGGTCGTGGTTTCGACCGCGGGGCAGTACAAGAAGGTGCAGTCAACCATCGCGTTGGCGAGCAATTCCGCCTCGCTGAGTCCCGGCACCAGCACGAAACCGACATCCACCGGTGTGCCATCGGCTGGCAAGGTGTACGGTCCTTGCCCGACCACCACCGCGCGCTCCGCCTCCCCCGGGGCCGGGGCCACGCTGGTGGTGAGACCTGCGAACAAGCTGGTGTCGGTGCCATCGGAGTCGGTGGTGTAGCCCGAGAGGCGGGCCTCCGGGTAGCCGCCGGTGAGAACGGGCAGGACGCCGTAGTACTGCGCCTGGTCCTCGTCGTAGACGTAGGCGAGCGCCAAGTCGGGGTCGAAGCCGCCGGTGTCATTCGCGGAGGAGTCGCCCGCTTCATCGACGATGTCCCAATCAACAAAGAGGCCGATGTAGGCGTCGTTGATGGCTGCACCCGTCGTGCTGGCGACGCTGAGCGAGAGCAGCACCCGCGCGTCCCCGGTGTAGCCAAGCGCGAGGTGGGTGACCTCGACGCCCAGATCGTCCGAGCGGAAGTGCGCCTGCGCGGCCGAGTCGAAACCGAAGGCGCTTCCGGTCAGAACGGAAGCGATGCGCTCGTACTCCGAGGTGCCATCGTAGGGGCTGCCCGCTACGTTGCCGTCGATGCCAACGAGTACCGTACCGACGAAGAGCGGCGTAAAGCCGCTGAACGTGTAGGGCGCTTCCCCAGCCGAGGTCTGCGTGAAAGCTGCCGTCGCGCCGAAGAAGCCGTGGTCATAGATCGGCAGGTTGACGACGCCCGTCTCGACGGAGCCGGTGGATGGTGGAATGAAGAAGCTGTTCGTGATGGTGCCTCGCGCGCCCGCATCGATCTCCGGGAGAATGGTCTTGTAGGTCAAGCGCGTGGCGAAGATGCCCGGTACGGAGCACACAGCAGGGTCACAGTCGCCACTGCCGAAAAAGGGGAAGTCATCGCTGTCCTGTCCGAAACGATCATCCATATAGATGATGTAGGCGATAGCCCCTGCATCGGCAGCGTTCGTGGCCTTGACTACGGTCGCGCAGGCTCCTCGGCTGATGAGCGCGATCTTGCCCGCTACCTCGTCGGCGTTCTCGAACGGCTCGCATCCGTCGAAGATCGTCCCGGCGCCTTCCGCGTCGATGGCTTGCACGATCTCGTAGGGACCGAAGGGGACCTGCGACTCGAACTGCGCGCCGAAGCTTTGGAAGGCGATAGCGGCGTACTCCGCACCGGCCACCTCCAGCGCGGCGTTCTGCGCCGAGGAGAGCGAGGGGAGCACAGCGAGGAGGGCAAGCAGGAGGCGTCGCATGGCGCACGTGGGCTGGTATGCCACCAGCATAACCACGCGGAGGCGCACCACCAAACGATCCCGGTACTATCCCTCGCTCTGCATCGTCGCGCGTCCGCCTTTCTGCGAGTCAACGGTGACGGTGTAGGGGCCGCCGCCGCGCACGATCCAGGCGACGGTCACGGCGCCGTGGCCAGGCACGGCCTCCACGCTCACGCGCTCGGGGCGCGACGCCTGCGGGGCGAACACGTCGTCGAGGCGACTGCGCTTGACGCCGGAGGCAAGCACGTCGGCCCCGGAGAGCGTCACCCAGTCGGGGCGCGTGATGCCGTGCTCGGTGTCCACCTCCAACCGCGTTGGGACGGTGCGGCGGTTCACGATGGTCGCCGTCACTTCGGTCAGCCCGCCGCCGAGCAACCGCGTTTCCACGTCCACGACCTCCAGCACGGGCAGTTCGTAGGCGTGGAGCAGCGTGAACGCCATGTTGCGGTGCGCCTCTTCTTCGAGCAGGAACGACGGCGGCATGCGGCGGAACGTTTTCTTCATCCCGCCCACCTCAACGGTGCCCCAGTCGGGGTGCTCCACCTCGGTCCACGGCACGATGCCGTCGCCGAAGAGGAGCAGTTCGTCGAAGCGGTAGAAGTCGGCCATCGCGCCGAAGAAGCCGCCCTCGCTCTCGGTGCGGAAGAGGTTGTAGGGCGTGAACAGCTCGTTGGTGAAGGGGAGAATGCCCTCGCGGTAGTACATCCAGTCGGTCTCACCGCCGTAGACGGTGTAGAGGTCGTCCCAGATCACGAGCGACTCGTAGCCGGGCAGCATCCGTTCGCCTACCTCCGCGATGCGCTGCATGACGGCGTCGTCGCGGCGGTAGGCCGGGTCGCCCTCGACGCCGGGACCGCGGAGAATCATGCCGCCGGTATTGTGGTAGCTCTGCCCGCCGAGGATGTTGGGGTGCGCCTTGATAAAGTCCGCGACGGCGCGCGTCTCGGGGAGGCTGAACGGGTAGTGGTGCGAGCCGCGCTGAGTGTAGTGCGGCGCCCAGCCCCAGCCCCAGTTGCGGTTGGGGTCGTAGTAGCCGTCGCCGTCTTCGTTGAGGCTGCCGTCGCCGTCGTTGTCGTAGCCCTCGGTGAACCAGACCTCCCAGCCGCACGCCTCGTCGATGTCGCAGCGGATCATCAGGCGGTCGTCGTCGGGGTGCTTTTTCCAGCGTCCGCCGGGCATCGCGCGGCGCATCATCGTGATGTGGCCGTCGCCGTCGAGGTCGTCGGGCGGGTCCTCGTCGGTGAGCCCGTCGCCGTCGTTGTCAAGGGGCACCTGGCCCGTGCGGGGCGTGTTGGCCGTGTTGGGTTCGGCGAAGAAGGCGTCGCGGCTGTCAGGGCTCGTGCCGGGGACGATGTAGAACGTTTTGGTCCGCAGCAGGTCCTGGATCCAGGCGTTGGTGGCGTGGCTTTCGAGGAGGTACCATGCCGTGTAGAGCGCCACCTCGACGGTCTGGATCTCGTTGGCGTGAATGCCCGCGTCGATGAACATGGCGGGCTTGGTGTCGTGCGCGCCCGTCGCCGGATCGGTGATGGTCATGACCCAGAGGTCGCGGCCCTCGTGCGACTGCCCGATCGACTCGACGGTGGCGAGGTCGGGGTAGGCGGCTTCGAGCGCCTGGAGGATAGCGGTCACGCCCGCGTGGTCGTAGTAACGGTTCCACGCGACCTCGACCTGCGGGCTGTTCGGCGCGCCGAGCGCCTTGTAGGCAGACGGGGCCGCCTGAGGCCGCTGCGCCTGCGTAGGGACAGCGACGAGCAGGGCTGCGAGGAGAGCGAAGGCGAAGCGTGGCATTCGGCGTAGAAGTCGGGTGCAGGCAAGAAGCGCCCCCCATGGTACCGAACGAACACGCGCGCGTGCACCAGCGGGCGAGCTTAGGCGGCGCGTGGGGCCGGTCTGCATGCGACGCTTGTTTGAGTGCCTTTGCTACCCTCCGAGAGCCCGTGTCCAGATATTCGGATCGCTGCCCCCAGAAGCCTCTCAAAATCCGGTCCCATGCCTCGCCTCTTCGCCAAGGTCCCTCTACTCGTTTTCCCCTTGCTGCTCAGCTGCACTGGGAAGCCCGTCTCGCCGGACACGACACGTGGAGAGGCACCGTCCGCGATGGCACCATCACCCCAGACGACCGCGCTCCTCGGCCAGTTGCTGCTCCCCGGCGAGGGCGGCCGTCGTGGCGTGGAGGTCCACGTGTGGGTGGTCGAACCGAGCGGCGAGGAGCGCCAACTCTGGATCCTTCCCGATGGCGATGGTCGCTTCGCGCAGGAGATGTCCGGGGTGCTCACGCGCGTACACGTCTCTGCAGGGTCGGACGTGCATCGCATGGCTGCCAACGATCTTCCGGCTCCGGACGATAGCAGCCACATCGATCTTGGCACGATCGATCTGCGCGGGCGTCTCGTTGAGCGCCGGGTGCGGGTGCTTGCGACGGAGGCGACGCCAGACGCGGTGGTACGTGTGGGCTTGTGGATCGGCCCGCCGCAGACGGGTCCGCAGGGCGAACTCCCGTCGCTGGGATCGAAGCAGTTTCCAATAGTGGAGCTAGGCCGCGAGGTCGCGTGGTTGCTCCCGCCCGATGCGGGCGCCGTGCATTTCCTCGTCGAACGTCCAGCCGGTCCCGATCACGCCACGACCTGGCGCAGCGGCGCGCAGCAGGTGTTCGGACCGTACGAGTCATCCGCGTTCCCGCTCGACCTCGTGCTAGACTAAAGGGCCCGTCTGGTCGGCACCTGTGTGCCCATCATGGCGCGTCAGAGATCGAGCGCGCGGACGAAGTCGCCGAAGTGGACGTAGTTCGCCTCGAACGGACCGGGCAGGCCGCTGTAGAGCACGGCTATACAGGTGGCTTCCAGGGACCAGACGAGGAATTCGGCGAGCACCTTGTTGTGGATGCCATCCGTTGGCGTCGCTCGGTACAACGTACTACCTTCGACCAACGTGGATGGCTCTCCCGGCCCAATCGTCCCATACTGTTTCATGACAGGCATAAATCTTCCGCAGTCTTGCTCGCTTACCATCAGCATGAGTGTACTCTGCGAGGCGTACTCGTCGGCGCGGTGGTATTCCGGGAGCGTGGACGTGACCAAGATGTCCGTTGGGTGGCCATCGACCGACCCGCGGTTGAGTTGCCAGGTCATGAAATAGTAGGGCACACGCACCGACCAGCTTGCGTCGGAAGCACTAAAGCGTAAGAACGGCGCATCGTACGTGACCTCGAATAGAGAGTCTGGACGGAACGCGGGAACTAGCTGGGCTGCCGAGTCCGCCTGGGACGAGTCCGCGAGGCTCGCCGCGACCAAGTCTGCGCCATAGGCACCCACGCGGTTAGCCCAAGAAAACAAGCGTGTCGCAGAGGGAATGTCCCCCGGAGCCCCCACCGCTCCGGCTTGTTGGTATTGACGCTGTGCCACCGACGCGATCAATCCGTATAGATCTTCTCGCACCTGAGGCCACTGTGCCTGAGGTAGCCTTGCATAGTTATCGTCGAGCCAGCCGAGTGCGTTGGCGGCGTGGCTTCGCGCCCGCTCGTACTCCATCAACGGCCCCCGCTCAAGCGGCTCCGTGGAATAGAGGTCCTGAGCGAGTCCAGCACTAGCTCCGGCCGTCCAAAGCGAGGCGAGTAACACGATCCAGCGGCAAGCCGACCTCCGATCTCTGTGCATCGTTATTTCCTGTTCTTCTTTCATCCTTTTGGCTTCACTCATCCCGTGCTCTGCATGGCGGCGGCGATGCCGTTGAGCGAGACGTGCAGCGCGCTGCGTAGGGCCGCGCGGTCGGCAGGCTCCGCGTCGGGGTCGTCGTACCACCGGCGCATCAGTTCGATCTGGACGAGGTTGAGCACGTCCGTGTACGGGTTGCGCAGCGCGATCGAGCGGCGGATGACGCGGCTGTGGTCGAGGAGCGCGTCCTGTTCGCTGATCTGGAGCACGGCGTCGTTCGTGCGCTCGAACTCCGCTTCGAGGCGGGCGTGGACGCCGTCGCCGGTGAGTGTGGCGGCCCCGTGTGCGCGGCGGGCGTAGCGCGCGGCCATGTCGAGGCGGGCGCGGGCGAGTTCGCGCTGCGCGTTGTCGATCACGGCGCGGAAGAAGGGCCAGGTGGCGTACATCTGCCGCAGGTCGTCCAGGCGATCTTCGTCCTGGATGGCGTCCGCGAGGGCGGTGCCGACGCCGTACCACCCCGGCACGAGGTAGCGCGGCTGCGTCCAGGCGAAGTTCCACGGGATCGCGCGCAGGTCGTCGAAGGCCACCTCGTCGGCGGACTTGCGGGAGATGGGGCGGCTGGCGAGCGGGAGGTCCGAGATGAACGGCACGGGCGTCGTCTTGACGTACCACGGCCACGTCTCGGGCGCGTCGATGAGGGCGCGGTAGGCCGCCATCGAGCGGTCGCCGAGGGTCTGCATGAAGGCGCGCGTGGCGTCCTTCGTCGGTCCGGCGAAGGCATGGTCGGGCGTCGGCTGGGCGAGCGCGGTGAGCTGCGCGTGGACGATCTGCTCCAGGTGCCGCCGCGCGATGTCGGGGAGGGCGTAGCGGAACGAGATCACCTCGCCCTGCTCGGTGAAGCGGATGCGGCCGTTGTGCGACTCCGGCGGCATGGCGAGGATCGCCTGGTTGGCCCGCCCGCCGCCGCGCCCGACGGTGCCGCCGCGCCCGTGGAAGAGCCGCAGATCGACGCCGTGGCGGTTGCACACGCGCGCGATGGCGCCCTGCGCCTTGTGGAGCGCCCAGTTCGCCATCCAGTAGCCGCCGTCCTTGTTGGAGTCGGAGTAGCCGAGCATGACCTCCTGGAACGGCTGCCCGTGCCCGCCGGGGGTCGCGTCGCCGCGCGCCTGGATGTGCTTCTGGTAGATGGGATGCTGGTAGAGCGCGTCGAGGCGGTCCTCGGCGGCATCAAGGTCGGCGATGGTCTCGAAGAGCGGGACGGCGTCGATGGGGCTCTCGACGGTGCCGTTCTCGCAGAGCCGCCACAGTCCCGTTTCCTTGGCGAGGAGCAGCACTTCGAGCACGTCGCTCACGTCGCTCGTCATCGAGACGATGTAGCTGCCGATGCTCGCGGGCTCGCGCTCGATGGCGCGGCGCATCACCTCGAACACGTCGAGGAGCCGCTGCGTGTCGTCGGGCAGCGGGGCGGCGCGCGGGACGAGCGGGCGCGGGTTCTCCAACTCGGCGGTGAGCACGGCCACCTTCGCGTCCTCGTCGAGCGCGGCGTAGTCATTCGTCACGCCGCCCATGCGGAGCAAGTCGGTGACGGCGGCCTCGTGCACGCGGCTGTGCTGGCGCACGTCGACGGTCATGAGGTGAAAGCCGAACGTCCGCGCCTGGACGAGCAGCTCGGCGAGCAGCCCCCGCTCCGCGATACGGCGCAGCCCCCCCGCGATGAGCGCATCGCGCAGCGTCTCCAGGTCTTCGATGAACGCGGCTGATGAATAGGGGGGCGCGTTGTTGCTCTCGGGGTCGGCTCTGTTGGGATCCGTGGCGCGCAGCGCGTCCACCTTCTGCATCATGTAGAAGAGCTTGAGGCGGAACGGCTCCTGCTGGTACTGCCGCCGCCGCCGCTCGGGCAGCGGGATCGTGCGCGCGTCGGCCTCGATGCTCTCGTAGAGCGCCGTCGGGATGTCAGCCTGCTCCTCGGAGACGGAGAGTTGCAGGCGCAGGTCGTTGAGCGCGTTCCGGTAGAGCCGCAGCGCCTCGTTGCGTAGCTCGCGGAGCGTCCACGACGTCACCTCAGGCGTGACGCGCGGGTTGCCGTCGCGGTCGCCGCCGATCCACGAGCGGTAGCGGAGGAAGGCGGGCAGCTCGGGCGTGGTGTCGCCGAGGTCGCCGCCGTAGTAGATCCGCAGCGCGGCCTGGGCGTCGCGGTGGATGCGCGGGACGGTCTTCCAGATGGAGTACGCGGCGAAGTAGATACCCTGGAGCACCTCGTCCTGGACGGTCATCCGCTCCGCGCGGACCTCGTCGGTGGTGAGCAGGATCGTGATGTCGCCCGCGATCTCGGCGATGAGTTCGTCGCGCTCCGACGGCGTTGTGGCCGGGTTGCGCAGCGCGTCGAGGCGCTTCGAGACGGCCTGCTGGCGCATCAGGATCGAGCGGCGGCGCGCCTCGGTCGGGTGCGCCGTGAGCGTCGGCTGAATGTCGAGGTGGCCGAGGAGGTCGAGCACCTCGCCGAGCGTCTTGCCCTCGCCGTGCAGTCCCGCAATGGCGTTGCGCACGGACTCCGGCCGCAGGCTGCTGGCTCCCGGCTCCGCCGTCGCGTGCGCCCGCTCGCGGTTGATGCGGATGATTTCGAGCTGCTCGGCCTTGTTGACGAGGTGGAAGAACGCCGTGAACGCGCGCAGGACGATCAGCAGGTCGTCGAGCGACAAGTGGCGGAGTTCGTCGGCGACGGCGTCGTAGCTGTCTTCCCTAGAGCCGGCCTCCCTGGAGCCGGCCGCCTCGCCCGCTTCGAAAGCGTCGCGACAGGCCTTGCGCAGCCGCTCGATGAGCGCGAGCGTGTCCGGCCCGTGGCGCTCGCGGACGACGTGCCCGAGCAGCGCCCCGAGGAGGTTGACGTGCTCGGAGAGCGGCACCGAGATGCCGCTGCCCTCGGTGACAATGTCGAGGCCATTCCAGGAGGCGACGCGGGGTTCGGGAAGCATGGCGGTGGGCAGTAGGCAGTGGACGGTGCATCGGCGGACGCCGGAGCGGCAAGATCGTACCCGGCCGGGTCCCTGTTTAGGGCTAATTGCCTGAAGCCGTCCCTTCTCCCTCCGAACTTCTGCCTCCCCACGTACGCGCGTTCCGTTCGCCGATGTCCGGATCGCTGCGGAGGCGTTTCGTGTTGCGCAGTGCGTGTTGGCCTCGATCCGATACGCAGCACGGAACACAGCGCCATGCGGACGCCCTCACGACGACTTCGTGTGACACGATGCCCTTGCGACACAGAGTCGTCACAGGGCGCGTCGTAGCTTGCTGCGCTCTGCTTGCTTCCCCACTCCGCCCGTGATCACGTACGTCTCCGGCACGCTCGTCGCCAAGAAGCCCACCGAAGCCGTCATCGACGTGCAGGGGCTAGGCTATGAGGTGCTCATCCCTGCCTCGTCGTTCGACAAGCTGCCCGCCGTGGGCAGCCCCGCCAAGCTGCTCACCATCCACCACGTCCGCGAGGACGCCGCGCTGCTGTTCGGTTTCGCGACCGACGCCGAGCGGGCGCTCTTCCGCGAGATGACGAGCGTGTCGGGCGTCGGGCCGAAGCTGGCGCTGGCCGCGCTCTCGGCGATGGCGCCCGCCGAACTGCGCGCCGCCGTGATCGCGGACGATGCGGCGATGCTGACGCGCATTCCGGGCGTGGGCAAGAAGACTGCGCAGCGGCTATGCGTCGAGTTGCGCGACCGCCTCGCCAAGCTGGACGGCCTCGGGCAGGCCGACCTCGGCGGCGACGGCGAGAGCGCCGCGCTCCGGGAGGACGCCCGCGCGGCCCTCATCGCGCTGGGGCTCAGCCGCGCCGATGCCGAGAAGCGCATCCGCAAAGCGCTCCGCGCCGATGCCGCGATCTCGTCCGCCGAGGCCCTCATCCGCGCCGCGCTGCGTGAAAGCTAGCCCGCCTTCTTCGCCCTGAGCGTCGGGTGGCGCTCGCTACGACGGTGCTTCTCGTATGACCGCGCTCTTCGCATGACGGTGCTCTACGTGCTCGACCTCGCCGGGACGCTCGTGTTCGCGATGTCCGGCGCGCTCCGGGCGGCGCGGCACCGCCTCGACCTCCTCGGCGTGCTGGTGCTCGCCACCGCGACGGGCATCGGCGGCGGGCTCATTCGCGACGCGCTACTCGGCGCCACGCCTGCCGCGGCGCTGCAGGACGAGGCCTACCTCCTCGTCTGCATCGCCGGGGCCGTGCTCGTGATGCTGGCTGCCTCACGCGTGCAGGCGCAGTGGGACCTCGTGCGCTATGCCGATGCGATCGGGCTGGGCGTGTTTGCCGCGATGGGCGCGGCCAAGGCGACGCTCTTCGGGCTGGGTCCCTTCGGCGTGATGATGATGGCGGCGCTCACCGCGACGGGCGGCGGCGTGATCCGCGACGTGCTCGTCCGCGAGGTGCCCGCGGTCGTGCGCAACGACTTCTACGCGACGGCGGCGCTCCTCGGCGGGGCTGCCTACGCGCTCGCGCTGGCCGCGGGGCTCTCGCCCAACGCGGCGCTTGCTGCGGCGGCCGTCGTCACCTCGGGCCTCCGCATTCTGGCAATGGCCCTCGACCTCCAGTTGCCGCGCCTCCACATCGGCCCGCGGCGGAGCGATCCGGGGAACGCGTATTCACCCGAGCAAGCATCGCCCGGGCAATCATCGCCCAGGCAACCATCGTCCGAGCACGGCGCTTGAAGCGCTGACGCCTTCGCACGTACGCCCATTCGTGCGATCCCGGACAACGCGTTAACACGGGCGTAATCTTCGCCTTCCCTGTACGGCCTAGCTTTTCTGGATTGCCCTATGTCGTCCTCCGACCCGACCATGAGCGCTGCCGCGTCTACCCCCACGCCGCCGCAAACCATCCTCCTCGTCGACGACGAGCAGGACCTCCTGGACCTCGTCAGCTACAACCTCGAAAAGGAGGGCTACGAGGTCGTCACCGCTCGCGACGGCGAGACGGCGCTGGAGCACGCCGAGACCCACGATCCTGACCTGGTCGTGCTCGACGTGATGATGCCCAACATGACCGGCATCGAGGTCTGCCGACGGCTGCGCGAGAACGCCAAGCTGCGCCTCACGCCGATCCTGATGTTGACCGCGCGCGGTGAGGAATCGGACGAGATCAAGGGCCTCGAAGCCGGAGCCGACGACTACCTCGCCAAGCCGATCTCCCCGCGCCTGCTCCTCAGCCGCATCCGCGCGCTCCTGCGCCGCGGCGAGCGCGAGGAGACGGCCTCCACGACGCAGCTCCGCGTGCACGACCTCCACATCGACCGGAGTCGCTACGTGGTCACGCGTCACGAGGGGCTCGACGGCGAAGAAACGTTCCGGATGCCGCGCAAGGAGTTCGAGCTGCTCTACTTCCTCGCTGCGCACCCCGGCCGCGTGTTCTCGCGCGAAGAGCTCCTCGACGGTGTCTGGGGACCGAATGTCTACGTGGTGGACCGCACCGTGGACGTGCACGTCCGCAAGGTGCGCGAGAAGATTGGCAGCGACTACATCGAGACCGTCAAGGGCGTCGGCTACAAGCTCCGCGAGGAGATGTAGCGAGGACGGCGGCGCTGCCGTCTGAGGCGCGCCGCCTGTTAGCTGGCCTCCGCAAATGTCTCGGCGATGGCTTCGCGGACGCCGGTGCGGACCATCTTCGCGGCCTGCCGGATGAGCTGCGTGATCGCGCGGGCCGACGAGCTGCCGTGCCCGATCATCACCGTCCCGTCGATGCCGAGGAGCGGCGCGCCGCCGAAGTTCTCGTAGTTGAACGGCTCTGTGACCCCGCGCAGCACCTTGGCGATCGTGATCTGGTCCTCGGTCCCGAGTTGCTGCTTGCCGATCTCGCGCTTGACCATCTGGGGGAGCACGGTCGAGAAGCTCTCGCCCAGCTTTAGCATCACGTTGCCGAGGAAGCCGTCGCATACGACCACGTCGGCGCCGTGGGCGAGCACGTCGCGCCCCTCGATGTTGCCGACGAAGTTGAGTGCGGCGTCTTGGAGAAGCGGATACGTCGCCTTGGCGAGGTCGTTGCCCTTGCCCGGCTCTTCGCCGACGTTCACCAGCCCAACGCTGGGGTTGTCCTTGCCCATCACCTTCTCGACGAAGACGCGGCCCATGTGCGCGAACTGGACGAGGTGCTCGGGACGGCAGTCCACGTTGGCGCCCACGTCGAGGACGAGCGTGACGCCGGTGACGGTCGGGAAGTAGCCCGGCAGCGGCGCTCGGCTCACGCCGGGGAGCCGCCCGACGAGGAAGAGCGCGCCAGCCATCACCGCGCCGGTGTTGCCGGCCGAGATGAAGGCGTCGGCGTGCCCCTGCTTGTGCATACCCAGCCCGAGGTGGATGGACGACTGCCGCTTGGTCTTGATCGCCGTCGTTGGCGACTCGTCCATGCCGATCACCTCGGGCGCATGGACGACCTGGATCGGTAGGCCCACATGGTCGATCTCGTCGAGGTGGGCACGGACGACGGGCTCGGGCCCGACGAGCGCCACGGCAATGTCGCCCGAGCGCGTGGCCTCCACGGCTCCTTCGACCACCACCTTCGGGGCGTGATCGCCCCCCACAGCATCGACGGCAACAGTGATCGGCATGAGAGGCAACGGCTGGGAGAAAGGGATGGGAGACGGGACAAAAATATACGGGGAGGGCTCCGCATACGATCCCAGGCGCACACGACCTCCGCTGAGGAGACTGTGCGATCGGCGTACGGATCCCGCCCGCACAGCAACGCGCCGCCCAGCACGTGGCCGAGCGGCGCGAAGAAGCGGGCGAAGACCCGGCTAGAGACCTAGTAGTTGACGTCCTCCTTCACCGCGACGACCTGGCGACCGCGGTAGTAGCCGCAGGACGGGCAGGCGCGGTGGCGCTTGTGCGGGCTGCCGCAGCTGGGGCACTCCTGCACGACAGGCAGCGAGCGAACCTTGTACTGGGCGCGGCGGGTGCGGGTGCGGGCCTTCGAGTGGCGGCGCTTCGGGTTGGCCATGGGTCTGGGGGCTAGGCTGGATGTAAAGTCGGGGGAGGCGCTCAGTCGCGGCCTGATTCGTCCTGGGTGCTGCTGGCATCGGCAAGACCTAGGAGGGCTTCCCACCGCGCATCGATGGGGGCGCCTTCGGGCGTGGTGAGCGCTCCGAATGTGGTCGTGATCTCCTGGTCGCGGGCTTCGGGCGCGACACGGCGCATCGGAAGCGCCAGCATCAGCGTCTCGCGGACAGCATCGGCGATGTCTACGGGAGCCCGGTCGTCCGGTAGCTCGCGGACATCCTCGTCGTCGGCCATGAGCGGCGACCCCGGAGGCACGAACAGGAGTGTATGCTCGCCGCTGACCGGCTCGTCGAACGGAGCCAGGGTACGGTCGCAGACGAGGTGTGCCACAGCGTCGACCGTGTAGCGCAAGTACAGCCGCCGACTCCGCGGGTCGAGGTCGTGGTAGTCAAGCTGCGCGCGAACAGCGATGCCGCTGAACGCCTGCGCGTCTAGGCCGAGGTCGGCGGGGACCGGGTGCAGGTCGATCGTGTGCGTACCAGGCTGTAGCGCGGCCGTGTCGATCAAGAGCATGGGACAGTCGAAAAAGTACAGGAGTCCCTGGGAGGCTCTGTGTCCTGTGCTGCAGCACGTCGGGTGCTTGCAGGACGGGAGTGTACCAGAGGGACAGAAGGGAAAAATAAAGAAGCTAGCGAAAGGGACCAACCTCTCCTTCAATTCTCCGCACGAGGGGCTACGATGGAGGCCGGGAGGAATTCGTCTACGTACTTCCAAGCCTCTGCCGATGTTGCCCCGCATGTGTGCACAAGGTGTGGATAGCGCAGGCGCCCATGAGTGGCTTCCCGCGCGCCTCCACAGCCCACCGAGCCGCGTGCTCAAAAGAATCTTCACTTAATAACCCAAAGCCTAAATTGATATATACTTGAGTGATCATGTATTTTCGTGGACAAAATGTGGAAAACGTGTCCTCTGCAGTGAAATTTGCCGGTCCAGCACGCGCCAGCAGTCCGCTTCGTCGTGGATAACCTTGCCACCTCGTCTCCAGCCGGTTGCGAGTGTTGGGCGGGGCTGATAACTTCTACGAGTACCACCAAACCCACCTCTTCGTCTCGGCGCCCCTGCGCGGCGCCTCGCGGGAAGCCGCCCCGCACGCCGAGTACCGCCACTTCATCGATGCACCCTGACTCGCCGCACGACGCCTGGAGCCGCTGCCTGGAAATCATCCGGGACAACATCAGCCGACAGAGCTTCCGGACCTGGTTTGCGCCGCTCAAAGCGGTGAGTCTCACCGAAGAGGAGGGCCTCCGCAAGCTGACCGTTCAGCTGCCGAGTCGGTTCTACTACGAGTGGATCGAAGAGCACTACTTTGCGCTGCTTCGCAAGACCGTTACGAAGGTCCTTGGCCCTAACGGACGACTGTACTACGATATCCTCATCGAGTCGCCGCAGGCGCCGGGCACGGCGACCCCGCGCGAACGAGGCGGCGACAGCAACAGCGCTGGCACGACGGTGCAGCTCCCAGCGCGACCAGGTGGTGCCCCGGCACCCCCGCCGAACGCAGGCGTGCCGGGCGTCGCTCCGCCGAGCAGGCCCGGGTACCCAGGCACCCCGCCGCGCGAGCCGGTGCCGCCCTACCACCAGCCTGCCTCCCCGACGAACCCGTTCGTCATCCCCGGCATCCGCAAGCCGCAGGTCGACCCCAACCTGAACCCCGGCTACACCTTCGAGCGCTTCATCGAGGGCGACTGCAACCGCCTCGCGCGCAGTGCCGCGTGGGCCATCGCCCAGCAGCCGGGCGCGACGTCGTTCAACCCGTTCCTCATCTACGGTGGCGTCGGCCTCGGCAAGACGCACCTTATCCAGGCCATCGGCAACCACGCCAAGCTGCACGGCCACGCCGACACGGTGCTCTACGTCTCCAGCGAGCAGTTCACCAACCAGTTCGTCCAGGCGATCAAGGACAACAACGCGAGCGACTTCTCGAATTTCTACCGCCAAATCGACGTCCTGATCGTGGACGACGTGCAGTTCTTCAGCGGCAAGGAGAAGACGCAAGAGGAGTTCTTCCACATCTTCAACGCGCTGCACCAGGCGGGCAAGCAGATCGTGCTCTCGTCGGACCGCGCGCCGAAGGACATCGTGGGCATCGAGGAGAGGCTGCTCTCGCGCTTCTCGTGGGGCCTCGCCGCCGACGTGCAGCTTCCCGAGTTGGAGACACGCACCGCGATCCTCCGTCGGAAGGCCGAGGACGACGGCATCCGCGTCGCGCCCGAGGTGATCGACTACATCGCGACGAACGTGAAGAGCAACATCCGCGAGCTCGAAGGCTCGCTGATCCGGCTCCTCGCCCACGCCGCGCTGCACGACCGCGAGATCGACCTCCCGCTCGCCCGCGAAGTCCTGAAGGACCTCATCAAGGACATCCGGATCACGCTCAACGTCGAGGAGATCCAGCGCATCACCTGCGAGTTCTTCGAGATCCCCGAAGACCTCGTCCGCGCCCGCACCCGCAAGCGCGAGGTCGTCCGCGCGCGCCAGGTGGCGATGTATTTCGCCAAGCAGTTCACCGAGCAGTCGCTCAAGTCGATCGGCCTGCAGTTCGGCGGCCGGGACCACTCGACGGTGATCCACGCGATCAACAGCGTCGAGGACCAGATCGAGACCGACCCGCGCTTCCGCGAAATGATCTCCGACCTGCGCGGCAAGCTAGAACTGCACACGCGCTAGCGTGGGCCGGTGTTGCGGTGACGCCGTGTCGCGGTGACTCCGTTTTGGAGTTCGATGCGCTAGCTATCGCCTGTGCGTCCTCACCGCACCACTGCGGAACTGCCGCAGCGCAACACCTATCCCTCTGGCACCTTCTGCGGGCTGCGCCGTATACTTCAGGTCCGACTTTACACTCAGCCGCTTTCTGCCCCCAACCGCCATGAAATTCTCGGTTTCCAGCCGGGACCTCCAGCAGGCGCTCACGAGCGTCAACGGGGCCGTCCCGACCAAGAGCACCCTGCCCATCCTCGAGTGCGCGCTCTTCGAACGCGACGGCGACCACCTCGTGTTGAGCGCCACCGACCTCGAGATCTCGATCGTGCAACGCCTCTCGGTGGCCTTCGAGTCGAACGGCACCGACGGCGGCGGGCGCATCGCGGTCCCAGCGAAGCGGCTCCTCGACACGCTCCGCGCGCTCCCCGACCTCCCCGTCACGTTCCACGCGGACGGCGAGTTCAATGTCGAACTCACGACCGACCAAGGCCGCTACAAGATGGTCGGCTACGACGGGGCCGACTACCCCGCACTGCCGCAGCTCGACGCCGAGCAAGCCATCGAAGCCAACGCGGCCCTCGTCAAGCGCGCCATCGACAAGACGGGCTTCGCGGTGAGCAAGGACGCGCTCCGCCCAGCGATGATGGGGGTCTACTTCCAGGTGCACCCGGAGAACACGCGCGTGGTCGCCACCGATGGGCACCGGCTCGTGCGCCTCACGCTGAGCACGCTCACGAGCGACAGCGCCGCCGACTTCGTCGTCCCGGAGAAGGCCCTCAGCCTCGCGGGCAAGGCGGCGGGCGACGGGGCCTGCACCATCCGCGCAGGCGGCGGCTTCGTCAGCTTCGACTTCGGCCAGACTAAGGTCATCGGCCGCATGATCGACGAGGCATACCCCAACTACGAGGCCGTCATCCCGATGGACAACGACCGCATGCTCACGGTCAGCCGCGAGGCGATGCTGCAGGCCGTCAAGCGCGTCGCGCTCTACTCGTCGTCGATGACGCACCAGATCCGGCTCTCGCTCAAGGCCAACGAGATGACCATCTCGGCCGAGGACATCGAGCGCGCCTCCGAGGCGAAGGAGCGCGTGCTCTGCGAGTACGACAGCGACCCGATGGAGATCGGCTTCAACTCGCTCTACCTCGGCGAGGTGCTGTCCAACCTCGACGGCGAGGACGTGCAGTTCGCCTTCTCGTCGCCCAACCGCGCGGGCGTGGTCATGCCCGTGGACCAGGGCGACGGCGAGGACATGCTGATGCTCATCATGCCGGTGATGCTCAACACCTACGCCTGAGCACGCTCGCGCCCCTCTCTCGACGTACAGGGCCGTCTACCGCAGGGTAGGCGGCCCTTCGTGCATGCTGGTTTCGCCGCAGCGACGAACGCCACACCGCCGGCGGCGTAGGAACTGTCCTGTCTCACTAGCACGTCTGCACTGACATGTCGAAGGAACGCCCGTCCGTCCCCCCGTCCGCCGCTACTCCGATCCCCGTCGATCCGACCCAGCCCGCCCTCAACGTCGTCCACGACACGGGCTCGCTCGGCGTCGAGAAGCCGGTGGTCCACCTCGACGAGGAGCAGGTGAAGCAGGCCGAGGCCGAAGGCAAAGGCTACCGCTCGTCGACGGACGAGGCCTAAGGCCCTGCGACCGCGCCGCGCCCATGAGGGCGAGCCGCCCGCATCGCGCCCGATGTTCACGCAGGCGCCCGCTCGCCTGCGCGTAGCTTGACCGGCTCGTCCTCTTTGCCGAAGTCCCCCGTCCCATGTCGCCCTGGATCGCTGCGGTCGGCAGCGTGCTGCTGGTCAGCCTCGTATCGCTCGTGGGGCTGGTGACGCTGTCGTGGCGCGCGGCGCGGCTGGAGCGCATGGTGTTCCTGCTCGTCGCGCTCGCCGTCGGCGCGATGCTCGGCAGCGCCGTCCTGCACCTCATCCCCGAGGCCTACCACCAACTCGACGATGGGCGGCTTGTCGGCGGCCTCGTGCTTGCTGGCATGATGGCCTTCTTTGTGCTGGAGAAGTTTCTCCACTGGCAGCACGATCACGGCATGACGAGCCACGCCGCTGCCTGCGTCGCCGACGAGGACCACGCCCACGAAGTGCCCGCGCCCGTGAAGCCCTTCGCGCTGATGAACCTCGTCGGCGACGCCGCGCACAACCTCATCGACGGGATGGTGATCGCGGCGGCCTACCTCGTCTCGATCCCCGCCGGGATCGTCACGACCATTGCCGTGCTGCTGCATGAGCTGCCGCAGGAGATCGGCGACTTCGGGGTGCTGGTCTACGGCGGCATGTCGCGGCGGCGGGCGCTGGCGCTCAACTTTGCCTCGGGGCTCATCGGCGTGATCGGGGCCGTGATCGCGCTCGTGATCGGCGCGCGCGTGGAGGCGTTCGGGGCCTACCTGCTGCCCATCACGGCGGGGTCGTTCCTCTACATCGCCGGGAGCGACCTCATCCCGGAGTTGCACCACCACAGCCACCCCGCGATCAAGTCGGTGTGGCAGTTCGCGATGATCCTGCTCGGCATCGCGCTGATGGTGCTGCCGCTGCTCGCCGAGGAGGCGCTCGGCCTGAGCCACGCGCACTGAGTGGGCTAGGTCTTCGCGCTGGGTTGCGAGCCGTGCGGCCGGGCGACTGGAACGAGGGCGTTTGGATCAGACTCGGCTTGGCAACTATCCTGTAGGCATTACGGTCGTCCCTCCAGCCCTATTGAGCCATGCTACGCCGCCTCGTCCCGCTCGCGTTTCTGCTGCTACCGGGCCCCGTGCTCGCGCAGGTCGTGGGCGAGACCAACGCCATCCTTGAGTATGTTGGCTCCGAGTACGCTGTGTTCGCCACGCCGAACTACGGCGCGCAGTTCGAAGACGAGGTGCCCTTCGGTCCCTACGAGCTTACCCAGGCCATCGACGCCGATGGCGACGGGCCCGATGGAGACGGAACAGCGTTCGACGGCTGCTCGCCCTTCCTCAACTCGGTGGACGTGGCGGGCAAGATCGTGCTCATCAGCCGGGGCAGTTGCCCCTTCGTCGAGAAGGCCGAGAACGCCGCCAATGCGGGGGCCGTCGCCTACATCGTCTACCAGGACACGCGCGACGGGCAGGAGGACGAGACCCTCGTGAACATGGGCGGCGACTGCGAGCCCGATGTGTGCTCGGTCCCGGGCGTGTTCCTCAGCCGCCGCGATTACAAGACGATTATCACCGAGCCTGGCTTCGCTGAGCCCGCCACAATTACGGTTGACTTTCCCGACGAGCCATCGTTTGGCTTCATCGACACCGAGGTGGTGCAACTCGGGATCTACGATGATGGGTTTATCGGAGGAGCGGCCAGATTTGTTGGTGGTGAGTTCTCGTCGTATGGCTTCGTCTACGGCGGATTCTCCCCGCTCTTCGTAGCCACCACGCTCGTTGGCCTCGAAGGCAACGTCGTCGGGAGTCCCTACAGAGGCAAATCCGAATACGTGCGCGCTAGTCGTGCTGGCTCCGTCACTCCCATCGCAGACGACACCTTCGACGAGGCGCTCCAGACCGCCTTCCGCTCCCCCGACCTCGGCGTCCTCGTCACCCTCACCGCCCGCGCTCGCACCGGCGACCCCTTCGTCTTCCTCCAACTCGCCGCCGCCAACGAGACTGCCACCGACCTCACCGACGTCTACCTCGGCCTCTTCGCCGACTGGGACATCGTGGACGACAACGACGACACCTCCACCAACGACTTCGCCGCCTTCGCCCCCGACCTCGGCCTCGCCTACGTCTTCGACGACGACCGCGCCCAGTTCTACGGCGTCATGCCCATCCTCACGTCTGCGTACCCCGGTGCCCGGCTCTCCGGCTACACCACCGACTCCGGCGGCACCGACGTGGACATGTTCGCCGCGCTGACCGGCTTCGTGCCGCCTGCCGAGGACGAGGGCGAGCGCGCCGTGGTCGTGGGCCAGGGGCCGTACACGCTGCCCGCCGACGGCACGCCGGTGGTGCAGGCCTTCGCGCTCGTGCCGGGGCTGACCGAGGCGGAGCTGTTCGCCAACGCCGAGGCCGCGCGGGCGCTCTTCGCCGTGGCGGCCGAGGAGGACACGCAGGCCGGCACGTACGCGCTAGCGTCGGTCTACCCCAACCCTGTGTCGACAACGGCGACGGTCGGCTTCACGCTGCCTGCGAGCGAGGACGCCCGCGTGGAGGTATTCGACCTGCTCGGGCGGCGCGTGGCGACGCTCGCCGACGGCCTCCGCGCGGCAGGCGAGCACCGCGTCACGCTCGACGCGGCGGGCCTGCCGAGCGGCGTCTACGTGGTGCGCCTCGCCACGCCGAGCGCCGCACTCACCGAGCGCATCACCGTCGTGCGTTGAGCAGTTTGATCACCTACCACCCTACACAGTCTATGCCGCGTGCCAACCTCCTCCTTGCACTCCTGCTCCTGCCGAGTGCCGTGTTCGCACAGGTCGTGGGCAAGACCAACGCGGAGCTCGAAGTAGCGGGCGTCGAGTATGCGGTGGTCGCCACACAGAACTTCGGCGCTCAGTTCAAGGCAGGTGCTCCGTTCGGGCCCTATGAGATCGTCCAGGCCGTCGACGAGGCTGGCGAAGGCACTACCCTCGACGGCTGTGACCCGATCACCAACCCGGACGAAGTCGCGGGCAAGATTGCGCTCATTAGTCGCGGCACCTGCGCCTTCGTGACAAAAGCCGAGAACGCGGCCAACGCGGGCGCTGTCGCCTACATCGTCTATATGGATGAGCGTGAAGGCCAAGACGGCGAGGGCCTCGTCAACATGGGTGGCGACTGCGACGAGACCGTCTGCTCAGTCCCCGGCGTGTTCCTGAGCCGCCGTGACTACAAATCAATCCTAGCCGACGTTGAGGCTGGTACCGAAGGCACGATCTACAACAGCTTTGAACCACCCGACATCGGCGTTGTCGACACGGAGGTCATCAATGTGTCCCTCTACGACAATGGCTTTTTCGGCGCAGACGAGGACCTCAGTCTCTCCGTTTTGGGCGAGGCCCCCTTCACCTACAACGGGTTCACGCCGCTCCGCGTCGGCACGGTCCTCGTCGGCATTGACGGCACAGTCGCGACGAATCCCTATGCCGGCATGTCCGAGTATGTACGGAGCGGCACGGTACTTTCGGGCACTTTTAACGGCGATCCCGCAGCACAGGCGTCGTTCAGGTCGGAGCAGTTGGGCGTGGGAGTGACGAACCTCGTCTACGGACCAGTCGGCGCCCCACACCTCTTCTTTCAGCTCTCCGTGTCGAGCACGACTGGTACCGAAATCCCAGACGTCTACGTCGGCCTCTTTGCCGACTGGAACATCGCCGACGACGAGGCTGACACCGGAGCCGACGACCTCGGCGGGTATTACGAGGACCTGAGCTACTACGGAGACATTTACATGCCCTACGTCTTCGATGACGACCAAGCCCAGTTCTACGGGCTCCTCCCCGCCGTAGGGCTCAGCAGTGCGGAACTGAGACCCGCCGGCTATGCCACGGATGTAGACGTGGCCGACGACGCCCAGCTCTTTGCCGGACTCACGACACGCCTGCCACCGTCAGAGCAGGAGCAAGAGCGTGCGACGGTCATTGGGCAAGGCCCCTACACGCTCCCAGCCGATGGCACACCCGTCGTCGCCACCTTCGCGCTCGTGGCCGCCACCTCGTTCGCCGAACTGATCGACCACGCCGAAGCCACCTTCCCGCCGGTCGTGGCCTCCGAGGAAGAGCCCATCGCTGACCCCTACCGGCTCGCGTCGGTCTACCCCAATCCTGTGTCGACAACGGCGACGGTCGGCTTCACGCTGCCGACGAGCGAGGACGCCCACGTGGAGGTGTTCGACCTGCTCGGGCGGCGCGTGGCGACGCTTGCCGACGGCCTCCGCGCCGCGGGCGAGCACCGCGTCACGCTGAACGCAGCGGGCCTGCCGAGCGGCGTCTATGTGGTACGACTCAGCACGCCGAGCGCCACGCTCACCGAGCGCGTCACCGTCGTGCGCTAACGAACAGTCTTCGCCCCGGCCTGCTTGAGTGCGCCGAGGCTGCCCACGTTCACCGGCTGCGCGAACCCCAGCTTGGCGAGGCGGCGCTGCGCCTTGCTGCTGCGGTGGCCCGAGCGGCAGTAGAGATAGACCGGCGCGTCCCGGTCCAGCCCGAGCGCCTCCACCTGCGCGTCGAAGTCGCCCGCGAGCACGTTGACGTTGCGCGCCTCTTCCAGGTGGCCCTGGGCAAACTCGGCGGACGTTCGCACGTCGAGCACGGGCGCCTCGGGGGCACGCTGCGCAAGGAAGTCGGCGGCCGAGAGCGACGGCAGCACGGGGCCGCGCTTGAAGAGATCGAAGAGACCCATTTCTGGGGTATGCAGGTGGGGAGGGGTTCGACGCGTGGAGGTGCCAGCGTTTGCTGGTTTCACCCTACGCAAGGTGCTCGTCGAGCCAGCGGCGAAGCCCCGGCTCGGGCAGGGCGCCGGTGAACTCGGCCGCGACAGTGCCGTGGCGAAAGAGCTTCACGGCGGGGATGCCGCGCACGTCGTACTGCCGGGCGAGCGCCGGGTGCGCATCCACGTTGATCTTGACGAGCCGCCACGCGCCGTCGCTCTCGCGGGCGAGCCGCTCGATGGTCGGCCCGAGCACGCGGCACGGTCCGCACCACGGGGCCCAGAAATCGACCACGACGGGCTTCTCGTGGCTCTTGGCGAGGACGGCAGTCTGGAAGTCAGCCATGGCAGCAAGCGATTGATCCGTGGGCTCACGAAACGACACGAGCGCACCCACTGATCCACCGCCCGATGGCATCACCGCCGCACTCGCCACTACACCGTCACTACCTCGACCTGGGGCGTCACGGCCGTCTTCGGGATGAGCGCAGGCCAGTAGGCGATCACCTCGCTCGGCTTGGGACGGCCTCCGGCGAAGCCCGTCACGCCGCTCGGGCCGGTGAGGATGAGCGGGGCGATCTCGCGGCCAAACTGCGCCACAGCCTCGCGGTCGGGGCTGCGGACGGATACGCGCAGCATTACCTCGTCGAGATCCGTCGGGGCCGCGTCGGACGTTTCCGTGAGCGCGTGCGCGCCGATGAGTTCGGCCCGGACCTCGTCGAAGTGGAGCCCGAGCGCGGCGAGGCGACGCTGGAGAATATCAGCAGCGTGGCGCGCCTTAGCGGCGGGGTCGGGCCAGGAGTAGACCAGCGTCGAAGTCGCCTTCCAGCCATCGGCATAGGCGGCGCTGACCTTGTAGAACGCCGTGTTCTCGGTGCCGCGGATGCCGTGGACGCGCACGCGGTTCGGGCCGATGTCGTCGAGGTGGATCGAGGTGAAGTCGGCGACGCAGTCAGGGGTGATGTAGTCGGTCGGGTCGCCGATCTCGTAGAGCAACTGCTCCGCGACCGTCTGCCGCGAGACGAGGCCGCCGGTGCCCGCGTGCTTCGTGACGACGAACGTCCCGTCCGGCGCGGCCTCCACAATGGGGAAGCCCACGTCGTGCAGGTCCGGCACGGTCTGCCAGTCGGTGAAGTTGCCGCCCGACGCCTGCGCGCCGCACTCGAGGATGTGCCCGGCGACGGTGCCCGCGGCCATCTTGTCCCAGTCGTCCATCGCCCAGCCGAAGCGGTCGATCATCGGCGCAAGCGTGAGGCCCGTGTCGGTCGTCCGCCCCGTCACCACCACATCGGCACCCTGGCGGAGCGCCTCCACGATGGGCGCGGCCCCGAGGTAGGCGTTCGCGCTCACGACCGCATCGCGCACGTCGGCGAGCGGCTGGCCCGTCTCCATGTGCTTCAGTGCGATGCCGTCAGCGAGGAGGTCGTCGAGCCGGTCGAGGAGGTCATCGCCCATGACGACGGCCACCTTGAGGCCGGTGTGTCCGCGCTCGCGCGCCGCTGCCACGATGGCGTCGCGGCAGGCCGTCGGGTTCACGCCGCCCCCGTTGGAGATGATCTTGAAGCCCTTTCCCTGGATATCGGGAAGCAGTTCGGTGACGACCTCCACGAAATCGCGCGCATAGCCCATCTCGGGACGGCGCAGCTTCTGCTTCTGCATGATGGACATCGTGACCTCGGCGAGGTAGTCCATCACGAGCACATCGATCGGCCCGCGCCGCGCCTGGTCGATGGGGGCACGCTGGAGGTCGCCCCAGAAGCCCTGCCCGGAGGCGATGCGGAGAGGAGCGGGGGTATCGGACATGAGCGGTAGAATGCGAGTGCGGAAGCGGAGGAGGTGGTGCGTGCCAGGCGAGACCGAATACGCGACACCGGACGGATTGTACCGGTCCTCTAGGCAGAGGCTGCACCCTACCCACAGGGTCATCCCCGCGACCGCAGGGATCCATACGGTGTACTGCATGGATCCCGGATCGAGTCCGGGATGACCAAAGTGGGGGTGAGCTACTGCCCTGTCGCCTTGGTATTCAGTGCTTCCCGCTGAGCACGAAAGAGCTTGATGCCGGAAGGGCTTCCGAAGCTACGCCGTCCGGCGCGTCGCTCGTCGCCCGGATACGTCAATCGTCCAAGAACACGCGTGCCTCGTCGCCCTCGACTTCGACGACCACGCGCTCGGTGTGCTTGGTCGGGATGACCGCGCCTACGAAGTCGGGCTGGATCGGGTACTCCCGGTGGCCACGGTCCACGAGCACGACGAGTTGGATCGAACGCGGACGCCCATGCGCGAGGACTGCCTCGATGGCCGCGCGGGCGGTGCGGCCGGTGAAGAGCACGTCGTCCACGAGCACCACGTCGCGGTCGGTCACGTCAGGGCCGTCTAGCTCGGTGGGCGTCTCGCCGGTGTGATCATCGCGGAAGGCTTGCACGTCAAGGTGCGACACGGGCGGCGCCGTGCCTGTCTCCTCACCGACGATGGCACCGAGTCGACGGGCGAGCGCCGTCCCACGCGTGCGGATGCCGAACACGAGCACATCGCCACCGCGGTTGCGCTCGATGACCTCGTAGGCAAGACGCGTGAGCGTGCGGCGGACGCGCGACGACGAGAGCAGGACGGTGCGAGCGGAGGCAGGCATGGCAAGAGGAAGCAACAAACTGGGTTGGCTCCCTCCGCTCGACGCGCCCCCTGACAAGACATCAGGGCGGTGGTCAAGCTGTCCCCTTCAGGTCTGAGGGGGACAGTTTTAGGTGACTCAGGAGCGCAGCGACTATCGCCTAAAACGGGGGGAGTCGAGACGATGTCAAGATCGCACCCCATCCGCCACGGTGCCCGCCACGGCACGCAGCGTCTCGGCGTGGAGACGATGGCCGCCGTCAAAGTGCACGACTTCGTAGGCCACCCCGACACCATCGAGCGCGGCCTGCGCCTGAGCGAGGTATTCCGGCGTCAGAAACGGGTCCTCGGCGCCAACGACGATCTGCACGTCTGCCGCGTCGAGCCACGCGGCGCGTGCTTCGGGCCAATCGAGGTCGTGCGGCGGGACGTTGCCCCAGGTAATGAAGCGCTGCGCACGATGGGAGCGCTCGGCCAGGAGCGGGCTGCGGTCGAGCCAGCGGCCAATCGTCGCCGCGCCCTGCGAGAAGCCAAAGCCGACGAGCCGCGCCGCTTTGGGATGAACGTCGTGACGCGCGCAGACCTCGGCGAAGACCGCGTCGAGGTACGCCACCTGGTCGGCGATCTCGGCGTCGCGGTCGTCGCGCGTCATCCACGAGGCCGCGACGCGCTGGTAGGTCCCGTGGTTGCCCTGCCCGTCGGCGCCGTCGAGGTAGAAGCGCGATAGCCCCTCCGGCGCAACGATGAGGTGCCCCGGCGCAACGATGGCGTGGAAGTGGCGGAGGAAGTACGACGCGAGCTGACCATAGCCATGGCAGACAACCCAGACCTCGCGGACTGGCCCCTCGTCGGGTGGCGGCAGCGTGTAGTAGCGGGCTGTGCGGGGAATGGTGAGCGTGTGCTTCGTCACAGGTCGCAGGTCTAAGGTCGCAGGTCTGGCGGTCCGAACATCGCGCCGGGGCTGAACGTAGGAGACGCGCACCTCTTCAGATGGCTCCCTCTTTCGCAGCCATCTCGCCCTTCTGTTCTCACCTCCTCCGCTTCGTCCGATGGCGAAGAAGCGCTCCGGCTCCCCTCGCTACACCAAGTCCACGCTCCCCTCGAAGACGTGCGCCGTCTGCGGCCGCCCATTCGACTGGCGCAAGAAGTGGGCGGACGTGTGGGACGAGGTGAAGTACTGCTCCGAGCGCTGCCGCCGCAACCGGAATAAGGGCACGTGAGCTGACGCGACCCGGTGACGCCGCGCGCCGCTTCCCCACGCCTTTCTCCTTCTGCCTATCCCGCCCCCAACACGCTGTGACGACTCACCTCCTCTGGCTCCGCAACGACCTCCGCCTCCACGACCACGAAGCGCTCGTCGCTGCATTGGAGGGCGCCGACCGGCTGCTCGCCGTCTACTGCTTAGACCCGCGCCACTTCGGCGAGACGCGCTTGGGCTTTGCCAGGACCGGCGCGCTGCGGGCGCGGTTTCTGCTGGAGAGCCTCGCTGACCTTCGCGCCTCGATGCGGAGCCGCGGCGGCGAGTTGATCGTCCGGCACGGCAAGCCCGAGGACGTGCTCCCTACGCTCGTCGCCGAGCACGACGTCGCGGCGGTCTTCGCGCACGATGAGCCGATGTCGGAGGAGATGGCGGTCTCCAACGCCGTGGACCGCGCCGTGCCCGAGCGTATCCCCATGACCTACTTCTGGGGCCACACGCTCTACCACCTCGACGACCTTCCGATGGACGCGGCGACGGACCTCCCGCAGGTCTTCAGCGCGTTTCGCCGCAAGGTGGAGAAGCGGTCGAGCGTCCGCGCTCCGTACGACGCCCCCGACACGCTCCCGCCGCCCCCCGAAGGCCTCGATGCGGGGACCTTCCCCTCGGTGGCGGACCTCGGCCTGACGCCCTACGAGCAGGACGAGCGCACCGCCATCCTGATGCGCGGCGGCGAAACGGAGGGGCTCGCGCGCCTCGACCAGTATTTCTGGAAGCAGGACCTCCTCAAGGTCTACAAGGAGACGCGCAACGGACTACTCGGCGCGGACTACTCGTCGAAGTTCTCGCCCTGGCTCGCGCACGGCTGCCTCTCGCCGCGCCGCATCCACGCCGAGGTCGACGCCTACGAGGCGCAGCGGGTCTCGAACAAGAGCACCTACTGGCTCATCTTCGAACTCATCTGGCGCGACTACTTCCGGTTCTACGGCTTCTTCCACGGCGACGCACTCTTCCACGCCAGCGGCCCAGACGGTGCCGCCATCGACTGGGAGCGCGACCGCGCCGCCTTCGACCGCTGGGCCGACGGTGAGACGGGCTTCCCGTTCATCGACGCCAACATGCGCGAGCTCAACCTCACCGGCTTCATGTCGAACCGCGGCCGGCAGAACGTGGCGAGCTTCCTCACGAAGAACCTCAACCTCGACTGGCGCTGGGGCGCGTCGTACTTCGAGAGCCGCCTCGTCGACTACGACGTGACGAGCAACTGGGGCAACTGGGCCTACAACGCCGGCGTCGGGGCCGACCCGCGCGACCGCTACTTCAACATTCTCAGCCAAGGCGACCGCTACGACGGCCGCGGCGACTACGTGCGCCACTGGCTCCCCGAACTCGCCAATCTCCGCGGTTTCGACGCGCACAAGCCGTGGGCCCTCCCGAAGGGCATTCTCCGCAAGGCGGGCATCGAACTCGACGACAACTACCCCGCGCCGATGATCGACCTGGAGGCGTCCTATGACCAGATCCGCCAGGACCAACGCAAGCATGGCGCGAAGACGCGCTAGCGCGCAGCACCCTCGGTCTCGGCCCGCCTTCAGCTCAGGTGCTCGACCAGGTCTCGCCAGCCCGCTGCGCGTCGTAGTTCGTCACCACGTCTTCCGGGTGCATGAACGCTAGGGGGTCACAGACGAGGCCGAACGGGCCCGCATGACCGGCATAAGGCCCGAGTACGCGAACGGGGCCCTCCTCGGGTGTGGCGTGATTGGTCACCTCCTTGCCATTGAGTGCTTCGAGACGCCACCCGTCCTGGTAGGGATAGACGCGCCGGAGGACGAGTCGCCCGTCGAGCAACACGACGCCGATCCCGCCACGCTCGACGTCGCCTTCGCCGAGGAGCACGTGGGTGCTTCCACTGAGCGTCTCGGTCTCCACGGGCTGCTCGCCAATTTCGTAGGCGCGCGCCGCGTCGAGACCCGGCACAAGATCCGTGAGAGCGAGCCGCTTCGCCTTGGCGGTCGCGACTATCTCTCCTTCTTCGATATGGCCCTCCAGCGGAATGCCACGCCCTTCCTTGAGGTGATCGGCAAGCTGGTAGCCCGCGTCGTCGCGGCGCAGGAACCCCTTCTTGGCAAGCGCCTGCAGGTTTTGCGTCACCGAGTTCGGCGAGCGGTAACCAAAGTGCCCCACGATTTCGCGGTAGGTCGGCCACACCCGGTGCACGCCGACATGGTCCACGAGGTACTCCAAGAAGGCATGCTGCTTCTGCGTCAACTGCCGCCTGCTCATCGCGCTGTACCCGGATTCCCTCGCCGCTATCTGATCGAACAAAGACTAGGGGTTTTCCCTAACACCCCCGAGATACAATGCTCTAGGGACCCAAGAATTAACCAGTCTCCGTCGCCAAAGTCAACCCCGACGGGCGACTTGAACGATTTAGGCAGGCCCGGCTCCCATAAACCGCGGCGCCGCGCCTCCGGGTGGAAGCGCGGCGCCGATGGGGTCGAGAGCGGTCCTGGCGTGCGCAGTGCGCGGCCTGCTTCGCCGCGACTTATTCCGCCGAGGCCGTCATGGAGGCCGATGGGTTGGCCGCTTCGGCATGCAGCATCAGGCGCACTTCGTCGCGGATGAGGTCGTCGGGACGCCCCTCGTAGATGATGCCCCAGCGCGTGCGGTCGATGATGAAGTCCGCGTCGGCCACGATGCGCTCGTCGGAGACGGTCACCGTTGCGGGGAAGGTGATCTCGTTGGTCTGGCCGCGCATGGTGAGCGTGCCGGTGATCGTGTGGGTCGCCTCGGGCGCGTCCTCCGGCGCCTCGTCGAGCGCGGCGAACGTGGTAGCCATGAACGCGGCCTCCGGGTAGGTCTCGACGGCGAAGAAGTCCTCGCTGCTGAGGTGCTCGGTGAGATCCTCGTTGTCGCTGAAGATCGAGCGGGTGTCGATGTTCACCTCGACGCCGGAGAGCGTGCCGTCGGCCACGTAGAGATTGCCGGTGACGTCGTTGAAGCCACCGTCGTGGCTACCGGTGACCTTGGCGCCGCGCCAGGCGACGGTGGTCGTTTCGGTGTCGAGCGCCCAGGCGTCGCCGACGAAGGCGGAGGCCTCGGTGGCGTCGGAATCCGGGACGGCGGTGGTTTCGGCTTCGGGGGCATCGCCGACGTTGCCGCACGCGCTGATCAGCAGAGCGAGGGCCGCCGCGAAGAGGGGACGAATCAGAAAGGTCATGGGTCTGTAGCTAATGGTCCGATGGGACACCGGGGTCGCCGTTGGGCCAACGCATCGGTGAGTAGCCTGTCCTACCAGTCGTTGCAACAGGCAAGTTCCTGCGATTGGGCTGGCTAGCCATTCTTCATGCACGCGCGCTACGAAAGCTGTCGTGCCACCTTGGGCACGCGCATCGGATAGCCATCGCCGACGTGGTAGCGGAGGTAGGCGTCCACGAGCCGCTCCGTCTCGTCCTGCGTGGCGTCGTCGAGGGCGAGCCGGGCCGAGGTGTCGAGGTCGGTGCGCGCGAAGATGGCGAAGGCGCGCAGCGCAGCGCGGCTGGCCCGGAGGCCTGCCTTGGACGCGGCCTCGGGCGGCGCGATGCTCCCGTCGTCGAGGCGAAGCACGCCGCCGTGCTCGGGGAGCGCCTCCAAATCCTCGCGGCGCACGTCGGGCGCGAAGCCGAGCAAGGTCGCGAGGCGAAGCTGGACGTGGCACAGGCCGTTGGCCGGTCGCGGCGGCGCTGTGTCGAGCCAGTGCAATCCGCGTAGGAGCAGGTTGAAGACCGCCGGGTTGGGCTCGCCCTCCTCGAAGAGCGCGCGGACGAGTTCGAGCATCCGCATCCCGCGCGTGAGCCGGTCGAGGTCGAGCGGCAGCGTGGCGAAGCGCTGCACGTGGGCGGTTTCCTTGAGCGTCTGGAGACCACGCCCCTCGCGGAAGTAGTAGACCGCCTGCACATAGGCGAGCGGCTGGAGCGTCGAGCCGAAGCGGCTCTTCGGCCTCCGCGACCCTTTGGCGATCACACTCAGCAGGCCGTGCTCGCGCGTGAAGAGCGCCACGATCTGGCTCGTCTCCCCATAGTCGAGAGTGCGGAGGACAACGGCGTCGGTGCGGACGATCACGAGGCAGGGCGATGGGTGAGCGAGGAGAAAAACGTAGTGCTCTGCAACGCTCGCCCCGTCGAAAAGACCCCCAATGGGGCGCTAGGGTGCAGAAATACAGACGCAAGGTTATGCCTCTGGAAAACCCGCTGTCTAGGAGCGTGTCGTTGCCCGATTCACCAGATCCGTACTCCGATGCCTCGACTCCTGCCCTGCTTTTCGCGTCCCGCCTGGACCACCCGCCGCTTTTGGGCGAACAAAGCCTCGACGAACAAGACCGGGGCCAACAGCGCCTGGACGGACCGGGCTGTCTGGACGACCCGCCTCTACGACCTCCAGCAGCGCCTAGCGATCACGACCACCGAGGCGACGGCCCTCCTCACGCTCGCCGGGCTGCTCGTGCTCGGCCTTGGTGTCCGTGCATGGCAGGCTCAGCAAATCCCTTTCGACGACGCCTTTTACGCCGAGACCGACGCGACCTTCGCAGCCCTCTCGGGTGCCCCAGGGCATGCGCCGGTCGCAGCCCCGCCAAGCGCCGCCTCCATCGTGGCAAGGCTCCGAGCGTCCGCCGACACGGTGCGCGCCGCTAGCGAAACGCCGGTTGCTGAGCCGGTTGCTGAGGCTACGCCGCCTCGTTCCCGGAGCACCCGTGCCGCCGCCGGTCCGGTGCGGATGAACGTCAACACCGCGAGCGTGCGCCTCCTAGACCGGCTCCCTGGCATCGGCCCCGCGCTAGCCGAGCGCATCATCGCCTACCGCGCTGAGCACGGCGACTTCCAGCGCACCGAGGACCTCGTGCACGTGCGCGGCATCGGCCCGAAGACGTTCGAGCGACTAGCCGCCTACGTGTTCGTCGAAACCGAAACGGTAGAGGCCGAAGCGCAGGACGGGGACCCGATCGCGGCGAACGCAGACGGCAACTAGCGCCGCCCGACTAGCGAGGCGGACGCGGTACGGGCGGCTCCTCTGGATACGGCGCGGTCGTATCCGGCGCGCCCGGCGACGGGGCGGTCCCTCCGGCCCCGTCGCCCCCGGCGCGGCTCTGGCGCGTACGGCGGGCGATGGCGTCGACGGTCCAGTCGGCTTCGCGGCGCTGCTCGTTCTTGATGAGCTTGTAGAACGGGTAGAGCAGGATGTACGCCAGCAGGAAGAAGCCCACGAGCGTCACCAGCATGATGACGTAGATCGAATCCATGAGCGGGCGGGAGGCGTTTGGGAGAGGTGCGTTGCTAGAGACGCCTGACCACCCTCGAGGTTCTTCGCCGCTGCCTGTGCCCACCCTTGCCGTCCGTGTCGTGGACGTCTACCCCTATCGCCTCACGAGCGACGGTCCCGCGTTTCTGCTGCTGCGCCGCGCTCCGGGCACGCGCTACGCCGGACAGTGGCGCATGATCGGCGGGAAGATCGAGGCGGGCGAGGCCGCGCACGAGGCGGCCCGCCGCGAGTTGCACGAGGAGACGGGCCTCGTGCCGCGTCGCCTCTGGACGGTGCCGTCGGTGAACACGTTCTACGAGGCGGACGCCGACCGCGTCACCATCGCCCCGGCCTTCGCTGCGGAGGTAGACCGCGATCCGATCCTCGACAACGATCCAAGCGGAACGGAGCACGACGCCTTCGCCTGGCTCGCTCCCGAAGACGCCGCCGCGCGCCTCGTCTGGCCCGAGCAGCAGCGTCTCCTTTTGCTGTGCGCCGACTTGCTGCGGCGCAACGCCGTGCTGTCGGAGTGGGAGATACAGAAGTAGGCGGGGCGCGTTCACTTTCCAGATCTACGACTTCACCTGTCGCTCTGGCGAGAGGTCGCTCTGACGAGAGATTGCATGGATCCCGGATCAAGTCCGGGATGACACGGATTGGGAGATGGAGACCGGCGCAGAACCACCAGGCATGCTGGCCCCTCTCACTTCTGCCTTCGCGCTTCTACCTTCTGCCTTCTCATGCTCGTCCTCGTCCTCAACTGCGGCTCGTCGTCGCTCAAGTTCGACCTCATCAACGTCGCCGAGCGGCAGACCATCGTGGGCGGCGTGGTCGAGCGGATCGGGGCGGTGAGTTCGATTGCCTCGTGGGCACTCGACGACGACGCGGCCCCGGGCGGTGTCCGGAAGCAGCGCAAGAGCCTCGACGCGCCGGACCACACCACAGCGATCCAGTTCGTGCTCAACGAGGTGCTGACGCTCCCCGAGGCGCAAGCCGCCGGTGAGATCGAAGCCGTTGGCCACCGCGTCGTCCACGGCGGCGAGGACTTCGCCGACTCCGTGCTCATCGACGACGAGGTGATCGAGGCCATCCGCGACGCCTTCGACCTCGCGCCGCTGCACAACCCGGCCAACCTGAAGGGCATCCGCGCCGCCCAGGCTGCCTTCCCCGACGTGCCGCACGTGGCCGTCTTCGACACGGCGTTCCACCAGACGCTCCCGCCCGAGGCCTACCTCTACGCGATCCCCAACCGGCTCTACCGCCGCCATAAGATCCGCCGCTACGGCTTCCACGGGACGAGCCACTACTACGTCAGCCGCCGCCTCTACGAAGCCGCGGGCCTCGACAAGCAGAAGAGCCGCGTCATCACCTGTCACCTCGGCAACGGCGCGTCGCTCTGCGCGATCAGGAACGGCAAGAGCGTCGACACGTCGATGGGCATGACGCCGCTTGCGGGGCTCGTGATGGGCACCCGCTCCGGCACCATCGACCCGTCGATCATCTTCGACCTCGTGGCGAAGGAGGACAAGACGCTCGCCGAGGTCCACACGATGCTGAACAAGTACAGCGGCCTGCTCGGCCTCTCGGGCTACGCCGCCGACATGCGCGACCTCATCCGCGAAGCCGCCGACGGCGATGTCCGCTGCCAGCAGGCGATCAACGTGTTCTGCCAGCGCGTGAAGGGCTACATCGGGATGTACATGGCCGTCCTCAACGGCGCGGACGCGGTCGTCTTCACCGCAGGCATCGGCGAGAACGCGCCCTCGATCCGCGCGCAGATCTGCAAGAACCTCGACCACCTTGGCATTTGCATCGACGCCTCGCGCAACGACGGCCTCCGCGGCGAGGAGCGCCGCATCTCGACGGACGATAGCGCCGTGCAGGTCTGGGTCATCCCCACCGACGAGGAGTTCGTGATCGCGACCGACGCACGCAAGATCGCGGAGACCCTGAAACAGACGCCGTTCGTGTAGGCCGCCTGATGCTCCACAGATTTCAAGACCGACTGGCAGCTAGCGTGACCCGGCGCTCCCCCCGCTTGACGCACCTGAACGGTGGTCAAGCTGTCCCCCTCACGGGTGAGGGGGACAGTTCGAGCGGAGCGAGAACGGGAGGAGCCGGACCATGCCGGAGGCATACTTCCGGCTCTAGCATTGCTGTACCTGACCTTGCTAGTGGGCGACGCTGGTGCGCCGTCGTTGTTTTCGTCGCGCTGCTTTCCGCCGGATGCGCCACACCGGACGTGGCGCCTATCGTCTCCCCACAGGACGACCTCGCGCCGATGGCCGAGGAAGCCCCGGTGGGCGATGCATTCGCGCGGGCGCTGCTCGACACCACCATCGCCGTGCACGGCGGCGACGTGCTCGACCGCTCGCGGATGCGCTTCGTCTTTCGCGGCACACCGTTCATGCTCACCCGCGACGGCGGGCGCTTCGCCTACGAGCGCACCCGTACCGACGAAGCGGGGCAGTCCGTCCGGGACGTGCTCGACAACGACGGGCTGCGTCGTGAGATGGTCGGCGGCGAGTCGAACGGCATCGAGGTCCCGATGGACGCGCGGGAGGTCCGGCGCACCGAGACCGCCGTGAACTCCGTCGCGTACTTCTCCCTGCTGCCCTATCCCCTCCGCGACCCCGCGGTCGTGCCGCGCTACCTCGGCCAAGACATGATCGCGGGCGAGACGTACGAGCGCGTCGAGGTGACGTTTGCGCAGGACGGCGGCGGGCGCGACTGGCAGGATCGCTTTGTCTACTGGCTCCACACCGAGACACACACCCTCGACTACCTCGCTTACAGCTACGAACTGTCGCCCGGAGCCAACGGGCCCAACGACACGGGTCACCGTTTCCGCGAGGCGTTCAACGTGCGCACCATCAACGGCGTGCGCGTGCAGGACTACCACCACTACACCGCCGACGGTCTCGCCCATCTCGATGACTATGCGGTGCTTGTCGGCACGGACGGTCTGCGCCTCGTCTCCGAGGTCGTGCTCGATAGCGTGACGGTGGAGCCACTCGACTAGCGAGCCAGCGTCGGCAGCGTGTCGATCAGGCCGGTTTCGAGCGCGCGGACGACGTACTTCCCGAGCACGTCGAACTCCAGGTTGATGCGGCGGCCGGGCTGCCAGGCGTGCATCGTCGTGTGCTCCCACGTGTAGGGGATGATCGCGACCGTGAGGTGATCATCGGCTAGGCGCGCGACCGTCAGCGAGATGCCGTCGAGCGCGACCGAACCGACCGGGATGAGGTAGGGCGCGAATTGCGTGTCGAACTCGATCGTCACCATCCACGAGTCCGCGAGCGTCTCGATGGACCGCACGGTGCCCGTTGCGTCGACGTGCCCGAGCACGAAGTGACCGTCGAGGCGCGCGTCGGCGCGCATGGCGCGTTCGAGGTTGACCGGATCGCCCTCTGCCAGGTTGCCCAGGCTCGTCTTGGCGAGCGTCTCCTCGACAGCGACGACCTCAAACGTGGCGTCCGTGACCGCCACGGCCGTGAGGCACGCGCCGTTGACGGCGATGCTCTGGTCGATCTTGAGTTCGGAGGCGAAGGGCGCCTCGAAGGTGAACCGCCGCCCGCCTTCGAGCGGCTGAACGCGGGCCACGCGGCCGACGGCTTCGATGATGCCAGTGAACATCAGGGCTGGGGAGTTGAGGGGGAAGGTGTCGGGAGAGAGTGAGTACCAGACAGGGCGAACAGGGTTCAGTCGTGAGGGTGGAGCGCGACGCGCCGTAGTTTTCAACATCGCGCGACCCGGCGCGTATGACCTCCACGCTTCGAGGGGCGAGACGCCCTCTCCCCTTTCCCCCACACCCTCTCGCCGATGGAGACGCTGACCAACGGGCACGCCGACGAGGCCCTCGCCCACGCTGACGACCACGCTCGGAATCCGGGCATCCCGCTCGACCTCGGGTGGGTCGAGGAGACGCGCGTGAACCCGCCCGCGACCCGCCGCCGGGCCGCCACCCTCGGCACGCGCCGCAGCGTCAAGAAGGAGTGGCAGGCCGCCTGGCTCCTGCGCGCCATCGCGTGCATGGACCTCACCACGCTCGAAGGCGACGACTCGCCCGCACGGGTCCGCCGCCTCTGTGCCAAGGCCCGCCAGCCCGTCCGCCCCGACATCCTGGAAGCCCTCGGCGTCGCGGACCTCGGTCTCACGACGGGGGCCGTCTGCGTCTACCACGCACACGTCGAGACCGCCAAGCGTGCCCTCGAAGGCTCGGGCATCCCTGTGGCGGCCGTCTCGACGGCGTTCCCGCATGGCCAAAGTCCGCTCGCGCTGCGCCTCGCCGAGATCAAGGCGTCTGTAGAGGCTGGCGCCGACGAGATCGACGTGGTCATCACACGCGGGCTCGTCCACACCGCCGACTGGCAGCGGCTCTACGACGAGATCGCCGCCATGAAAGACGCCTGCGGCGACGCCTCGCTCAAGACCATCCTCGGTACCGGCGACCTCGGACCGCTCTGGAACGTCGCCCGCGCCAGCAAGGTCGCGCTCATGGCCGGAAGCGACTTCATCAAGACCTCCACCGGCAAAGAGAAGGTCAACGCCACGCTGCCCGTCGGCCTCGTGATGACGCGCATGATCCGCGAGTACGAGGCGCTCTCGGGCCACCGCGCTGGCTACAAGCCCGCCGGTGGCATCCGCAAAGCGAAGGAATCGCTCGTCTGGCTCAGCCTGATGAAGGAGGAACTCGGCGACCTCTGGCTCACACCTGGCTACTTCCGCTTCGGCGCCTCCAGCCTCCTCGCCGACGTCGAGCGCCAGCTCTCGCACCACGTCACCGGCCGCTACGCCGCCCGCCACCACCAGCCTATGGGGTAGGCGAGGAGTGGATGCATGGAGGAACGTAGGAGGGTAAGCCCATGAGTATCGCCCATTTCAGAGCTGACCTGTTAAGCTGCGACGGGCCGCAGCTGACCTATCGCTTCCTGCCTGACGTCGTATCTCGAGAAGACGTATCGGGGACGTTCGTGGTCAATGTCAAAACGGGGGCATATGAGATCCTCCAAGCTTCTGGCCTTGGCACTACTGAGTCAGGAGCCTCCGTCGACCTTAAGTGCGTGAGTGCGCTCGTCTACAAACTTTCGAAGTCCAAAAACGAAGCTCCGGCTCGATTGTATTTCACCGCCTAGCGAGAGAAACACATCCCTGTTCCAATGTCATCCCGAGCGAGCGTAGCGAGTCGAAGGATCTCTGTCTACCTCGACGCCTGTCACGTGACCTGAAAGCTGACCCACAGATCCTTCGATTCCGCAGCCGATGGCTGCTCCACTCAGGATGACACGAGTGGAAGCAGATAGCCTCGCGCCTCCTGCTTTCTCCCTTCGAACTTCTGCCTTCCCATCATGCCCTCCGTCGCTGACCTCACTGCCACGATGCCCTACGGCCCCGCGCCTGAGTCGCCTGCCGCTGCCGAGGCGTGGCTCGATGCTCACGATCGCCGCTTCGACCTGTTCATCGGCGGCCGCTGGCAGGCGGCGCAGTCCAGTGCAACGTTCGCCGTGACGAACCCGGCAACGGGCGCGCACATCGCAGACGTGGCCGAGGCGGGGCGTGCGGATGTAGACGCGGCCGTTGAGGTCGCGCGTAAGGCGTTCAAGGCGTGGAGTCAGACCGACGGGCACACGCGGGCGCGGCACCTCTACGCGCTCGCGCGGGCGATCCAGAAGCACGCACGCCTGTTCGCTGTGCTGGAGTCGCTCGACAACGGCAAGCCGATCCGCGAGAGCCGCGACCTCGACATCCCACTCGTGGCGCGGCACCTCTACCACCACGCCGGGTGGGCGCAGGTCATGGCCGATGAGCTACCGGGTTACGCGCCCGTCGGTGTCGTGGGGCAGGTGATCCCGTGGAACTTCCCGCTGCTGATGCTCGCGTGGAAGGTGGCCCCAGCGCTCGCGATGGGCAACACGGTCGTGCTCAAGCCCGCGCCCCAGACGCCGCTCACGGCACTCCTTTTCGCCGAGGTCTGCCACGAGGCCGGCCTGCCTGCGGGCGTCGTCAACCTCCTCCCCGGCGGCGACGAGGCGGGCCGGGCGGTCGTGGCGCACCCCGACCTCGACAAGATTGCGTTCACAGGCTCCACACCCGTCGGCCGCGCGATTCGGCAGGCGACGGCGGGCTCCGGTAAGAAGCTCTCGCTCGAACTCGGCGGCAAGTCGCCCTATGTGGTCTTCGACGACGCCGACCTCGACGGCGCCGTCGAAGGGCTCGTCGATGCGATCTGGTTCAACGGCGGGCAGGTCTGCTGTGCCGGGAGCCGCCTGCTCGTCCAGGAGAGCGTCGCCGAGGACTTCCTCGCACGCGTGCGCCGCCGCATGGGGCAGCTCCGTGTCGGTAGTCCGCTCGACAAGGCGGTCGACCTCGGAACGGTCGTGAGCGAGGAGCAGCAGCAAACGATCGAGCGCTGGATCCAGGTCGCGCGCGACGAGGGCGCGGCGATCTTCCAGCCCGACACGCCCGTCCCCGACGACGGATGCTATGTCCCGCCGACGCTCATCACCGACGTGGCGCCAGCGTCGCAAGTCGTGCAGGAGGAGATCTTCGGGCCCGTCCTCGTCGCGATGACGTTCCGCACGCCGCACGAGGCCGTTGCGCTCGCGAATAACACGCGCTTCGGCCTCGCGGCGACGGTCTGGAGCGAGAACCTCACGCAGGCGCTCGAAGTGGCGCACCGCATCAAGGCGGGCTCGGTGTGGGTCAACGGCACCAACTTCTTCGACGCCGCGAGCGGCTTCGGCGGCTATCGCGAAAGTGGCTACGGCCGCGAGGGCGGCAAGGAGGGCCTCTACGAGTATGTCCGTCCCGCCTGGCAGTCGCGCCCAACGCCCGCCCCCGAACCGACCGGCGACGGTGCGGACCCGCTCGCCACCTGGGGCAGTCACACACCAACCGCGCCCGCTCCTCTGCCGGAGAAGCCGGGCAAGACCTCATCTCCCGGCATCGACCGGACGGCGAAGCTCTACGTCGGCGGCAAGCAGAAGCGGCCTGACGGCAACTACAGCTATCCCGTCCTCGATCCGAAAGGCCGTACCGTCGGGCTGGCGGGCGACGGCAACCGCAAGGACATCCGCGACGCCGTGGAGGCCGCGCACGCCGCGCGGGGCTGGGCCGACCGCTCCCCGCACAACCGCGCACAGATTCTCTACTACATCGCCGAAAACCTGGCGGCCCGCACCGACGAGTTTGCCGCCCGCCTCCGTGCGATGACGGGCGCGAGCGCGAAGGCCGCCACCCGCGAGGTCGAGGCGAGCGTGCAACGGCTGTTCACCTACGCCGCCTACGCCGACAAATTCGGCGGGCACCTCCAGGAGGCCAACTTCCAGGGCTTCGTCGCCGCGCACCACGACTACCTCGGCGTGATCGGCATCGCGTGCCCCGACGAAGCACCGCTGCTCGGCTTCGTCTCACTGGTCGCGCCCGCGATCTGCCGGGGCAACTGCGTTGTGGCAATCCCCTCGGAGACACACCCGCTCGCCGCGACGGACCTCTACCAGGTCCTCGACACGAGCGACCTCCCCGGCGGTGTGGTCAACATCGTGACGGGTAACCGCGACCATCTCACCAAGACGCTCGCCGCGCACGAGGACGTGGACGCGCTGTGGTACTTCGCCGCGGGCGAGGCGGGCGCGCTTGGCAGCCGCGCCGTGGAGCACCTCTCGGCGTCCAACATGAAGCGGACCTGGGTGAGCTACGGCCAGCCCCGCGACTGGCTCGACCCGAAGCAGGGCGAGGGCCACGCGTTCCTCCGCCAGAGCGTGCAGGTGAAGAATATCTGGCTGCCAACCGGGCTGTGAAGTGAGAAGTGAGAGGTTCGAAGTGGGAAGTTGGTGGACGGTGCTGAAGCCTGAGGTCGTCTGGCTAGGCAAGATGAGCTCGCTTCTTCTACTCCTGTTTGTATGGGGCCTCTGGCATGGACGTCCTTTGACAGGATTGGCGCTGTCATCTCTCGCGCTTTCTGTGTTCTTCGCATTCAATGCTGGGGCCCGCTGGGGGCGAACTGAGCCTCGAAGCCTGCG
>JBCBEX010000004.1:0-110785 GCA_038528235.1 Bacteroidota bacterium
CGACCTCGTCGGCCGAGAGGCGCTTTTCCGCGAGCTCGAACGAGATCCGCGTGCGCGTGCTCGGCTCGAAGAAGAGGTTCACCACCGTCACGCCGCGCAGGCTCGGCACGCGCTTGATCGGGCGGTCGAGGACGCTGCGGAACTCGCGCGTAGTGCGGAGCAGGAGCCGGATCTCGGCGGCGGAGTAGGTCTCCAGCCCGAGCAGGTGGCGATGCTGGAGATGTTGGATTTCCGATATCGGATTTCCGATTGGAGAAGAAGACGGGTTGGGCATAGCCAATCGATAATCGTCAATCGTCAATCTTAGATCGTTCCACGAGCCACACGCCGTCCACGCCGTCGGTCTCGGTGAGGCGGACGCGGACCTCCTCGCCGGGGGTCGTCGGGACGGTGCGGCCCACGAAGTCGGGGCGGATGGGCAGCTCGCGCAGGCCGCGGTCGATCATGCAGAGGACGCGCACCGAGGCAGGGCGCCCGAGGTCCATCAGCGCGTCGAGCGCGGCGCGGGTGGTGCGGCCCGTGTAGACGACATCGTCCACGAGGACGAGGCGGCGGTCGTAGACGTCGAACGGGATATCCGTCGGCTGGACGACGGGCTGACGAAGGCGGCGGCGGAAGTCGTCGCGGTAGAGCGTCGCGTCGAGCTTGCCGAAGGGCAGCGCGAGCCCCTCAAAGGCCTCGATTTTGGCGCGGAGGCGGGCGGCGAGGAAGACGCCGCGCGTCTGCATGCCCACGAGCGCGAGGCGGTCGCCCGGCTCCGCGTCGTCGTCGAGGTGCTCCACGATCTGCCGCGCGAGGCGGTTGAGCGTGCGGTCGAGGTCGTCCGCGTCCATGAGGTGCGCCTTGACGCGGTCCCCTGGGGACAGTGTGAGGTCCGTCGAAGCAGGGCGGTCCATGGAAGGCGACAGGGCGGTGAGGCAACGGGCAGGCAGCGGCGACAAGCTACGTATCGAGGACCCGTTGAGACGCTGCAGCCACGCCGTAGGTGCACGCTAGCCGCTGCGCTCAGCTCCGCGTGACGAGGTGCCAGAGGAAGCGCAACTCCGGGCGCGTGGCGGCGGCAATGAAGCCGAGCGTGAGGATGCCCAACGCAAACGGTACGGCGAAGCCGAGGCCGAGTGCGCGTCCAAGCGGTACCCGCGCCACCCCGCCGAGGTCGACTAGCGCGCGGAGCTGCCCAACGAGCTCCGCCACGGCCCACATCCCGAGCAACCCGAGCGCCCACACGGCCAGGCTCAGGCTGGGCGGCTGCGATGCGAGCACCATCGCCGCAAAGAGCAGCACTAGCACGGGCCAGCGTGCCCACACCGTCAGCGTGAGGGCCTGCGCGGGCAGCAGCCGGTTCGCGCGGGCGAGCACGGCCATCAGCACGACGTTGAACAGCTGCGCCAGCGCGTAGAGGCTCGCCAGGACGATCACGAGCAGCATCGACTGCTGGAGCAGCGTGTTGAGCCCCCGCAGCACGTTGGGCGGCAGCCCCGCCACGAGCAGCCCGAGCACGTCGGTCTGCCCGAGCGTCCGCAGCGCGATCGCCCAGATCACGCCGACCCCGAGCGCGAGCACGCCCGCCATCGCCGCGGTCGGCCAGCCCTCGACGCCGCGCGAGCGCCGGACGGCATCCTGATACATCGATGGGCGGACGACGTGCTCTGTGGCGAGCACCTGGAAGGTCGGCGTAAGCCAGTAGAGGTAGGCGAGCGCCAGCACGAGCAGCCAGCCGACCATCACGAGGAGCGAGGGACGCTGTCCAGCCGGGGTCACGCCCGCATCGATGGCGAAAAGCGTCTGCTGCCCTGTGAAGAGCCCACTGGCCACACCCAGAGCCGGGCGTGGCCGACCATCGCCGTCGTGCAGGCCGTATTCCGTCGCGCTGACGCTGGTGGCGAGGAGCGCTCCCTCCTGCCCAGAGTCGCGCCAGCGGTAGGCGAGCAGCACCCACGGCGCTGCGTCGAGCGCCGCGCGGAGGTGGGTTTCGAGTTCGCGCGCCTGCGCCTCAGCGGAGGCGGGCACGGCATGGCCGCCGTCGCGCCCCGGACGCACCGCAGCCCCGACGGCGAGCCCGACCGGCACGTCCGACCGGGCGCGCCAGCGCCCCATCAACGCGGCCGGGTCGGCGTTCAAGGCATCGAAGAGGACGGCGTCTACTTCGTCGGCGCATGCGTCGTCTTCGACGAAGCGCGAGACGTAGTAGGTCGTCGCGCCGGGCGGCCCGCTCTCGCGCACGAGGCGCTGGAGCCGCGCGAAGTAAACGCACGCGGCCGGATCGCTCGTGTCGCTGCCAACGGCCAGGCCAAAGTGCCGCGCCGACGGGTGCGCCGCGCTCCGAGCAAGCGCATCGGCGAGGGTGCGTTCTGCAAAGGCGAGGGTGTCGCGCAGCCGCACCGCAGGCAGCGTGCGGATCGGGAGGTCCTGGTAGAGCACGAGCCCCCGACGCGACGCCGCGTCCAGCACGAACTCCTGCTCGACCACGCCGGTGCGAACCACCCGGACGCCCGCCTGCGCCATCGCCGCGAGGTCATCGAGCGCCTGCACCGAGTCGGCGGGCACGTCCCACACAACGCCCACAGGCACCGACGGCTGCGCCAGGGCGCACAGCGGCGCGACAAGCAACGGGACAAGGACGAGCAGAGGGAATAGCCAGCGCATGCCGAAAGCTACGTCGCCACTCACCCCGCTTCTGCCGAGTCGGGTGCGTCGGTCGGCAGCGTCAGCACAAAGGTCGCCCCGCCGCCCGGCGTCGGCTCTACGTCCAGCGCACCGCCGTGGCCCTGCGTCACGATGTCGTAGCTCAGGCTCAGCCCCAGCCCGATGCCTTGACCGGCGGGCTTGGTGGTGAAAAACGGCTCGAACACCTTCCCGTGCAGGTCGTCCGCCACGCCAGGCCCGTTGTCGCTCACCCGCACCTCGACGCGGCCCGCGTGGCGCTGGGTCGTCACCGTCACGCGGGCATGGGCATCGGGCGACGCCGCCTCGGCGAGCGCGTCGGTATCGGCGAGCGCGTCGAAGGCGTTGCCGAGCAGGTTGAGCAGCACCCGCCCGATCTCCTGCGGGGCCAGGTCCACCGTTCCCACCTCCGCGTCGAAGTCGCGGACGATCTCGACGCCAAAGCCTGGATCGCGGGCACGCGCCCCGTGCCAGGCCAGGTCGATGTGCTGGTCGACGAGCGCGTTGAGGTCGGTCGGCTGGCGGGCGCTCTCACCCGTGCGGGCATGGTCGAGCATCGCCCGGACGATGCCGTCGGCGCGGCGCGCGTGCGCCTCGATACGCTCGGCGTGTACGCGGAGGTCGGCCTGCAGGGCCTCGGCCTCTTCGGGGTCGTCCTCGGCCTCCAGGTCGTCGAGCAGTTCGCGCGAGAGCGCGGCGAAGTTGGTGACGAAGTTGAGCGGGTTCTTGATCTCGTGCGCGACGCCCGCCGTGAGCATGCCCAGCGAGGCCATCTTCTCCTGCTGCACGAGCCGCGCCTGCGCCGCCTTTAGGTCCGCGAGCGACTGGTTCAACTCCGCCGTCCGTCGCTCGACCAGCCGTTCGAGGTCGCGGTTGCGCCGTTCGAGCGCGCTGGCGAGCGTCGCCCCTGGATCGAGGATGGGGTCTTCCACCGAGAAGTGCGAGTGCGCCAGCCGCCAGCGTCCGTCGAGTTGTTCCAGCACAAACGTGTAGCGTGGCTCGATGGTGTGCTCCTCCGGCTCCGCGTGAATGACCACGCGCAGCTGCCCCGTCACGATAGCGAGGTCGTTCCGCACCCGCCGCACATCGACCCAGGCCTCGTCGTAGGTGGTCGCATACGGCATCTGCCCTTGCTCGATGCGGATGCTCTCGACGAAGGACGATGGATCGGTGTAGAAGTCTTCAGGGCCACTACCCAGGCCCGCAAAGTGCGGTGCGAGGAGGGTGTACAGCCGGTCCAGCGCCTCAGGCTCCTCTGCGCTGAGCGTCTGAAAAATGTCGACTACAGCCTCCACGACCTCGGCGTCGCGCTCGGCGTCATAGAGCATGGCAGGAAAACACGGCGAACGATTGAGGGCAGTGTGGTCCCCATGATAAACCGTTGAGACTTATCAATCCCCGCCAAACGCGCCCGCATCTACGTCTGTCAGAAAGGCGATGAGCCCCGCGAAGTAGCGCTCCATGTCGTCGTACTGTGCGAGGTGGCTGCCGTCGGGGCAGTGGAGGTGGCGCCCGCGCTGCACCTGCGTCGCCATCCACGCCATGTGCTCGGGGTTCATCGTGTCGTGGGCAGCGCCGATGGTAAGCGTCGGGACCGAAATCTGCGCGAGGTCGGCCGTCCGGTCCCACGACTCCAGCTTGCCGATGACGCCGAACTCGCTCGGTCCCTGCATCGGCACATAGACGGCCGGGTTGAGGTGATTGAGCGAGCGAAGGACCGGCTCGGGCCAGTCCTCCGGCGACATCCGGAGCACGTGCTTGGGATAGTAGTGCGTCATCAGCAGCGCCTCGTAGCGCGGGTTCTCGTAGTCACTGGCGTCTTCGAGCGCGCGTACCTCGGCGAGCACGTCAGGCGGGAGCTGCGGTCCGAGCACCTCAGCGGCGTAGCGGTTGTAGGCCGGGATACTCGCCATCATGTTCGAGACGATGAGTCCCTTGAGGTGCTGCTGGTAGGCGAACGCGTACTCCAGCGCGAGCAGGCCACCCCACGACTGCCCGAAGAGGAAGAAGTTGTCCGGCGTCAGCCCGAGCGCCTGGCGGACCTGCTCCACCTCCTCGACGAAGCGGGACGTCTCCCAGAGGCGGTCGTCGTCGGGCTGGTCACTGTAGTGCGAGCCGAGTTGGTCGTAGTAGTAGAACTCGATGCCCGCCGCTGGAAAGAAGCTGTCGAAGACCTCGTAGAGTTCGTGCGTCATGCCGGGGCCGCCGTGGAGCAGCAGCACCTTGATGCGCGGGTTGTTGCCCACGCGCTTCGTCCAGACGCGGAAGGTGCCATGCGGCGTGGTGACAGGGAGCATCCGGACGCCGCCGGTCAGGATGTCGGTACGGTCGGTTCGGTCGAAGTAGGTAGCGAGACGATCCATGGCGCGGGTGAGGTCAGGGGGGCGGGTAGCAAAAGCCCCACCGCCGGCGTGCGGCGATGGGGCTGGACATGCATGGCTGAGCGAGGCAGATCTAGCTGCCCACGTTCTCGGTAGCCGGGATGGGGAAGCGGTCCCACACGTCGTCGCCCTCGCGGTCGATGGGGAGCGTGCCGAGGCGATCGTAGCGGCGGACGTCCACCCAGCGATGGCCCTCGCCGTAGAGCTCGTAGCGCCGTTGGCGCAGCATCTCGTCGATGACGGCGCCCTGCGAGGCCTCGCCGGTGTAGTCACCCAGGCCTACCGCGGTGCGGATCGTGTTGAGGTCAGCGATGGCCCCGGCGAGGTCTCCCGTCTGGGCACGCGCCTCGGCGCGGAGCAGCACGAGTTCGGCGTTACGCGCGATCGGAATGCCGTCCACGTTCGACTTATAGACAAAGAAGCCGAACTGTGTGGAGAGCCCGTCGAAGGTCGCGGTGGCAGGCTCTCCATCACCGTTGGTGCGGAGTTGCACCTTGTCGAGGCGCCCATCGGTTTCGGTGATATCAGCAGCGTAGCTGGGGTGGGCCAGAATCGCATCGCTCACGTCACTCGACGGGGCCAGAAAGAACGGGTTCGTGATGTCGCCACTACCCGTCGAGAAGACATGGAAGGCGCCCTCCGTGAGCCCTGCCCCCCCGATGCCGTCCACGTCGAAGGCGCTGTCCAAGATGGACAGTACCTCGGTGAAGTTGCCCTGGTAAGCGGCTACGCGGGCTGCAAGAGCACGGTTGGCAAAGGCTATATCGGTGATACCGAAGAACGCATCGCCTCCATCTAGGTCGCCATCGGCCTCGTTGAGGAGAGCTGCGATCTGACCAAGCGATTCACCGTAGCTGAGCACGGGCCCAGCTGCATCCTCGCCGGGCGAGATGAAGCGAAGGCCGTTTTCAAACGTCAGGTTCAGGTTGAGGAGGTACTGGTAGGCCTGCCATGTCTTAGCAAAGCCTCGCACGTAGTCGGCTTCGGCCTCGGTGAGACGTTCGCCGTCGGCGCTTGCGTTGAGGTCCGCCAGTTGGAGCAGGATGTTGGCGTTTCTGATGGTACGATACCGGGCATTCCAGGGTCGCGTGGTATAGAACGTATTGGCATCGAGAATCGACGACGCCTTACCGAGGAGGTCGCCAGTGAAGCGCGGGTCTGCCGAACTAGTCCGCCAGTACTCACGGCCAATCACACCGACGTTCACGAGGTAGAGGTCGATGTCGACACGGGAGGAGGCTTCCACGCCGGCTGCGACCGCGAGGATGTTATCCCGGCTGGGGTTGTTGAGCACGTCCTCCAGGGCCGGGCCGTTGGGGTTGGCCTCGTCGTCGATCGAGAAGAGATCGCAGCCGACGAGGCTGCCCGCGATGAGCAGCACCACGAGGGCGCGTAGTGATAATGTGGTCATGGGTTTCAAGAGCGTAAGCAGTCGATGAAGAGCAAGGACTCGGGACATCGCCCGCGGCCTAGAGGCCAAAGTTGAGGTGGAAGAGGAAGCTCCGCGACGTGGGGAAAGGCGTCACCTCGACGCCGGTCGCGACGGGCTGCGTACCGAAGTTGTTGACCTCAGGGTCGTAGCTCTTGTAGGGCGTGATAATAATCGGGTTGTTCGCCGAGACACCCACGCTGAGGTTGCGCACGTAGGGCAGCATGCCCCCGATGGCCTCTTGGGGCACCGTGTAGTACAGTCCAATCTCACGGATCTTGAGGTAGGACGCATCCTGGACGAACTGCTGTGCGGACACGCCAAACGCGGCTGCGCGCGCGGCTCCGCCCGGTTCGTCGAGGTCGGGGCTGGTGCCATTGAGGTCGGTAAGAAGCTCAGAGAGGTTGATGTTGTCCCCGCCCTTCTTCCAGTGGGCGAAGATGGTTAGCCGCAGGTTGCGGAAGAGGGTGATGTCGTTGAGGAACGACATCTGGAAGTCCGGGTCGGTATCGCCGAGCACGAACGTCCCATCATCCGCAGCACCGTCGCCATCTCTGTCGTCGATACCGACGATTTGCGTCGGGCTCTTGCCCTCCTCGATTTGGATTTGCCCGAAGGTGGCACCGAAACCACCGCCGAGGGCACGGAAGGGCGGTACTGTCAGCTCGGTCACCTCGGCGTTGTTCGTCCAGAAGCTCGTCCGCGTCACCCACCGAACCGTAGATGTGTTGACCGGGATCAGGCTCAGTCCAATCTCGATGCCGGTGTTGGTGAGTTGACCACCGTTAAACGTCTCGAGCGTAAAGCCAGACGACGGCTCGACCTCACGTGTGAGCAGGAGGTCGTCAATCACCTTGCGGTAGACGGTGAACTCAAGGCTGGCGCGCCCGTCGAAGCCGGAGACGTCGAAGCCACCTTCGATCTCGCTTGCGCGCTCCGGCTCTACGTCGGCGAAGCCGCGCTGGCCGCTGATCGTGAGGCCGACGCCTCCCCCGATCGAAGTCGGGTTGAAAATGGTGAACTTGGATCCGAACGGGGCCGTGTTGCCGGTCTGCCCAAACGCCAGGCGCAGCTTGAGCTGATCGATAGTCTGAGTGGTCCAGAAGGGGAACTCCGCGACGTTGACGGCGAGGGATGCCTTCGGATAGAAGTAGAGCTGGTCTACGTCGCCGTTGAGCGAGGAGCGTTCGGCGCGGAAGCCAAGCGTACCAACCAAGCGATCGGCATAGTTGATCTCTTCCTGTACGAAGAACGCACGATCGTCTTGGGTGAGCCGCGTCTGGTTCGTCTGAAGCGAGGCTGCCTGGTCCACGTTGAACTGGTCGGGGATCAGTCCGGCCGCAGCACTTGTGACGACGTCTTGGTCTTGCGTGAAGGCAGTAAAGCCGACCTGCGTGGTAAAGAAGAGGTCGGGCTCAGGCAACGAAAGCGTGTGCACAAGAGCGCCGCGCACGTTCGCATTCAAGTTGTTAGTGCGCCCCTGGATGCTCTGCCCAACAAGTCCGCCCGAGTCGCGCTCGTCGTCGTAGAACTGGAGTTCGCGTGGGAAGCGGGCGTCCTGGTCGAGGCTAAAGTAGTCGACACCACCCTCCACGATTGCCTGGAGACCTTGGGTGTTCTGCTGGAAGATGTTGTAGGTGACGCGCGCTGAGGAAAGCACACGGTTGTTCGTCTCCTCGATCGTCGACAAGTCACGCGTCTGGAACGGGTTCGACGCGTTGAGGGGATGGTCGGGGTACGTCCCATCCCCATTGGGAAGCACATCGAGGAAGCTCGGTGTGGACGTGAGCGAGACGCCGAAGGTCGTACCGGAGTTGTCGTTGCCGGTGAGACCGCGGCGGGCGGTCGAGCGAATGTAGTTCGCCGTCACGTCAGCGGAGAACTTGCTCGAGAAGCGGTGCGTGAGGTTGACGCGCACGGACTGCTTCTCGTAGCCCGTGTTCTCGATGATGCCCTCGTCGTCCTTGATGAGACCCGACACGAAGAACTGCGTGCGGTCGTTTCCGCCGGAGGCGGAAAGCGATGTCGTTGAGAGCAACCCTTCGTTCCCGTAGAACTCCTCTTCGTAGTCCGTGAACGCTCCACCCGTCTGGTTGAACAGGTCGCGGATCGCCTGCTGGCCCGCTTCAATCTGAGCGATCTCCTCCGGGGTGGCACCGGGCTCTGGATCGTCTGGGCCGTAGGTGTCGACCGCCGTCTCTTCCGTGAATCGCCGTGTGCCGACTTTGTTGGCGATGGTCGTGAAGCCGAGCGACTGGCGGACGCTGAACTGGACACCGCCGCCTGCATTGCCGCGCTTGGTCTGGATAATGACCACCCCGTTGGAGGCGCGCGCGCCGTAAATCGCTGCCGCCGACGGTCCCTTCAGGATCTCGATCGACTCGACGTCCTCCGGGTTCAGGTCTGCGATGCGATTGGCCGGGTTGTCCTGGCTGGAGGCGTTGCCACCGGCCGCCGCCGCCGTGACGGCGTTGACGCCGTTCGAGATCGCGTCGTTGTTAAGGATCACGCCGTCGACAATGAAGAGCGGCTGGCTCTCGCCGTTGATCGTCGTGATGCCGCGCAGCTTGACCGCGATGCCCCCACCGGGCGCGCCGGTGTTCGAGGTGATGACGCCCCCTGTGATCTTCCCGCTGATCGCGCCGTCGAGCGTCTGCGGCGTCGAGATCTCGGCGAGTTCGCGCGCGGAGATCGTCTCGACGGAACTGGCGAGGTTGGAGCGCTTCACCGACGAGGCGAGGCCGCTCACGACCACCTCGTCGATGCCGAGCACGTCTTCCTGGAGACGGATGTCGAGCGTGATGGTCCCCGAGGCCTCGGGAATGCTCACCTCGCGCGTGCGGTACCCCACGAAGGTGACTTCGAGGAGACTCGCTGCAGGGGTGAGCTGGAGCTCGTAGCGCCCGTTCACGTCGGTCGTGGTCCCGATCTGGGTGCCGACGATGCGGACGTTGGCGCCGGGCAGCGTCTCGCCGGTCTCGGCGTCGGTGACTTGGCCGCTCACCGTGAGCGGTGTGTCCTGGGCCAATGCCGCAGGGGCGAACGTGGCGGGGGCGAGGAGCGCGACGAGCAAGGCTGTCACGGTCCCCCATCCGTAGCGGTGGATCATGGTTGGGGTCCTGATGATGGGAGTGAGGGTGCCGTCGTGCACCGCGGCAACGCGCCGGAGAGGGGCGAGGGAAGACGTGTCGGTAGAGCGGCGGTGTTTGACGTGCGCGTTCATGTTAAGAAACAGTGATCCCAAAATGCCACACTGGCCCAATTTTGCCCCTATGTCGCTCTTTTACGGACCCGTACCCCGTCCATTCTGCCACTATCGACGCAGGTGCCCGACGACACCAGCCCCTAATGAGCAGGCCCCACCGCCGGAGCAGTGGGGCCTGGGCTGACCCTGGCGAGGTCATCCTTGAGGACTCATAGGGGCAAGCTAGCCCGAGGGGGTGACAGGGTGTGTCACCCCGTTGTGACGATGCCGATTATGAAAATGTTAGCATCAGTCCATCATCTTGCGGAGGAACGCGGGGACATCGGGGTCGTCCTTACGGATGCGCTCGCGGTCCTGCGGCGCCTCCGTGGCCGAGCGACGGATGGTCACGTCGCGGCGCGCCTCGGCCTCCTCGTCGTACTCCCGGCGCAGGAACGCGGGGACATCGTACTGCTTGAGGTTGTGCTCGCCCTTGTAGTCCACCGGGGCTGCGTCCTTGCGGCGCGTGCGCCGGATCACATTGGGCTCGATCAGCTCCGGCGCGTCCTCGGGGCGTGGGGTCGTCTCGCGGACCTGGGGCTCACGCGCGGGCGGCACCGGATGCACGTCGACCGGCGGCGCGGCGGGCATCGTAGCGGGGCGCGACACGGGCATCGGAGCGGGCTCCTCGCGGGCGCGGTCGAAGCCGGTGGCGATGACGGTCACCGAGAGCTCGTCGCCCATCGCGTCGTCGATGACGGTGCCGAAGATGACCTCGGCGTCGTCGCCGGCCTCCTGCTGGATCACCTTCGTCGCGTTCGTAGCCTCGCGCATCCCGAGGCTCGCGCCTGCGGTGATGTTGACGAGCACGTTGCGCGCGCCGGAGATGGAGATGCCGCCGAGCAGCGGGCTCGCGATGGCCTCGCGGGCAGCCCGCTCGGCGCGGCCCTCGCCTGTCGCCACGGCGGAGCCCATGAGCGCCGTGCCGCCGTTGCTCATCGTCGTCTTCACGTCGGCGAAGTCGAGGTTGATGAGGCCGTGCACGGTGATGAGGTCCGAGATGCCGCGCGTGGCGTTGTAGAGCACGTCGTCGGCCATCCGGAACGCGTCGATGAGCGACGTGTCGGGGTCGGCCACGTCGAGGAGCCGCTCGTTCGGGATGATGATGAGCGTGTCGACATGCTCGCGGAGCAGTTCGAGGCCGATGTGCGCGGTGCGCATGCGCCGCTTGCCCTCACAATCAAAGGGCAGCGTGACCACGCCGACGGTGAGGATGCCCATCTCCTTGGCGATCTTCGCCACGATGGGGGCTGCGCCGGTGCCCGTGCCGCCGCCCATGCCGGCGGTCACGAAGACCATGTCGCAGCCTTCGAGCGCGGCTTCGATCTCGGTCTGGTTTTCTTTGGCTGCCGCCGCGCCGACCTCCGCGCGCGCACCGGCGCCGAGGCCCTTGGTGCTGTCGCGGCCGATCTGGATCTTGGTGGGGGCCGTGTTGGCGTTGAGCGCCTGCGCGTCGGTGTTGACCGCGATGAACTCGACGCGGCCGATGCCCTTGTCGAGCATGTTGGAGATGGCGTTGCCGCCGCCGCCGCCGACGCCGATGACGCGGAGTGTCGCCTCGTCGTGCGCCTCCTCGTCAAAGGTGAAGCTGCTGAGGTGGTCTAGGATGTCCATGGTGTGGTACCTCGTGAGTGGAATTGTTTCGCCAGGGTGTGAGGGAGAGTGTTTGGACGTAGCAAGCGTCAGGTGTCAAGTGACAAGGCAGGAGTCTGAGACTCTTGTCTCTTGTTTCTTGTCACTTGCCACGCATCACAGTTCGCGGAACCAGTCGCCCATGCGGTTGGCGATGCGTCCGAAGAGCTTGTCGCCGTCGCTCGCGTGGCCGTCGCCCGAAGGCACCGGCGCGAAGTAGGACTGTTGGTCCGCGTTGGTCTTGAGGCCGTAGAGCACGAGGCCCACGGCGGTGGAGTACTGCGGGTCGGAGACCTCCTGCACGAGCCCGCCCGCGAGGCCGAGCGGCGTGCCGATGCGCGCCTCCATGTCGAGGATTTCGCTTGCGAGCTCGGCCGTGTGCGGGATGAGCGAGCCGCCGCCCGTGAGCACGACGCCCGAGGAGAGCCGCCGCGGGTAGTGCCGCTTCAGCTCGATGTCGACGATCTCGAGTATCTCTTCGAGGCGCGGCTGGATGATCTGCGCGAGCGTGCTCTTGAGGATGGCCTTGGCCGGACGGCCGCCGATCCCGGGGATCGTGATCTCGTCGTCGAAGTCGACGCGGTCCACGACGGCGACGCCGTGGTCGCGCTTGAGCGTCTCGGCCTGGTCGCGGAGGATGCCGAGGCCCTTGTGCAGGTCGTCGGTGACTTTGTTGCCTGCGATCGCCACGACGGCGGTGTGCCGGATCGTGGTGTCCTCGAACACGGCGATGTCGGTCGTGCCGCCGCCGATGTCCACGAGCGCGACGCCGACCTCCTTCTCGTCATCGTGCAGGACGGCATGCGACGACGCGAGCGGCTCGAGCACGATGTCGGCGACCTCGTAGCCCGCCTTCTCGATGCAGCGGTAGATGTTCTTCGCGGCAGTGACGAGGCCGGAGATGATGTGCACCTTCGCCTCGACGCGCACGCCGGACATGCCGACGGGGTCGATCACGCCGTCCTGGCCGTCCACGACGAACTCCTGCGGGATGACGTGGAGGATCTTGCGGTCGGCCGGGATGGAGACGTTGCGGGCGTCGTCGAGCAGCCGGTCGATGTCGGCCTGGGTGATCTCGCCGTCGCCCGAGGCCGTCGTGATGATGCTCTTGCCCTGGAAGCTCTGGATGTGGTCGCCCGCGATGCCGACGAGCACGCTGCGGACTTCGACGCCCGCCATGCGCTCGGCGTCCTGCACGGCCTGCTGGACAGCCGCCACGGTCTTGTCGATGTTGACGACGACGCCCCGGTTGAGGCCGTCGGACGGCGCCCAGCCGACGCCGAGGATGTTGATGCGGTCGTGCGCGTCGGCGCTCGCCACGAGGGCGACCACCTTGGTGGTGCCGATGTCGACGCCGACGACGATGCGTTCGTTCATGGTAGGGAGGGCTGTGGGGCCTGGGCTCCAGCGGGAGGGCTAGTCGCGATCGGCCTCGCGTGTGATGATCTGGCCGTCGTAGCGGAGGTCTACGCTCCGGAAGACGGTGTGCGGTTGGGTCAGGACGGCCTGCTCCCAGAAGGCGCGGAGCGTCTGGAAGGTGGCCGCGTCGGGTTCCGTGCCGAGGGTCACGGTGAGGGCACCGCTCGCGCCCGTGGGCGGCGTGCGCAGGCGGTAGGTCCCGTCCGCCCGGCGCTCGATCTCGGAGACGAGCGCGTCGGTGGCAGGCGGCAGGGTGGGCAGCACGGCGAGCAGGCCACGGAGCGCGGCGTCCTCGACGGGCTGCGTTGGGTGGGATTCGGGAAGACGACCACGCAGGAGCGGCAGGTCGTAGCGAACAGCGGTCTCGTTCGTCGTGGGGACGAGCGGCATCGTGTAGCCGTGCGCATCGTAGTAACGCGCCGGACGACCAGCCACATCAAGCACGAGGGCAACGGGGCGGCGTTCGGCCACCTTCACTGAGACCGTGCCCGTCGCACCACGGCGAACGGTGGCTTCGGCGACCCATGGGTGCCGCGCGGCACGGTCGGCGAGGATCGCCGGGTCGAGCGCGAAGAGCAAGGTGTCGGAGGCCGGTACGCCTTCGTCGTCGGTGAGGCCGATGAGCCGCAGCACCTCAGCGGGCGCGGCGTGGTGCGTCCCCTCGACAGCGACCGTCTCCAGCGGGAGCGTCGCGCGCCAACGCCACCCGAGCAGGGCCAATGCTGCGACCACGGCGAGCACGAGCACCGTGACAACACGGCGCACCGCGCGACGGCGGGCGGCCTGCTTCTGGCGCTGCGCTTTGGTCAATCGTTTAGCCATCGTTCACCTCGCTAGCTTTTGAGGTGCCCGCGTCGCTAGCGACGCCTTCAATGTGACGGAGGTACTGCTCGCCGTAGCGCCACACGTCGCCGGCCCCCATCGTGAGCACGAGGTCGCCCGGCTCGGTCAGGCCCGCGAGGTAGTCGGGTAGGTTCTTCTTGTCCTGAACGAAGTGCACCTGGCGGTGCCCGTAGCGCCGCGCGAGGTCGGCGAGCGTCTGCCCCGTGACGCCCTCGATGGGCTGCTCGCGCGCGCCGAAGATGTCGGTCAGCACGAGCACGTCGGTGTTGAAGAAGGCGCGGGCGAAGTCGTCCTGGAAGTCGCGGGTGCGGGAGTAGAGGTGCGGCTGGAAGACGGTCACGATGCGGCGGCCCGGCCAGCCCCCAGCGACGGCTTCGAGCGTCGCGCGCACCTCGGTCGGGTGGTGAGCATAGTCGTCCATCACGAGGATGTCGGCGGCCTCGCCTTTCAGCTCGAAGCGGCGGCGCACGCCTGCGTAGTTCGCCAGCCCTGCCGCGATCTTGTCGAAGTCGATGTCGAGCTCCAATCCGACGGCGACGGCGGCGAGCGCGTTGCGGACGTTGTGTAGTCCAGCGGCCTTCAGGTGCACCTCGCCGAGGAGGTCGCCACGGTGGACGACCCGGAAGCGGGTGGTGGGGCCGTCCTGCACGATGCCCTCAGCGCGAATGGACGCTTGGCGGCTCGTGCCGTAGGTCACGATGCGGCGCTGGATCTGGTTGAGCACGTCGCTCACGCCCGCATCGTCGAGGCAGACGATGGCCGCGCCGAAGAACGGGACGGAGTTGGCGTACTGCACGAACGCGCCCTGGATGTCGGCCTCGTCGGCGTACGTGTCGAGGTGGTCGATCTCGACGTTGGTGACGACGGCGAGAACCGGCGTCAGACGCAGGAAGGTGCGGTCGTACTCGTCGGCTTCGATCACGATGAGGTCGCCCTCGCCCGAGACGGCGTTCGACTCGAACGAGTCGACCTTGCCGCCGACGATGATCGTTGGGTCGAAGTCGCCCTCGCGCACGACGAGGCCGACCATCGTCGTGGTGGTCGTCTTGCCATGCGTGCCCGCGATGCCGACGCCATACTTCATGCGCATCAGCTCGCCCAGCATCTCGGCGCGGCGGATGCGCGGGATGCGGCGGCGCTTCGCCTCCAACGTCTCGGGGTTGTCGTCGGCCTTGACCGCGGACGAGTGGACGACGACATCGGCCCCCTCGACGTTCTCCGGCGCGTGGCCTTCGTAGATGGTCGCGCCCAGTGAGGCTAGCCGCTCCGTCGTATCGCTCAGGCGGAGGTCGGACCCGCTCACGCGGTAGCCGCGCGCAAGCAGCACCTCGGCGATGGACGACATGCCGATGCCGCCGATGCCCACCATGTGGACGCGGCGGATCGGGCCGAGCATGGCCTGCCGGCGCGGGGCAGCTTTTTGAGGCGTCTGGCTCATGCGAGTACCTCCTCGGTCTGTGCGGCTCCCCCCGATCCCCTCCCCATGAAGGGTCGGGAATCTGTCCCCCTCACGCGTGAGGGGGACAGTTCGAGGAGCGGAACGCGCGTGAGCGCGCGGAGGCGACGCAGAACGGGGGGAGCCGCAGCGGCACGAGGCATCATCGGAAGCAGTGTCGTCATGCCGTCACCTCCTCTGATGGGCTGCCATTGGTCGTATGACCCGCAAGGGCGAGCACGGCACGGGCGATGTCGACGGCCGCATCAGGGCGCGCGAGCGAGCGGACAGCGTCGGCCATCGCGGCGCGAGCTGCGTCGTCGAGGAGCAGCGCGCGGACGTGCCCGGGGAGGTCCGCCTGCAACTGCGTCTCGGGGAGCAGCACGGCGGCGTTCTCGTCGGCGAGGGCCTTCGCGTTCTTCGTCTGGTGGTCGGCCGTCACGTTCGGCGACGGCACAAGGACGCTCGGCGTGCCGGTGAGCGCGAGTTCGGAGCAGGTGATCGCGCCCGCGCGGCAGACGGCGAGGTCGGCGGCGGCGTAGGCGTAGTCCATCCGGTCGAGGTACTGCAGCAGCCGCAGGCGCGGATGGGCCGGGACACGCGCGTGCAGGTCGGCGAAATAGCGCTTGCCCGTCTGCCAAATCACGTGCACCTTTTCATCAAGGTCGAGGAGCGCGGCGAGGTGCGCTTCGAGTGCGGCGTTGAGCGCACCGGCGCCGAGCGAGCCGCCCATCACGAGCAGCACCGAGGCATCGGCAGGCAGGTCGAAGTGGGCGAATGCGGCGGCGCGGTCGGCCTTGGCAAGTTCGGCGCGGACGGGGTTGCCGCTCACCGTCACGTCGACCTTCGGGAAGTAAGGCCGCGCGGCCTCGAAGGCGACGAACACCTGCGCGGCGCGTGGGGCGAGCAGCTTGTTGGCGGCCCCGGCGTAGGCGTTCTGCTCCTGAATCACGGTCGGGCGGCGCTGCATCTGCGCGGCGGCGAGGACCGGCCCGGTGACGTAGCCACCCGTGCCCACGACCACATCGGGGTCGAAGCCTTTCACGATGCGCCAGCTCTCGCGGAAGCCCTGCATCAGCTTGAACGGGAACGCGAGCAGCTTCGGCGAGAAGCCGCGTGGGAAACCAATCACCGTCACGCCGTGGATCGGGTAGCCCGCCTTCGGGACAGCCTCCCACTCCATCCGCTCGCGGGTCCCGGCGAACGCAATCGCGATCTCGGGGACGACCCGCCGCAGCGCATCGGCGATGGCGATGGCCGGGTAGACGTGCCCGCCCGTGCCGCCGCACGCAAAGAGCACGCGCGGCGCGTCGATGGTGCGCTGGATGAGGTCTTGCATCGTCATCGTCCCCCTCGGCGCTTGGCGAGCGACGCCTTCGGGGTGGTCCCCGCGTGCCGCGCAACGTTGAGGAGGATGCCGACCATCAGGCCGGTCGCGACCGTGGAGGAGCCGCCGTAGGACACGAACGGCATCGGCAGCCCCGTGACCGGGAGCAGCCCGCTCGCCACGCCCGCGTTGACGAAGCCGTAGAGCACGAGCGCCGTCGTCAGCCCGGCGGCGAGGAACAGCCCAAACGGATCGGGCGCGCCTCGGGCGATGCGCAGGAAGCCCCGGAAGAGCAACGCGAAGAAGAGCGCTAGCAGCACGGTCGCGCCGAGTAGACCGTACTCCTCGGCGATGATGGCGAAGATGAAGTCGTTGTACGGCGCGGGGAGGAAGTCGCGCTGGACGCTCTTGCCGGGCCCGACGCCCGTCAGCCCACCCACGGCGACAGCGATGCGCGCCTGCCGCGCCTGGTAGCCCTCGGCCTGGTCGTCGAAGACCTCGGCCTCCTCCGTGTTCGAGAACATCTTGACGCCGGTCCACGCCTCCAGCCGCTTCGCCCGCTCCGGCGACGATGCCAGGAACGCGAACGCGAGGACGAGCACGAGCGCGCCCGTCCCGCTGAGGTGCAGCAGCCGCACGCGCCCGATCAGGCACATCGCCCCGACGGAGCAGAACACGATGAGCGCCGTCGAGAGGTCCTCCATCCCGATGAGCGCGAGCGTGAGTCCGATCCACAGCACGAGCGGCACGTAGGCGCGCGCGAAGTCCTGGATGTAGGCCTGCTTCTGCGCCAGCAGCTTCGCGATGTGTAGGATGAGCGCCACCTTGGCAAGGTCCGACGGCTGCACGGACACGCCCGCGAAGTCGAGCCAGCGCTGCGCCCCGCCCGACGCCTCGCCTGCGATCTGCACCGCCACGAGCAGCCCAATCGCCACGACGAGGAATGCCAGCGAGCCTTTCGCCAACCAGCGATAGTCGATCATCGACGCGACGCCCATCACGACCAGCGCCGCGCCCACGCGGAGTAGCTGCCGGAACAAGAACGCGTCCGCCGCCCCGCCCATCTTCGTCTCCACGAGGTAGGCGCTCGCGCTAAACACCGTGAACACGCTCGTCGCCGCCAGCGCAAACACGGTCAGCAGGAACCAGCGGTCGGTCCGCCGGGCCAGCGTGTGTTGGATGCTATGGGAGAGGGAGGTGAACAAGTTCGAAGGTTGAGGTTCGAAGTTTGAAGTGGGAGTCGTTCGGTGAGATAGCGGTCAGGCTCGCCACTTCTCACTTCGTACTTCTCCCTTCACACTTCTAGAGGCTGTGCACGAGGCGTTTGAAGTCGTCGCCGCGCTCCTCGTAGTTGGCGTACATGTCGAAGGAGGCGCAGGCAGGGCTGAGGAGGACCACGTCGCTGGGGTCGGCGAGGAGGCGGGCGTACTGGACGGCCTCCTCCATCGTGTAGGCCCGGGCGCTTGTGTCGGCGAGGTCGGCGAGCTCCAGCAGCACCTTGTCGCCGCTCTCGCCCAGCCCGATGACGGCCTTGACGCGGTCCTTCACGAGCGCCTTGATCGGCTCGTAGTCGTTGCCCTTGTCGCGTCCGCCTGCGATGAGCACGATGGGCTCGGAGAAGCTTTCGAGCGCGTACCAGACCGCGTTCACGTTCGTCGCCTTGGAGTCGTTGACGAAGCGCACGCCGCCGACCGACCGGACCGTCTCCAGACGGTGCGGGACGCCCTCGAACGACATGAGGCTCTCGCGGATCACGTCCGAGCGGATCTCGATGGCGCGCGCCGTGATGGCGGCGGCCAGCGAGTTGTAGAGGTTATGGCGGCCCCGAAGGGCGAGATCGCGCGTGTCCATAAGAACGGTGTCCGTGAGAACGGAATCGGTGGGCGAGGAGGGTGAGGCGGTATCGGGCAGGCGGAGGACGATCTGGTCGTCGCGGACGAAGGCGCCGCATTCGACTTCGCTGTCGATGGAGAAGGCGTAGGGCGTCATGCCTTTGTCTTCGGCGATGCGAAGGGCGTGGTCGCGGACGAGGTCGTCGTCGTGATTGTAGATGAGCCAGTCGCCGGGTTGCTGGCTCTCGAAGAGCCGAAGCTTGGCGGCGACGTAGCGCTCGTAGCTGTGCTGGTAGCGATTGAGGTGGTCGGGCGTGACGTTGAGCAGCACGGCCGCCGTCGGGCGGAACGTGGCGACGTGGTCGAGCTGGAAGCTGGAGACTTCGAGGACGTAAGTCGTCTCGGCGCCATCACCCTCCTCATTCATGGAAGCGAGGACCGCGTCAGCGAAGGCCCGCCCGATGTTGCCCGCGATGGCGACCCGGCGGCCCGACTGCTTGGCGTCGTTTTGAGCTATAAAGCCTAGGAGACTCGTCGTCGTCGTCTTGCCGTTCGTGCCGGTGATCGCGGCGATGGGGCCGTGGGCAAACCACGAGGCGGCCTCGACTTCGGAGTAGACCGGCAGGTCTTGCTTCAGCGCTTCCTGGATGAGCGGGGCTTCCGTCGGCACACCCGGTGAGACCACGAAGAAGTCGGCGTTGAGCGCCCGCGCGGTGTGGCCGTCGTCTTCGTAGGCGATGCCTCGCGCATTGAGGTCAGCGGTCACTTCGTCGGACAGGATGCCCTGCTCCGTCAGGAACACCTCCGCGCCCTTCGCCGCGAACAGTTTCGCCGCCGCCAGCCCGCTCCGCGCCGCACCGATGACCGTCACACGACGGCCTTCAACGCTCGCACCCGAACCCGCTACCCACGACTCTTGACCCAGGAGTTCGCTCATTGCAACCTCAGCGTCAGAAAGGTCACGATCACCAGAATCGCGGTCACGATCCAGAAGCGGATCACGATCTTCGACTCGTGGATGCCCATCGCCTCGTAGTGGTGGTGGAGCGGCGCCATCCGGAAGATGCGTTTGCCCTCGCCGGTGCGCTTCTTCGTCCACTTGAAGTAGCTCGTCTGGAGGATCACGCTGAGCGTCTCCAGGAAGAAGATGCCACAGAGGATCGGCAGCAGCAGCTCCTTGCGGATCATAATGGCCATCGCGCCGATGGCCGCGCCGAGCGCGAGGCTTCCGGTGTCGCCCATGAAGACCTGCGCCGGGTAGCTGTTGTACCACAGGAACCCAAAGCAGGCAGCCGTCATGGCGGCCGCGAAGACGGCCAACTCGCCCGAGCCTAGCAGAAAGATCTCGTTGAGGAAGTCAGCGAGGACGGCGTTGCCCGAGATGTAGCAGAGGACGACCAGACCCGCACCGACGAAAGCGCTCGTCCCGGCGGCTAAGCCGTCGATGCCGTCGGTGAGGTTGACCGCGTTGGAAACGCCCGTGAGGATGAAGGTCACGACGACGATGTAGATCAACCAACCGACTTCGATGCCGATGAGCGGCGAGAGGAAGTCGTAGTCGATCAGGCCATTGGCGACGAACGGGAGGCTCGTCACGGAGCCGAACTCGGCGGTGTCGGGGTGGAAATAGAGTGTCGTCCCGAGTACCGCGCCGAAGGTGACCTGGCCGATGAGCTTGGCCTTCTCCGAGAGCCCGTCCTTGTTCTTCTTGATTGTCTTGATGTAGTCGTCGGCGAAGCCGAGTGCGCCCATCCAGCCCGTCCCGAAGAGCGCGAGTTGGACGTAGACGTTGGCGAGGTCGCCCCAGAGCAGCACGGCCGAGAAGAGCGCGAGGAGCATGATCGTCCCGCCCATCGTGGGCGTCCCGGCCTTGTGAGCATGGCTCACGACGCCGGCATCCTCGCCCGTCCGTACAGTCTCGCCGAGTTGCCTGCGGCGCAAGAGCCGGATGATCCGCTTCCCGGCGAACAGGGCAACGAGGAGCGCCGTCACCGCCGCGAGCGTCGCGCGGACGGTGATGAACTGAACCGCCTGGAAGCCCGGGGGCTGGTAGGCGGCTTCGAGCCATTCAAACAGGACGTAGAGCATGACGAGGGACGGAGGGGGTGGGTCAGGCGTGGGCAGCGAAGTACTGCCGCACCTGCTCGCGGTCGTCGAAGTGGCGTTTTTCGGTGCCGATGATCTGGTAAGGCTCGTGGCCCTTGCCCGCGACCACGACCACGTCGCCGGGGCGAGCGGCGGCGAGGGCGGTCTGGAGAGCTTCGGCCCGGTCTGCGATTACGGTCGCAGCCCCGGGCCGAGTTAGCCCTCCCAGAATGTCAGTGAGGATCGCCTGCGGGTCTTCGGTGCGCGGGTTGTCGCTCGTGAGGACGACGCGGTCGGCGAGTCGCTCGGCGATCGCGCCCATGGCGGGGCGCTTGGTGCGGTCGCGGTCGCCCCCGCAGCCGAAAACGACGGTGAGGCGCGCTTCGTCCTGTTGGTCTTCGTCGAGCATCGCGCGGGTGGTGGCGAGCACGTTCTCCAGCGCGTCGGGCGTGTGGGCGTAGTCCACGACCGCCACGATTCCGTCGGGGGAGGTGATCGTCTCGAAGCGGCCCGGCACGGGTGGCACGGCGGCGAGCGCGTCAAGGAGCGTGTTGGGGTCGGCCAGCTCTAGTGACAGACAGGTGGCATACGCCGCCGCGAGATTGAGTGCGTTGAACCGCCCCGCCAACTTGAACGTCCGTTCGTGCCGTTTGCCTTGCCAGTCCTCGAACCGCAGCCGCAGCCCATCGAGAGCGTTGCGGACGAGTTCGACGCGGACGTGGGCGTCCTCGTGGAAGCCGTAAGTCGTCACGCGGGCGGGCGTTCCGGCGACCATCGCCGCCCAGGCGATGTCGTCGCGGTTGACGACGGCGCGGCCGTCAGGCCTGAGGCCATCGAAGAGCTTCTTCTTCGCCAGCCAGTAGTTCTCGAAATTCCCGTGGTAGTCGAGGTGGTCGTGGGTCAGGTTGGTGAAGAGCGCCGCGTCGAAGCCGGTGCCGCGGACGCGCTCCTGGTCGAGGGCGTGCGAGGAGACTTCCATCGCGCAGGCATCGCAGCCGTCGTCCACCATGCGGCGGAAGAGGGCCTGCAGCGCCACCGGGTCCGGCGTCGTGTGGGTCGCCGCGACCACCTCGCTTCCGATGCGGTTTTCGATGGTGCCGATGAGGCCGCTCGTACGTCCGAGCCGCTCGAAGAGCGCATAGAGGAGGTACGAGGTCGTCGTCTTGCCGTTGGTCCCGGTCACGCCTGCGAGGAGCAGGTCCTGCGAGGGGTGCCCGTGGTAGGCCCCGGAGACCCCGGCCAGCGCCGCCCGCGCGTCAGTAGCGCGGATGAACACGGCGCTGGCCGGTTGGCCCTCCCGGATACTCGCTTGTATGTCCCCCATGGAGACATCGGAGCCGGAGGCGTCGGGCAGGACGCCCCCGGCGGATCGCTCGGGGCCATAGGCGGGATCGTCGTAAACGACCGCTACGGCCCCATTTTGCACAGCTGTGTCAATGAACAGATGCCCGTCAGCCTGCTCGCCGCGAATGGCGACGAAGAGGCTCCCCGGCGTCACCGCGCGGCTGTCGAAGCAGATGCGGGAGAGCGGGGAGTCCATCGCGGCCCCAGCCGGTGAGGCAGGGTCCGACGAGGGACGGGCCATCGAAGTAGAAGCGGCCGCCGGCACGGAGTGGAGGGCCTCCGTGCCTTGGATCGCGGCGACCGCGTCGGAGATGGTAAAGGGGGTAAAAGAACGAGGGGCGCGGGCGCCGTTGGGGGGAGTGCTCACGTCCGTGTCGGCTCATGACTAGCGGCAGGTGAGCAGCGCCGCGCGCGGAAGCGACGCGCCCGGCTCGGGGTCCTGGCGGCGGACAGCGCCGCTGCCATCGAGGCGGACGGCGACGCCGAGCGCGGCGAGCCAGCTGGCAGCCTGGCGCGCGCTCAAGCCCGTGACGTCGGGCATCGTTGCGTCCGCGGTGCGGGCCACCGGCTCGACCGTCGAGGCGAGGCGCACAGGACGATCGGCGCGCTGGCGTGCCTCGGCGGTCGGCGTCTGCTCGGTGACCGGCTGCCAATCGTCGAGGCCGCGGCCTTTGCGCACCCAGAGGCCCTCAGCGAGGAGACGGCGCTCGGCGAGACGCGCGGGCATGGCCTCCACGGGCGGCACGATGGTCGTGTCGCGATCAGGCAACGTGCCCGGCGGCGCGACGTGCGCGGCGATGCTCGGGAACGTCCCAATCCAGCGCTCGGCGACGCGCGCAAACACAGGAGCCGCCGCCGCGCCACCGTAGTAGCCGTTCTCCGGGCGGTCCATCAGGACGAGCAGCGCGACCTCGGGCTGATCGGCAGGGAAGACGCCCACGAACGTAGCGCGGTAGGCGCGCGCGTAGCGGCCGTCGACGACCGTGCGGGCGGTGCCCGTCTTGCCCGCGATGCGGAGGCCGTCCACGGCGGCGCGCTGGGCCGTGCCGTCCTCGGCGACGACCTGCTCGAACGCAGGCAGCAGCGCGGCGGCCGTCTCGGCGTCAAAGGCGCGGCGCACGGAGTCGCGACCCACCTCGTCGGCGTCCCACAGCACACGCCCCCGGAGGTCGAGGCGCTGTTGGACGAGGTACGGGCTGACAAGCAGGCCGCCGTTGGCGAGCGCGGCGTAGGCGGTGAGCATCTGGAGCGGCGTCACGGCCACGCTGTAGCCAATGCTCATCGAGTGCTTGGTCGAGCGGCTCCAGTTCTCTGGATCGTGCAGGCGCCCCGGCGTCTCACCCGGCAGGTCAACCCACGTGCGCTGGCCAAAGCCGAGGTTACGCGCGACCTGGTAGAGCGCGCCGTCGTCCATCGTCTCGGCGACCCGCACGAAGGCCACGTTCGACGACTTGGCGATCGCCTCGCTGAACGGGATGCGACCGTAGCCGTGCGAATCGTGGAAGTCGTGCCCGGCGAGGCGGACGTAGCCCTGCCCGGTCTCGACCGTGTCGGTGAGCGCGATGGCGCGGTCCTCCAGGGCAGCGATGGCCGAAACGAGCTTGAACGTCGAGCCCGGCTCGATTTGGTCGGCGATGGCATGGTTGCGCCGGGACGCCTCCGTGACCCCGCCAGGGCGGTTCGGGTTGTAGGTCGGCACGTTGGCCATGCCGAGGATCGCGCCCGTGTGCACGTCCATCGCAATGGCGGTGCCCCACGCCGCGCCCGACTCCTGCACGCCGCGCGCTAGCTCGGCTTCGAGGATCGATTGCCGCACGAGGTCGATGGTGAGCACGAGGTCTTGGCCGGCCTCCGGCTCGGTCGCGCGGCCGCCGACGACCGTGTGCACGCCGCCGCTGCGGTCGCGCTGAATCGACCGGTGGCCCGGCGTACCCTTGAGTAGGGCATCGTACTGGAGTTCGAGGCCTGCCTTGCCATGGAGGTCGGGATCGACATGGCCGAGGACGTGCGCTGCGAGCGAGCCGTAGGTGTAGCGCCGTCCGTAGTCTCCTTTCGCGATCAGGCCCGGCACGCCAAGCGCGCGGAGTTGCTCGACCGCCCCCTGGCTCATCGACCGCGCAAGGAGGACGTACTGCGGGCTCACTCGCCCGGCTACCCGCTGCCGCCACGCCTGCTCGCTACGATCCGTCACCTGGGCTAGCGTCGCGAAGAACTCATCGGCCCGCTCAGCGAACCCGGGTACCGTCGGGTCGAGGGCGACCTCGTAGCGCGCCGTGTTGACGGCGAGCGCGCGGCCTTCGGCGTCGTAGATCGAGCCGCGCGTGGCGGGCAGAGTCTCGACGGTGTTGGCCTGCGCCAGGAACGCCTCGCGCAGCATCGGCCCATCCGTCAGGTGGATGTGCACCATCTTGCCCAACACGGCCACCGGCAGCAAGGCCAGCAGCACGAACACGACGTGCAGGCGGGTCACTATGGAGGCGCGGGCGCTAATCGGAGCGGGGCGTTTGGGGAGGCAAAAAAGGGCGTGGGGGCCTGGGGATGGGGACGGTGGAGGGTTCACGCCCTCGCATCCCCAGACCCTCACACGCTAGTCGGACGGCGTGACGGTGATGGTAGGCGCGTAGGTGGCGTCCTCGACGAGGCCGAGGGCGCGGGCGCGGTCGAGGATGACCGCCGGGCTGGTGCGGGCGTCGAACTCGCCGTCGAGGCGGGCACTGCGGAGGTGCAGCTGTTCGTTCTCGGCGCGCAGCCGCGTGATGTCGGCCAGCGCGGCTTCCATCGAGAAAACGTGCGCCACCCACAGCGTCAGCAGCGCGCAGACGAGCGCGATGCCGAGCAGGAAGGAGCGCGTGGGGACCTGCGTGAGCCAGTCGAGCCGCGAGGGTGCGACGGCACCCGCCTTACGGGGCGGGGTCGTCCGCACGTTCTTCGCCACGCCCTTCTTTTGGGGCGCGGCGTTGAGGTCGCCCCAGCCGGGCAGCTCCGACCGGGTCGGCGTGGAGGGTCGCCGCCCGGTCGAAGCGCCGGACTTCGCTCGTGCCGGACGCGCTGCCTTGTCAGCGGTCGCCTTACGGGGCGACGCCGTGCTCGGCTTACGGGCCGAGGGCGCGGTGCGCGTCGCCATCGCCTTACGGGGCGACTTGTTCTCAGCCGAGGCCTTACGGGGCGTCGACTTCGAGGCGCGAGCGGGGGTCTGGAGGGTTCGTGGCATCACTCTGATGCGTGTCGCAGGGTGACTTCTTCGGGAGAGAAAAAGGGGCCGGTGCGGGAGGGACGCACCGGCGTCGACGGGGAGGGACCGTCGCAGGCGTGGAGGGGACGCCGGGTGGCGCGGAGGGAGCGCCGGGGGATACTGGTTAAAAGAGCAGGGGTGGGAGGGACTTCGGAGTGGGACGGCCGACGTACTCGCCCACGCGGAGGCGGGCGCTGCGGGCGCGCGGGTTGGCGGCGACCTCCGCGTCGCTCGCCTCGATCGGCTTGCGCGTGATGACCTTCCACGGCGTGAGCGCGTTGCCCAGGAGGTCGCGCTGCAGCTTGCCGTCGAGGGTGCCGCTCTTGAGGAACTGCTTCACCCGGCGGTCTTCGAGCGAGTGGTAGCTCAGGACCGCCAGCCGCCCGCCGACAGCAAGCAGGTCGAGGCTCGCTTCGAGCGCACAGTCAAGCACGCTGAGTTCGTCGTTGACCGCGATGCGGAGGGCTTGGAAGACCCGGGCAAGGCTCTTGACCTCGTCCTTCGTCGGCACGGCGGCACGGACGGCGTCGGCGAGGTCGGCGGTGGTCTGGAGCGGACGGCGGCGCGCGACTTCCTGCGCAATGCGCCAGGCACGCGGCTCCTCGCCATAGGCCCGCAGCAGGTCCGCGAGCGCTTGCACATCCGACTCGTTGACGAGGTGGGCAGCGGTCTGCGGGGCGCGGTCGTCCATCCGCATGTCGAGCGGCCCGTCGGCGCGGAACATGAAGCCGCGCTCGGGCACGTCGAACTGATGCGACGAGACGCCGAGGTCGAGGAGGATGCCCGTCACCGAGCCGGGCGCGATCCCGGCGTCAGCGAGAAGGGCGGGCATCGCCTCGAAATTGCCACGGAGCGCCACGAAGGTCGAGGGGGTAGCGGAGGGGTCGGCCTTGGCGGCAGCCGACGCCCCCGCCGGGGCGGGGTGGCCCGACTGAAGCTGGTTGGCCTGTTGCTGGACACGTCGCGTCGCCTCGCGGATCGCGTCGGCGTCCTGGTCGATCCCGACGACGCGTCCCTCGGGACCGAGCTGGTCGAGAAGGGCGGCCGTGTGCCCGCCGCCGCCCAGGGTACCGTCTACGTAAACGCCCGCCGGGTCCGTCACGAGCAGGTCCACCACGGCCTCCACGAGGACGGGCGCATGATAGCCGGTCGCGTAGGGCTGGGGCGCAGACGGCGCGGCCTGCGAGGCGCGAGCCTCGGAGGAGCGGCGGGCCGAGCGGCGCGGTGGACGGGGCATGACAGCGGGCATCGTTAGAGTGTCAGTGGGCGCAAGGTGCCTGGGCTTGAGTTAGGAATGAACCAGAAGCCCGGTGGGGTTACATGAAGGAGCCGAGGCCGAACTCGGTGATGGCGTCTTCGAGGCTGAGTTCGTCGTCGAGCGACGGGGCGTTGTCAGGGTGGTAGATCTCGATGCTCTTGCCGACGCCGATGAACGCTGCCGTCCCTTTGACCGAGAGCCCGACCCGCTTCATCAGATCGGGGTGCAGACGCATGCGGCCCTGGCTGTCGAGGACCTGCGGCTCGGCGTAGCTCATGAGCAGGGCGCGGAGCTGGCGCTGGCGCTTGTTCGCGGAGTCGACGTTCTCTACCATCTCGGCCTCCGCCTCGCGCCACTGGTCGAGCGGCAGCAGCTTGATGCACGGGTCGGCGGTCGGAATCATGACGACGCTGTTTTCGGCTTCGGGGTGGAGCAGGGCACGCATCTTCGACGGAAGGGCCACGCGGCCCTTCTCGTCGATCTTGTTGTCCTCGCGGCCTGAGAAGTAGGCCATCACGAAGAAGCGTGCAGGTGAACAGGGAGGCTGGAATGCGTGGGGGAGCAGTGGGGCTGGGTGGGGAGGAGTGCCAGCGGGATGTTTAAAGTCCCCCACCAATCCCCACGCTTCCCCACGACCCCAAAACTAGGACGATTCGCCTCATATGCCTCGCTTTCGCCGTTTTTGTGGGCAAATAGCACCCTGTCCACACGTCCGTGGAAAACCGCATGCCTCTCCTACAAAACACGAAGTGAACAGGTGTTCACCCCAATTATCGACAAGTGAAAATCTGTTCACCATCCATATCTTCTACACGCTCTCCGCCGCCAGCCGCCTCTCTCCGTACTTCTCGCTCTCCATGCGCCGCCCTACTACCGAGCGTCAGACGCAAGTCTACGAATTCATCCGCGACTTTATGCGCGCGCACGGCACGCCCCCCACGCTCCGCGAGATTGGCGACGGCCTCTCGATCCGCTCCTCAAACGCGGTGTTCAAACTACTTCATGCGCTGGAGACGAAAGGTCTCATCCTCCGCGAGCCCGGGGCGGCTCGTGGCATCCGCATCGCCAACCCCGACGAGGACCCGCTATCCGAGACCCAGGTCCCGAGCCTCCCCCTCATCAGCCGGGTGTCCAGTGATGAACCAGACCGCCTCCGCCTTCGTCCACGCGGCGCGATGTTCGTGGACGCGGCCCTGCTCGACGGCCACGAACCCGAGATATGTCTCATCGGACGCACTGGCGATGATGGCTTAGCCTCGGAGGGCATCTGGCGCGGCGACCTCCTGGTCGTAGCTCAGACCTCGCTCCGCGAATTGACTGACGGCGAGATCGTGGCGGCGCTCGTCGGCGAGACGTTCCTAGCCCGCCAGTTCATGCGCCGCCTCGACCGCTTCATCCTGCGTGCGGCGGGGCGCTCCTACGACGCCATCCCCTCGTTCGAGGGTGACCCCGAGTGCTACGTCATCGGGCGCGTCGTGAGCGTGCTGCGGAAGATGTAGAGCGCGGGTCACCCGCCGAGCCGCGCTTTGAGCGTGCGCACGCGGCGACGCGAGACCGGCACCTCGGTACCGTCCTTGAGCCGCAGCCGGTACGTCCCGCTGAACCACGGCAGCAGTTCTCGCATCGCTTCGACGTTGACGATCACGGCGCGGTGGACGCGCACGAAGCGCTCGGCGGGCAGCCGTGTCTCTAGCTCCTGGATCGTGAAGTCGACGGGGTAGTCGCGCCCAGCGTGGCGGGCGAAGACGAGCTTCTCGCGCGCCTCGAACGCCAGCACCTCGGCGACCTCGGCGACCCGCAGCGAACGCCCTGCGCGCAGCGTAAGCCGGTGCACCGGAGCGCCGACCCGCGTCGCCTGGAAGCCGTCGAGCGCGGCGTCGGGCGTACCGGCAGCGACCATCGCGGCCACGCGCGAGAGCGACCGCGCCAAGCGCTCAGCGCGGACCGGCTTCGTGAGATAGTCGAGCGCGTGCACCTCGAAGGCGCGCAGCGCGAACTCGTCGTAGGCCGTCACAAAGACGACGTGCGGGCGCGGCGGCGCGAGCAGGTCGAGCACGTCGAAGCCGTCGAGGACGGGCATCTGGATGTCGAGGAAGAGGACGTCGGGCTTGGTCTCGTGGATGAGCGGCACTGCCTCGCGGCCGGAGCCCGCCTCCCCGATCACCTCGACCTCGTGCTCCGCCTCGGCGAGCAGCATCCGCATCCGCGTCCGCGCGAGCGGCTCATCGTCGACCAGGACCGCGCGCAGCATCAGGGGAGAGGGAAGTGGGAAGAAGTGGGAAGAAGTGCGAAGTGAACGAGGGCCGACCCTCCGAGTCAGCTTGCGCTTCTCAGCGCTTGTCGCGCGCGGCAGTCTGAGGCGAAACGATTGTCACCTCGTGCGGCAGGTCATCGGCAGCGAGGCCATCGCCCAAGGCACGATCGCTGGGCAGCCCGTCGCCGGTGAGTCCGGTGCGTTCGAGCTCCATCGCGCGGAAGGGAAAGCGCAGCACGACGCCATCGGCAAGCAGGCTGAGCGTGGCAGCCTTGCCATAGAGTAGCCGCAGCCGGTCGCGCACGTTGGCGAGCCCGGAGCCCCGCTTCAGCACCACGTCGGGGTCGCGCGAGTCGAAGCCCGGTCCGGTGTCAAACACCTGCAACTCGACCATCGGGGCCGGTGTGCGCCCAGCGCCAGCGTCCTCTGCGATGTGAGCACGGACGCGGACCACGCAAGGGCCGTCGGTGCGAGCGACGCCATGTTTGACCGCGTTCTCGACGAGCGGCTGCACGAGCAGGCTCGGCACCTGTGCTCGTGCTACCGTCGGGTCGACCTTCACGTGGACGAGCAGCCGGTCCTGGAAGCGCACCTGCTCGATGTCGATGTAGAGCTGCGTTGCCTCCAGTTCATCGCGGAGTGTGACCGTCGGGTGCTGCGAAGCGCGGAGCGTGTAGCGAAAGAGGTCGGCGAGCCGTTCCGTGACGCCCTCGGCTTCGGACGGGGCCACCCGGATGAGCGCCGCGATGCTGTTGAGCGTGTTGAAGAGGAAATGCGGGTTGATCTGCGCGCGCAGCGCCGAGAGCTCTGCCTGGAGCCGTGCGTGCTCCGCGTCGCGGAAGCGCTGATAAAACTCGACCGTGTAGGTGAGCGCCGTCACGAAGGCTGTGAACACGAACGCCACGCCCATGATGACGACCATCGGCGGCTCCTTGCCGTTGTCCGGGAGGCCGAGCACAGCGCAGAGCACCGGGTCGATTTGCTTAAAGAGCACGAAGGCGAGCGTGGCAATGCTCGCAATGGCGACGATGTGCACGGCCGCCGTCTGCCAGGTTGCGATGGGCCAGCGCGCAGTAAGCACGCGCTTGGCCTCCAACACCACGTTCCACATCCCGACTGTGTAGATGAGGCCGGACAGGGAGGAATGCACGAGGTCGATGAAGGCGGGGCTCCCCCAGCCACTCGTCCAGGACGCCAGGAAGCGCGGCGCGTCCTCCAGCGCGAACACGACCCAGCCTGCCCCGATGCCCACCACCGCCATGAGCGGAAGCAGCCGGAGACGTCGGAGCAGGTAGGCGCGAGTCGCGTCAGACATGGAGCGAAGAGATCAAGGACACGCTACAAGAACGGGGCGCCCACGCCCGAACGCAACGACCCCTGACCGACGGTCGGCTCGACCGGATGAGCGGTCGCAGGAGGTGTTCTACGTGTCTGTGACAGCCCGGGGCTTTACGGATGAGAGGTAGCGGTGCAGGGCCGTGAGTTCGTCGTCGGTCATCGCCGCGGTCATCGCCCAAGGCATGACGTGCGGGTCCATCGCATGGCCGTCGGCGGCGATGCCCGTGCGGAGCGTCTGCGCGAAGGCGTCGTAGCCGCGCTCGGCGCTGACGCGCAGGTCCGAGGCGTAGGTCCCGTCGGGCCCCACCTTGCCCTGGTAGTCGTCGCCGTGGCACGACTGGCACGTCACCGCAGCGAGGTAGCGGCCGTACTCGGCGGTGGGGCCGACCGGCGGCGCGACCGTCGCGGGCCGGGTAAGCGTGACCGCTCTGAGTGCGCTCGTCGCGTCGAGGCCCGTGACGAGCTTCCCGGGGAGCCGCCACTCCGTCGCAGGCAGCACGTTGTTCGCGGGCGGGAGTTGCTGGAGGTAGGCGATGAGCGCCGCGGCGTCCCCGTCCGCCAGCTTGTGGTAGCTCTCCGACGGCATCACGACGAGGAGCGTACCGTCGGGGCGAACGCCGTGGCGGATGGCGCGATCCCAATCCGCCGCGGTGGCATACTGCTCCGCGATGCCGCCTTCGCCGCTCGTGAGGTTGGTCGCGGTAGCGCGGAACGGCGGGATATCGAGGAAGACGGCGCCCTCGTAGTGCGTGCCGTGGCAGACCTGGCATCCATGCGTAGCGGCGAGGTGCGCGCCCCGGGCGACCGTCGCCGAATCGCTCGCGACGGCCAGCGCCGCCACGTCCGGCTCAAAGGTCTGGGTGAGCGTCGCTGCGCCCTTCGTGACGAGCACGCCGCCCGCGACGACGAGGAGGCCGATCACCGCGGCGAGGCCGATTCCTATGCGTTTGAGCCAAGTCATGGGAGGTCGAGGTTGGTGACGTAAGCAACCGACTGGCACCCCTAGAGCCCACGTGGGCACCTTCCTCAATAAGCGAAACTACCCATCCCTTTCGCAAGCTATCCGATTTAGGAATAGCGCCCTGGGATATCAGACGCATACGTTTAAACACGTCTGCCTCTGCCCCTCCTCCCATAAAAAAACGCCCGGCCCCACCATGCGGCAGGACCGGGCGCTCGGCTCCGAGGAGCAGAGGGGTTAGCCCACGCGGAAGGCGACGCGGCGGTTGGCAGCGCGGCCCTCCTCCGTCGCGTTGGGCTGGATCGGGCGGGCGTCCCCGTAGCCGACAGCGGCGATGCGGGCGGCGTCCACGCCTTGTTCGGCGAGGTAGCCCGCGACGGCCTGCGCACGCTGCTGACTGAGCGTGTCGTTGGTCTCCTGCGCACCCGTGTTGTCCGTGTGGCCCTCGACGGTGATGCCGAGTTCCGGGTACGCCGCGAGGTTGGCCGCGATGGCGTCGAGCGTGGCGCGCGACCCCGCCGTGAGGTCGGCGGTGCCCGTGGCGAACTCGACGGTCTGCTCGGAGAGCGTCTCGCTGATGGCGTTCATCGCTGCCAGGACGTCCTCACTCGGCGCCTCGACGGTGATGCCCGACGTGTAGGAGAACGGAGCGGTGAGCAGCGCTGCCGCGTCCGCGTCGATGGCGTCCTTCTCCTCGTCGGAGAAGACCACGCCGTTGAGCGTCACGTTGGTGCCGTCCACGTCCATCCCCGCGTCGCTGCGGAAGCGGCCGAGGAACGGGAAGATCTCGAAGAGCTTCGCCTGGAAGCCTTCGATCCCGTCCATCTCGCCGATCTGCATGTTGTTGACGATCTCGAGGTTCGGGAACGTGCGCTGGGCGCGCTGCACGAGGGCGTCCATCGCCTCCTGCGAAGCGACCGCGCCCGAGAGCACGAGCGCACTGCCGTCCTGCACGAGGTTGAACGCGGGCACGCTCGGCATCTCCATGACCGTCACGTCATCGGCGTCGGCCATGGTGGCGTCGGCGTCCGAGATCAGCGGCGCGATCACGAGCGCGACCACGGCGATGAGCTTCAGGAGGATGTTGAGGCTCGGGCCCGAGGTGTCCTTGAGCGGGTCGCCCACGGTGTCACCCACGACGGCCGCCTTGTGCGCGTCGGTGCCCTTCTTGTAGCTCTTGCCGTCCACGACGATGCCCGCCTCGAACGACTTCTTCGCGTTGTCCCAGGCGCCACCGGCGTTCGACTGGAAGATGGCGAAGAGCACGCCCGACACGGTCACACCCACGAGGAGGCCACCGAGCATCGACGGGCTGATGAAGCCGACGATCACGGGGACCGTCACGGCGAGGAGGCCCGGCGCGACCATCTCGCGGATGGCGGCCTGCGTCGAGATGTCGACGCACTTGGCGTACTCCGCCTTGGCCGTGCCTTCGCGCAGGCCGGGGATCTCGCGGAACTGGCGGCCCACCTCCACGATCATCTCGCCCGCAGCGCGCCCGACGGCGGCCATGGCCATCGCCGAGAACACGTAGGGGAGCATCGCGCCGATGAGGACACCGGCGAGGATCGTCGGGTTGGCGACGTCGAGGTTCTCCACGCCCGCCTGCGTCATGTAGGCGGCGAAGAGGCCGAGCGCCGTGAGGGCGGCCGAGCCAATCGCGAAGCCCTTACCGATGGCGGCGGTCGTGTTGCCGACGGCGTCGAGCTTGTCGGTGCGCTCGCGGACTTCCGGCGGAAGCTCTGCCATCTCGGCGATACCACCGGCGTTGTCCGAGATCGGACCGTAGGCGTCGACGGCGAGCTGGATGCCCGTCACCGAGAGCATGCCCACAGCGGCGATCGCGATGCCGTAGAGGCCCGCGAAGAAGTACGCGCCGACGATGGCACCCGCGAGGACGAGCGCCGGGAAGCCGGTCGAGTACATGCCGACGCCGAGGCCCGCGATGATGTTGGTCGCGGAGCCGGTCACGCTCTGCTCGGCGATGCCGTTGACCGGACCCTTGCCGAGCGCAGTGTAGTGCTCCGTGATGAGGCCGATGGCCGTGCCGGCGATGAGGCCGATCACGACCGCCATGAACACGCCGAACGACGAGTAGGCAAACTCGCCGACGATGGGCGTCGTGGCGACCCACTCAGCCGGTAGCATCGACGTGACGATGAGCCAGGCGAGACCGATCATGATGCCGACCGCGCCGAACTCGCCGATGTTAAGCGCCTTCTGCGGATCGCCGCCCTCCTTCACCTTGACGAAGAAGGAGCCCGCGACGGAGACGAGGATGCCGACCGCAGCGAGGACGAGAGGGAGCATGACGGCCGCGAGGCCCATCTCCGGACCAATCTCGAGGAAGGCCGGGAGGAAGGCCGCGCCGAGCACCATCGCGCCGATGATCGAGCCGACGTACGACTCGAAGAGGTCAGCGCCCATGCCGGCCACGTCGCCCACGTTGTCGCCCACGTTGTCGGCGATGGTGGCGGGGTTGCGGGGGTCGTCCTCGGGGATGCCTTCGTAGACCTTACCGGCGAGGTCAGCGCCCACGTCGGCCGCCTTCGTGTAGATGCCGCCGCCAACCCTCGCAAACAGGGCAATAGACGAGGCGCCCAGCGAGAAGCCCGCGAGCACGTTGATGACGGTCGCGATCTCCGGCGCGTCGACCGCGCCTTCGATGAACATGGCGCTGTAGACGATGAAGAGCACGCTCAGGCCGAGCACGCCGAGGCCGACGACCGAGAGGCCCATGACGAGGCCGCCCGAGAAGGCGACGTTGAGCGCCGGGCCGAGGCCCGTGCGGGCCGCGTTGGTGGTGCGGACGTTCGCCTTCGTGGCGACGTTCATGCCGATGAAGCCCGCGAGGCCGGAGCAGAACGCGCCGACGAGGAACGACACCGCGATCAGCCACGACGAGTTGGTCTGGCTCATGTTGGCGAAGGCGAGCAGCGCGGCGACGGCGGCCACGAAGATGGCCAGCACGCGGTATTCGCGGCGCAGGAACGCGCGGGCACCGTCGGCAATGTTGCCGGCGATCTCTGCCATGACGGGCGTGCCGACGTCCTGCTTGTTGACCCACTGCGTGCGGATGAACGCGTAGATCAACGCGATCACGCCCGCGAGCGGAATCAGATACGTGATGAGGGTGGAGTCCATAGGGAGGTTGCCTGTGGGGAAGGTTGCTTGGTGTTGAGGTCGGAGTAGCCCCCGCGCACGCGGTGCGAACCACCGTTCGATGGAGGGACGGACGTTCGGGCGTGGGGTGCGCGCCCGGACGACGCGCCCTCAGGATGGCGTCGCGTGCGGAGGAGGAGGCTTGGCCGCCGCGTCCTCGCCCTGGTGGGTCGAGACGAGACGCTTCCGCGCTCCACCTGCGTCGCGGTCTCCCTGGGGGATGGCTCGGTAGAGCGACCAGCGACGGCCCTAAAGATCAACGCGAGCCTCGCGCAGATGCCATTAATTATCAGGAAAGGACGTGTTGACGGCGCATGGACGCACACACGCCAGACCATGCGCCTCCCCCGTCGGCCCATCCATCCTCTTCGCCTCGCGGACGCCCGCCCGAGTGCCTAGTCGAGATCGAGCGTGACCGTCTGCATACCCGCGGAGGGCGAGCCAACCGTAATCGTCACCTCGCCCTCGCCGACGATCAGCATCTCAGCCTCGGCGACGCCGCCGCCAGGGATCGGGTCGAGCAGCTGTTGCTTGGGACGACCGGCGGCGAGGGTCTGGCCGCCCGACAGCTCCGTCTCGATCAAGATCGGCTGGTGGGCGCGGACGGCGCGCCCGGCTTCGGCGTGCGTCGGCAGCGCGCCCGTGTTGCGCAGGGCGAGCGTGACGCGGTGGACGCCGCGCCCGATCGGCTCGGCGCGGGCCGTGACTTGCAACTGGGGCAAACGCTCGGCGAGCGCAAACAGCAGCGTCGTCGCGTTGGCGTTCACGGCCGCGACGCTGTCGGCAGGCGGCGTGGTGAGCGCGAACGGTGCCGGACCACCGACCTCGACGGTGCGGTTCGGGAGGTCGGGGTGCTCGATCTCGGTCCAGTCGAGCACCGCGCCGGGGCTGTTGACGCGGTGGTAGGCCAGCGCGCGGCGGTCGAGGTCGTGGCGACTCGGCGTATCCGTGGTGTCAGTCGAGTCGGCCAGGGGGAAGACCCAAGCAGGCGCGGTGAAGCTGAAGCGGCCGAGGTGGTAGTAGGCCCAACTCGGGAGGTGGCCGGGCGGCTCGTCGCCGGTCCCCGTGTAGCGGGCGAGGCCGCCGAGGGCATCCGTGGTCGCCTCGTGGGCGAGCGAGTCCGGAGCAAAGCGGCGGCCGATGCGCTTCGGCCCTTTGATCTCGGCGAAGTAGTGGATGTTGTCCACGCGCGAGAAGGTGTAGACCGCGACGATGTTGGGGCGGGCATAGACGAAGTCGGCGAGCGCGCGCAATGCCGGGGCTTCCATCGGGTGCCGGCCGTGCTTGTCGGTGTAGGGCTCGTGGTTGTAGGTCGTGTTGCGGGCGAGCCACGTGCCGCCGGGGCCGTCCTCGTTGATGTAGCGCGGGTCGCCCGCGGCATCGCCGTCGTTGTCGCGGCCCTCGGGGCGGAGGAGCCAGCGGCCCGCGTCGCCTGCGGTGCCGTCTACCTCACGCAGCAGAAGCGGATCGATCTTATCGCCCTCTGGATCGGCATACGTCCCGGCGGGGTGCTCCACGCGCATCCAGCGGAGCACGCCGTCGCCGTCGAGGTCATCGGGGCCGTCCTCGTCTGTGAGGCCGTCGCGGTCGGCGTCGTCGGCCGCGTCGTTGCCGGGCAGGCCGTCGCCACGGGCGTGGGCGTCGAGCGCGAGCGCGGGGACGACATAGACGGTCGCTCGGTCGAGGAGCGCACGGACCGAGTCGGCGTCGCTGGTCGCCAGGAATCGTGCAAAGGCACGAGCCGCACCGGCGCTGGCGCGGTCGTCGTGCTCCACGCCGCCGAGGACGAGCAGCGCCGGCTTCGCTTCCCGGTCGCCCGTTCCGAGGGCAATGGCGTCGAGCGCACGTCCTCCGGCGGTGGTGCCGAGAGACAACGCCTCAGCGCGGCTGGCGGCCTGCGCGGCGAGGTCGGCGAGCGACTGCGCGTGCGTGGTGAGCGGGACGAGGAAGAGCAGCGCGAGGAGAGCGGGGCGCATAAGTCAGGCGAAGGCGAAGTGGAGCCGCAAGATCGGAAGAGACTCCGTCGCCTGCGCACGCAGTGTACGGGACCGCCCCGAAGCAACAAATCGGCGCGAACCATGCCGTGCTTGGCCTAAATCGCAGGGCTTTCACCGCAATCGCTGCTAGCTTCCCGTGTACCTCCGTGAACCCACCCCCCAACACGATGAAAGCTTTCCTCACCGAACTCATCGGCACCTTCTTCCTCGTCCTCACCATTGGCCTGACTGTGGTCGGCGGCAGCACGTTCGCGCCGCTCGCCATCGGTAGCGTGCTCATGGTGCTCGTCTACATGGGCGGCCACGTCTCCGGCGCGCACTACAACCCGGCTGTCACGGTCGGTCTCTGGCTCAGCGGCAACCACGAGACCAAAGACATCGCGCCGTACATCGTCGCGCAGCTCCTGGGCGCGATCGTGGCCGCGTTCGTGGTTCAGTTCATCCTCGGCGGGACGCTGGAGGTCGCGCCGAACCCGGAGACGAGCCTGGCAGGCTTCTTCCTGCTAGAGCTGCTCTTTACGTTCATCCTGATGCTCGTCATCCTGAACGTGGCCGTGGCGAAGCAGATCGACGGCAACAGCTTCTACGGCCTCGCTATCGGCTTCACGGTGCTCGCGGGTGCGTTTGCAGCAGGCCCGGTCTCGGGCGGCGCGTTCAACCCGGCGGTCGCCATCGGCCCGATCCTCGTGGACGCGATCGTAGGCGACGGCTCGACGATCGGCGGGCTGTGGGTCTACCTCGTGGCGACGTTCCTCGGGGCCGCTGCCGCCGTGCCGGTCTTCAAGATCCAGGAGCGCGAGAGCGACGAGGCCACGCGCGCCAACTAGCGGCCTCTCGTTAAGCGCCGAGCGCATCGGACGATATCGGGAGGAGTCCGTTTTACCTCTCGCTGCCGCCCGATGCGCTTTTTCGTTGCCGCTCTCGCCCTGTTCGTCACTCCCGCGTTCATCGCCCCGACGGCTTGCGCGCAGGACGTGGCCACACAGGTGGAGCCAGCTCCGCTTGCGAAGGTTGACCCGGCTCTGCAGCCCTGCCTCGCCGAGTTCGTCGGCTTGACGATCACCGTCCCAGAGGGCTTCGCGGAGAACCAGCACCTCGTCCACCCGGAAGGGGCGACGGACGACCCTGACCTCGTGCTCTGCTCGTTCGTGGACGAAGCGACGGGGCAGTTCCTCTCCGTGTCGGCTCACACGTACTTCGACGCCGACCAGCAGGCCGCGTGGCAGCGGGGCGACGAGTTCGCCCTGTCCACCGGCCCGACGCTCATGCTCACTTCGGCACCAATCCCGTCGCTGAACGTGGACATCACCTCTGCCTACAGCATGTCTTTCGCGGATGGGCAGGCGCACGGCATGATGGTGCTCGGCTGTGCCGACGGACGGTGCTACAAACTCGAAGTGAGCGGCTCCATTGCCTCAGACCGCGACGCGCTCATCGAGGTGCTGCGCGGCGTGCGGTTCGAGGGCTGAGGCGCAGCGCCAAGGCGACATCCGCGTGGGCTTCGCGTGGCCGAAAAAAGTGCTTGCGTGCAGGTTCAGGATTCCATACTTTGGATCACAAAGTTCTTGCTACTCTTCAATTTTCCGATGACGCGCCCCGACCGAAAACCGCTCCGCCGTGGAGTGACGGCTGGCCCACCGCCGCACGAGGCTGCAAGCGCACAGCTCCGCTTCATCCGCGACGCGATGGAGCGCTCGGCGCGTTTCACCGCCGTGCCCGGCTGGGGCGGCGTCGCGATGGGCGTGACTGCGCTCGGGGCCGCCTGGCTCGCTGCCCAGCAGCCGACGCCCTCCGAGTGGCTCCGCGTCTGGGCGGGCGAAGCCGTCGTGGGTGTGATTCTCGGGCTGGTGTTTCTCATCCGCAAGGCGCAGGCGTCGGGCCTCGACCTCCGCGTCGGGCAGGGGCGCAAGTTCCTGCTCGGACTCGCCCCCGCGCTCCTCGCGGGCGTCGCGCTCACGCTCGCCGTCTACGGCTTCGACGTCGGCCCGACGAAGGAATACTTCGTGCGACAGGGCGCCGTTGAGGCGACGGCGTCGCTGCGGCTCTTACCGGGACTGTGGCTGCTGTGCTACGGCGTCGGCGTGATCTCGGCGGGAATGTTCTCCGTGCGCCTCGTCCCGACGATGGGGCTGGGCTTCCTCGGGCTGGGCCTGCTCGCGCTCCTCAGCCCGGCGGCGTGGGGCACGGCCTACCTCGCGGCGGGCTTCGGCGGCCTGCACGTCATTTTCGGCATCCTGATCGCCCGCAAGCACGGAGGCTGACCATGCGCGCTGCCTTTCTCCAACAGCCTCGCTCGGCCTACCTCGCGGCGCTCACCCTGGCCACGCTGTCGACGCTGTTCCTGTTCGTGGTCAGCCTCGGCGTCGGGATCATCGGGGCCGATGGCGACCCAGCGAACCTGCTCTACCTCAGCGTGATCGCGCTCGGTGTGGTCGGGTCGATCGTCGCGCGCTTCCGGTCGGAGGCGATGGTCGTCGTGCTCGCCGCGATGGCGCTCGTGCAGGCAGGCATTGGCCTCTATGCCATCGTCGCCGGACTTGGACGGCCGTATAGCGGCGCGCTCGAGCTGCTCGGGCTCACGGTCCTCTTTGTCGCGCTCTTTCTTACGGCCGCCTGGCTGTTTCGTCACGCTGCTCGCTCAACCACCGCCTCGCATGTCTAAAGCCAAAAACAAGCTCCGCCGCGCGCCGCGTCAGGAGACCGCAGCACCGTTCGCGCCCGACCTCGACACGACCATCCACCAGCGCATCCGCCTCGGCATCGTCTCGGCGCTGGCCGCGGGCGGGACGATGAGCTTCACCGACCTCAAGACCGCGCTCGACCTCACTGACGGCAACCTGTCCGTCCACGCGCGCAAGCTCGAAGACGCGGGCTACATCGCCTGCCGCAAGTTCTTCGACGACCGCACGCCGCGCACCGAGTACGACCTCACCGACGCAGGCCGCGCCGCCCTCACGCGCTACCTCGACCAGATGGAAGCCATCATCCGCGCCACGCGGGTGAAGTAGGAAGTGAGAAGTATCTCGACCATACATGTCACCGCATTCAGCGCAGGTCTGCTAGCACTTGCCACCTTCGTTTGGTTCGGTTGGGATAAAGTGATGCTCACACTCTTTGCTCTGATGTTGATTCTGGAAGCCGACGATGGAACAGCGGACAGCTTCGAGGTCAAGCGGCAGATGGAGCAAGCCTTCGGACCTATCGGCCATGAGTTTGAAATCGTTCATAACGAGTGGTCACGGGCTGTAGGGGATTCCCTAGCGACCTATGCTATCGTATTGCCCGAATCCACGTTCGATGCCGTTGTCGACCGGCTTGATTTGGGTCTTTGGGTATGCAGGGCGGGTCGCTGCTCGAATGAGTCCTGGCTAAGCCAAGGCTGCGTGGTTACGAGAACGATCGATCGCCGGAAACGCCGACTCGACTATCAGTACGCCGATTTTTGAGCGTTTCCTTCGCGGGGAAGACTCATCAGTGAGGTGTGACATCAAGCCAGGTCTCTCACACTCCCAAACCCTCACACGCCGCCCTCGCGGCTTTTCTTTCACTCCTATACTTTAAAATGCAAAGCTATTTGACCAATCCAAACTCGTTCCACCTCGCGTGCATCATGGACGGCAACGGGCGCTGGGCGGCGCGGCGCGGGCGGCCTCGCACCGACGGCCACCGCGCAGGCGTCGAGGCCGTGCGCCGCGTGGTGGAGGCGGCCCCGGGGCTCGGCGTCTCGACGCTCACGCTCTACGCCTTCTCGGCCGACAACTGGAAGCGGCCCCAGACCGAGGTGTCGGCACTGATGGCGCTCTTCCGCTGGGCGCTGCGCCGCGAGATCGTGCGGCTCAAGCGCGCCGGCGTGCGTCTGAGCGTGATCGGGCGGCGCGACCGGCTCCCGGAGGCGCTCCGCAACGGCATCGCCCGGGGCGAGTGGGAGACGCGGCACGGCACCCGGCTGCACCTCCGCATCGCCGTGGACTACAGCGCCCGCGACGCGCTCGTGGAAGCGGCCCGCCGCTGCCAAGCGTCCGGCGAGACGCTATCTCCCGATAACGGGGCCCGCGCCGCCTTCGCGCGCCACCTCGCCGCTTCCATCCACCCGCATGCACTGCCCGGCACGCCCCAGTTCGACGCGGGGGCTCCGGACGTGGACCTCGTCGTGCGCACGGCGGGCGAGCAGCGGCTCTCCGACTTCCTGCTCTGGGAGTGCGCCTACGCCGAGTTCGCCTTCCTCGATCGCTGCTGGCCGGAGATGGACGCCGACGCCCTCGCGGCTGTCCTCGCCGAGGTCCGAAGCCGCACCAGAAAGTTTGGCGCACTGCCCGAAGCCGCCTGACCAGTCCTCCACCCCGTTGCCGCGACACCGACTCACCGCAACACACCGCCTCACCGAATCACTGAACACCTGAACCACCGAAATACTCCCATGCTCAACCGTCTCATTGCCATCGCCTTCATCTTTTTCTGCACCACCGTCGCCTGGATGTTTCTGGGCGGGACGGTCGAGAAGCGGACCCACGACCAGGACGCGAGTCTGCACAGCAGCGTCGGCGAGATGTGGGGCGCGCCGCTCGTGCAGCTCGCCCCGACGCTGCAGCGCGCACGTGTCGAGACGCGTGAGCAGACGCGCCTCGAAGACGGCACCGTCACCACCGAGACCGTCGAGGAGACGGTCTACGACGCCGCGACGCTCGCCGGGACGGCCATTGCTGTCGACCTCGACCTGGAGCAGCGCAAGAAGGGCCTCCTGTGGTATCCCACCTACCGCGTTCGTTTCGACGGGCGCTACCGACTCGTGAACGACAGCGACGAGGACGGCACGTTTCGCTTCCGCTTCCCGCTGCCGCAAGGCGCGGCCGTGTTCGACAACGTGGCGCTGACCGTGGACGGTACGCGGGTGGAGGACGCCGCTATGCGGGAGAGTGGCCTCGTCCATGACCTCGACGTGGCGGCAGGCGAGACGGTGGAGGTGTCCATCGGCTATGGCTCGCAGGGCATGGAGACGTGGCGCTACAGCTTCGGCCGCGGCGTCGCGCAGGTCCGCGATTTCTCGCTGGCAATGACCACCGACTTCGACGCCATCGACTTCCCCGCGCAGTCGCTCTCGCCGACGAGCAAAGAGGCGACGGACGGCGGCTGGACGCTCGCGTGGGACTACGGCTCGCTCGTCGCCGAGGCGGGCGTGGGGATGGTGCTGCCGCAGAAGCTCAACCCGGGGCCGTGGGTGAGCCGCGTAACGTTCTTCGCGCCGGTGAGCCTGTTCCTGTTCTTCTTCGTGCTGCTGGTGCTCGGCGTGATCCGCGGCGTGCGCCTCCACCCGATGCACTACTTCTTCCTGGCGTCGGCCTTCTTCGCGTTCCACCTGCTCTTGGCCTACCTCGTGGACCACGTGCCGGTCGTGTTCGCGCTCCTCGTCTGCTCGGCGGTATCGCTCGGGCTGGTGGTGAGCTACATGCGCCTCGTGACGGGGCTGCGTTTCGCGCTGGTCGAGGTCGGTGCCGCGCAGGGCGTCTATCTCGTCGTGTTCGCGTTCACGTTCTTCCTCGACGGCTTCACGGGCCTTGCGGTGACGGGCCTGAGCATCGCGACGCTCTTCGTGGCGATGCAGGCGACGGGCCGCCTCGACTGGGAGTCGGTGTTCGCCAAGCCGTCGCTGCCGAACGCGATGCGGGCCGACGTGCAGAAGCGGCTCGGCCCGAGCCCCGATGTGACATAGAAACCGACGGGAGCACATGAGCGCGCCTGGGGCCAGGCATCGGAGACGACCTGGCCCCGTCTATGTGCGGGCGGCGTAGTGAAACGGTACGGCGGAAGGGATGGAAGCGCTTCGGCGCGGCGAGGCTTTGTCCTTGACCTGAGACGATGCTTCTCGTTTTTTAGCGCTTTCGTCCCTTCACGTTTTTGTCGTCACCCATGCCCCGTTGCTTTCTGCCGGGCCGGTATGTGCTGGTCCTGCTCCTGAGTGCGCTCGTGTGCGCGCCGTCCCTGTTCGCCCAGACCACCACGCGGAGCGCTGCCGCCGAGGCTGCCCTGTCGCACTTCCGCGCTCAGCACACCACGTATCGTCTCGCGGAGAGCGATGTCAGCGCCGTCGTCACCGACGAGTATCGCACAGCCCACCTGGGCGTGACGCACGTCTACCTCCGGCAGACCCACGCCGGGCTGGAGATCCTCGAAGCAACGGCCAACGCCAACGTGCGAGACGACGGGAGCGTGTCGAGCCTCCGCAGCCAGTTCCTACCTAACCTGGCGAACCGGCGTACGTCTGAGCCGCGCCCCGCCCTCGACGCCACCGAGGCGATCGCCGCTGCCGCGGCTGCCCTCGAACTGCCCGGTGCAGCAGCGGGCTTCGCGGTCCAAGAGGCGGCCGAAGGCCTCGCGCAGCGGCAGGTGCTCGACGGGGGGCAGCTCTCGCTGGAGCCCATCCCGGCACGCCTCGCGTGGGTGCAGGACGACCTCGGCACGCTGCGCCTCGTCTGGAGCATTGCCATCGCCACACTCGACGAGCAGCACTGGTGGGACCTCGCCGTGGACGCCCACACCGGGCAGGTCCTGCGCCAGATCGACTGGGTGGTGAGCGAGACGTGGACCCGGCATGACCACGCCGGACACAATCATGCCGAACACAGTCATGCCGGACACGATCACGCCGGACATGGCCATGCTAGGCATCTCCACGCCAGGCACACAGCGCGCAGCTTCGCGCCGGTGATGCCTGCGGTGCCGTCCCTGGCGCCCGCCCCGAGCACCGGCGGCACCTACCGCGTTGTCGCCTTCCCGGCGGAGAGCCCCAACCACGGGCCCATCGCCCTCGTGACCGACCCGGCCGACCCGGTGGCCTCGCCCAACGGCTGGCACGACGACGGCTCCCGGACCTACACCATCACGCGCGGCAACAACGTGTTCGCCTACGAGGACCGCCGCGACCGCGACTTCTCCGGCTACAGCCCCGACGGCGGCGCCGATCTCGTCTTCGACTTTCCCTTCGCCGATGACAACGACCCCGTCGCGCACGAGGACTTCGCCATCACCAACCTGTTCTACTGGAACAACATCTTCCACGACGTGATGGTCGCCTACGGCTTCGACGAGGCCAGCGGCAACTTCCAGGCGACCAACTTCACCGGCGTCCCGGGAGGTGGCGACTATGTGCGCGCTGAGGCGCAGGACGGTAGCGGCACCAACAACGCCAACTTCGGCACGCCGCCCGACGGCAGCCGCCCTCGCATGCAGATGTTCCTCTGGACGGCCGCGTTCTTCGGCGTGACTGCCCCCGCTGCCATCGCCGACACCTATCCGAGCGGCCCGGCCAACTTCGGCCCCGCATTCCCCGGCGACCCGCTCGAGAGCGAGGTCGTGCTGGCGTTCGACGAGGAACTCACGGAGTTGGGGTGCACCGAACTGATCGACGACTACGATGGGCAGATCGTGATGATGGAGCGCGGCTCGTGCAACTTCGTCGACAAGGTGCGCAACGCCCAGGCGGCAGGCGCCGTGGCAGCCATCATCTTCAACTGCGAGCCGGGCGCAGACGGATGCAGCACGAACAACCCAGGCGAGGGCATCATCTCGATGGGCCTGCCCAGCGGTGACGACGAGAGCGACATCACCATCCCCTCGGTGTTCATCCAGCGCAGCACCGGCCTGTTGCTGCTCGACAACGAGCCCGCGCGCGTGGCACTCACGGGGCTCGCCCGCGACAGCGACCTCGACAACGGCGTCATCCTCCACGAGTACGTCCACGGCGTCTCGAACCGCCTCACGGGCGGCCCTAGGAACGCCTCGTGCCTCAGCAACGCCGAGCAGGCCGGTGAAGGCTGGAGCGACTACTACGGCCTCATGTTCACCATGACCGCCGACGATTTCGCCACGGAGGGCCGCGGCATCGCCACCTACCTGGAGTTCACCGACACCGACGGCCCCGGCATCCGCCCCGCGCGCTACTCGACTGACCTGAGCATCAACGGCCTCACCTATGCCGACGTAGCCGACACCGGCCGCATCTCGCAGCCGCACGGCATCGGTACCGTCTGGGCGACGATGCTCTGGGAGATGACCTGGAGCCTGATCGACCGCTATGGCTTCGATCCCGACCTCGCGAACGGCACCGGCGGCAACAACGTCGCGCTGCAGCTGGTCACAGACGGCATGAAGCTGCAGCCGTGCAGCCCCGGCTTCGTCGACGGCCGCGACGCCATTCTGGAGGCCGACCTGCTCGCCAACGACGGCGTCAACCACGACCTCATCTGGGCGGCCTTCGCCAAGCGTGGCCTCGGCTTCAACGCCGACCAGGGCAGCGTCAACAGCCGCACCGACGGCGTGGAGGACTTCTCGCTGCCCCCGCCCGTCGCGGACGAGGCCGACGAGGCGTTCGCAGGCACGCACCGCCTAAGCGCGATCTACCCGAACCCGTTCAACCCACAGGCGACGTTCACGCTCCAGATCGCCGCGGCGCAGGACGTAGCCATCGAGGTCTACGACGTGCTCGGGCGGCAGGTCGCCACGCTCCATGAGGGCGCGCTGGCCGCTGGCGCCGTGCACCGCTTCGAGGTGGACGGCCGGTCCCTCGCGAGCGGCGCCTACGTGTTGCGCGTGCAGGGCGAGGACTTCGCCGAGACGCGCCGCCTCACGCTCGTGAAGTAGCGGCACGTCTCACGCCAGAACGACCGCGCGCCGGGGCCTTCGAGTCCCGGCGCGCTGCTGTTTGTGAGCCAGGCGTCACGGATGACCGAGGCCGCACGACGCTACGGAGAGCGCAACCGGGACCGGGTCGCTCCGTAGCGCGCGGCATCACTCTCACCCCGACGCCTCCATCACGACGCCCCATGCTGACTCGCCTCTTCGCGCTCCTGCTCGTTGCCTTCGTTTTCGTCCCCGTCGCCGCGGCTCAGGAAGGCCGCAGCCTCGACCTCACCATCAACGACACGGGGATCGCCATCGGTGATGCGGAACGCGTCAACGGGCTCCGGCTCAACTTCCGCGACCGCTACCTCCGCGAGGTCAACGGCATCAACCTCACGCTGTGGACGCCATACTACGACTCGACGCGGGTGCGCTACGGGACGGTCAACGGCCTCGCGCTGGGGCTGCCCTCGACGGGCGCGGGCGAGATCAACGGCCTCGGCCTTGGTGTGCTCGGCGTCGTGGCCGACGACGCGTTCAACGGCATCGGGGTCGGCGGCCTGGCCGTCGTCTCTGGCGACGAGTTCGCGGGCATCGGCGTCTCAGGCCTTGCCACGATCGCAGGCGACAACTTCCGCGGCATCAGCGTCGCGGGCCTCGCAACGGTCGGCGGCGAGGCGTTCAGCGGGATCGGCCTGGGCGGCCTCGCCTTCGTCGCTGGAGAGGAGTTCTATGGCATCGGCGGCGGCGGGCTGGCGGCCATCGCGGGCGAGGAGGCCACGGGCGTGCTCGCCAGCTTCATCGGCACCGTCTCGGGCGACAACTTCAGCGGGATCGGCCTGGGCGGCCTCGGCACCATCGTCGGCGCAGAGGGACAGGGCGTCTTCGCGGGCGGCCTCGGGACCGTCGTCGGCGAGGACCTGACCGGGCTGGCGTGGGGCGGCCTCGGGATGATCGTCGGCGAGGATGCCTCGGGCATCATGGCGAGTAACCTCGCTACCGTCGTCGGCGAAGACGCGCGGGGCCTCGTGACGGGCGGCCTCGTGACCATCGTCGGGGACGAGCTCCGCGGTGCGCAGATCGCCGGCCTGGCCAACGTCGTCGGCGGCGACGCGCGGTGGCTCCTCGTGGCCGGCCTCGCCAACGCGGGCTATGACATCAACGGCCTCGCCGTGACGGGCGGCGTCAACCGCGTTGTCGAGAACGGTGAACACCGAGGCGTCGGCCTCGCGCCGGTCAACTGGTCCACGGGCACCCAGAACGGCCTGATGATCGGGATCGTGAACTACACCCACACGCTGCGCGGCGTGCAGCTTGGCCTCGTCAACATCGTGCGCGACAACGGCCTCGCCCGCGTCCTCCCGCTCTTCAACGTGGGACGATAATCAGGAAGGCAGAAAGTCGAAGTGCGACGTGATCGTCTCGGGTCTTCAAGGTCGCGTCTACTTGAGCTTCGGTCTATGAGCCGGCACAGCTACACTGCAGGACGGCCTCACGGAGGCACGCTTGCTGCAAACCCTATTCGCTAGTCCCTCGTCGCCATTCGCTCGTCACCGCAGCATGAGCGTGATGCCGGTGCGGATCATCGCCACGGCGATGGCGGCGAGGAAGAGGCTGGCGACCTTCGCGATGGCCTTCGACGTACTCGGGCCGAGGAGCGTCATCAGGCGCGGGCCGAAGTGGAACGCCGTCAGCACGAGTGCCATGTTGACGACCACGGAGAGCAGCGTGGGCGCGTAGCCGTAGCTCTGCTGCGAGACGAGGATGGTGGTGATGGCCGCCGGCCCCATGATGAGCGGGATGCCGAGCGGGACCACCGCGAGGGCCTCGGCGTCGGGGGCCATATCGTCCTCCTCGTCGTCGTGCTTGCCGTTGCCGGAGCGCCGCGACTGCATCTGCTCGCTGAAGAGGAGGTCGGTGATCGCGAGGATGAGCAGGATCAGGCCGCCGCCCACGCGGAGGTCGTTGACGGTGATGCCGAGGACCTGAAAGATGACCTGGCCCGCGAACAGCATCAGTACCGCGATCACGAACGCGACCGTGAGCGCCCGCACGAGCAGTCGCCACCGCGCGCGCGGGTCCATCGTCTCCGTCAGCCCGATGTAGAGCGGGAGGATGCCGGGGATGTTGAAGGCCACGAAGAGCGGCAGAAACGCTTCGAGGAAGACGCTCAGGAAGGAGAAGTCCACGAGAGATGGGCGAACGTGTGGAAGTCTGGATGTGTCAACGCCGACGCCCCATTCGTGCAATAGCCATAGGCATGACGAACGGCGTGGTGAAATCCGATGCGCCACTCGCAAAGGACTACGAACCAATGACAAAGGGCATACCCGGAGGGCGTCCCAAACAAGACGGGTGCAGCACGTCGGCCTTACGGGGCCGGCCGGCTGCACCCGTAGACTGGGCGCTGTGTCAGCGTCGGCCCCCATGACGCAGCGCAGCATCGGCTGTTTCGCATACCTGAGGCCACGGGAGCGATCTCACACGCCCTTCAACGGCTCCGCGCGGCTCCTTCGCAATCCACAGGGCCGGCGTGCCGAGTTCGGCCCGATACGGCGGTTTGCTACACCACCGCTTCCTCCGCCAGCGTCGGTGCCGCAACACGCGTGTCAGACTCCACGAGGCCGTCGCGCAGGCGCACGATGCGGCGGGCGTGCTGCGCGATGTCCTCCTCGTGCGTCACCACCAGCAGCGTGTTGCCCTGCCGGTAGAGCGACTCGAAGAGCCGCATGATGTCTTCGCTCGTCGCCGTGTCGAGGTTGCCCGTCGGCTCGTCGGCGAGGAGGATGGCTGGGCGGTTGATGAGCGCGCGCGCTACGGCCACGCGCTGCCGCTGCCCGCCCGAGAGCTCGTTCGGCTTGTGCTCGACGCGGTCGCCGAGGCCGACGTCGGTGAGCACCTCGACGGCCCGCTCGCGGCGGGTGCGCTTCGGGATGCCCGCGTAGATCAGCGGCAGCTCGACGTTCTGGATGCAGGTCTGCCGGGCGAGCAGGTTGAACGTCTGGAAGACGAACCCGATCTCGCGGTTGCGCACGTCGGCAAGGTCGTTGTCCGAGAGGCGGCTCACGTCGCGCCCGTCGAGCACGTAGCTCCCGGAGGTCGGCACGTCGAGACAGCCGATGATGTTCATCAGCGTCGACTTGCCGGAGCCCGACGGGCCCATGATGGCGACGTACTCGTTGGGGTGCACCTCCAGCGAGAGGCCGCGCAGCGCGTGCACCTCCTGCGTGCCCATCTGGTAGGTCTTCCAGACGTCTTCGATGCGAATGACGGGGTCCATGCTGACAGTGGCAAGAATCAAGTAACAAGTGGCAAGCAGAGGGGCGCGGTGGTCTGAGCAAGAACCCGTGTCGCTTGCCACCTGCTACTTGCCACTTCAAAGAATGCTAGCTACGACGGCCGCGGCGCTCGTTGTCGCCCGTGCCGATTTCGACGGTCTGGCCAGGCTTGAGTTCGGTGCGGAGCGCGCGGAAGGGGCCGGTGATGACCTGCTCGCCCGCCTGGAGGCCCGAGCGGATCTCGATGTAGGTGTCGTCGGCGATACCCGTTTCGACCTCCACGATCTCGGCCTTGCCGTCGCGCACGACGAAGACCACGCGGCGGAGATCCTCCTCGACGACCTCGAAGGTGTTGATCGAGTCATTCTCGTCGTCCTCCTCGTCTTCCTCGTCGGCGCGTTCGAGGTTGTTGTAGTCGCGCACCGTCACCGCCTGGATCGGCACGACGATGGCGCTGGGCGTCGTCTCCGTGAACACGTCCACAGTGCCGCTCATGCCAGGGCGGAGTTGCGTGCTCGGCGCGGGAGGGGTTTCCCCAGGCGGGGTCGCAACGAGCGCCCGCGCATCGTCACTGACGATGCGAACCTCCACGGGAAAGTTGGTGATCTGCTCCTGCGTGCCCGCGCCCTCCACGCGCGCCGAGTTGGCGATCTGCGTGACGATGCCCCGGAAGGGCTGCTCGGGGTAGGCGTCGATTTCCACGCGCGCCGAGTCGGCGAGCGCCACGTTCACGATGTCGTTCTCGTTGATGTCGACTTCGAGGAGCATCTGGTCGAGTTCGGCGATGCGCATCAGCTCGGTGCCGTCGAACTGCGCCGTACCGACGACGCGCTCGCCCTCCTCGACGTTGAGCTGGCTCACGGTGCCGCTCATCGGTGCGTAGATGCTCGTCCGGCGAAGCTCCGTGGCGGCCTGGCTGAGGATCGCGCGGCTGCTCTCGGTGCGGAAGCTCGCCGCGTCGAGGTTGGCCTTGGCGACGTCGGCGGAGGCGCGCGCGGCGACGAGGTCGGCGTCGGAGACGGCCTGCCGTTCGAAGAGGGCCTCCTGGCGATCGAGCTCGGTGCGGGCGCGGATCAGCTCGGCGGCAGCGCGGGCGCTGTCGGCCTGCGCCTGGAGAAGCCCGGCGCGCGCCTGATCGCGCTGCGTGATGTAGACCTCGGGCTGCACCTGCACGAGGAGCTGGCCCCGCTCGACGCGGTCGCCCTCCTCCACGGTGAGCCGGATGATCTCGCCGGAGACGTCCGAGGCGATCTTGACCTCGATCTCGGGCTGCACCTTGCCGGACGCGGTGACGGTCTGCGTGACCGTGCGCACCTGCGCCTCGGCCGTCTCGACCTCCATACCGCTCGACCCGCCGCCGAGGTTGCCCGTCGCCGCTCCGATGGCCACCACGAGGATGAGCACCACGAGCAGCACGCCCAGGCCTATGAGGATTTTCTTGGTGGGGCTCGATGACATGTCAGTGGCAAGTAGCAGGTGGCAAGTGACAAGGGGTTGTGTCGGAGCCACGGAGATGTCTAAGCAGGACATCGGCTCCATCGAAGGGAAGCATCATGGCGACGTTCCGGTCATTTGAAGAGATTCATGCATGGCAGAAAGCCCGGGTGCTTGCACGTGACGTGTATTCCGTGACGCGCGCAGGCTGCTTTGGCCGGGATCAAGGACTCGTCTCACAGATGCGCCGCGCAAGCGTGTCGGTCATGTCGAACATCGCAGAAGGATGCGAGCGGCGGAGCCGACGCGAATTCGCTCGATTCATAGACATTGCTCGCGGGTCAGCCGGGGAAGTACGCGCTCAACTCTATGTCGCACTCGATGCTGGATATGTGGATGAAGTCACGTTCAAGCAATTGAGCATGCAGGCCACTGAGATCAGCAGGATGCTGTATGGCCTCGGTCAACATCTCCGGTCCACAGCCTAGCCCTTGCTACCTGACACGTGCTACTTGCCACTCGCTGATCACTCAAACAGCGGCTGCGTGAAGTCGAGGGCGCCGAGGGCGTAGTCGAGGAGGCGGCGGCGGAAGAAGAACGTGTAGATGGCCTGGGCGCGGTCAGACTGCGCCTGCACGGCGGCGGCGCGGGCCTGCGCGAGGTCGGCGAAGGTGGACGCGCCGAACTCGTAGCGCTCCTGCTCGACGCTGAGCGCAGCCTCGGCGGACTCGACCTGCACGGCGGACACGTCGAGGGCGCGGGCTGCGTTCTGGTAGTCGAGGTAGGCCTGGCGGACCTCCAGCGCGACGCTCTGCTCTAGGCTTTCGAGCGTCAGCCGGGCGTTGCTTGCACGGATCTGGGCCTGCTGCACCTGCGTCCGCGTCTGGAAGCGGTCGAAGATGGGGATGTTGACCGAGAAGCCGATGTTGCCGCCGCGGTTGGTGTCGAAGAACTGGTCGGAGAACGGCGTGTCCTCGAAGGCGAACTGCGTGCCCACGATGAACGGGTCGCCGTCGATCTGGACGATGTCGCCGCCGGAGGTCGTCACCGTGGTGCCCGGGTCCAGCACGATGGTGTTGCCCTCGGCATCCGTGGCGACCTGCTGGGCCGAGCTGGCGTAGCTGGAGCCGTAGCCCGCGAAAAGCACGACCGACGGGAGGTAGCCCGCACGCGCCTGCTTGATGTCCTGGCCGAGCGCCTCGATTTCGAGCTCCTGCGCGCGGAGGTCGTCGCGGGCGTCGAGGGCACCGCGCAGCAGTTCGTCGAGGTCGAACGTCTCGAAGGTGGCTTCGAGGGCCTCAAGCGGCGGCGCGGAGAAGGTGTAGGTGCCGAAGGGGTCGAGCTGGAGCGTCTGCACGAGTTGCGTCGCGGAGACCGTCGCGGCGTTCTGCGCGCGGAGGAGGCCTAGCTCGCGCTCGGCGGCCAGCGCCTCCTGGCGCAGCACGTCCACGGCGGGCCGCGCTCCGGCATCCACGAGGCTCTGGATGCGCTCGACCTGCACCCGCTCGGCCTCGACGGCCTCCTCCTGGATCGCCACGAGCTGCTCGTCGAGGAGCACCTGGAGGTAGCGCGAGGCGACCTCGAAGACGATATCCTGGCGCGTGCGCTCCTCGGAGAGCGCGCCGGAGCGGGCACGGAGCCGGGCCGCCGCGAGTCCGGCCTGGTCGGCGAAGCCGTTGAACACGTTCACGCTTCCCGAGATGTCGGCCGAGAAGACGTTGGTGGTCTCGTTCTCCAGCTGGCCCGTCGTCTGGTTGAAGGCGAGGCCGTACTGCTGCGAGGGCCGCATCGACGCAGAGACGTTGGGCAAGAACATCTGCGCGCGCTGCCGCGACACGTCAAGGTCGGCGCTTCGGGTGGTGAGTTCGGCCTGCTGGAGGCGCACGTTCTGGTCGAGCGCGATGCGGACGGCCTCGTCGAAGGAGATCGTCCGGGTCTCTTGGGCGAGGGCGAGGGGGGCGGCGGCCAGCAGGACCGCGATGACGAGGAGGCGGAGGTGCATGGGGTCGGGATAGGGCGACAGAATCGACGCGGTTGACGGAGAGGCTCGGTGGAATGTTACAGCTTGGGACGGCCTACGGCCTTTGGCCCGTCGTTCGCTCGCCTCCGGCTCGCTTGTGGGACGCTCGCGTCGCTCGCTATGGCCCACTGCAATCTCACTTCTCCGATCAGGCTCATCGCCCCAATCAAGTCATCCCCGCGCACGCGGGGACCCACAAGGCCGACTCGATGAGGTACCGATCTCAATGAATCGTCCCAGCGGAAAGCCGCGCCTTCGAACCTCGCTTCAGCCTCCAGGTTAGGCAGAGCGCGTCTATGCTCTCCTATGCCCCCAGACTGGCACCCATGGTCGTTACCCGTCGTGTTGACGTATCGCTCGCTCGGATCAGCTTCGGCTCGGTCTTCCGCGTGCTCTTCGTTGGGCTCACTTGCTTCTCGGTTCCACTCGCCCTGCTTGCTATCGTGTTCGTGCTACCTGGGTGCCCCGTTTCTACGGAAGACGGCGAAACGCTCCAGGGTGCAAGCGCTGTGCTGCTTACGGTGCCGTTCATGCTTCTCGGTGCCGTCCTATATCCCCTGACGCTTGCCGTATTCCTGGGAACTCCGCTGTGGCTCGGGTTGCGCCTGTTCGCCTGTGTGCGCCCGTGGCTCGGCCCGCTCCGCATAGAAGCCTTCATCGAGGAAGAGGCCTCGCTCATCGAGGAAGAGGCCTCGCTCCAGGGCCGTGTGCTTCGCATGGAGACCGACACGCCACCAGAGACACCGCCGCACCGCACCACGGCTGCACCGCCGCACCAACCCGAACCTCCCCCCGGCTGACGGGTTGGCACTGCCGGCCCACCGGGCCTCTCTGCTCTCCCCCAGACTCCTGACCGGCATCCCATGGCCGATACCTGTTTCGACCCCATCGAAGACGCCATCGAGGCGATCCAGAACGGCCGCCTCATCGTGGTGGTGGACGACGAGGACCGCGAGAACGAAGGCGACTTCATCGGGGCCGCCGAGCTTGTCACGCCGGACCTCGCCAACTTCATGGCACGCGAGGGGCGCGGCCTGATGTGCGTCGCGATCACCCGCGAACGGGCCGCCGCGCTCGATCTCCCGATGATGGAGCAGAGTAACACCTCGCTCCACGACACGCCGTTCACCGTCTCGGTGGATTACAACCTCGGCACCTCGACCGGCATCTCCGCCGCCGACCGCGCCAAGACGATCCGCGCACTCGCCGACCCGGCCTCGAAGCCGACCGACTTCGCGCGGCCTGGCCACATCTTCCCGCTCCGCGCCCAGACGGGCGGCGTGCTGCGGCGGGCGGGCCACACCGAGGCCGCCGTCGACCTCGCTCGCATGGCGGGCCTGCACCCGGCGGGCGTCCTCATCGAGATCATGAACGAGGACGGCACGATGGCACGCGTCCCCGACCTGCGCAAGATCGCCGACCAGCACGGGATGCCGTTGGTCACGATCAAGGACCTCATCGCTTATCGGATGCGGCACGAGAAGCTCGTCCAGCGCGTCATCGCGGTCGACATGCCGACGCGCTTCGGCGACTTCACGCTCGTGGCCTACGAGGAGGTGCTCACCGGCGACAACCACCTCGCGCTCGTGAAGCACCCCGAGGGCAGCGCAGCGCTCGCCCACAGCCGCGTGCCGTTCCGCGAGGACGACCCCGTGCTCGTGCGCGTCCACAGCCAGTGCGTCACCGGCGACATCTTCGGCTCGGAGCGCTGCGACTGCGGCGACCAGCTCGCGCGGGCGCTCAGCCAGGTCGAGCGCGTCGGGCAGGGGGTCGTGCTCTACATGAAGCAGGAGGGCCGCGGCATCGGCCTCATCAACAAGCTCAAGGCCTACAAGCTGCAGGAGCAGGGCATGGACACCGTCGAGGCCAACCTCGCGCTCGGCTTCAAGATGGACCACCGCGACTACGGCATCGGCTGCCAGATCCTCCGCGACCTCGGCATCCGGCAGATCCGGCTGATGACGAACAACCCGAAGAAGCGGATCGGACTCTCGGGCTACGGCCTGGAGATCACCGAGCGCGTGCCCGTCGAGATCGAGCCGAACGAGAACAACGCGCGCTACCTGGAGACGAAGCGCGACCGCATGGGCCACATGATCCTGCAGGGCACTGACGCCCACACACAGACCGCGCTAGGCAGCGTGCTGGGGACGGACTAGGCTCCCCTACAGCCGCAGGCTCGCCACGCCGAACGAGGTCCCGACCGACAGCGCCGCGTCGACGACAGGGTTGCCCGGCTCGACGTTCTTCACCTTGTTGGCAACCTCGTTGAGCCCGATGCTCGACATCGCGCCACCGTCGAGCGTGGCCATACGGCCGAACTGCCCGGCGATGGCGAGGCGCGCGGCGTGCTCGCCGAAGCGGGTCGCGAGCACACGGTCGAACGGCGTGGGCGTGCCGCCGCGCTGGACGTGGCCGAGGATCGTTGTGCGGATCTCGCTCTCGATGTGGTGCTCCAGCACCTGCGCGAGCGCCCGGCACGCGCCGCCGAGCCGGATCGGGTCGGGCGAGTCCTCCACGATGTCGGAGACGGTATAGCTGCCGCCTTTCGGCTTCGCGCCCTCGGCCATACAGATGATGGTGAAGCGCTGTCCGCCGCGCTCGCGCTCGCGGCACACTCGCGCCACCTCGGCGATGTCGTACTCGAACTCGGGGATCAGAATCACGTCGGCCCCGGCGGCGACGCCGGCGTGGAGCGCGATCCAGCCCGCGTAGCGCCCCATCGTCTCCAGAATCATCACCCGATGGTGGCTCTGCGCCGTCGTGTGGAGCCGGTCCATCGCCTCCGTGGCGATCATCACGGCCGTGTCAAAGCCGAACGTCTGGTCCGTGCCCACGAGGTCGTTGTCGATCGTCTTCGGCACACCGACGATAGGCAGGCCCTTCTCATGAAGGCGGTGGCAGATCGACATCGTCCCGTCCCCACCAATGGCGACGAGCCCGTCGAGTTTGAGGTCGCGGGCGTAGGCGACGACCTCGTCGGACACGTCGCGGTCGTCCTCTTTGTAGAAGCGGAAGGGGTTGGCCTTGTTGGACGTCCCGAGCACCGTACCGCCGAGGGTGAGGATACCGCTCGCGTCGCGGTACTGGAGCGGGCGGGCGCGCTGCTCGATGAGGCCGAGGAAGCCGTCCTCGAAGCCGATCACGGTCGCGTCGGCGCGGAACAGGAGGGTCTTCGTGACGGCGCGGATGACGGCGTTGAGGCCGGGGCAGTCGCCGCCGCCGGTGAGGAGGCCAAGGCGCATGAGGTGGGGTGGACGTGGACGAGGGGAAACGTGCGAATGTCGAAAACTACGCGCCCCGATGCCGGACCGTCGCGCTGTAGGCGAGTAGCTTCTGGCTCCTCCTTCACGGCTTTCTCTGGCTCTCATGCGCGTGCTTCGCTTCCTCGTCGTCCTCGCTCTGGCCCTCGGGCTCAGCGGCTGCTTCCAGTTTCACACCGTGCTGCGCGTCTTCCCCGACGGCAGCGCGCGGCTCCTCACGTCCATCACGATGAGCACAGAGGCCTACGAGCGCATGCAAACCCTCGCCGAACTAGATCCGGATCAGAAGGGCGCGTTTTCGCTCATCGACGAGGAGGCGTTGCGCTCGGCGGCGAAGGGCTACGGCCCCGGCGTCACGTTCGAGGGTGTGAAATCGATCGACGGGGACGGCGAGCAAGGCTACGTGGCCACGTACCGCGTGGAGGACGTGACGACCCTCGCCTTGCCGCTGGCCCCCGAACCACCCTCGTCGCTCGGCGCGGCCGGCCCCGATTCGTCGCCGTCGGACATCGTCACGTTCGACTTCCAGCCAGCCACGGGAGATGCTCCGGCCCAGCTCGCTATTCAGATGCCCAGCCTGCTGGGCGACGATGGTGTGATGAGCACGGGCCTTGGTGGCCTCGGCACGCCGGGCACCACCAAGGACGAGAGCGGCATCGAGATGCTGCGGGCCATGCTCCAGGGGATGCAGGCGACGCTACGCATCGAGCCGCAGGGCACCGTGACAGCGACCGACGCTACGTTTGAGGAGGCAGGCGCGATCACGCTGATGCGCTTCGACTTCGACGAGTTGCTGGCCGACCCGGACGCCTTCAACCGCCTCGACGCGCAGGGGCCACCCACCTCGACCGACGAGTTGGCCGACCGGGTCGCCGCGACGCCCGGCATCGACATGGAGGCTCAGCCAACCGTGACGGTGTCGTTTCGCGGCGAGTGACGCTCAGAGCACGTCCTTGAGCCGCAGCGTGGCATCCTCGGCGGTCATGGCGAGAAAGAGCTCCGCTGTGGCGAGCGCGTCTGAGAGCGCGTTGTGCGCGTGGTAGGCGGGGAGGCCGTGCGCCTCGCGAAGCGTGGCGAGGCGGAACGCATCAGGCGCGGCCGTGCCGTGGTGCTGGTGGGCACGGGCGTGATGCCTGCGCCGGGCGAGCGCAAGCGTATCGACGGTCGGCACGAGGAGCGGGATGCCGTAGACAGCGCGGCAGGCATGGTCGAGGCACCCATGGTCGAAGACGGCGTGGTGGGCGAGGAGAACGCGCCCGACGAGGCGCTCCAGCACATGCGCGAGGGCGTCTTCGAGCGGGACGCCCTCCTCCACGTCGCAGTCGAGTAGGCCGTGCACGGTCGCGCTCTGCGCCACGGAGCGGTCGGCCCGCACGAGCACGTGCGCGCTCTGCCCGACCTTCACCGCGCCTTTCAGGACAGGCACGCTGCCCACGCTCAGGATCGCATCGCGCTTCGGGTCGAGGCCTGTTGTCTCCAAGTCGAGCGACAGCAGCTCCACCTCGCCGAGGGGCGTACGTGGGTCTGGCGGCGGGGCGTCGAGGAACGCCCGCATCGGACCGCCGGAGACGCGGCGGCGGTAGCGCTGGCGTTGGAAGGCGTCGAACATAGCCGGACAGCGAAGGACGATTCGGAACCGCTTCCGAAGAAGGTACGCTCCTGCCTACGATCGTCCCATCACACCGCGAGGCCGAGGTCATGCCCGACCCCGGCCCCGCGCTCATCGTCGGCGATGCTGTCCGATCAGTCGACGATCACGAAGCTATTGCCCCAGGATCCCCAGTTGCTCGTGGTCACGCCGTTGCGCTCCGAGCCGGTGTAGCCATCTGCCCCCGGCCGCAGTTCGATCACGACGCTGCCGCCCGTGGCTTGCGTGATCGCGCCAGCGTGGACCGCAGCCGTGCAGATCGAGGAGTCGTCGGTGTAGAGGTCCGTCCCCCAGACCGTGCGCAGGCTGCCGCCCGCCGCGCAGTCGAAGCGGAGACGGGCACCGACGCCGCGGTCCCGGTACGGCACGGCATTCTGAAGCCACTCGATCTCGCCTTCCTCCGTGGCGGGCCCACCGCTGCTAGGCGGATCGGTGGTACCGCCGCTCGCGTCGGTAGCGTCCGGGTCGACGCTGATCGTGGTCGTGATGGGCTGGCTGACGAGGCCGTTGCCCGTGTAGACGCAGTAGACGACCGTGAACGTCCCGGCAGTGAGGTTGTCCGGGAGGTCGAACTGAAACGCTCCGTCGGTACCTGGGATCTGGAAGTACCCACTCGCGCCCTGCACGAGAAAGTAGACCCCAGCGAAGTCACCGACGGCACCGAATCGGAGCGTGACGGCCCCGCCTGGCCCGGCCGTGACGGCGTCGGCACCGTTGCCGACCACAGGCGTCGCGGCATCGGTCGTCGGGCTGGGGGCGGCCCCGTCGAGGCGGGTGGCGCCGGCGACCCGAAGCGCCTCGCTCAGCGCGTCCGCGTTGCCCGGTGCGATGGGCTGAGGACCCGGATCGGGCGTGTCGGTGCTCGGGTCGGTGCTATCGCACCCGACCGCGAGGACGAGGAGCAAGGCAGGGAAGAGGAGATAGCGAAGCGTGTGCATCAAACTGAGGAGGGTCGTGGAGGGAAGACTCGGGCGGACCGGGTGAGCCGATAGGTTCGGGGTTTGCGTCGGCGGCTTCAATCCCCGGAGCCGGGGGTATAGCTCCGGCGCGCTGCCGCCGAGTCCGCCCTGTGGCCAGTCGGTCCTGTGGATAGCCGCGTGGATAGTTCGTGGGCCGATTCCACCGAGCCTCCCTGGTCCTTCCCCCCTCCATCGCGTAACATGAAGGTCACACTGCGCGCTGCCGTCGCCCCGGATGGCGGCGCGTCATGCTGCAGACACCCCGCTCCCCTCGTGGCCACCATCCTCGACCTCGTCCGCGACGCCCGCGCCGCGCTCGGCCTCCAGCGCGACCTCGCCGGGCCGCTGCTCTTCGCCCTTCCGGCCCCCTCCGACACCGCGCCAGCCCCGTCTGCCACCTCCCCCACTGACCTCGCTGACGACGCCATCGCTGACGACGCCATGCCCGACCTTTTCGGCGCCCTTCCGGACCCCAGCCAGGACGAGACGCTCTCGCCCTACGAGCGCATCGCCGCGCTCATCCCTGAGGACTCGCCGCTGCGCGACATGACCGCGCTCGCGGAAGTCAACACCTACCTTGCCAACACCGTCCTCGTCCCCATCGACGAGAGCCGCATCAACCCGGTCCTCGGCACCGGCGACCCCGATGCCGACCTGATGATCGTCGGCGAGGCGCCGGGCGCAAACGAGGACAAGGAAGGCGAGCCGTTCGTGGGCCGCGCGGGGCAGCTCCTCAACAAGATCCTGGAGGCCATCAACTTCCAGCGCGAGGAGGTCTACATCACCAACATCCTCAAGAGCCGCCCGCCCAACAACCGCGACCCGCTGCCCGCCGAGGTCGAAGCGCATATCCCGATCCTCTACAAGCAGATCGAACTCGTGCGCCCGAAGCTCATTCTGGCGGTCGGCAAGAGCGCGGGCAACGGACTCCTCGGTCGCACGTCGAGCCTCGCCTCGCTGCGGGGCAAGTTCCAGGACTACTACGGCCTGCAACTGCTCGTGACGTACCACCCGGCCGCGCTCCTGCGCAACCCACAGTGGAAGCGCCCCACTTGGGAAGACGTGAAGCTCCTCCGCACGCGCTATGACCAACTCGTTGGCGCCTGAACCCCGTCTTCACCGCCCCCTTCTCCCACCCTTGTCATCCTGAGCTTGACTCAGGATCTCAGCGAGACCTTGAGACGCCGCATCGCGTTCAGCATGACGCCAACTAGGTGACGCTCTCGCCCCCGACGCCCTCCCATGGCCGACCAGCCACTCTCCGACGACGCCCAGCGTCCCCTCTACATCGACGAGGGGGCCGCGCCCTCCTATCCGCTCGAGAAGCTCACGAGTAGCCGTCGGCACAGCCGTCCCACCAACGTGGTCGCGCTGCACGAGCAGGCGGGCCGCGTCCCACCGCAAGCGACCGACGTCGAGCAGTCGGTGCTCGGGGCCATGCTCATCGAGCGCGAGGCGATCCCGAAGGCCATCGAGATCCTCGCGCCGGACGCGTTCTACGACCAGCGGCACCGCCGCATCTACGAGGCCGTGCTCGCCCTCTTCGAACGCGGCAACCCGGTCGACCTCATCACGCTCACCGAAGAGCTGAAGCGCGCCGGCCAGTTCGAGGGCATCGGCGGCTACTACCTCTCGGAGCTGACCACGAAGGTCGCGAGCGCGGCCAACGTGGAGTACCACGCGCGCATCATCGCGGAAAAGGCGCTGCTCCGCAAGATGATCGAGACGATGACCGGCGTTGTCGGGCAGGCCTACGACCCCGGCACCGACGCCTTTGACCTCCTCGATCGGGCCGAGCGCGACATCTTCCAGATCTCGGAGAGTCAGCTCCGCAAGGGCGCCGCTTCGCTCTCGAACGTGATCAAGGGCACGCTCGAACACCTCCAGGCCATCCACGGCCGCGAGGGCGGCATCACGGGCGTCCCCTCGGGCTTCCACAAGCTCGACGACATGACGGGCGGCTGGCAGCCCTCTGACCTCGTTATTATTGCGGCGAGGCCCTCCATGGGCAAGACTGCGTTGACCTTGGCGATGGCCCGGAACGCGGCGCTGCACCCGGAGCATCCGGCGGGCGTGGCCATCTTCTCGCTGGAGATGAGCGCGGGGCAGCTCGCGCAGCGCCTCCTCACCTCCGAGGCCCGCATCGACGCGCAGGCGGCGCGCACGGGCCGCCTCTCCGACGACGACTGGCCGCGCCTGGCCCGCGCCGCGGGCGTCCTGGCCAACGCGCCCATCTTCATCGACGACACGCCTGGGTTGGGCATCCTCGAACTGCGCGCCAAGTGCCGGCGCCTCAAGGCCGAGCACGACATCGGGATGGTGGTGGTGGACTACCTCCAGCTCATGCACGGCACGTCGACGGGGCGCGGAGGCAGCCGCGAGCAGGAAATTGCGCAGATCAGCCGCTCGCTGAAGGCCCTAGCCAAGGAGATCGACGTGCCGGTGATCGCGCTCTCGCAGCTCTCCCGCGCCGTCGAGACGCGCGGCGGCGACAAGCGGCCCATCGTCTCGGACCTCCGCGAGTCGGGCTCCATCGAGCAGGACGCCGACGTGGTCGGCTTTATCTACCGCGCCGAGCGCTACGGCATCACGACCGACGAGCACGGCAACTCGACGGAAGGCCTCGCTGAGATCATCCTCGGCAAGCAGCGCAACGGCCCGATCGGCACGGTGAAGGTGGCGTTCGTGAACCGCTACGCCCGCTTCGAGAACCTGCAGTACGCCCAGCCGAGCCCCTATGGCGGCGGCACTGACTACGCCGCGTTCGACAGCGGCGGCGGCTACGGGGACGCGGGCAGCTTCGGCGGCGACGCCGACTCTGGCTATGGGGGCGGCTTCGACCAGGGCGGCGGCTTCGCGGGCAGCCCGCCCCCGCTACCCTCGGGCGGCGACGCGCCGTTTTAGCCACGCAGCCCCGCCCTCCTGATGGCCCGCAAACGCCTCATCGTCGGCCTCGGTAACCCCGGCCCCGAATACGAAGCAACGCGCCACAACGTCGGCTTCATGGTGGTGGACCACCTCGCCGAGACGGTGGGCGTGGCCCCGCTTCGGCGCAATCTAGCGGCGTCGCTAGCGGACGAGGCGAGCCACCGAGGCCGCGCGCTCGTGCTGGCGAAGCCTCAGACGTACATGAACCGCTCCGGCGAGGCCGTCCGCGCGCTCACCCGCCGCTACGGCCTCACGCCCGACGACCTGGTAGTGGTCTACGACGACCTCGCCCTGCCCCTCGGCGCCGTCCGGCTGCGCGGCAAGGGCGGAGCTGGCGGCCACAACGGCATCCAGGACATCATCGACACGCTGGGGACGAGCGCCTTCCCGCGCATCCGCGTCGGCATCGGGAGCAACTTCGGGCGAGGCCAGCAGGTCCGCTACGTCCTCGCACCGTTCGACGCCGACGAAGCGGAAGCCCGCGACGAAGCCGTGAGCTTCGCTGCTAAAGCGGCGCTTTCGTTTGTCCGCGATGGCCTGATGACGGCCATGAACCGTTACAATCGGAAAGAGCCCCCCGGCGCAGCCAAGACCAAGCCTTCGAGCACCGCCTCGGAGTGAGGCCTCCACTGGCGAGCACCCAGTCGCATGGCGCTGCGGCGAGGCGCGCGCAAAAAAGGCGATGCGGGCCGACGTGACCGCCGACCCGCATCGCAGTAGAGCTCGGGGGCTGAGGATCTACTCCTCGCCGCCTTCGGTCTCGCCCTCGGCAGCCTCTTCGCCGCCTTCCGCTGCGTCGGCGTCCTCGTCGTCGAGGAGGCCACCGCGCTTCGGAGCCGCGACCGTGGCGACCGTGCGGCGCGGGTCCGTGAGGATCTCGGCATCCGGCACGCTCAGCAGGTCAACGTGGACCGTGTCGCCGATCTTGAGCTCGGAGACGTCGACCTGGACAACCGACGGGATGTTCTTCGGCAGGCAGGAGATCTCCAGGAAGTTGAGAGCCTGCACGAGGCGGCCACCCGCCTTCACGCCCGGCGCGGAGCCAGCGCCGGTGAGGCGGACTGGAATGCGCAGCGCCACCGCCTCGCCCGCGTCAAGCGCGAGGAAGTCGGCGTGCAGCGGGTCGTCCGAGACGGGGTGGTAGTCCACCTTCTTGAGGATGCACTCGTAGGTCTGGCCGCCGAGGTCGACCTCGACGCGGTGCATCTCAGCGGTGAAGATGAGCGGGCGCAGGGCGAGCTTGGGCACGCGGAAGTGCACGGGCTCCTGGTGGGGGCCGTAGAGCACGCAGGGGACCTCGCCGTCGCGGCGGACGGCCTTGGTGGCGCTCTTGCCGAGGTCGCGCGCCTGCGCGTCGAGCTTGATGACGTCCATGGGGGTTGGGGTTATCGGCTGCGAGCGCGCCCGCAGCGTGGGTTATTCAACAAAAAGGGTAGAGATCGACTCGTCGGCGTAGATGCGGTGGATGGCATCGGCGAAGAGCGGGGCCACGGAGATGACCTTGATCTTGTCGCTCGTGCGGGTGAGCGGGATCGTGTCGGTGACCACGAGGCGCTTGATGGCCGAGGCTTCGAGACGGTCGTAGGCCGGGCCGGAGAGCAGCGCGTGCGTGGCGAAGGCCTCGACGGAGAGCGCGCCCTCGTTCATGAGCGCGTCGGCCGCGTTGCAGAGCGTGCCGGCCGTGTCCACGAGGTCGTCGATCATTAGCACGTGCCGGTCCTCGACCTCGCCGATGATGCTCATCACCTCGGCGACGTTCGAGCGCGGGCGGCGCTTGTCGATGATCGCGAAGTCGGCGCCGAGGCGGCTGGCGTAGGAGCGCGCCACCTTCACCGAGCCGAGGTCGGGCGCGACGACGACGAGGTTGTCCGGCAGCGAGTCGCGCACCTGCTCGAAGTAGACCGCCGAGCCGTAGAGGTGATCGACGGGGATGTCGACGAAGCCCTGGATCTGGGCCGCGTGGAGGTCCATCGTGAGGATGCGATCCACGCCGACCGTCTCCAGCATGTTGCAGCACACCTTCGCGCCGATGGAGACGCGGGGCTGGTCCTTGCGGTCCTGGCGGGCATAGCCGAAGTAGGGAATCACCGCCGTGATGCGGCTCGCCGAGGCCCGCCGCGCTGCGTCGATCATGAAGAGCAACTCCATCCAGTGGTCGCCGGGCGCGGGGGTGCACTGGATGATGAAGAGGTCCGTGCCACGGATGGACTCCTCGTAGCGGACGTAGATCTCGCCGTCGGAGAAATTGCGGAGGCTCACGTGGCCCAAGTCGCGCCCATAGTCCTCGGCGATGGCGCGCGCCAACGCAGGGTTGGAGCGGCCGGCAAAGATCGAGACGGGCGGGACAGCGTGGGGGAGCATCGTCTGTGTGGACGTGTGGATGTATGGACGTATGAACGTGAAGACGTGCGATCTAGGACTCAGGAAGACCCACCTTCACACGTTCATACGTTCACACCTCCATACTCAACGAGGTTGCCCGACCAGGACTCGAACCTGGAACCCCCACATCCAAAGTGTGGTGCTCTGCCAATTGAGCTATCGGGCAGGCGACGCACGCTCCGAAAACGCCCGCGTCGAGCGCGCATGGATGTAGTGCGTACAGAGTTTCAAAGATAGAACGGGCTCGGCGGCGCGTCAACGCGGGGGTGGGCTCCGGGCCCCCCTAAGCAGGTGTCTTGCCCGGCTTTTCACCCACAGGAGACCGTTCGGCTCGGCTCGGCGTAGCTTGGCGACTGGTTTTTTCGCCCTCCCGCGCTGTTCGTGCTCGCCCCGCTCCTGTCCCAAGTTCCCTATCTCGACCCCGACGAGCAGCATGCCATCGGCGTACTGGGAGGGCTTGGACCCTACGCGGGCCTCGACCTCGTGCGGACACTCTTCGACGAAACCGAAGCGCACCGCGATCAGGAGCACCTGCCGGTGACGCTGATCTCGTATCCAGGGCGTATCCCGGACCGCGCGACGTGGATCGCGGACCAGGACGCCCCGAGCCCGGTCCCAGCAATGGTGGAGATCTTGCGCCGCCTCGACAACGCGGGCTGCGCCGTGGCAGGCATCCCCTGCAACACCGCCCATGCGCCGGTCCTGTTCGACCATCTCAGCGACGCGCTTAGCATCGAGGGACGCAGCCTGAAGCTGCTCCACATCATCGACGCCATCGTGGCACACGTGGCGGAGGTGGCACCGGAGGCCCAACGGATCGGCGTGCTCGCGACCTCGTCGTCGATCCAGAATCGCCTGCATGCGATCGGCCTGGAAGCCGCCGGCCTGGAGGCGGTCCGTCCCGATCCCGACGTGCAGGAGGCGCTCGTCCAGCCGACGATCTACGACGACACGTGGGGCCTGAAGGCGCAGAGCCAGCCGACGGCGCGGGCACGGCAGCACCTGCTCGACGCCATCGACCACCTGAAGGCCAAGGGCGCCGAGGCGGTCATTCTGGGCTGCACGGAGCTCCCGCTCGCCATTCCCGAGCTTGAGGTGGTAGGCCTGCCGATGGTCAACTCGACGCGGGCGCTGGCGCGGGCGCTCATCCGCGCGACGCACCCCGCGAAGCTGCGGCCCGTGACGGTGGCGGTCTGAAGAGCCGACCGAAGGCGATGACGATCGGGCTTGACACCTTGCCCCGGTCGCCACACCTTCTCGACCCGCAGACCCGCCGCTGGCATTTTCGCAGCGGCTTCGTACATTCCCCGCGCGTCCTCATCATCCGCCCCTGTGCTGCCTCTGGATCTTCGATACTGACCACCCCTCCGTTCGGCCCCGGGTTTCCACCCCGCTTTGCGCCCATGCTCAAGGAACAGAGTCAGTTTCTCCAACGCAGCCTCTTCGTCGCGGACCTCGCGCTGATCGCCCTCGGGTGGGTGATCGCCTACGCGCTGCGTTTCGGTCTCTTGCATCCCGCTTCGCCCTACGCGCTCGACGGGCTCATCGCGGCGCTGCCTCTCGCTAACGCCGAGGACATACCAGGCCTCGCCCTCTACCTCGGCTACCTCCCGGGCGTGCTGGTGATCTGGGGGCTGATGTTCCTGCTCTCGGGGCTCTACCGGACGCGCCGGGCGACGCGGCTGCCGCTGGTCGTCTACAGCGTCGCGCGGGCCGTCGCGCTCGGCATCGTGGCGTCGATCGCGGCGCTGTTCTTCTACCGGGAGTTCTCGTTCTCACGCATCCACATGGTGCTCTTCGGCGTGACGACGGCGAGCCTGCTCGTCGGGTTGCGGCTGACGATCTACACCGTGTTGCGGCGAGCGCGGCAGCAGGGCAAGAACCTCCGGCGCGTACTCATCGTCGGCGCGGGCAAGGCCGGACAGCGGCTCGCGCGGGCGTTCCGGCAGTATCCCTGGATGGGCTTCGAGGTGCTTGGCTTCGTGGACGACCGCGCCGAGGTCTTCGAGGAGCCGATGCCGGGCCGCCTGCTGCACGACCACGAGCCCAAGCGCATCGACATACTCGGGCGCGTGGACGACCTCGCCGACGTGATGGACCGCCTCAACGCCGACGGCGAGCACGTGGACCTCGTCTACGTGGCGCTGCCGCTGCGCGCGACGCACAAGATCGAGCCCATCGCCGAGGCCTGCTCGAAGCGCACGGCGCACATGTGCCTCGTGCCGGACCTCTTCCACCTCGGGCTGCTCGTCAACAGCCGCGTCTCGGACGTGGACGGCCTGCCGGTGATCCACCTCATGGACGAGGCCCCGTTCGACGGCCGCCAGCTCGTCAAGCGCTCGCTCGACATCGCGTTCTCGGCGGCGGTGCTGCTCTTGCTCTCGCCGCTGTTCCTGCTGCTCGCGCTCGGCGTCAAGCTCTCGTCGCCCGGCCCGGTGTTCTACCGCCAGACGCGGATGGGGCTCAACGGCCAGACGTTCGAGATGCTCAAGTTCCGCTCGATGCCTACGAACGCGGAGTCGAAGTCGGGCGCGGTATGGGCGAAGGCGGGCGAGAGCCGCGCGACGCCCTTCGGCAGCTTCCTCCGCAAGACGAGCCTCGACGAGCTCCCGCAGTTCCTCAACGTCCTCCGCGGCGACATGTCGGTCGTCGGCCCGCGCCCCGAGCGCCCGGTGTTCATCGACGAGTTCAAGGAGCACGTCCCCGGCTACATGCTGCGCCACAAGATGAAGGCGGGCATTACGGGCTGGGCGCAGGTCAACGGCTGGCGCGGCAACACGTCCATCGAGAAGCGCATCGAGTTCGACCTGTATTACATCCAGCACTGGTCGCTCCGCTTCGACCTCCGCATCATGTGGCTCACCGTCTTCAAGGGCTTCGTGAACGAAAACGCGTATTGAAGTGGGAGGTGAGAAGTAGGAAGTTTGAAGTGGGTGGCAGGTGGGACCTCTGAGCCAGAGGGTGTCTGAGAGATAGCTCGCTGAAAAGAGTCGGCGAAGTGGGATCGCACAGGCGGCTCGCCCTTTGGAGCACTCAGGTTGTCCGCACCACCGTGTGCAGGCGAAGGTCCGAAGCCAGACCGCACTACCTACTTCAAACTTCTCACCTCCTACTTCGCACTTGATTTACCTCCAGCACCTAGACCTCGCGTTCGGCGGGCAGCCGATCTTCACCGGGCTGACGTGGACGATCCGCCCCGGCGAGCGCGTGGGCCTGATCGGGCCGAACGGCGCGGGCAAGTCGACGCTGCTGCGTGTGATCGCGGGCGAGCAGGCCATCGACGGCGGGCAGGTCGGCTTCGACGGGGGCGCGACCGTCGGGTACCTCCGGCAGGACGTGCAGGAGATGGACCTCGACCGCTCGGTGCTGGAGGAGGCGCTGACGGCCTTCCAGCACGTCCTCGACCTCGAAACCGACGAGCGCGACCTCGCGGCGCAGATGACGCAGGCGCTCGCGGACGGCGTTGCGGCAGACTCGGACCAGTACACGCGCCTCGTGGAGCGACACGCGCGCGTCCACGCCGAACTCGCTGCCGCGGAGCACCACCTCATCAAGCCGAAGACCGAGGCGATCCTCGCGGGGCTCGGCTTCTCCGAGGACGAGATGCTGCGCCCGCTGCACACGTTCTCCGGCGGCTGGCGGATGCGCGTCGCACTCGCCCAACTCCTCCTCCAGCAGCCCTCCGCGCTGCTCCTTGACGAGCCGACCAACCACCTCGACATCGAGTCAATTGGGTGGCTCGAAGAGTACCTCCGGTCGTACCCCGGCGCCGTCGTGGTGGTGAGCCACGACCGCTACTTTCTCGACCGGATGGTGACGCAGATCGCCGAGCTACGCGACAGCCGCATCGACGAGTACGCGGGCAACTACAGCTTCTACATGGAGGAGCGCGAGGAGCGGATCGCGCTGCAGGCGGCGGCCTACGAGAACCAGCAGCGCATGATCGCCGAGACGGAGCGCTTCATCGAGCGCTTCCGCTACAAGGCCACGAAGGCCAAGCAGGTGCAGAGCCGCGTCAAGATGCTCGACAAGCTCGAACGCATCCCGCCACCGCCCTCGGACGATGCCGCGATCCGCTTCCGCTTCCCCGAGCCCGAGCCGTCGGGCCGCGCCGTGCTGGAGCTGTCACCGTTCTCGAAGGCGTACCCGACGCACGAGGGCACAGCCAACGTGGTGTTTGAGGACGCCGGGCCGTTGCGCATCGAGCGGGGGCAGAAGCTCGCGCTCATCGGCAAGAACGGCGCGGGCAAGTCGACGCTCGCGCGCATCCTCATCGACACGGAGGACTTCGACGGCACCCGCGACGAGGGCTACCGCGTGACGACGGGCTACTTCGCCCAGCACCAGGCCGACGACCTCGACCCGAGCCAGAACATCCTCGAAGCGCTCCGCGAGAAGGCGCGCGGCCACTCCGACACCGAACTACGGGCGCTCGCGGGCGCGTTCCTCTTCCATGGCGAGGACGTCTTCAAGCCCATCGAGGTGCTCTCCGGCGGCGAGCGCAGCCGCGTCGCCCTGGCCCGGACGCTCCTTTCGCCGGTCAACTTCCTCGTCCTCGACGAGCCGACGAACCACCTCGACATCGCCTCGAAGAACGTACTCGCCGAGGCGCTGCGGCAGTACGGCGGGACGTTCGTGCTCATCAGCCACGACCGCGCCTTCCTCGACGAGGTCGTCAACGCGGTGTGGTACGTCGAGCACGGCGACGTGCGGACCTACGAGGGTACCTACACCGAAGTGCAGTGGCAGCGCACGCACGGCACGGCGGCGCAGGTGCAGCAGGCAAATGGCGCGTCGAAGAAGACAGGGGCGAACGGGGCCACTGCGGCATCGAATGGCAAGGCCGCGTCTTCAGGCGCGACGAGCTCGTCCTCGTCCGGCTCATCGAGCGGTAAGAAGTCAAAGGAAGAAAAACGGCGAGAGGCCGAGCTGCGCAACCAGCTCTACCGCGCGCTCCAGAAGGGCGAGAAGCTCGACGCGGCCACGCTGCCCAACGAGTTGCTGCGTCCCGCCATCGAGCGCGTCGAGAACACCATCGCCAAGAAAGAGGAGGAGAAGGACACGCTGGAGGTCAAGATGGCCGACCCGGACCTGTACAACCGCCCCGACGAGTTCTCAGCGACGATGGACGCCTTCGCCGAGGCCGAGCAGGAGCTGAAGCGGCTCTACGAGCAGTGGGAGAGTCTCGCTGCCCGTGCCGAGGAGGTCGGAGCGTGACTGGCCTTTTGTCGAGCCGCGTGACGTAAGACGGCCCCGAACGGCTTCCGTCGGCTCGACGCCTTTCTGACCTCAATCCACGCGGCGGATGACGACGGCGGTGAGATCGTCGCCTTGTCGCCCGCCGAAGTCGGCGAGCGCGGCGTCAAGGCGGTCAAGGAGGGCGCAGGCACCCTCGGCGTGGTGCGCGTGGAGGAGACGCACGAGCCGGTCGATGCCGAACGGCTGTTCGTCGTCGTCCTCCCACTCGTGGTAGCCGTCGGTGACGAGGAGCACCGTGTCGCCGGGCATGAGGGCGAGCGCGGCGTCGTTCTGGGGCGGCAACTCGTGGAGAATGCCAAGCGGCGGCCCGGTCGCAGGTAGCACCTCGACGGCGTCGGTATGGGCCCGGTAGACAAGGATCGGCGCGTGCCCGCCGCTGCGGTAGGCGAGCCGGTGCGCCTCCACGTCGAGCACGCCGACGAAGGCGGTCACGAACCGCTCGAGCTTGAAGTCCTGGTAGAGCGTCCGGTTGGTGAGGTCCATCACCGTGGCCAGCGAGTCGACGGCCTGGGTGAGCACGCGGACCATCGCGCGGGCTGCGGCAGCCATGAGGGCGGGGCCGACGCCGTGGCCGCTCGCATCGGCGAGGAGCACGCCCGTGCGGCCGCTCGGGAGCGAGATGAAGTCGTAGGCATCGCCGCCGGTCTCGTTGGCGGGGCGGCTGCGCCCGGCGAGGTCGTAGCACGGCACGACGGGGATCGCCTCCGGCAAGAACGACTTCTGGATCGTGCGGGCGAGGGCGAGGTCGCGTTCGAGGCGGCGCTTCTGGCGCTGCTCGCGCATCAGGAGCTGCCGCTGGAGCGCCACGCCCGTCAACCCGGCCAGGGCCAAGGCCACTTCTTCGTCCACGTCGGTGAAGAGGCCGTCGTGCTTGTTGACGAACTGGAGCACGCCCACGTTCGTCCCACGGATGCCCTTCATCGGGAGCGCCATCAGCGAGCGCGTCCGGAGGCCGAGGCGCTGGTCGAATGTCGGCAGGAAGCGCGGGTCAGCGTAGGCGTCCTCGACGCGGATGACGCGGTCGTCGCGCAGCGCGGCCCCGGCGATGCCCTCCGCGACGGGAAAGCGAATCGGCTTGGTGTCGGTGGCGAGGCGCGCGAAGAGGTCGCCGCGCTTGGCATCGTAGACGAAGATGCGCACGCGCTCGCAGCCGAGGATGCGCCGGCCCGCCTGCTCAATGTGAGCGAGGAGCGGTTCGAGTTGGACGGTCGCGTCGAGTTCGCGGGCGACCTCCAGCAGCGTCGAGACGTGCGCGTCAGAAAGCGACACGGAGGTTCAGGGTGAGGTGCGGGGCGGGAGGGGCCGGGTGAGAGACCGGACCGCGCGTCAACGTCTAGCGGCCCGGGCGGGTTCGGCGGCGGAAGCACCGCACCAAAACACCGCAGGCGGCCTCCTCGAAGAAGACCGCCTGCGGCGCACCAACCACACGCCGGGCACCACCCCAGCGGTGTACCACAAAACTTACTTAAGCAGCGTCACTTTCTGCGTGTGCGCGAAGTCGCGGCCCGTGACGCGGACGATGTAGAGGCCCGCTGGAAGATCGCCGCCGTCGATGCGGAGCGTCTGCGGGGTGCCCGCAGCAGGCGTGCCAGCGTAGAGCGTACGGATCCGGCGGCCGGTCACGTCGAAGAGCTCCGCCTGGACGGGTGCGGCCTCGCGGACGGTGAAGCGCACCATGGTCTCGGCGTTGAAGGGGTTCGGGTAGGCCGCGTCGACCTGGAACGTCTCGGCGAGCGCGACCGTGACCTCGACCTGCGAGCTGTAGGCGACCGTACCGTCGAAGTCGGTCTGGCGGAGGCGGAACGTGTGGACGCCCGGCGCGAGCGCGTCGAAGCGGAAGGCGTAGGCCTGCGCCTCGGTGGTCGTGCCCTGCCCGGTGACGAAGGCCATCTCGGCGAAATCGGCCGCGTCGGGCGTGCGGTGCTCCACGGCGAAGCCCGCGTTGTTCGTCTCCGAGGCTGTCGTCCAGCGGAGCAGCGCCGCCTCACCATCCAGCGTGGCGTCGAAGGCCGTCAGCTCGACCGGGACGACGGCTCCGGCCAGTTCGATCTGGTAGGTACCGATGGCGTTGCCGCCGCGGTGCAGCCAGCCCACGACCGGGTCTGTCACGGTCGAGGTGAAGACGCCGTTGAAGCTATAGGTGTAGCTACGCGGGTCCTGGAAGATGGCTTCGGAGGTCGCCACCAGGGGGACGGTCTCGAAGCCCGAGATGGCGATGTAGTAGACACCCGGCTCGGTCGGCATGAACGGGTGGCCTGCTGGGAGGGTCGAGCGGAGGGAGCCGGTGCCGCCGGGCGTGTCGTCGTTGAAGGCCACGCCGCGGCCGTTTTCATCAAAGAGGAAGAGGCGCGTGTCCGCGAGCGTTCCGATGCCTGCGGGCTCGGTGGTCACCGAAAAGCCTGCCGGGTCGGTGATGAAGACGCGATACATGTCCACGTCGTCTGGCTGGCCGATGGTGCCCGTGATGGCGGTGTAGGGCGTGGCCGTAGCGTCGAGGGCCTGGGCCGTAGCCGGGAGCGAGCCCGCGTCGGTGCCCTCGTTCCAGACATGCTGGGCGAAGGTCGGCGCGGCAAGGAGAGCCAGGAAAAGGAGCGTAGCGAGGCGCATGGGTGGGGGGATCAGCGGGGGTAGAGAGCGAGATCCTGACGAGAGAGGAGAGAGCGCAGCGGGGGCGTGGCGAGAGAAAGAGACGCGTAGCGAGGGCTGCATCGGTCGGTGCCGAGAGCGAGCGGTGACCGGGCGATCCGATGCCGGGGAGAGCGGTCCCGGCCGCGGATCTGCCTGCTTCCTATGAGAACCTCGTTCCCACCCCGTGCCAACCCGCCCACACAACGACGATGGAATCCTCGCGTGACGCGAGTCCCCGCTGAAGCCGCGCCGTCGCAACGCGTCACGGACGCCAGGCATGCCCTGTCACGCTGGCGTTCCGATGGGTGCCGGTGTACCACGACCGCTGCCGGGAGAGGCCTGCAGTGTGCAACTCGTTCGCCGCGCCACCTCGCGGGAGACCCGCCTTCGGCTCGCTGTGGTTCGTCGGACCACGCCGCCAGAGGGTACACGGTCCCCGAACCCACCCTCCATGGGGACCCACCCTTCATGGACCGACCTCCGTACCTTCCTCGCCCCGCCAGCCAGACCGCTCCCTCGTGCCCCTCTCGACCACGGGTGCGCACGCGCTCGTCGTGCCGCTCTCGCCCGTCCCGCAGCCCTACACCTATGCCGTCCCGGACGCGCTCGACGGCGTCGCCGTGCCCGGCGCGCGGGTGCTGGTACCGTTCGGGCGACGCACGCTCACGGGCGTCGTTGTGGGCCGCACGGACGAGGTAGCCGAGGGCGTAAAGCTGAAGCCTATCGCCGATGTGCTGGACGTCGAGGCACCAGCCCTGCCGCCAGCGCTGTTGCGGCTCACGGAGTGGATGGCGAACTACTACGCCTGCTCGTGGGGCGAGGTGCTGCGCGCGGCACTCCCGGCGGGTACCGACGTCGAGGGCGTGCGCGTGCTCTACCGCACCGACGCCCCGGCGGCCTGGCGCGGCAACCCGCTCGGGCGCGATCTACTGGTGCTACTGGGACAGCGCAACGGCCATGGCCTACCGCTGAAAGAGGCTGAGGAGGAACTGGGCGTGAAGCTGCCCACCACGCTCCTCGCCGACCTTCGCACGGCGGGGCTGCTCCGTATCGCCGAGGAGACGACAGACCCGCGCGTGCGCGCCAAGACCGCCCGCTGGCTGCGCATCCGCACGGGCATCGACCCGAGCGCGGCCCCGGACGAGTTGCGCGGGCTGCGGCAGCAGATGCTCGTCGCCACGCTCGCAGCCTCGACGGACCGCGCGCTCAGCCAAGCCGATGCCTTGGCCGCGTCGGGCGCGTCGAGCCAGACGGTGCAGCGGCTGGTCGAGTTGGGCTGGGTCGAGGCCTACGACTTGGAGGTGGAGCGGCGGCCCGAGGCGCTCGATGCCGCAGCGCCAACGCCGCAGCGGATCGCACTGCACCCCGCCCAGCGGGCCGCGCTCGACCAGGTCAACGCCGCACTCGTCGCCCAACACAACGGCACGAAGAAGACCGAGACGTTTCTGCTCCAAGGTGTCACGGGCAGCGGCAAGACCGAGGTCTACCTCCGTGCGCTCAAGGCCACGCTCGACGCCGGACGCACGGGCATCGTGCTGGTCCCCGAGATCGCGCTCACGCCGCAGACCGTCCGCCGCTTCCGCGCCCACTTCGGCGACGACGTGGCGGTCCTCCACTCGCGGATGAGCCCCGGCGAGCGTTACGACGCCTGGCGGCACCTGCGCGCTGGGCGCTACCGCGTCGCCATCGGCCCACGCTCGGCCGTCCTCGCGCCGCTCGAAAACGTCGGGCTGATCGTCGTGGACGAGGAGCACGAGGCGAGCTACAAGCAGTTCGACCCCGCGCCGCGCTATCATGCCCGCGACGTGGCCGTGATGCGCGCGCACCTCGCCGGGGCCGTGTGCGTCCTCGGCAGTGCCACGCCAAGCGCCGAGAGCTTCGTCAACGCCAAGCGCGGGAAGTACACGCTCCTCCCGATGCCCGAGCGCGTGCCTGTGACGGGTCGTGCCGCCGCGCGGCTGCCCGAGGTGAAGGTCGTCGACCTCGCGCGGGAGCAGGAGGTGCGCCGCTTACGCGGCGCGCTCTCGGTGCAACTCCAGGAGGCCATCCAGGCGCGCCTCGACCGCAAGGAGCAGACGATCCTGCTGCAAAACCGCCGCGGCTACGCGCCGATCTTGACGTGCAACGCCTGCGGCCACACGCCCGAGTGCCCGTCGTGCGCGGTCACGCTCACGCTGCACCGCCCGCCGGGCCTACGCCCGCAGCTGCGCTGCCACTACTGCGGCTTCACCCGCGCCTCGCCGTCCGCCTGCGATAATTGTGGCCAGCACGACCTCGCCGACCTCGGTGCAGGCACGCAGCGCGTCGAGGAGGAACTCGCGGCGACGTTTCCCGAGGCGCGCGTGCTACGCATGGACCTCGACACGACCTCGAAGAAGGACGCCCACCGCAAGCTGCTCACGGCGTTCGGGCGCGGCGAGGCGGACATCCTCCTCGGCACGCAGATGGTGGCGAAGGGCCTCGACTTCCCCCGCGTGACGCTCGTGGGCGTCGTCAACGCCGACACGGGCATGCTGCTTCCTGACTTCCGCGCGGCCGAGCGGACGTTCCAACTCCTCGCGCAGGTCGGCGGCCGCGCGGGTCGCGCTGAGCGCCCCGGCGAGGTGCTCCTCCAGACGCGCAATCCCGATCACCCCGCGATCCGCTTTGCACTCGCGCACGACTACGACGGCTTCATCCGCGCCGACCTCCCCGACCGCCGCTTCCTAGGCTATCCGCCCTTCGGTCGCCTCGTCGGCATCGAGTTCAAGGGACCGAACGAGGCCACCGTCGAGAAGCTGGCTGCACGCTGGACGACGCAGCTCACGAAGCGGCTTCCGCGCTTGCTCAAAGGGCTCTCCGAGGCCGACGCGCAGCACCTCCAGGTGCTCGGGCCGACGGCTGCGTTCATCGGGCGCGTGAAGAAGCAGTACCGCTTCCACACGATCCTGAAGGCCCCGCTCGCCGTCTCGCCGTACGCGCTCACGACGACAGTCGCCGAGGTGGACCAGGCTGCGGGGTCCCCGCCAAAGGGCTGCCGCGTGAACGTGGACGTGGACCCCGTCGGGCTGTATTGAGGATCGAGGGTGACTAGCGCGGTGCCGTAGCGAGCGGGTCCGGATCGACCGGAGCGGTGCACGCCTCGCCGCGTGCCAGGACGGGCACCATGCGTCTCGTCTGCCCTCGGGCTTCCTGCTCCATCAAGGGCTGCGTGTCCTCGACCTCGACGTCAAGCTCCACGTAGAAGGGCGCTCCCGACGGCCGCGGTAGCTGGTAGCGAAAGCCGACCTCGTCGGTGCGGTGCCAGCGCGAGGGCGCGCGATCACGGTAGTGGTAGCGGCTGCGCCAGCGCACCTCGTACGTCGTCGCGCGCAGCGGCGGACGGACGATCCACGTCGCCCCCTCTCGGAGGCAGCCCATGGAGAGCGTAGGCGGCGCGTAGAGACGCAGGTCGAACTCTGGCTTGGGCGACGCGATGCGCGGCCAAGGGCACGTCTCCCAGTCGGGCCAGGGCTGAAACGTGTCACAGGCGACGTACGGGAAGGCCGCCGGCCGGCCCAGCGTGTTCAGCCGGGCGACTTCGGCACCTCGAATCGTAGCGATGTGGTCGGTCACGGTATCCAGATCCACGATGTCTTCGGCATAGAAGAACCAATCCACGTCCATCGCCTGCGGCGTGTCGAGGTCAAACACCGGGGCTTCCTCGTGGTCTTTGAGGTACATGCTGAACATCGCCATCATCGGCTGACTGGGCACGGTCTCGGTGAATCGCTCCGACACCATCTCGATGCGCCCGTCTTCGATGCGCCCCTCTTCGATGGGTTCGTCCTCAGTGCTACCGTCGAGCCGGAGGGCGAAGCGGACGCCGGACCCGTCGTGCTGGATCAGCAGTGTCACGAACGGAGCAGGCCGATCGCCGTTGGGGAGCAAGGCGGCCGCACAGGCGGTCGGGCGTAGCTGCTCGGTCTGCCCTCCACGGGTCCGGGTGCACGTGTAGGCGTCCCCGCCCGCGCCCTTCATACCGAACGGGTAGGCCATCCCGTTTTCGAAAAAGCCGGTGTCGACATAGAGGCGCGCCCCGCGTTCGGTGCGACGGGCGCGTCCGAACCAGTTGTTGAACTCGTGGTCCATCTCCGACCACGCCCAGCCGTCGCCCTTGCGCACGCGATATGGAGAGAGCGTCCAGAACGACTGCATGATGTCGACCTCGGGCCACCCCTGATGGCGTCCGGTCGTATAGAACGGCACGGCACCGAGGTCGGAGAAACGGACGCGAGCGGCCCACGTCCCTGTCACCGCGGTGAACCCAGAGGCCACCTGCGGATGCCGCTGCGCCGCCGCATAGGTCCCGGCGCGCGCCTCGATGCGCAGCCGACCGTCGGCGACCTCGACAGCCGTGGAGTCGTAGAAGTCGTTCATCTCCCTCCAGTAGGCGCGGTACCACGCGCGCTCGGCGACGGTGTCGGAGGGCGCCTGTCCCACGCGCCAGGCGTTGGGGCCGTAGAGCGACCCGCGTTCCTGCTTGCGCGCGTCCAGGCTCCAAGCAGTGCTCATGTACGTGAAGTCGTCGAAGAGGATGCCGTCTGGGAGCGGCTGGGCGCCGAGGGACGACGTGACGGCAACGATGAGAGCCAACGTGCCTGCGAGGCGGGAAAGGGAGGTGGGCATGCGGGGAGTTGAATTTGCAACGGAGAGCCGAACCGCGCGGGCGGTGCCGTATATTAGTCGTCCTTTGCCGGACGCCCACTGCGGGCCTTCCGGCTCAAAGAAGGGCTAGTCCCGTACGGCCAGCTCCCCTTGAACTCCGTCAGGGCCGGAAGGCAGCAGCGGTAGAGGGTCGTAGCGGCGCGATGCGGATCGCTAGCCCTTCTTTTTTGGTTTCTGGCGATCTTGGTTCGTCCACCTCTCAGCGAGGCTTCCCGCACGGCCTGTCCCACCTGGCTCTCGCTCTTCTCGTTTCGCTTTCCCGTCTCTATGCCTGCTCCTGAAATCGTCCTCATCGCAGCGCTCGCCGAGCGCGACCGGCTCATCGGCGACGGCCTCGACCTCCCGTGGCACATTCCGGCTGACCTCAAGCGGTTCAAGCGGCTCACCGTGGGGCACCCGCTCGTGATGGGACGGCGCACGTTCGAGTCACTCGTGCACCAGTTTGGTGGACCGCTGCCGAAGCGCGCCAACGTGGTGCTCACCCGCGACGCGGCCAAGGCGGAGGCGCTGCAGGCCGCCCACCCCGAGATCGTGGTCTTCGATAGCCTCGACGCGGCGCTCGCGCACTTTGCAGATGCCGAGCAGGTGTTCATCGGCGGCGGGGCGGCGGTCTACGCAGCGGCGCTTCCCATCGCTGACCGACTCGAGCTGACGCTCGTCGAGGGCACCTACACCGGCGACACCTTCTTTCCGCCGTATGCCCACCTGATCGGATCAGTCTTTGCGGCGGCAGCGACCGACCACCACGACGGGTTTCGATTCGTAACGTATCTGCGTCGACCAACCGAGCCTCATGGGGCTGATATCCCAGGGGTTTGACGCAGTACGGGACAGCGAAGTCCTGCCTGTCTCCGATTGCCTCGCGTTACGATTCCATTCCCCTGGCTACGGTTCGTCCCTATAGCGCCCCCCGGGTCTTGCCTCAGCGGCACACGTCGCTGAGCAAGCGCCAGCGATGGAAAATTTCGCTGCACGCGCTCCGGATGCTGTGCGGCCTGGGCGCGTTGATGGTGCCGGGATATCTCCTCCTGGCTACGGGTCTTGGGCTGGAGCACAATGACTCCATGGCGGTTCGCCTCGGGGTTTCGTGTGTGCTCCTCGTGTGCCTGGGCCTCTCCTTTGTGCCGCGGCTCTCCGTGCATCTCCTGACGGGCCTCATGCTCGGGGTCGTCTACCTCCTTGTCACGTGGATTGCAGGGGTCGTCTTTGCCAACCCAGGCGACACCGCGCTGCTGGTGGGCTTCTTCTACGTATACGTCATCACGTCCAGCGTCCTCCAGATCTCCGGACTGCGTGCGCCGGCCTCCATAGCGTTTCATACCTATTCCTTCGCGGCTGCGGCGGTCGCTGTGATGCATCCTGAGGCCGATCATGCGGCCTCGGTGTTTTTCCTGACGTGCCTACTTGGAACGGGTGCCATCGCCATGCTGACGTGGCACACAGTCATCCGTATCCGCCGCGGTTTTGTCTCCCGCGAGAAAGAACTCGAGCGCGCTCAGCGCCTCGCTCATCTCGGCAGCTGGTCCTACGATCCCGGTTCGCAACGCCTCCACTTCTCGACCGGCCTCTACGCCCTCCTTGGCCTCGACGTCGGCATCACACCGCGGCCCGAGCTCGCGGCGACCCTGGTCCATCCCGACGACCTGGAGGCATGCCTGGCGTACGCGGCGCATCTCACCCGCGGCCAGGCCCCAGACGACCTCACGCTGCGGGTACGCACACCGCTAGGGGAGCGCTGGCTACGCATGCACAGCCATGCCGAAGCACGTGCGCACGCACGCACGCCCCGCCTGAGCGGCATCGTGATGGACGTGACCGCGCAGCATGAGCGCGAGCAGGCGTTGGTGCAAGCCCACCAGCAGGCCGAGTCCGGACGGGTGCGCGCCGAGGAGGCGAGTCGCCTCAAGAGCACCATCCTCACCAACGTCACCCACGAGATCCGGACGCCGCTCAACGCGATCCTAGGCTTCGCGGAGGTGCTTGCCGAGGAGGTCCCAGCCGACCTCAAACCCTTCGTGCACCCTGTGCGAGACAACGGCCACCGGCTCCTCGACACGCTCAACGCGCTCCTCGATCTGGCCCGGCTGCGCGCCGGGGAGGTGGCGCTTCGCAAGGAGACGTTCGACCTCGCCGCCAGTGTCCGGGCGGCCCTCTATCCACTCCAGGAACGCCACGCGTCGGAGGCGGTCACGCTCACGTTCGAAGCCGACCCCTCCGTCCTGGTCGGCGAGTCGGACCGCAGAGCCCTTGTGACGATCGTGAGCCATCTCGTCCGGAATGCGCTGGCCTTCACGGAGAAAGGCGCCGTCCAGGTTCGGCTCACGCAAGAAGGCGCGAGCGCCGTGCTCACGGTGACGGACACCGGGCAGGGCATCAGCGAGGCCTTCCTCCCGCACCTGTTCGAGGCCTTCCGGCAGGAAGACGACGGGCTCGCGCGCAGCCACGAAGGCAGCGGCCTCGGCCTCGCCGTCACCAAGCACTACGTCGACCTCCTCAGCGGCACCATTCAGGTCCATAGCAAAGTCGGCGTCGGGACGGCCGTCGAGACCCGGCTGCCGCTCTTGCTCCCCACACGCAGCGACGGCGCGGCACGCCTCGCCCTGGCGCCAGACCTGACAGCGGTCCGCCTCCGCGTCGGTGAAGAATCCCAGACCTAACGCCATCACGGCGTCCATCTTGGTTGTCCAGCGGGGGCCCGGCGAGTAAGTTGCACGACGCGCTCGGTCCGCACATTCGGGACCCGCGCGCCCGCTCTCCCGCACCTCCCGACCGTCCTGGATATGGCCGACGCACCGGCTGGCCGCTACCTCGTCACGGCCCGCAAGTACCGCCCGCAGACCTTCGCCGACCTCGTCGCGCAGGAGCACGTCGCGCAGACGCTTCAGAACGCGATCCTGCACGACCGCCTCGCGCAGGCCTACCTCTTCAGCGGCCCCCGTGGCGTGGGCAAGACGACCGCCGCGCGTCTCGTGGCGAAGGCCATCAATTGCACCACCCCGCTCGACCAGCGCACGGGCGCCGAGCCGTGCCGGACGTGCGACTCATGCCGAGCGTTCGAGGAGGGCCGCTCGCTCAACATCATCGAGGTGGACGCGGCCTCTAACAACCGCGTGGACGACATCCGCGACCTCCGGGAGAAGGTCCGCATCCCACCGCAGGGCGCACGCAAGAAGATCTACATCCTCGACGAGGTGCACATGCTCTCGCAGGGCGCGTTCAACGCGCTCCTCAAGACGCTCGAAGAGCCGCCGCCGCACGTCCTGTTCATCTTCGCCACGACGGAGCCGCACAAGGTCCTCCCGACGATCCTGAGCCGCACGCAGCGCTTCGACTTCCGGCGCATCGCCGTGCCGGAGATCGTGAGCCGCCTGCAGCACATCGCGCACGAGGAAGGCATCACGGCCGATGCCGAGGCGCTGATGCTGCTCGCGCGCAAGGGCGACGGGGCGCTCCGCGACGCGCTCTCGATCTTCGACCAGGCCGTCTCGCTCTGCGGCACCGACCTCCGCTACGACGCCCTCGCCGACGCGCTCGGGGTGGTCGACACCGACCTCTTCTTTGAGACGACCGCGCTCGCGCTTGCGCAGGACCGCGCCGGCATGCTGCGCCTCGTGGACCGGCTGATGGCGCGCGGCTACGACCTCACGGAGTACCTCGTCGGGCTCGCCGAGCACCTCCGCGACCTCCTCGCCGTGAAGACGACCGGCGACGGCACGCTCATCGAGGCGACCGATGCTGTGCAGGCGCGCTATGTCCAGGCCGCTGGGCCGTTCGGCGAGGACGACCTGCTGCGGATGCTGATGATCGCCGACGAGACCGAGCAGGCGCTCAAGATGGCGCCGCAGCCCCGCCTCAAGCTCGAACTGGCGCTCCTCAAGCTGGCGTCTCTGGCCAAGGCGACCGACCTCGCGGCGGTGCTGACCAAGCTCGAACGCCTCGAAGCCGCCCTCGCGAGCGGCACGCTCGACGGCGGCGCAGTGATTGTGCCGGACGGTTCGGTAGCCACGCCATCCGGTGCGGCGGGAAACGCACTGGGGGACGGTAGCGCGTCCCCGACTCCAACGGTTGCCTCGGTTCCGGCGACACCTGCGTCGACGCAAGCCGCCGACTCTGCACCCGACAGCATTGCCTCGCAACCGGACACCCCGTTGCGTCCTGAGCCTGTGGCACCATCGGAGCCTGCTGTTCCCGCCTCTAAGCCGTCAGCCGTTCGCGAGCCTACGACTGCACCACCGACGCCAGTGCCCCCTTCGCTTCCGGTCGAGGAGTCGATCGTTGAAGCGCCGAGCGTCAGCAGGGAGGAGAGGGAGGAGGTGGCACCGCAACCGACTCCGAGCGCTGTCGCGCCGCTCGCTCCCGAGGTCGTGACTCCAACCCCAGCGCCGGAAGAACTACCAGCGGCCTCCGTGTCTGCTGCAACGGAGCCAGTAGCTGAAGTACCTGAGCAGCCTGGGCCCTCCGCACCGCCTCCGTTCGACGACGGCCGCGGCGACCTGCCTCCCATCGACGCGTACGACGACTTCGGCACGGACGATGACGACTACAGTGCTTCGGAGCTTCCTACGCCATCGCCCTCCGTCGCACCCACGCCTCCAGCACCGCCGTCGTCTCCGGTGACGCCTGCCCCTGCCGCAAGCGACGAGGCTGACGAACCTCACCGCCCGCCGGTTGGCGGCGACGCCGCTCCGCTCTTCCCCGGCCTCTTCGATCCGCCCGCGCTGAAGCGGCCGACGTCGAGCCTCGGCGGCGACGGGTCGACGGCGATGGGCGATGGGGCCGACGTTGCCATCGCCGTGCCTGCCGACCTGCCCGGCGCCGACGACTTTGGCGTCTCGCTAGGCCGCGTTCAGTCGGCGTGGGACGGGCTGCATGCGCGCGTCAAGGCCGACCGGGTCCACATCGCAGCGCTGCTGTCCAACGCACAACCGCAGCGCGTGCACCGTGGCGCGGTCGAGGTGGTCGTCGCGGACGACTTCACGCGCACCCTGCTCACGAGCGAGACGGACCGCCTCGCCGTGCACCTCGCCGCCGAACTCGGCACCGACGCCGACGACACGCCCGCGCTCCGGTTCGTGGTCGCCGCGCCCGAGGCGCTGCCCGAAACCGCCGCCCCCGCCGACCCGTTCGAGGCGTTCAAGCACCTGCGCCAGTCGCACCCCGTCGTACGCCTCCTCTTCGAGCGCTTCGGGGCCGAAATCGTGTACTGATACGTGGCAGGTGACAAGTGGGCAAGTACCATGTCCCGCTTACAGAATCCTTGCTACTTGAACCTTGCCACTTGACACTTAGACTGATGAACGGCAACCTCAACATGGCCGACCTGTTCGGCAAGATGCAGGAGATGCAGCAGAAGATGGCCGACAGCCAGGCGGCCCTCAAGGAGAAGACCGTCACCGCGGAGGCGGGCGGCGGCATGGTCACCGTGACCGCCGACGGCGCCGGGGCCATCCGCGCCATCAAGCTCGAACCGGCCGTCATCAACCCCGACGACGCCGAACTGCTCGAAGACCTCCTCATCGCTGGGATCAACAAAGCCCTCGACGAGTCAGCGGCGCTGCGTGAGCGCGAGATGCGCGGCGCTGCGGGCGCGTTCCTCCCGCCCGGCATGGGCCTCGACCAGATGGGCTTCTAGTCACGGGCCGTTTATCCCTGGTCACCGGGAGGCGTCCAACGCTGCGCCCCATCGGTGCCACGCACTGACGCACGCTTGTCAGCGTGCGGTGCGACATTGCTCCTTCCACACAGGACCAGGGACTAAGGACGCCTACCACCATGCACCTCACCTCCGAGTCGGTCGAAGCGCTCGTGGAGCAGTTCGCCAAGCTGCCCACCGTCGGGCGCAAGACGGCGCAGCGGCTCGCGGCCTACGTGCTCAAGATGCCGCGCGAGGACGTGGTCGAGTTGGCGAAGGCCCTCGTGGCGGTGAAGGACCGCGTCAAGACGTGCGGCATCTGCTGCAACATTACCGATGTGGACCCGTGTCCCATCTGCGCCTCGCCGAAGCGCGACCGAAGTGTGGTCTGCGTCGTGGAGGAACCCAACGACGTGCTCGCGCTCGAACGCACGGGCGAGTTTCGAGGGCTCTACCACGTGCTCGGCGGCGTGATCTCGCCGCTCGAAGGCATCGGCCCCGACGAACTGAAGGTGCGCGAACTCATCGCGCGCGTGGGCCGCAGCCGGACGCCTGAAGGCGTGACGCCGAGCCTTCCCGCCGACGTCGCCGAGCCCGTTGCGAACTACATGAACGAGCATGCCACCGTGCCTGTGCAGGAGGTCATCCTCGCTATGAACCCGAACGTGGAAGGCGACGCGACGGCGATCTACCTCTCGGGCCTCATACAGCCGCTCGGGCCCCGCGTGACGCGCATCGCCCGCGGCCTCCCCATCGGCGGCGACCTAGAGTACGCCGACGAGGCCACGCTCAGCCGCGCTCTCGAAGGCCGCGCGAGTGTGTAATACCACGCTTGGCATCGGCGTTGCTGTTGTGTCCTCCAAAGCTTGACTCGGAGCCGAAGTCAGGCGAAGCCACTCTCTGACGAGGGCGGTGCTTTGGAGCATTGCTGAGATGCTGAACCAAGTTCAGCATGACAAGAGCGCTAAGACCTCGCCAGGTCTCCAACAGGGCCGACGTTTACATCCCAGCGGTCTTGTTCTGCGTTCGTACCGCGCCCGTCGGATCTTCTGCGCGCCCGTTTCCCACGCACCTGCCGCCTCGCCGCGTGCTCCGCACCCTCCACTGGACGCTGCTCCGTAGCCTGCCAATCCCCCTCGTCGGCAGCTTCGCGACGCTGATGTTCTTGCTGCTGATGCAGTTCCTGATCCGGCACCTCCCGGACTTGGTAGGGCGCGGCCTGCCGCTGGGCGTGCTCGTCGAACTCGTCGCCTACAGCCTCGCCTACATGGTCACGCTCGCCGTGCCGATGTCGGTGCTCATCGCCACGCTAGCGGCGTTCGGGAAGCTCGCTGAGTCGCGCGCCTACCTCGTCGTCAAAAGCTCGGGCATCTCGCTGCTGCAGGTCGCGTGGCCGGTGCTCATCTTCGGCTTCGTGATGGCGACGGGCATGGCCTACTTCAACAACGTGATGCTGCCTGAGGCCAACTTCCGCATGGGCGGCCTCTGGCGCGACATCCGCGACAAGAAGCCGGGGTTCCAACTCGAACCGGGGACCTTCTTCACCGAGTTGAAGGGCTACAGCATCTTCGTCGAGGACGCGCCCGCCGACTCGAACGAACTGCTCGGCGTGCGGGTGTTCGACCACAGCGGCGGCTCGACCGAGCGCCGTACCATCGCGGCGGCCTCGGCGACGCTCGCCAGTCTGGGCGACCGCCTCGAACTGACGCTCTTCGACGGCGAGATCCACCAGATGCGCACCCAGCGCGAAGCCGCCGGACGCGGGCTCGCGCAGACCATCGAACGCTACGAACGCCTCCAGTTCGACCGCCACCGCATGACGCTCGACCTGACGGACTTGTCCTTCGAGCGCCGCGACCGCTCGGACTCGGACCGATCCGACCGCACGATGCAGACCACGCAGATGATCGCCGTGGTGGACTCGCTCGACCGCGGGGTCGCGCAACGGCTGAGCGACCTGCGCACGCGCGTCGCCGCCGACCTCACCGAGGTAGACGCCTCGCCGTCCGCCCGGCCGGACACGACGGCCACAGACACATTGACGGTCGAACACCCGGTCCTCGCTGGCCTCGGCACCGGCGACGCAACCCGCGTCTACGACACGGCCATGCAGCGCGTCCGGGTACTGCGCTCGGAGTCGGACCAGACCATGAACGCCGTCTCGTGGGAGTCGCAGCGCGCCGACCGCTACCGCGTGGAGATCTACAAGAAGTTTTCCATCGCGATGGCGTGCGTGGTGTTCGTGCTCGTCGGCATCCCGCTGGGGCTCGCGATCCCGCGCGTGGGCATCGGCGTGGTGGGTGCGCTCGCGGTGTTCTTGTTTCTGTTTTACTGGGTGACGCTCAACCAGGGCGAGAAGCTCGCCGACCGCGGCCTGCTGGAACCGTGGCTCGGCATGTGGATCGCCAACGCGCTCGGCGGCGTGGGCGGGCTGGCGCTGTTTTGGCGCGAGACGCGCGACCCGGCCCACCGCAACCCGATCCAGGCCATCGCAAGCCTCGTCCCGCAGCGGAAGAAGTAGGGGAGAGGCCGTCGGCTGTTGCGGTCCGGCAACCCGCACGACGTCGTCGGCGTCGCACCTCACCTTCGTCACAAGCCGACCGTGCCACGCCCATGCTCCTCGCCGTCGACCTTGGCCTTCGCACCGGCTTTGCCTGCTACGACCGCGCGGGGCGGTTGGCATGGTACCGCTCGCGCAACTACGGCAGCCGCGCCCGGCTCAAGCGCGCGGCGTTCACGATGCTTCGTGAGGAGAAGCAGCTCACGCACCTCGTGGTGGAGGGCGGGGGCGCCCTCGCCGATCTCTGGGAACGCGAGGCCGAGCGCCGGGACCTCGACTTCAAACGTATCCACGCGGGCGTGTGGCGACGGCTGCTGCTGCATCCCCGCGAGCAGCGGACGGGCAAGGGCGCCAAGGAGCAGGCCGACACACTCGCGCGGGCCGTCATCGATTGGTCGGGGGCCAACCGGCCGACCTCGCTGCGCCACGACGCCGCTGAGGCCATACTCGTTGGTCTCTGGGGCGTCGTCGAGTCAGGCTGGCTTGCTCTCGATGCCTTGCCCGGCACCGTCCGGCGCGTCGGTGTGTGACACCCTATCCTGTGAGCGCTGGGACGCGGTGAGCCGAAGCGCCAGCGCGATGAGCGTGGCTAGTCCGACGGCCGCGAGCGTGAGCACGATGGTCCACGGTCGGCTCGGCAGCGGGAAGCGCGCCGCGAGGTGGCTCGGCACGTTGAGCGCCATCGTATCGGCGAGGGCAAGCGCCCACGGCCACGCCCAGCGCGACCCGAGCGCGTGCTGAATGAGGGAGCCCAGTAGCGGGACGACGAACACAAAGGCCGGGGCCACGAGCCGCTCCTGGTCGTAGCCTACGAACACGCTCGCCAGGACCAGCAGCGCGAACACGACGCGGTGCGGATGGGCGCGCACATAGGCCACCGTTTGCTTCGGAAACACGAGCGGCCACAGGCTCAGCGGAGCCCACGCGATCACGAGGAGCCGCACCCACGTGTCGGGCCGCGCCACTTTCGGCCCCTCCTCCAGCAGCGATGCGACAATGCTCAGCCCGCCCGGCCCAGGCTCGGCAAGCCAGCGATAGCCGAACGTCAGCACGAGCGCAGGCACGACGGCCAACGCCAGCGCTCGCCCGTCCGCACGGAGGCGATTCTGCTCCCACAGATAGACGAACGCCGCCGGGATCAGGAGCAAGCACGCCTCGCGGGTGAGCGCGCCGAGCGCAAGTACGATGGCCAGGCCGAGCCAGCGGCGGCGGTAGAGCAGCAGCAAGCCCGCTACGATCCACACGAACGAGAGGAGGTCGGCGAGGTGGAAAAAGTTGTAGACCAGCACGCCGAACACGTAGGGGCTCGCGAAGAAGCCAACGCCTGCCAGCAGCGCGAAGCCCGGACGGAGGCCATCGCCACGCAGCAAGGCGTAAAGCAGCGCGGCGAGCACGAGCGCGGTGAGCACCGTGCCCACATAAAAGCCCACCGGATCGGAACCGGGCCAGAGGCCCGCCAGCCACGGCCCGAGCGGGCGGTAGACGAACGGCGTCCGCATCGTGAGGTCGAGGCCCGGCGCGGCCTGCGCCATCGGGCGGTACCACTGCAAGTCGGTGCCGCTTTCGTTGGCGTAGTCGATGGCGCCGTAGAGCCAGACGAGCACGCCCACGAGGCCGAGAAGGACGGCTACCGCGAGGCGATCGAGCGAGCGAGGACCAGGGCGCATCGGGATTAGGGCGTGACAAGGGCGAGGAAGCTACGGCTGCGGGCTGTCGTGCCACGGCGATGCTTGCCCTCTCCCTCATGGATGCACAATCCGTGCGAAGCCGGAACGCCCGCGTCGTCCGACGGGTGCGAGGCGCGCCATGCCCGATGCCCTCAACCCGACTTCAGACGACGCGCCCGAGCCCTTCCTCGGCGGCGCGCTCCGTGCGATGGCGCTGATCGCCTCGTTGCGCACGGCGGCCGTGGTGCGCGAGGCCATCGCCGACCGCCTCGCCGGGCGCGACCCGTCGGAGCAGGAAGCAGAGCGGACCGCCCGCGCTGACCTGGCTGCCCTCGCTCGCGACCTCGCTGACGACGTGAAGCGGCTCCGCGTCCGCCTCGCCACGCTCGCTGCTGACGATGATCTTGATGCGCGCGCCGCGCTCGTGCAAGCCTTCGAAGACCGGCTGCTGATGAACCGCCTCGGGCGCGAGTTGCACGTCGTCCACCAGAAGCTCCTGAGCCTGTATCCCAGCGTGCCTGAAGCCACCATCGAGCTAGCCCGCCAGATGCAGGCCGACGCCGCCCGCCTCGCCAGCGACAACGCAGCCACCTTTGCCCGTGACCTCGGCCCGTTCACCGCGGCGCTCGCAGGCCTGCTCGACGACCTCGCGGACGCGCTCCCGTCGGTCGCCTGAGACGAGACGCAGGAGCATCGTCAGATCGGCGAAAATCGAACCTCCGGGCGGCCCAGGCGTACGATTTCACGGTCATTGACAGGGCCGCGTCATACCAGAAAGGCGCGGCTGTTGGTACCTTTCCCGATGGGTCGTGCGGCACGCTGTGCGGCCCCACACCACCGCCGACCTCCACGCTCACACGCTTCAGCATGGCGCAGAACACGCCCGACTTCCAGACGCCTGCCACGGCCACCCCAGAGAACGGTGCCGAGAACGGTGCCGCGCCTACTCCCAACGGCAACTACGGCGCAGACAACATCCAGATTCTCGAAGGGCTCGAAGCCGTTCGCAAGCGCCCCGCCATGTACATCGGCGACGTGGGCACGCGCGGCCTGCACCACCTCGTCTACGAGGTCGTCGACAACTCCATCGACGAGGCGCTCGCGGGCTACTGCGACCACATCGAGGTCGTGATCCACGAGGACAACTCGATCTCGGTCACGGACAACGGGCGTGGCATCCCGGTGGGCATCCATCCGAAGATGGGGCTCCCGGCCGTCGAGGTCGTGATGACGGTGCTCCACGCAGGCGGCAAGTTCGACAAGGACACCTACAAGGTCTCCGGCGGCCTCCACGGCGTCGGCGTGAGCTGCGTGAACGCGCTCTCGGACCTGCTCACCGTCGAGGTGATGCGCGAGGGCTTCGTGTGGACGCAGTCGTACCAGGCAGGCATCCCGACCGGCCCGCTCGAAAAGGTGCGTCCAATGAAGGACGACGAAGGCACCGGAACGAAGGTGCACTTCCACCCGGACGCGACGATTTTCCAGACGACGGAGTACCGCTTCGACACGCTCGCCGACCGCATGCGCGAGCTGTCGTTCCTGAACAAGGGCCTCACCATCGTCATCACCGACGAGCGCGAGGACGACCCGGAGCTGGCGAGCGAGACGTACCACTCCGAGGGCGGCCTCCGGGAGTTCGTCACCTACCTCGACGAGACGCGCACGCCGATCCAGGAGACCATCATCGAGATCGACGGCGAGTCGGGCGATGTGCCCGTGGAGGTGGCGATGCGCTACAACGCGAGCTACACCGAGAACGTCCTCTCGTTCGTCAACAACATCAACACGCACGAGGGCGGGACGCACATTTCGGGCTTCCGCCGCGCCCTCACCCGCACACTCAAGGGCTACGCTGACAAGCAAAACCTGCTCAAGAACCAGAAGGTCGAGCTCTCCGGCGACGACTTCCGCGAGGGCATCACGGCCGTGATCTCGGTGAAGGTCGCCGAGCCGCAGTTCGAGGGGCAGACCAAGACCAAGCTCGGCAACTCGGAGGTGCAGGGCGCGGTCGAGAGCCTCGTCGGGCAGAAGCTCCAGGAGTGGCTCGACGACCACCCGAAGGAGGCCAAGACGATCATCCAGAAGGTGGCGCTCTCGGCCCAGGCGCGCATCGCGGCGCGGAGGGCGCGTGAGCTCGTCCAGCGCAAGAGCGCGTTCTCCGGCGGCGGCCTCCCCGGCAAGCTCGCCGACTGCGCCTCGAAGGACGCCTCGATCTCGGAGCTCTACCTCGTGGAGGGCGACTCGGCCGGCGGCTCAGCCAAGCAGGCCCGCGACCGCCACTTCCAGGCCATCCTCCCGCTGCGCGGCAAGATCCTCAATGTCGAGAAAGCGCGCATCGACAAGATCCTCGACAACGAGGAGATCAAGAACATGGTCACGGCCCTCGGCACGGGCCTCGCGACCGGCGTGGACGGCCAGGAGTTCGACCTGGAGAAGCTGCGCTACCACAAGATCATCGTGATGACGGACGCCGACGTGGACGGCGCGCACATCCGCACGCTGCTGCTGACGTTCCTCTACCGCTACCTCCGCCCGCTCGTGGAGGCCGGCTACGTCTACATCGCGCTACCGCCGCTCTACCGCGCCAAGAAGGGCAAGGAGGAGAAGTACTGCTGGAACGACGACGAACTCCGCACCGCCATCGAGGAGCTCGGCGGGACGCGCGGCGTCTCGGTGCAGCGCTACAAGGGCCTCGGCGAGATGAACCCCGACCAGCTCTGGAATACGACGATGGACCCGGAATTCCGGATGCTCCAGCGCGTCGCCATCGAGGACGCGGCCACCGCCGACCGCACGTTCTCGACGCTGATGGGCGACGCCGTCGAGCCCCGCCGCAAGTTCATCGAGCGCAACGCGAAGTACGCGACCATCGATACGTGATCGACGCCTGCGGCGTCGGTATGAACGTGTGAATGTGTGAGGGTATGAACGTATGGGTGCCACTGCGAAAACACCGCCGAGGCCGCTGCCGACCTACGACGCCCCGATGACGTGGGCGGACGTACTCGCGCACCCTGCGCTTCAGGACCTCCCGTTCAAGATCGAGCTCAACGAGCGCGGCCAGATCCTCATGAGCCCGACGTCCAACCGCCACAGCCGCGTCCAGCGCCGTCTGATGCGGCTCCTCGAAGACCATCTCGGCGGCGAGGCGCTACCCGAGTGCAACGTGGACACATCGGACGGGGTGAAGGTCGCGGACATCGGCTGGGCCGAGGCCGCGTTCTTCGACGCCCGCGACCACGAAGATGCCTACTCGGTTGCGCCACCGATCTGTGTCGAGGTAGAGTCGCCGTCGAACAGCGAGGCCGAGCTGCAGGAGAAGGTGGCGCTCTACCTCGCGAAGGGCGCGCACGAGGTGTGGCTGTGCGACCTCGACGGCCGCGTCCGCTTCTTCGGACCTGAAGGCCAACGCGAGCGATCCGAGGTCGCGCCGGACTTCCCCGCGCAGTTGGCTGGCTGAGCAACGTCGCCCGCGTATCGGTGTCTGGGAGCCGTCTGCTCACCAGCCCTGTGATTCGATGCGCGTGCTTGGCTTCTGTCTGATCTTCTACGTCTGCGCGCTCCCGACGCTGAAGAACGTTGCGCTTTGGGTGACCTACGAGCATGGTCGGGAAACGCTCGACCGGGTCGCCGGAGAGTCGGGCACGTTGGCGGGCGTCTGGGAGGGTGCGTTCGATTTCATTCCATGCGGAATGGACTCGCGCGGAATCTACCAGCTCACTATTGCAGATGACGAGCAAGAGGGTCTGCTCTCGATCAGGTGGCCCCGTCGCCACTTCGGCGTTGTCAGTTATGGGTATACCTGGGCATCGCTCATGCCCTACGACCACGAGAGCGGATACACGGAAGTCTATCCTGTGCACGTCGAGGAGTCGACTCTTGTGGTGAAGGGTGGGGAGTTCGGGCCGAACTACATCGCTTTTCAGATGTGGGGCGACCAACTTCGTGTGAGCTATGTGACGGAAGTCGGTGGCACACCGAGCACCTGGGGTTTCGGGTTCTCAGGTCGTCCGGACTGGCATGACCTCTTCGATTGGTGGGGACGTAGGCAGCGGTGATCGGAGGGCTCCACCAGTAGAGAGCAGAAAGCGTAGGTTTGGTGGCCAGGTCGCGACCACAAAACCACCCCGCTTCACCTCCCCATGGCTCACACCTACGACTCCCTCAACGTCGGCGACACCTTCGAGACCGTCATGACCGTCTCCGCCGCCGACGTGCGCGCCTACGCCGACCTCACGGGCGACGACAACCCCATCCACGTCGACCCGGAATACGCTGCCACGACCGACTTTGGGCAGCCCATCGCCCACGGCGCGCTGCTGCTCGGCTACATCTCGAAGGTGCTCGGGCGCGACTACCCCGGCCACGGCTCCGTTGCCGTCTCGCTCTCGGCCAAGTTCCTCCGCCCGGTGCCCGTCGACTCCGAGGTGACCATCGAGGTCAGGATCGCCGAGAAGATCGAGCGCTTTGGGCACGTCAAGGCGAAGGTCTACGTCTACCGCGGCGGCAAGATGGCCTGCGGCGGCGAGGCCGTTGTGATCCCGCCGAAGGAGTAGGTCAGTCCACCGCCTCGGCGACGCGTCCGAGCGTGACCGTCTCGTCGGCGAGCACGTCGAGGAGGTCGGCGCGGTGGCTAGAGAGCACGGCGAGGCCACCCGCGGCGATGTGCGCCCGCGCGAGGTCGAGCGCGGCGGCGGTAGCGGCGGTGTCGAGGCCGCGGAACGGCTCGTCCATGAGCAGCACCGACGGCGTTGCCACGAGCGCGGCGGCGAGCTGCGTCTTGCGGAGCATCCCGCTCGAATACGTCCCGATGACCTGCGTACGCCGCTCGTCGAGCAGCACCGTGTCGAGCAACGCCTCCACGCGGGCGGCAGCGCCGTCGTCCCACTGACCGCGCTGGCGGAGGACCCATTCGAGCAACTCGACCGCCGTAAGGTGCTGCGGCAGGCGCGGCGCGTCATGAACGATGCCGACGTGCCGGAGGTAGCGATATGGGTGCTTGTGCACGTCCAGGCCCTGCCCCGGACCTGATCCGGGGTCGCCGTAGCGGATCGTGCCCGACGTGGGGAAGGCGAGCGCCATCAGCAGCCGCAGCAGCGTCGACTTGCCGGAGCCGTTCGGCCCGACGAGCGCCGTGGTGGTGCCGGGCGCGAAGGTGTGCGAGAAGCCGTCGAGCACGGCCAGCCCCTGGCCATAGCGCTTGGTCACACGGTCGAGGACGAGGGCAGCAGACATCGGACAGGGAAGAGGCAAAGACAGGGGTCAGACGACGCACTCAGGCTTGTGTCATCCTGAGCGAGCGTCAGCGAGTCGAAGAGCTCGCCCCCGCGCAGGCGGGGGATCGTATGTCTACCTCGACGTTCTAGCCGAGACGCAGTCGCTGACCCGCAGATCCCTCGACTTCGTTCGCTTCGCAAACTCCGCTCGGGATGACAAGAAGGGAGTGTAGCGTGCGTCTGATCGACAGGATGCAGGAACCATACAAAACCCGACGCGCAACCGCGCAGGGCTGCCTCAGGATCCCCGCGCCGCCTCCCGCGTGCATCGTTTTGCCGACCACTTCTGCTACCCGCCTCTTTTCCCACGACGTAATGCCGCTGACGCTGACCGCCCTGTTCGCCCTCGACGTACCTGATGTCGGCCGCCTGTGCGTGCGCGTGGACGCGGGCGACGCCGAGCGGTGGGCCGAGCGGCTACGGACAGCACCCGGCTACAAGACGATTCCCGTCCGCCACGGGGCCGCCGACGTGGTCCTCTGGGACACCGACTCGGCTGGGACGCCTGACACCGAAGCGCCGCTCGTCGCCATCGTGGACGACGACGCGGCGGCGCGGTGGGCGTGGCAGGTCGGCGCGCGCACCCTGCTCCCGGCGACGGTCGCACCCGATGCGCTGGCGGCAGCGCTTGTCGCGGCCTACCGGGGCCTCGTCGTCGTCGCCCCGCGCTTCGCCGATGTCGTGCAGCGCGACGCGACGCCGGAGGATGTCGACCCGTCCCTGACGCCGCGCGAGCAGGAGGTGCTGGCGCTCGTGGCCGAGGGGCTGCCCAACAAGCTCATCGCCGACCGCCTCGGCGTCTCGGACAACACGGCGAAGTTCCACGTGGCGTCGCTGCTGCGGAAGCTCGGCGCGCATTCGCGCACAGAGGCTGTCATCAAGGCCGCCCGCCTCGGCAAGCTAGCGATCTGATACTAATTATCTGAGATAGTTGTGCATTGCGCCGACTTGCACCTTGGTCATCCCCGACCTGATCGGGGATCCATGCGAGGCATCGCATAGATTCCCGCTTTCGCGGGAATGACTCCAATGTGAGTTTGCACCCTGATCTCTTCCAGATGGTATGAGGTCTTCGTAGTGCCACCGGGCGGTCAGCCGCTCGTCGCTCACTCGTGAGATCGAGGTCGCCCAGGAAGACCACACGCATCAGGATGGCGAGTGGGAAGCCTCCGCAGACTCAAGCTGGCTGTTGCGCCCGGGTTTCTGAGAGATGTCCCAGATCAGGGTCCCTACGGCGATCCCGACGTTAGCAATCCGCCAGCCGATCGACTGTGGCTGGACAATGAGGGCCAACGCCGACAGGATCAGACTTCCCAGGCAGAAGAACAGCGTCCACCAGCTGTAGGAAATGATATTCCACAGGATGGACACCAGGAGGCCGACGTTATTGAGTGCATTGATGATGTTCGCCACGACCAGCAGCGCCCCGCTTGTCGTTGCCTGTGCGCTCTGCGACACCTGGAAACAACTGGCAAGGACTCGACCAATGATTCTGCCTCGAGTGGCCCGTCGGATCGTGGTCGGCGTGATCGATACGCCCGCAAAGGCGAAGATCATAAACAGCACGTCGAGCACGATGGTGATCGTCCAGACCTCGTCCGCCGTCAGCGGGAGGTTCGACCGGTACACCTCCAGCGGGCCATGCAACGTGTGGTAGTAAAAGCGGGTCGTGTCGCCTTCGTGCCGCACCTCCAGGCTGCCCTCTCGGACACCGCGGGCGCGCATCTCGTACCCCAGTTGTAGGTCTCTTCGGAAGCGTTCGTACAGATCGCTGCGAACAGAATCCGGCACCGTGGGAAAGGCTCGCTCCACGTCGAATAACTCCATGAATTCGTCCATCTCCAACTGGACTGCACTCTTGTCCAGCTCGGACGTGATGCCTAGCCGGTCGGCAAGCGCCCAGTACTCGCCGTGCTGCAACAGCGTGGGCTCGCCGGGCGCCGCGCCACGGGATTGCACCTCGCGCCGGGAGATCGGCTTGTGGGTGGACTCGGAGGTCTTCGCCTCCTCCTCGTCGTTGGCAAGCCCTCCGTTCGTTGCTTGCAGGAGCGTTCCCGACACCATGTCGCGCAGATCGACGAAGAACGGGAATAGCGCCTGCAACCCTTGCACCTGGGAGTCCATCAGGTCCATCTGGCCGACCATTTCGTCGGTAGCGATCTGGCGGTTCCAGATAGAAAGCCCCTGCAGCGATCCGGCCCAGGTGGTGGCGCCGTCGGTCCCCGCCACGGCGATGCGCTGGTTCGTGAAACCCGCGCCGAAGGTGACCCGGTCCGATATGGCAATCCTCTCCCCGTTGCGGTACAGCCTGAGTACGCTGGTGTCGTAGACCACCGCAATGTTGGTCCAGTCGGTGACGGAGCACGGTTGGGATATCAGCACGTTCGTGCCCGATCCGGAGTCGGCGGCGACCACTTCGAGCGTTTGCTGCGCGCCCGAGCCGATCTGGATGGTCAGCGTCGCACCTGGAGAATCTGGCGAGTTGGTGTCCGGCTGCGTCGCCTGGTAGATCACAAACGGACCCGCCGAGGCTGGCAGCTCCGGCACCTTCACCCAGGTCATCAGGCTCCATCGCCCCGGGCTGCCGATCGCGTAGGCCCCCGGCGTCGCCAGCGCCGCTGACCCACCTCCGTTCATGGCCAGGCACGCCCGAACCACCTTGTGCTCCGGGACCGTGACACTAATCTCTGGATTGGTCGAGGTCACCTGCTCGTGGGTGAAATCAAGAACCACCACCAACCCATCGGTCTCGGGATTCCCTGGGAGCGGGGTGCCCCACGAAGGGAACGCAAGGAGTTCAGCCGCCAGCGCCGTGTTCCAGATTTCCCAGGAAGCGAACTCGACGGAACTCGGCTGACCCTCGATGCCCAGCGTGCAATCGCCCCCGAGTGCGCCAGCGCCGGTGGAGACGGTGCCGTGTTTCGGTGCTCCGTCGAGGAAGACGGACAGCGCTCCCGTCCCGTCCTGAGCAGACCCGCCCGCGAAAGCCACGGCGATGTAGTGCCACTTGCCATACTCGATCTGGAAGTCGCTCGTAACCGAGTTGCCCTCCGGCGCCGCGAGGAATTCGGCGGTCACGAACCGGTCGGCAGTAACGGCGACCTGGAACTGGCCCGGTGCATCAAACAACACCTGCGGCGTTCCTTCGACGGTCAGGCGGACCCACCCTCCCAATGTGAATGCCGAGGGGACGCTGTTCACCGGGTTGCCCGAGAAATTGACGCCCCCCACGGAAGGCAGAACGACGACGCTCGCATTGGGCTGCGCCGTGGCCACGTAGTATTCGTCGGGCTGCAATGCCCCGGACTCGGCCGCCAGCCCCATGTCGAGCACGATGCAGGAGGTGTGGTCGACGACATCGCCAGGCGTGAGGAGCGCGTAGCCATGCATCTCGCTGACCACCCGATCGTCGCGATTCAGGACGAGGCAGTGCGTACCATCGACGACCGAGCCGACGCTGCACGTCGTGTATCCGGTGTCCCAACTGGCTACCCGCTGACCCGCCTCCAGGACGAGGCAGTGGGTGTGGTCGATGTAGCTGTTGGGCTTGCACGTCTTGTAGCCGTCGTCCCAGCTCACCACCCGCTGCCCTTCGCTCAGGACGATGCAATGAACGCCGTCCGGCTTGTCGCCGACCTTGCAGGTCTGGAAGCCGTCCTCCCAACTCGCGACATGCTGCCCTTCGTCGAGGATCAAGCAGTTCACGCCATCGACCCGGGACCCAACTTTACAGGTCAGGTAGCCATCGTTCCAGCTCACGACTCGCTGGAATTCGCCCAGGATCACGCAGTTGCTCCCGTCGACGACGGAGCCAGGCGCTAGGGTCGTGAACCCCTCTTCCCAACTGACGACGCGGTCCCCTTCATTCAGGATGACGCAGTGCGTCCCGTCCACGACGGACCCGGGGGCGAGGGACTGATAGCCGTCCTCATAGCTGACGACGCGCTGGCCCGGACCGAGAATGATGACATGCGTTCCGTCGATGATGGACCCCGGGGCGAGGGACTGGTAGCCATCCTCGTAGCTGACGACGCGCTCCCCGGGTTGGAGCAGCACACAGTGCGTTCCGTCCGGGCGATTCCCCACCTTGCACGTCTGGTAGCCGTCCTCGTAGCTGACGATGCGCGCATCCAGGTCGAGGATCAGGCAGTTGCTCCCATCCACGTGCGAACCGGGGGCGCAGCTCAGATAGCCGTCGTTCCAACTTACCACCTGCTGGCCGGGGTCGAGCACGACGCAGGTGCTGCCATCGATGATCGACCCGACCTGCAGACTCTGAAACCCGTCCTGGTTGCTGACGACGCGCTGGTTCTCCTCAAGGATGACGCAGCGGGATCCATCCACGAAGGACCCCGGAGCCAGGAATTGGTAGCCGCTCTCGTAGCTGACGACGCGCTGTGCCATGGTGCCCTCGTGCCTAGGTAGGGTCGCTACCCCGATGGGGAGTGGAGTCGGTGGGACAACCCCACCGTCACGGACAGCTAGAAGTATATAGTTAAGGGAGATAAAGCAGCAACACCCTTGTGATAATGCGGCTCATGCGGGAGAGCCGACTCGTATCCGAGCGAGGCGTGTCGACGACGAGCACCATAGCGGCCCTCGCTGCTGCGGAAGCTCGGCGCACACTCGCGCACGGAGGCCGTCATCAAGGCCGCGCGGCTGGGCAAGCTGGCGATCTGAGAGTTTCTACTCTGCTTTTTTTCGGCTGGCACCCTAGGTTCGCCTACAGTCACAGGCTAGGTGCCACGGAGAGCTTTGACCGTGTGTTCGCAGGTCAGACCAAACTCGATAGGCCGGCTAGCTCTATACCAGAGCAGATGAGGTAAGCCAAAACGCTCTACTGCCTCGTTAAGCTCAAACCAATCTTCCTCTCCATTGTCGCTGGTCCAAAGCCCGCCGACATAATCAATGCCCGGAAAACGCTCTCCCTCATCTTCGTCCAAGCTCGCGTAGAACACTTCTACGAAGGAACCCGGTACCGGGTCGCCTCTCATAGCCCAGAAGGTGTCACCGGATTCCAGGCTAGCACACACTTCTGAGAATGCGATTGTCTCTTCAGGGACTGCTGGCATAGTGCAGCTACCAGATAGTGCGTGGTAGATAATCGCTTGGCCGATCGAATCTAGCAGCACAATAGTGGGAAGTGATACGCTCAAGGCTGACGGAACGAAAAACGATGCCGCTTCGGCAAGATGAGAGCGCTCGCCTGTGCTGACGGTCTACACCTGTGGATTTTACAGCAGCTAGTTGTTGAGACCGTAGTTGCCGTAGTTCAGAAAGTCTTGCAGCGTGACTTTGGTGTCTGGGTTCTCGACCTTTGCGAGCTTGAAGGCAAGCTTGGAGGCTGCAACGAAGACCGGATTCTGGATCGGCTCTTGGCGTCGGTCAAGGCCGTCATCTTGATAGTCCTCGTCAATCCGCTTTCGTACGAACTTGAGGCACTCACGAAGCGAGTAGATTTCTTCTATCGTTAGTTCGACTGTATAGGTTTTATCGTGGTCCATTAGAGCGAGGCAGTGAAGCTGTACCAGAACCAGTACGTATGTGAAAGGTGACACTATATCGTGTACCCAGCGCGATATATCGTGTGCCTAGCGCGATTAGTACCGACTGAGTTCCCCTAAAAACATACGAGAGTGGTAGGTTGGCAACAAAGCGTACGATTAGCGTGCCAGGTTATGCCTACTATGGCAGTTCCTATCAGAACACAGCACCAGCGCCACTCAACGGTAAGACCAGCATCTGGCTAGAAGTGCCGAAAGCCTGACGCAGCCAGCGGCATCGTGCCGCCGTCAGGGAGTTGCACGACGACACCGTATTCGGGCGCGGTGACGCGGCCTAGGACGGCGAAGGTGTTCGCGTCGAGCTTGGCGGCTTCGGCTTCGGGGAGCGTGAAGAGGAGTTCGTAGTCCTCGCCGCCGTAGAGCGCGCAGGCGTCCGGGGCCTCGTCGAAGCGCTCGGCGACGCGCACCGTCTGCGCGTGCATGGGGAGTAGGCCGACCTCCACGGCCATCCCAACACCGGATGCCTTGGCGAGGTGGTGCACCTCGGAGGCTAACCCGTCCGAGAGGTCGATGAGCGCGGTCGGGCGCACGCCTGCGTCGGCCCAGGCGCGTACGGCGTCGAGGCGGGCTTGCGGGTAGAGCTGCCGCTGCACGACGTAGGCGAACTCACTCAGGTCGGGCTGCGGGCCGTCGGGGTCCACGAACGCGCCCTTCTCGTCCAGCAACACCTTCAGACCGGCGTAGGCGCTGCCGAGGTCGCCCGTGACGCAGAGGAGGTCGCCCGGCTGCGCGCCGCTGCGGTAGACGACGGCGTCCTCGTCGGCCTCGCCGATCACCGTGATGCCGAGCGTGAGCCCCTGCGAGGCCGTGATGTCGCCGCCGATGATGGCGAGGCCGTAGCGGCTCGCGGCGTCGCGGAGGCCGAGGTAGAGCGCCTCGATCTGCTCGACGGAGACGTTGTTGGGCGCGCCGAGCGCGACGGTAGCGTAGCGCGGCTGCGCGTTCATCGCGGCGATGTCGGAGACGTTGACCGCGAGCGCCTTGAAGCCGAGGTAGCGCATCGGCATGAACGTGCGGTCGAAGTGCACGCCCTCGATCAGCGCGTCCGTCGTGACGACGTGCACCTGGCCGTTCCCGACGCGGTACACTGCCGCGTCGTCGCCGATGCCCTGGACGAGCGCGGGTGCCTCGGGCGTGCCGAGCGTGTCGGCGAGGCGGTCGATGAGGCCAAACTCGCCGACCTCGGCGATGGGGGTGAAGTCCATGGCGACGTGTGAACGTGTGCGGGTGTGAAGGTGTGAACGTGTAAAGCCCGAGCATACTCAGGCGTTCGTCCTTCCCCGCATCCTCACGCCCAAGTCATCCTGAGCGGAGTCCGTGTAGCGGATGGAGCCGAAGGATCTGCGGGCCAGCTTCCAAGCCTACCCGGAACACCGAAGCTGACAGAGATCCTTCGACTCGCTTTCGCTCGCTCAGGATGACACAGTGGTGAGTCTGTCAGGCGCGCTCAAGTGGCACCACGTCGCGGTCGAGTTGGTCGCCGAGAGCGTCTTGTGCCACGTCGAGATCGTACCGTGCCTGGAGATTCATCCAGAACTGCGCACTTGTCCCGAAATAGCGTCCGAGCCGCAGCGCCGTGTCTGCCGTGACGCTACGCTTGCCTAGGACGATCTCGTTGATGCGCCGCGCGGGCACGCGGATCGCTAGCGCCACCCGATTTTGGCTCAGCCCGAGTGGCTCGATGAACTCGTCCTGGAGGATCTCTCCGGGGTGAACGGGGGCAAGCAGTTCCATCAGTGGTAGTCCACGATTTCTATGTCGTAGGCGTCGCCATCGTCCCAGACGAAGCACAGCCGCCACTGCTGGTTGATGCGGATGCTGTGCTGTCCGGCACGGTCACCCTTCAGCGCTTCGAGACGGTTGCCTGGTGGCACGCGGAGGTCGTTGAGTGAAACGGCGGCGTCGAGGATCAGGAGTTTGCGATAGGCGCGACGATGGATGTTGCCCGGCAGCTTGCGGCTCGGGCGACGGTGGAATAGCGCCTCCGTATCGCCGGAGGCGAAGGTTCGAATCATCGGATTTAACGATTGATGTGCATTTCAGGTAAGTCTCAATCGCACCTGGGGGGCACATCTCACATCTTTAACACCTCGCGTTAAACGCGGTTTCACTTACGCCAGCGCCAGTGACCCGAGCAGCGCGGGGCGGTCGGCGCCGGTCACGCGCGGGAGGCTCGTCGGGGTGCCGTTGACGTACTCGTGTGCGAGGACGGCGAAGCAGAGCGCCTCCTTCAGGTCCGGCTCCACGCCGTAGTCCGCCGTTGTGTGGATCGGGATCGGGTCGAAGGCGTCGCGGAGCTGCTGCATCAGCGTCGGGTTGCGGACGCCGCCGCCGGCTGCGATCACCACGTCCACGGGCTGCGCGGGCGCAACGAACCGCTCGTACGCCTCGTGGACCGTCCGTGCCGTCAGCGCCGTCGCTGTAGCGAGGAGGTCGTCGGGACGGAGTGCCGTGCTGAGGAAGTGCCAGTCGAGGAACGCGGCTCCGAAGTGCTCGCGGCCTGTCGACTTGGGCGGGGGCTGCGCGAAATAGGCGTCGCCGAGGAGGCGGTCGAGGAGCGCGCCGTTGACGGCCCCCGCGGCAGCGTGCTGCCCGTTGAGGTCGCAGGGCGTGCCGTAGAAGCGCTGCGCGAGCGCGTCGATGAGGATGTTCGCCGGGCCGGAGTCGAAGGCGGCCAGCGTGTCGGCGGTCGCGCCGGGCGGGAGCACCGTCATGTTGGCGATGCCGCCGAGGTTGAGCAGCAGCCGTGCCTCGGTAGGGTGCGCGAAGCGGACGAGGTCGAGGTAGGGCACGAGCGGCGCGCCTTCGCCGCCGAGGGCGAGGTCGGCCGCGCGGAAGTCGTGCACGACGGGCACGCCGAGCAGCGTCGCGAGCGTCGGGCCGCTGCCGATCTGGAGCGTCGCGCGGACGCCGTCCTGCCCGGCTATGTGTTCGGCCTGCGGGACGTGCTGTACCGTCTGCCCGTGCACGCCCACGAGGTCGAGGTTGGAGACCGATAGCCCAGCTGCCTCACACGCATCGGTGATCACATCAGCGTAGCGGTGCGCAAGGACGATTCCGAGCTGCGCCAGCGCCTTCGCCGAGGAGGTCGTGTCCTCTACGTTCGCCCGGAGCAGCGCGAGCAAGTCGCTGTCGAAGCCGTGGTGTGCCGCGCCGAGCACCTCCATGGTCATACCGGGGCCGCTGCCTGCGAGCCGCGCTACCACCGCGTCGATGCCGTCGAGCGACGTGCCGCTCATGAGCCCTGCGACGATGCGCTCGCGGGTGTCGAGGAGCCGCCGCAGCGGGTGCGTGACCATCGTGCGAGCAGCCGTCATGCGAGTCGAGGAGAGGCGAGCGCGCGCGTCAGGCGTCGTCCGCGGGGCGGTTGTAGCGCTGGCGCAGCGTCTCGGCCTCGGTGAGCCATACGCTCCGGCGCTCCGGCTCGCGCTCGGCGAGCGTCTCATAGACTTCGATGGCCTCGTCGATGCGGTCCTGCGCCACGAAGATGCGCGCGAGCGTCTCCGAGACCATGTCATCAGCGATGGCGTCGTCGGCCGCAGGTGGCGCGCCCTGCACCTCGAAGTCGGGGTCGGGCACGATGCGGGGGGCCTGCTCTAGCTGCTCGATGAGCGCGTCGAGGTTGTCGAAGTCGAGCGACGGCACCGGCTCGTCGCGGGCGATGGGCACGGCCGGCGTCGGCGCGCTCTCCTGGGAAGCTCCCCCCTCGACCTCAGGAAGCGTCGGGTCTGGGAGCACGGTCTCGGGCAGCACGTCGACCTGGTCGAAGTCGAACAGCGGGTCGTCCGTCTCGACGGGCGGAAGCGGGAGGTCACGCCGAGGGACGGGCGGGACGAGCGGCTGCGGGAGCGTGCTCGGTTGCCCAGAGACGCGGGCGGCGAGGGCCGTGCTGAGCCGCTGGCGCTCACGCTGCACGACGGGGCTCGTCGGGACGAGGAAGTGCGCCTGGTGCCACGCAGCGAGGGCTGCCTGGAGGTCACCGGTAGCCTCGCACGCCTTCGCGAGGAGCATCTGCGCCGTCGCGTGGAGCGGGGCCTCGGCGAGGAGGTCCACCAGCAGCGCCCGCGCCGCCTCGGGCCGCTCCTGCGCGAGCAGGTCGGCGCTGCGCTGAAGCGCATCGGCGGTGGCGAAGGGCGAGGACATACGTGGGAGGCGGAGGCAGCGGGTGTGCAGTCGGCACGTCCCAGAAAGATAGGCCCCCGGACGGGCGCCGTGGACCGGGACGCCGCGTGAATCTACCCGCGGCCCTGCCGCTGAGCGAGGACCGCTATGCGAGCGCCTCGGTGCGGGACGGCGGCGTCCAGACTACGGTCGGCACGTCGAGCTGAACCGTACGCTCCGTGCGCTCGCCGAAGGCCGCCATCGCGAAGCCGAGCGCGAAGAGCACCTGGAACGGCAACGCCGCGTAGACGCCCGTGGCGAGGATCGCCATCAGGCCGAGACTACTGTAGACGGCCAGTATCGCCTCAATCCAGCGGACGCGCACCCGCTTCAAGGACCGCACCGGTACTGGAACCGCTGCGCCGTCGCCGCTCGCGCCGTCGCCACCCACCTCATCGCCAGGAGTTGCACTGGCCAGCGCCACAGCGGGCACGCTATCGCCCTGCTTCGGGGTGCGGACGAACGCAGAGGTCCGCCCGGCGAGCGCTTCGAGGACGCCGCGCGTGTTGCTCACGGCCAGCCCGAGCGTCGAGGCGAGGAAGAGCGGGAAGGCGAGCATCCGACGGAGCGCGTCGGGGTAGAGCGTGTGCTGCGCGAGGAGGTGCGCGGCGGCCACCCCCGCCAGCCCAAGCACGCCGGGGGCCATCAGCGCAAGCACCGCATCGCTGACGCCTTGCCCGAGCGCGTGCGCCACGAGGACCAAGGGGTGCGTGAGCGCGGCGAGCAAGATCGCGGGGTAGACGACGCCGCTCGTCAGGTGCAGCAGCGCCTCCGTCTTGGCGGCCCGGGAGAGCGGCGCGCGCCAAACGGGTCCCGTGAGTAGCTTCGCGGTTTCAGCCGTGCCCTTCGTCCAGCGAAACTGCTGCTGCCGCCACGCAGCAAACGTCTCCGGCAGCTCGGCCGCGACCTCGATCGTGCCAACGTAGCGGAGCCGCCAGCCGACTAATTGCGCGCGGATCGAGAGGTCGAGGTCCTCGGTGAGCGTCGCGGCTCGCCAGCCCCCTGCCTCGTCGATGCAGGCGCGGCGCCACAGCCCGGCGGTCCCATTAAAGTTGAGGAGCCACCCCGCCGCGCTGCGCACGCCCTGCTCGATGACGAAGTGCGCGTCGAGCAGGAGCGCCTGCGCCCGCGTCAGCCACGACGCCTCCGCGTTGAGGTGCCCCCAGCGCGCCTGCACGAGCCCGATCTGGGGATCGTCTTCTCCGTCGCGTTGGAAGCCGTCGAGCAGCCGCGTGAGCACGTCCGGCGGCGGCACGAAGTCGGCGTCGAAGATGGCGACGTATTCGCCGCGCGCCGTCTTGAGGCCTTCGGCCAGAGCACCCGCCTTGAATCCGCTCCGGTCCGTGCGGTGGAGGTGCTGGATGTCGACGCCGCGGTCCTGCCAGTAGGCCACGCGCCGAGCCACGAGGGCACGCGTCTCGTCCGTCGAGTCGTCGAGCACCTGGATGTCGAGGCGGTCGGCGGGGTAGTCGAACTGCGCGCAGGCGTCGATGAGGCGCTCGGCGACGGCGCGCTCGTTGTAGAGCGGGAGCTGCACCGTGATCGTCGGCCAGGCCGTGCGGGGCGGGCGTGTGGGCTGCGCGGAGCGCTGTCCCTCCTCACGGGCAAAGCGCCAGGCCAGGGCGAGGTGGTTCAGCCCGTAGACGAGCAGCACCCCAAGGGCGAGCGCGTAAAGAACGGCAACGACGAGCACAGACGGACGGTGGTGGACGAGACAACGCTAGGATCGCACTTCGCGCGCGGAATCCCAACGGCTCCCGCGAAAACCCACAAAGCCTTCGACGCGCCCACACGGCGAGAGCTTACCTCGGTCGCCTGTCCAAAGCGAACAATGTGGGTGCGCCTACCAGTCCGACGCCGATGCGATAAAGATCTCTTCGGCGATCTGTTCGAGCACGGCGCGCGCCGCCTCCGTCTCCCCATCGAGCCCCTCGGCTGGATCGTACTCGACCGTGAACGAGAAGCTGCGGGCCAACTGCTCCACGTCTTCGACGCGGTCCGTGTAGACGGCCCGGACGCTGATCGAGACGCTGTTGAGCGCGGCGACTTCGTTGCCGGTGACGGCGGTGGGGCGGTTGCTGTAGCGCTCGATCGTGGTGAGGAGCACCGCGTCGGCGCTGGCCTCGTCCTCCACGAAGTCGAGGCGGGTCTGCTGGACGAAGCGGTCGAAGAGGAAGTCGGTCAGTTCCTGGTCCATCGTCGCCGGGCCGCCGGACGACTGGTCAGCCGCAAGAGGGATGGCCACGGTGTCGATGTAGTCCGGAATCGACGCGCCCGAGAAGCTGTAGATGCCGCAGCCTGAGAAGTAGGAAGTGAGAAGTAGGAAGGTGGAAGTGAGTGCCCAGGTCTGCCACCGTGCCCAGTGCATGGCTCCAGCACTCACTCCTTCAAACTTCAAACTTCTAACTTCACACCTCATACTTCCTCGATCTCTTTGATTTTGCGATAGAGCGTGCGCTCCGAGATGCCGAGCGCCTCGGCGGTGCGGCGCCGGTTGCCCTCGAAACGGCGCAGCGCCTCCGCGATGAGCGCGTGCTCGACGGACTCCATGGTGGGCAGGTCGGAGTCGGGGTCGAGGACCAGCCCTGGGGCGAGCGCGTCGTCCGCATCGGTCATCTCAGCATCGGCCTCGTCGACTTCCTCGAAGCGGGCGTAGGTGCTGCCTGTGTCGGTGAAGGCCGCCACATCGATCTCGGTGGCGAATCGGCCCTGAGATTGAGCCGTGGAAGCAGGCTCGGCTGGAGCCTCGTCGAAGTCGGCGTCGGCGATAGCGGGCGCGGGGGGTAACGCCGGGGGCAGCGTAGGAGGCGCATAGGCGGGCGGATACGCTGCCGTCGGGAAGTCGCCGCCGAAGCCCTCGGCGGGGAAGCCTGTGGGAAAGTCGCTGGCCCCGCGCACGAAGCGCTGGAACATGGCGCGCAGTTCGCGCACTTCGAGGCGCAGGTCGAGGAGCGCACGGTAGAGGAGGCCGCGCTCGTAGGCCTCGGACTCGCTCTCCGGCGCGCGGTGCGGCGTCAGGCTGCGCTCGGCGGTCACCCCGCGCAGGAGGGGCCGCAGCGTGTCGGCATCGACGCGGGTGCCGGGCACGAGCACCACGGCCTGCTCGGCGACGTTGCGGAGTTCGCGCACGTTGCCGGGCCAGTTGTAGCGCACGAGCAGTTCGCGGGCCTCGTCGGAGAGGCGGCGCGTCTGGGCGTTGTACTGCTGCGTGAAGCGGTGCAGGAAGTGGTCGAAGAGCGGCAGGATGTCCTCGCGGCGCTCGCGCAGCGAAGGAATCTGGATGACGACGGTCGAGAGGCGGTAGTAGAGGTCCTCGCGGAAGTCACCGCGCCGGACAGACTCCGCGAGGTTCTTGTTGGTCGCTGCCACCACGCGCGCATCGGTCGTCTGCACCTGGCTCGACCCGACACGGCTGAACTGCCCCGTCTCCAGCACGCGGAGCAGCCGCACCTGCGCCTGCGGCGGCATCTCACCGATCTCGTCAAGGAAGATGGTCCCGCCGTTGGCCTCCTCGAAGAAGCCCGTCCGCTGGCTCGTTGCGCCTGTGTACGCGCCCTTCTCCGCGCCGAAGAGTTCGCTCTCGATCAACCCCTCCGGGATCGCCCCGCAGTTGACAACCACGAGCGCTTTGTGCCGCCGGCTCGACAGCGCGTGCACAGCCTGCGCGAGGAGTTCCTTGCCGACGCCGCTCTCCCCTTCGAGGAGCACCGTGATCTCGGTGCGCGCGACCTGCCGGATGCGGTCCACGACCCGGCGCATGCCGTCGGAGTCGCCGAGGATGCCGAAGCGTTCGCGAAAGGCTTCGCGGTCCATGCTGGGGAAGGAAGAGGAGACTGACGAAGTGGCAGGGGCGGTCTACGGAGCCGTCGCCGGGTTGATCCCCATGCCCACTGTATGTCGAGGCCATGTTGAACCGGCTGCATGCCTTCGGGTACACTGGTCGTAGTGCTTCACGCCCACCCGTTCGACCTATGCCCGTCGCGCCTGCCGTCACACTCCGGATGACGCCTGAGGAGTACTTCGCCTGGGAAGAGACACAGGTGGAGAAACACGAATACGTCCACGGCGAAGTCTTTCCCATGTCTGGAGGTACCCGCAACCACGCACTTATCCCTGCCAACTTTATCGCGGCACTCGTTCCGCTGCTACGAGGCACTGGCTGTCGAGTGTTTAGCAGCGACCTCCGTATTCAGATTCACGACGACCGCTACACCTACCCGGACCTCTCGGTCGTCTGCGGCCCCGAGCAATACCGCACGGATCGACAGACTACGCTTCTCAACCCGACGCTGATCGTGGAGGTCCTTTCCGACTCTACGGCCGAGTACGACCGCGGCGAGAAGTTCCAGGCCTACCGCCAGGTCGCGTCGCTGCGGGAATACGTGCTCGTCGCGCAAGACCGTCTTCACGTCGAGCTCTTTCGCAAGGAACCTGCTGGCGGCGACGGCGCAGACCGTTGGGTGCTCTACGAGTTCGCCGGTGACGATACACTCACGCTCGCCTCGGTCGGGACCGAGGTGCCAATGACGGCGCTGTACGAGGGCGTAGACGTGTAGTCATGGAGGAAGCAAGTGACTTCGATCTCGATGGATGGCGAAACGCTCTCCTCATAGAAGCGAGCGACACTAACGAGTGCTTTGCGCACGTAGTCAACTACCTCCGCCACGATGACCCGACTGTAGGCATTGACGAGTTGTACCGACGAGCACGTGTCCTCCTACGAAGCCTCGTGGCAGACGGCCTTCTCAGCGTTGTGGACATTCAGTGTCGTAACACCGACAGAGCAGTCTATCGTGAGGTAGTGCGTGAGGATGTTCTACCCCTGGAAACCGCGCTCTGGGTGATCGACAATCCGGAGGTGTACGACCGCGATCACACAGCGGACGGCCGGTTCTTCGAGTTAGCCACGACCTCCCAAGGGGAGCGTTACCTGGATCGCCGGCAGCGTTCCTCCTGAACGAGGCGCACGCTTTTAGCCTCTGCCGACACAACGGCACATACCCGCCTCAGAGTCCTCCTCGCGAAGGCGGGGATCTATACGGTGCACTGTATAGATCCCGGATCAAGTCCGGGATGACAAAAGGGGAATCGAGGGGGTGCACCCCCATTTCGCGGAGTTGGCACTACGCCGCCACCATCGGGACGCCCTCGGCCAGCGTGGTCTTGCCGAGGTAGTCGCCGAAGAGCGTGGCGGAGGTGCAGCCAGTGATCTCGACGGCCACGTAGTCGCCCTTCTGGATGCCGTCGGGGCGGTCGAAGACAACCATGTGGTTGGAGTCGGTGCGCCCGCGCAGCTGGTTGTCCGAACGGCGCGAGGTGCCTTCGACGAGGATGACCTCGCGGCGACCGACGCGGAGGTCGTTGAGCGCGCGGCTGTGCCCGTTCTGGAGCGCGATGATCTCGCTCAGACGCGCCTTCTTGACGGCCTCGGGCACGTTGTCCTCGTACTTTCGCGCCGCGTACGTGTCGGGCCGCTCGGAGTAGGCAAACATGAACGCGTGGTCGTAGCGCACGGCCTCCATCAGACTCAGCGTGTCGGCGTGCTCGGCGTCCGTCTCGTCGCAGAAGCCTGCAATGATGTCCGTCGAGAAGGCGATGTCGGGAACGATGGTGCGGGCACGCTCGATGAGGGTGAGGTACTGCTCGCGGGTGTAGGTCCGCCGCATCCGCCGGAGCACGTCGGTGTTGCCATGCTGGACGGGGAGGTGGATAAAGTCGCACACCGTCGGGCGCTCGCGGTGGACGTGCAGCAGGTCGTCGGAGCAGTCCTTCGGGTGGCTCGTCGAGTAGCGGATGCGCAGCTCGGGGCTGAGCAGCGAGATGCGGTAAAGCAGTTCAGCGAAGTCGACCGCCGTGCCGTCGTGCTCGACACGATACGAGTTCACGTTCTGCCCGAGCACCGTCACCTCCTTGTAGCCCGCGTCGATGAGCTGGCCGACCTCGGAGAGAATGCTCGTGACGGGGCGGCTGCGCTCGCGTCCGCGCGTGAACGGGACGACGCAGAACGCGCACATGTTGTCGCACCCGCGCATGATCGAGACGAACGCCGAGACGCCGTTGGTGTCGTAGCGGACGGGCGCGAGGTCGGCGTAGGTCTCCTCACGGGACAGCTGCACGTTCACGCCCGCCTGCCCGGTTTCGTCGGCCTGCCGGACGAGGCGCGGGAGGTCGCGGTAGGCGTCCGGGCCGACGACCACGTCCACGAGCTTCTCCTGTTCGAGTAGCTTCTTGCGCAGCCGTTCGGCCATGCACCCAAGCACGCCGATGGTGAGGTCGGGGCGCTCCTTGACCTTCTTCGCACGGAACTTGGCGAGGCGACCCCGGACGCGGTCCTCGGCCTTCTCGCGGATCGCGCACGTGTTGATGAGCACCACATCGGCCTCGTCCTCGCGGTCGGTCAGCCCGAAGCCGTCCTGCAACAGCAGCGACGCCACGACTTCGGAGTCGGCCACGTTCATCTGGCAGCCGTACGTCTCGATGTAAACGCGGCGGCCGTTCGCGCCGTCCTGCGCGGCGAGCGTTTTGGGCGCGTCGATGTTCGCGTTCGCGTCGGGCGCGGACGAGACGGGTTGGAGGACGTCGAGGTCGGAGATCGGCTGCATGAGGAGGCCGGTCAGGAGTTAGAAGGAGTACCGCATCATGCTACCACGAGCCCGGAACGATTGTGCTGCGTCTCCTCCGCGTCATCCCCGCGAACGCGGGGATCCATGCGGTCCACCGTATAGATCCCCGATTGAGTCGGGGATGACGAAGGTGAAAAAGAGAGGCCACACACGCCCATTTCTCGGATTTGGCGCAAGAAGTACAAAGTACGGCGGTTTCGCACCCGGGCTCCAAAAGAAATGTTGAGCGCATCCCGTACCCGGTGGGACGCGTGGACACCTACATCGCCCACCCCGGTCCGAGGCGTTTTGTGGTAGGCGCTCAGCTACTTGCTGCGCTGTCGAGCCGAAGCCGCTTTCGAGTCGCCTCGTTGGTCGGAACGAAGGGGCGTTCAGTCGGCACACTCAGCCGATCAAGCCGCCCTGTTTGCACGTGCGCTCGCTGCTCCGCGACATACTCGCTGACGTCCGTGATCGAGAGAATCTCGTCCCGGCCATAGCGCCGCAGCACGGTACCGCGAAGCCCAAGTTGAAGGGCCCGCCGCTCCAGCTTGGCGCCGCTGGGATGGTGATCGGGGTCCCACTGCAACCGTACCGCCGAGCCTTTGAGCGCGGCCTGCCACGCCTCCCTCGACGCAAAGGGCGCGCCTCGATAGCTCGACTCGACACTCTCGGCGAGGAGTGCTTCGAAAAACGGGCGGCGAAGCCGGACCGCCAGCGTCACCTCCTGGTTGGGCTTCGTCCCCCAGCCTGAGCGGTACATCATCCAAAGGAAGTTGGGCTTGATCCAGCTCATCCGCTCGTAGCTGAAGCCTCCACCGAAGCGGCCGTGCTCCGCTGCGAATTGGCCGATGTCGGGCCGGTACGCTTGGTAGACGACGAGGCTTTCGTCGTCGTACTGCGCCATGATGTGCCGCCCGGCCTTCGGCCACGTCGTCTTCTGTGCTGAGTAGGGAGCGATATCGAGGTTCACTATGTAACCTACGCCGCCGCCCAGGTGAGAGCTCCAGGAAGCACTCTGGCCGCGTACTCAATGTGCACCACGCGACGGTGCTGCACCACCTGGGACGGCGATGACCCATGCATGATAAGGGGGCGCATGACCACGGCTCCGCCTAATCCGACCGCACACGTCACGGGCTCTACTTCTTGAGCAACGCCACTTACCAAATCAACCGTCGTCGTGGATGCTCTTCGCTTGACGCCTTCGCCAGGGTGTCGCCACAGCCCCGAGAGTCATTTCAAGCCCACGACCACAGCTTCGCCCTCACCACCGAGGTAGTGATCGTGAACCTGGAACCCAGCCAGTCGCGGACGGACCGTGAGACGCATCCACCCATACCTGACTGCCGCGTCGCTTTCCACCTTGAGCCCGAAATACTGTCCCTCCACGAGCTCGCTTCGAGTCTCGTAGCGCGGGTTCTTCCGAGGGTCACTTTCGTCTTCTTCATCGGATTGAACCAAGCTGCTCGCTTCGTATCCGAGATCGGCGTACGACTGCCAAACGGTACCACTGCCCAGAGAGATGGCATGGCCTCCAGCGTCAATTCTCGTAAACGGTCCGCTGAACCGAACGCCAAGCCCGCCGCTCAGGCTATAGCTGGTCGAACTGAAACTCGTTGGAATATCCAGCGTCGCGCTCGACTGCTCGTCTATCCTGATACAGATTGCCTCCGCTTCGTCAAAGCAAAAGTCCCAGACTACCTCATCGAGTGTTGGAGCAGGCTGGCGGCTGGAACCACAGGCACTCACGGCGAGGAGCAAGGACAGTAGACCGAGAACGCGTGCTGTCATTACTCCACGTAGCATGCTCACGCTTCACCCTCGACGGGGAGGCGGGCGGAGGCGCGGCGGACGGGGCGGGTGCGGCTCGGCGCACGTGGGGCGGCGAGTTCGCCTTCGGCCTCGGCGTGGCGGATGGCGGCGGCGAGGAACGCCACGAACAGCGGGTGCGGCGTCTCGACGGTCGTCTTGTACTCGGGGTGGAACTGCACGCCGACGAACCACGGGTGCTGCTCCGGAGGCAACTCGACAATCTCGACGAGGTCGCGCTTCGGGTTGACGCCGGCGAAGCGCATGCCGTGCTCGCGCAGCTTGTAGCGCAGCGCGTTGTTGACCTCGTAGCGGTGGCGGTGGCGCTCCTGGATCGTCTCCTCGTTGTAGATCGTCCGGACGCGCGCGTCCTCGTCGAGGTAGCAGGAGTAGTTGCCGAGGCGCATCGTGCCGCCCTTCGCGGTGATGCCCTTCTGCTCAGCCATCAGGGCGATGACGGGGTAGGGGCTCTCGGGGTCGAACTCGGTCGAGTTGGCGCTGTCCCAGCCGCAGACGTGCCGCGCGAACTCGACGACGGCCATCTGCATGCCGAGGCAGATGCCGAAGAAGGGCACCCCTTGCTCGCGGGCGTAGCGCACGGCTTCGATCTTGCCCTCGATGCCGCGGTCGCCGAAGCCGGGCGCGACGAGGATGCCCGCCACGTCGCCGAGCAGCTCGCCGACGTTCTCAGCGCTGACCTTCTCGGAGTGGACGAGCTTGACCTCGACCTGCACCTGGTGCGCGGCCCCAGCGAGGATGAAGCTCTCCGAGATCGACTTGTAGGCGTCCTGGTGCTCGACGTACTTCCCGACGAGCGCCACGCGGACCTTGCTCTCCGGGTTCTTGAGCCGCCGCAGGAAGTCGACCCAGCCGTCGAGGTTGGGCTCGGCGAGGACGCGGTCGTTGGCTTCGGCGTACTCGGTCAGGCCGAGGCGCTCGATCACCACGTCGTCGAAGTTCTGCTCGCGGAGGAGCAGCGGCACCTCATAGATCGACTCGGCGTCGAGCGACTGGATGACGGCGCGCGGCTCTACGTTGCAGAAGAGCGCGATCTTGCGGCGGATGCCGTCGTCGAGCGGGTGCTCGGTGCGGCAGACGAGGAAGTCGGGCTGGAGGCCGTAGCCCTGCAGTTGCTTGACGGAGTGCTGCGTCGGCTTCGTCTTGAGTTCGCCTGCCGCAGCAAGGTAGGGGATCAGCGTCAGGTGGACGAGGGACGCGTTGTGGCGGCCCACTTCGAGCGCAAACTGCCGGATCGCTTCGAGGTAGGGCAGGCTCTCGATGTCGCCCGCCGTGCCGCCGATCTCGGTGATGACGACGTCGTAGTTGCCGGTGTCGCCGAGGGCGCGCATCCATGCCTTGATCTCGTCGATGACGTGGGGGACCACCTGGACGGTCTTGCCGAGGTACTCGCCCGCGCGCTCCTTCTGGATGACGCCCGAGTAGACGCGGCCCGTCGTGACGTTGTTGGCCTGGGTGGTTTCGCGCCCGAGAAAGCGCTCGTAGTGCCCGAGGTCGAGGTCGGTCTCCGCGCCGTCTTTGGTGACGTAGACCTCACCGTGCTCGTAGGGGTTCATCGTCCCCGCGTCCACGTTGATGTAGGGGTCGAACTTCTGGACCGTGACGCGCAGGCCGCGCGCTTCGAGCAGGCGTCCCAGCGACGCCGAGATGATCCCCTTGCCCAGTGACGACGTGACGCCGCCGGTGACGAAGAGGTACTTCGTGTGGGGGGGCGCGCCCTCAGGCGAGGGCACACGGCCGGGGGCGGTAGCGGTCGGGAGCGTAGGCACGGCGGGGTACGGCTGGCAGCGGTCAAGGACGGGCAGGCGACCCGCGCCGGGTGCGGGTCCACGCAATCTAACCTGCTCCCTTCGGCCCGCCAACCGCCCGCGCTCGAAATGCTCGCCCACCCGAGGCGAAGTGTCCGCGAAGGAGGTACACGGTGACGATGCCGCTCTCAATCCGGGGGAGATCGCGGCTTTACCTAGCCCCGCGTCAGTGCTTCGGTGATTCCGTACCTCCGTGCCTCAGAGGCCGCTCCCCCCCCTACGTCCACACCTTCACACGTCCACGCTTCTACTTGAAGCCGTCCACGCGCACGAGGTCGCTCTCAACGTGATCGACCTGGGCGAACACCACGACGGTACCGTCCTCAGAGGCTGTGAGCACGGGCGTACCGGGAAGCCGCTGCACCGAGGGAAGCACGCGTTCGGTGCGCTGCCCCGTGCCCGGTTCCCAACGAACGAGCGCCTGCGCCGAGTCGCTCTGGGCGAGGTAGACGAGCGCGTCGTCCGCGACGGTCCACGCGAGCGGATCGGCGAGGTCGGCCAGCAACGGAGTCGCCTCCCTGTTGTCCGGATCGATGCGCCATAGGCCGGGTTCGCCATAGCGCGCGACGAGGAGCCTCCCGTCTGGACCCTCGGCTCCGACGATCGCGCCGGCCGTGCCTGGGATGCGCTCTGGCGTTCCGCCCTCAATTGCAACGCGCCATAGCTGCCACGTCTCCCCGCGATTGGAAGCGAAGAGCACGGACGTGCCGTCCTGCGACCAGCGCGGGTGGCGAGCATCGGCATCGGGCG